>NZ_CM001555.1:1453098-2053098 GCF_000275865.1 Methanofollis liminatans DSM 4140 | reverse complement strand
GGTATGAAAAAACTCAAAAAAATCCATGCGATGCTCTATGCGATGGAGCATGACCCCGCCATCGGTCGGACAAAACTGATGAAGTTCATCTTCTTCGCCGACCTCATCCACTATAACCAGCGGGGCACCACCCTCTTTGACAGCACCTACATCAGGATGCCGAAGGGACCGGTGGATCCGGTGGCGTACTCTCTCACCGGCGAAACAAACGACTTTTTCACGGTCAAGAAGAGCAGAGGGAAGGGGAAAAGTTCGGCCACCCGGCCCTATGACCATTATCTGTTTCAGGTCAGGGTGCCGGTGAACCGTGATCTGTTCAGCCGCTATGAAATCGCTCTCTTTCACATGATCCTGACAGCACTCAGGGGGAAAAAGGCCACATCGGTCAGCGACCTCACCCACCACCTCCGGCTCTGGAAAGAATTCAGGGACGGTGAAGAGATCCCCCTCGATTACTTTGCCCTCGATGACGATGAGATGCGGCTTGTTGAAAGTTTCGGGCTCTTTATCGACGGGTTTCAGCGGGAGTTCTGTACCCGCATGACCACGCTGTCGGCGGATCTCTCAGATGCCATCCATCCCTTTACCCCGGAACGGGTCGTAAAGGTGGAGGAGGTCCTCGACGATCTCGTGGTGCGCTACCCCCTCCCCTCGCTTGCGGTCTTCTACGACGCATACCTCGCATGGGACGACACCTTCCGCCTGGCCCTTCGATTGAACCCGGCGGTGGTGTCATCCCTGACCGCTGAGTGCTGCGACGCCCTGTGCTTTACTTCGTACGCCGTGCAGTCCGGTGCGGTCGGGAGAGAGGTGCTGGCGGCGTACTGCGAGGAGGTGGAGGAGAGATTTGATACCATCAGGGAGGGTCTCTTCCGTGAGCACCCCGAAAACCTCTGCGAGGTCACAACAACGACCAGCGATCTCCTTGACCTGACAATGCGCCTCTCCCGGTCCCTGGCGCTTGAGATGCCGCCGGGGAGGCGTTAGGCTGCCGTATTTCCATGACAGCAACGTCCTGATCGGCTACTATTTTCATGCCGCCGATGGTTGGGGGCGGGCGGCGACCTGTGTGTTTGACGATCCCGAACTGAATTATTCGAGCACGTTTGTCTGGGGGGAGTGTTTCGGGGTCGAGAACGGCGGGCGGTGTGCCACAATCCAGAAAAAGATTGTGCGGGAGTTCCGCCGGGCGATCGCCGCCCTGAAACGGGATCCGTCGGCCGATGCCCTGGAGGCGGAGGTGGCGACGTGGAGGATCCAGGGTGTTGTGGCTGAGGCGATCGCCAGGGCCGGGAGGGAGGCGGCGGCGATCGGGAAGGTGCTGGAGGAGGTGAAGACCTGCTATGAGGGGGAGTGCACCCGACGCCTGGCCCGCCTGGAGGACCGGGCGGTGCTCTCCCTGCACCGGCGGCGGACCGATTACCCGGAGATCTACCGGGGGTTGAACGCCATCGACGACCCGGACGATATCGAGGTGGTGCTCGACGCCCATGACCTGGCGCTGTGTGTGCCGGGGCTGGTGCTGTGGACGGGGGACCTGGGCCATATCGTGCGGAACCGGGGGCGGGTGCTGGACACAACGGCGATTTGCGATGTGCGGTTCCTCGGGGATGCACACCGTTGATTCGGGCGGCGAATGCGAGGAAGAGACGTTATCCGATCGTCCTGATCTTTTCCTTCAGTTCTGATGCGAACGCCGCCATCGCACCCAGGTCTTTGAACCCGGCGAGGATCACCTTGCCCGAGGAGAAGATCAGGGCGGTGCCCTGCTCCCCCCGGTAGATGACGCCCGGGAACTGTTCGGGTTCGTACTCGACGCGCTCCATCTGGAGGGCGACGACGAGCCTTGTCAACGGGATCTCGACCTGAAAATCCTCCATGCCGACGATGTTCTGGACCCGCGGCGGCGAGACGAGGGAGGGGTCGATGATGGGGGAGAGGAGGGCGAGGAGTTCTTTGAATGATGTATCTACCTCTTCAAGCGCTTTCAGACCGATTAAAATATATTTTCCGCTCCGGTAGACGGTGGCCTTGCCTGCGTTGAGGAGTAGGTAGGCTCCGTGATACATCTCTGGGTCGTATTTGTACCTGCTGGCGGGGAGTTCGGGCAGCCGCTGGAAGGGGACGGGCTGGTGGAGGTCGCCTGAGGAGACGATATTGACTATTTTCATTCCCAGAAAAAAGATGAGGTCTATTCCCTCAGATACTTTCCGCTGAAAGGGATTTTCATCAAAACTCAGTTCTCCTCATAACTCCGCACGATCAGGGGGCGGGCCCGCTCCAGTTCGGCGTCCGAGCGGATGACGATCTCCAGGTCGCCGGTCCCCCAGTGACCGATCCTTCTCACGTCGCGGGTGAACCCCTCCTCGAGGGTGACGGTGTCGGGGTCGAGGCGGAGGTAGAGGAGGAGCAGGCCGGACTGCGGGCGTATCTCGACACTGGTGAAGTTTTTGATCCGCCGGAAGGCCGCATAGAATTTGGTGATCTTCACCTGGACGTCGTCGCCGAGGGCGAGGCAGAAGGCCTTGATGGCTTCGTAGCGGTCCTGCAGGTCGGTGTCAGAGAGGGCGAGGGCGTCGCTGAAGGTCTTCCCAGTCGATTTTCTGCCGGGGGCGGAGGGTGCCGGGGCGGCGGTGTCGCCGTTCTGGGAGGTGACGTTCACCAGGTCGAGGAGGAGGAGGGAGCGGTCGAACTGGCGGTAGCGGATCAGCTCCACATTCCGGTTGATCTGCTGGACGGCGTGGACATCGTATTTGGTGAAGTCGCCGGCGATGCAGAGGAGGCGGGGGCCGGTCCAGTCGATGACCTCGTCGCCCTGCTTCTTGAACTTCTTCAGGTAGAGGAGTTCGAACTCGGCCTTGTGGTCGAGGAGCCAGTCGAGGTAGTAGAGCCCCTGGTTGATGACGTTCTCGTTGAGCGCCCGCTTGTATTCGATGATGACCGGGAAGCCGTTCTCGTCGATACCGAGGGTGTCAATCCGGCCGCCGTGCGTCTTGCCGGTGGCATATTCGCTGGCCAGGAAGGTGACGCCGAGGAGGGGTTCGAGGTTCTGCTCCATGTAGGTTTGGAGGGATTTTTCCAGGGCGACGGAGGTGCCTTTGAGTTCTTCTGCCTGCGGGCCGTCGATGCGGAAGATGCGGATGTCGCCCATCTGATCAGTCCCGCGGCGTCTGTGCCGCCTTCATGATATACGCGTGGTCCTCCTCCGGGATCGTCCGCATCGCCTGGCCCCTGATGTGCCCGGACCACTGCTTTTTGTTGGTGATGAAGGCGAGGTGCGGGATCAGGGGCTTGAACTCGACCGGGGGGTCGAAGACCTCTATCGTCTTCAGTTTGATCCGCAGCGGGAAGACCTCATTCCCGAGTTTCGGGGGTGCGGTGAAGACCGGTTTTGCGTCCTCATAGACCTCTGAGATGATCTCGAAGCACCCGGTGATCGCCGGCGGGAGGGTGGTGTCCTTATCGATCACCTGCTGCCCGACATAGACGAGGAGGGTGTCGCATGGGTGGGTCTTGCTGATCTGGTTGATGGCGCGCTTCGGGACGCCCCAGAGGTGTTTTTTGATCGTGATGTCGGAGTTTGTGCGGTTGGATATGGCGAGCCAGCGGGTCATAAGATGACATTTGTGCGGGTCTTGTATATCACCCTGCGGTTCCGGGCCGGGGAGATCTGAGGATACTAAAAGGCTCTTTTGCCGGGGCATTCGCAGAAGATACTTCCTGTAGAGGACATCGATACAATTGAAAAAGTATATCGTGCCTTTGAGGAAATAGAAGGTTCATTGCAGGATATTCGGTTAAAATTATCGCGAAACATGATTTCATTCTTGAGGTAACCGGCTGAACGATCCAGATGGTGATGCGGGGATGAAGTTTGATCTGGACGTAGCGGTTATGGAAATGAAAAACCTGCAGGATGATCGGTGCAGGCAATAAGAATGGCTATACACGACACCCACGAATCTTATGGAACACGAGTGATGGAATGATGGCAACAAAGAACAGCAGCACAACGGCTACACACGCTGAAATGGCAAATTTCATCTGGAACATCTGCAATTTGCTCAGGGGACCGTACAAGCGCAACGAATACAGGAAGGTTATCCTGCCCCTTACCGTGCTGCGGCGCTTTGACTGTCTGCTGGTGCCCACCAAAGAACTGGTTCTCCAGGAGTACGCTGAGATCAAGAACAAGCCGGAGAGTGTTATTCGCAGCAAACTTCAGAAGATCACAGGCCTGCCCTTTTATAATCTGTCCAGATTGACCTTCCACACATTGCTCGATGACCCGGAAAATCTTGCTCCAAATCTAAACGGTTATATCAACGGTTTCTCTCCCAACGTCCGCAAAATAATGGAGAGATTTGCGTTCAGTCAGCAGATTGCCAAGATGGATGAAAAGAACCTCCTCTATGAGGTCATCAAGGCGTTCGATACGGTCAATCTCTCCCCTGATCATGTGGATAATATCCAGATGGGCTATATCTTCGAGGAATTGATCAGGATCGGATCCGAACAGTCGAACGAAGAGGCCGGGGAGCACTTCACCCCGCGCGAGGTGATCAAGTTGATCGTGAACCTCCTGCTCTCGCCTGAGAAGGATCTGGCCCGGAGCCATGTGGTGAAGACGATCTTCGATCCGGCCTGCGGGACCGGGGGGATGCTCTCAGTGGCCGAGCAATACATCCACGAGCTGAACAACGAGGCCAAACCGCTGCTCTATGGTCAGGATCTGAATGATGAGGCCTGGGCGATCTGTAAGTCCGACATGCTGATCAAAGGGGAGGAGGCGGATAATATCCGGCTTGGCGACTCTTTTGCCAAGGACAGTTTCAGCTACAGCGACAGTGGCGAGAAGATCACGTTTGATTATATGCTGGCGAACCCGCCCTTCGGCGTGGAGTGGAAGACGCAACAGGCGTTTATCACGAAGGAATATGAAACGCTGGGCTACAATGGCCGGTTCGGCGCAGGGTTGCCCCGCATCAATGACGGTTCGCTGCTCTTCCTCCAGCATATGATCTCCAAGATGTGCCCGCCAGAAAAAGGCGGCAGCCGGATCGGCATCGTCTTCAACGGGTCGCCGTTGTTCACGGGCGATGCCGGGAGCGGGGAGAGCGAGATCCGCCGGTGGATCATCGAGAACGACTGGCTTGAGGCGGTTGTCGCCCTGCCTGACCAGCTCTTCTACAATACGGGGATCTCTACCTACATCTGGGTGCTGACGAACCGGAAGGCCGAGGAGCGTAAGGGGAAGGTCCAGCTCATCGATGCACGCCAGTTCTTTGTGAAGATGAAGAAGAGCCTGGGGAACAAGCGGAACAAGATCGGGGAGAAGGACGAGGGGGAACCCGACCAGATCGGGGAGATCACGCGGATCTATGGCGCCTTCCGGGACGGCGAGACGCGCCTGATCGGTACGAACGGTGATGAGAAGAGCGTTGTTGTCAGCAAGATCTTCGATAACGAGGATTTTGGCTACCAGAAGATCACTGTCGAGCGCCCGCTCCGGCTGAATTTCCAGGCCACACCTGAGCGTATCGAGCGGATCGTGAATGAGACGGCCTTCCAGAACCTTGCCACGAGCAAGAAAAAGGATGGGGAGATGCGCCTCAAGGAGATAGGGGCGGGAAAGCAGCGGCAGCAAGAGATACGTGCACTTCTCGAAGCATTCGCAGAATCCAGTGGGGGAAAATGCTACAAGGATCGTATCGCCTTCCTCCGCGACCTGCGGGCGATGGACCGCAGGAAAGGGGTGCTCCTGACAGCCGCAGAGTTGAAGGCGGTGCTGAACGCCCTGGGCGAGCGGGACGAGACGGCGGAGATCTGCCGCGATAGCAAAGGCAATCCTGAGCCGGATGCAGACCTCCGAGACACCGAGAGCGTGCCCCTGAAGGAGAGCATCGAGGAGTATGTTGCACGCGAGGTGCTGCCCCATGTACCCGACGCCTGGATTGACGAGAAGAGGACGAAGGTGGGGTATGAGATCCCGCTCAACCGCCACTTCTACCAGTACGAGCCCCCGCGGTCCCTGGAGGAGATTGATGCAGAGATCAAGGCGCTGGAGAGGGAAATCCTGGCGCTTCTGGAGGAGGTGGCCGAGTGAAGTATTCCCCTTATCCTTCGTATAAGCCCAGCGGCGTGGCGTGGCTGGGGGATGTGCCGGCGGGGTGGGAGGTGAAGCGGCTTAAAACCACAGCAAATACCAGGACAAGTAATGTAGATAAGGTTCCATCTGAAGACGAATTACCAGTCCGGCTCTGCAACTACACAGATGTCTACTACAATGACCACATCCATCCGGGATTAGAGTTGATGGAGACAACGGCAACCGCCGAGGAGATTCAAAGGTTCAGACTCCATCTCGGTGACGTGGTAATTACCAAAGACTCTGAGGAATGGGATGATATTGCTGTTCCTGCCCTTGTTAGGGAGACAACTCCAGATCTTGTATGTGGTTACCACCTTGCAATTATTCGGCCCAACCTCCGGAAACTACTGGGGGCATTTCTCTTTCGGTCCTTACAATCCAGTGCCGTCAACCACCAGTTCCAGATCGCCGCAACTGGTGTGACACGATATGGATTGCCAAAAAGTGCAATTGGAGAGGCGTTGTTACCACTTCCTCCGATTGACGAACAGCGCGCCATCGCCGATTTCCTCGACCGCCAGACCGGACGGATCGACACCCTCATCGCAAAGAGGCGGGCGCTCATCGAGAGACTGAAGGAGAAGCGCTCCGCCCTCATCTCGCGGACGGTCACCCGCGGCCTCCCGCCCGCCGCCGCCCGGGCCGCCGGGCTCGACCCCCATCCCCCGCTCAAGCCTTCGGGTGTTGAATGGCTGGGAGATGTGCCAGAGCACTGGGGTGTTGCGAAAGTAAAGTTGCTTGAAGGAAACGATCAATCGGTCGTCCAAACTGGACCTTTCGGGGCACAACTCCATGCAAGTGATTATGTAGATGAGGGTGTTCCACTGATTTTGATTCGTAATGTGAATGACTTTAAAATCGACGATACTGAAATACCCAGAATATCTGAAGAAGATGCGAGTCGATTGGCAATGTATCGGTTGCAGACCGGTGATCTCGTCTTCAGTCGTGTTGGAAGTGTCGGAAGAATTGCGTTATGTACGGAAAAAGAAGATGGATGGCTAATCTCTGGTCAAATGTTGAGACTCCGATTGAGAAATCCACAAATCAATAGGAGATATGCTCTTTATATTCTCGGTTCGGAGGCGGGACTAACATTCGTAGAACTGCAGTCTGTTGGATCTACGAGGGAGTCAATAAATACCGACATTCTTCGTAATATACCTATATTGATCCCCCCTCTCCCCGAACAACGCGCCATCGCCGACTTCCTCGACCGCCAGACCGCAAAGATCGATCGTCTGGTCTCCCTGGAAGAAGCGGTGATCGACCGCCTGCAGGAGTACCGCTCGGCGCTGATCACCGCCGCCGTCACCGGGAAGATCGATGTGCGGGAGAGGGCAGAGGTATGACCGGTCAGACCGACGAGAAGGCCTTTGAAACCTACCTCGAAGAGATCCTCCGCAAAGGAGGCTGGCAGGCGGGCAAAAAAGAAGAATGGGACGTCGAACGCGCCCTCTTCCCGCAGCGGATCGTCTCCTTCCTCCAGGAGACGCAACCCGACCTCTGGGCCGAGATGCAGGGACTCCACGGGGAACGGCTCGAAGACCTCATCCTCGCGACCCTGGTCAAAGAACTCGACACCAAAGGCACCCTCCACGTCCTCCGCCACGGCTTCAAGTTCTACGGTAAGACCTTCAGGCTCGCCTCCTTCAAACCGGCCCACGGCCTCAACGCAGAGACCCTTGCCCTCTACGCAAAAAACCAGCTGACTCTCACGCGCCAGGTCCCCTGCCACCCGGGCAGGTGCGACACCGTGGACCTCCTCTTCGCCGTCAACGGCATCCCGGTGGCGACCTGCGAACTGAAAAACCCCGGGACCGGCCAGACCTGGCGCAACGCCGTGAGGCAATACCGTGAAGACCGGGACCCGCGTGCTCCCCTCTTCCAGTTCAAAAAGCGGTCCCTCGTCCACTTCGCCGCCGACAGTGAACAGGTGTACATGACCACCTGCCTCGAAAACGACCGGACAAACTTCCTCCCGTTCAACCGCGGCAGCCACCCCGGCCAGATCCAGTGCGGCGCCGGCAACCCCGCCCATCCCTCCGGCTACCGCACCGGTTACTTCTGGGAAGACGTCCTCCAGCGCGACAGTTTCCTCGACATCATCGGCCGCTTCATGTTCATCGAAAATAAGGAACAGACCGTCGACGACGGGCACGGCGGGAAAAAGCGTATCAAAAAGGAGAAGATGGTCTTCCCCCGCTACCACCAGCTCGACGCCCTCCGCGCGATCGTCGCCGCCGCCAAAAAAGAAGGTCCGGGACACAACTATCTCATCCAGCACTCCGCCGGCAGCGGCAAGACCAACAGCATCTCCTGGCTCTCCCACCGGCTCGCCAGCCTCCACAACGCAGACGACAAAAAAATCTTCGACTGCGTCATCGTCATCACCGACCGCCGCATCCTCGACCAGCAACTCCAGGACGCCATCTACCAGATCGAACACGCACAGGGAGTAGTCCAGGCCATCGACCAGGACTCAAAACAACTGGCCGCAGCCCTCATCGACGGCACAAAGATCGTGGTTACCACCCTCCAGAAGTTCCCGTTTGTGTTGCATGGGTTGCTCACCGCAGCAGGGGCAAAAAACCTCGAAGAGGCGACCGAAGAGGAGAAAGAACAGGCAAAAGCGTGGCAGCGGGCCATCGCCGTCCGAAACTATGCGGTGATCGTGGACGAAGCCCACTCCAGCCAGAGCGGTGAGACTTCCCGGGAATTGAAGGCGATCCTCGGTGCAGCCGCAACACCCGGGGAAAACGGCGATCCCGACTGGGAAGATGGGTTAAACCAGGTCATGCAATCCCGCGGCCGGCAGCCAAACCTGAGTTTCTTCGCCTTCACCGCCACACCCAAAGGCAAGACGATCGAACTCTTCGGCAGACCCGGCGCAGACGGCGTCCCTGAAGCCTTCCACCTCTACAGCATGCGCCAGGCGATAGAAGAAGGGTTCATCCTCGACGTCCTGACCAATTACACCACCTATGCCACCTACTACAGACTCCTGAAGGCCATCGAGGAAGACCCCGCTATGCCCAGGAAGAAGGCGGCCCGGGTGCTCGCAAAATTCATGAGTCTCCACCCCTACAACATCGAGCAGAAGACCGCGGTGATCGTGGAACACTTCCGCACCCATGTGCAGCACCGTCTCGGCGGCCGGGCAAAGGCGATGCTGATCACCGCCACACGCCTCAATGCCGTCCGCTATATGGAGGCATTCCAGCGCTACATCGACGAACACGGATACACCGACATCCATCCCCTCGTCGCCTTCAGCGGAACCGTCACGGACCCGAACACCGGCCTTGAGTACACCGAACCCGGCATGAACATCGACGTGATCACCGGCCAGCACATCAGTGAATCCCAGCTCCCCGAACGGTTCGACTCTAACGATTACCAGATCCTCATTGCGGCCAACAAGTACCAGACAGGCTTTGATCAGCCGCTGCTCCACACGATGTATGTCGACAAACGGCTCGACGGCGTCCATGCCGTACAGGCCTTATCCCGGCTCAACCGGAAGATCCCGGGAAAAGACGAGCCGTTCGTTCTTGACTTCGTCAACGAGGCCGAAGATATTTACGGGGCATTCAAACCCTATTATGACAAAACCAGCCTCCAGGAATGCACCGATCCGTCGCAGCTTGAAGCCCTCAAATTTCAACTCGACCAGGCGCAGGTGTACTTCTGGAGCGAGGTGGCGGCCTTCGCCAGGATCTTTTACAAACCGCCAGACCAACAAAAACCCTCGGACCATGCCCGCATGCAGTTCCACCTCCAGCCCGCCGTGGACCGCTTTAAGGGGATTGAAGATGAGGAGAAGAAGCAGGAGTTCCGCGACAGACTCTGCAGTTACGTCCGGCTGTATGCATTCATGAGCCAGATCATGCCGTATAACGACCCGGATTTGGAGATGCTCTACAGTTATGGGCGCTTCCTGATCCCTCATCTGACCCTCGACCAGGACGAGGAGATCGTGAAAGTGAGCAACGAGGTCGAACTCCAGTACTACCGTCTGGAGCGGGTCTTTTCCGGCGCCATCGATCTGAGAGAGGGAGACGTCCCCGGTGTAAGAGCGCCCTCAGCAGTCGGCACCGGCAAGGCAAAGGAAGAAAAAGCACCCCTTTCCGAGATCATAGAGGTCCTGAACGAGCGTTTCGGGACACAGTTCGCCGAAGGAGACCGGTTGTTCTTCCAGCAGATCAAGGAAAGCGCCTGCAGCGATGACCGGGTGATCCAGACCGCTCTCGCGAATCCGCTCGACAAATTTGAACTGGGGATCCGCAGACTGATCGAGGAGATCATGATCGATCGCATGGCCGATAATGACAAGATCGTGACGCGGTATATGTCTGATCAGGAGTTTCAGGGGTCTGCATTTCCAATTCTGGCAAAAGAGATCTTTGATGCCGTCAGGAAGGAGGCAGCTGACGAATAGGCTCTGAAATAAAGCGTATTGACCATTTCTCCGCCTTCACCCTGCAGTTGGTGGTGTAGGGCAAACGGGTGCCGCAGTGCCCTGCGGTACGAACCTGCAGAGGTGCTGCTGGATAGGACTGCGGCGGAGAAGAAGCAGCTGGCGAGGAAGATCGGGACACACCTGATCGCGTCGGTCGTCGGTTCGTGCGCCTCCGGGTTCTGGCCACCTCCCGGATGGTCCGACCCATCGAGCACAAAGCATTTTGCTGGAGCGCTCTGATCGTCACATATGGCACGGAGACGGCATACAACTTCCCCTGGCCAGTCCCCAGAGACTAAAATATTTTTTGAAGGACTTTGCGCCGGGATATTTGCCGGCATCGCTCTGAAGACCGGCATCCAGGCCGAACCCGAGGCCATTGTCGGTCAGGTATTCGAGACCACCGTCGAAGTCTGCGAAGAGAGCAGCCCGGAATCTGATTTTAGATCTTTCCGGGCCATTTTCGCTGTTTTTTCTGCAGTAATAGCCGTTATTGGAGTCATAGAAATCTTTACGATGGCCTGGAGTGCTGGTAGTCCCGCTCTGGGCATAGTTCTCTTTGTGATAGGATTTTTGATCGGATGTGTTTTCATCGTGGCAATTCTGCACTGAGGTACGAATATTTCATCATCTTGATATAGGGACAAACAAAGGGTATTGTATGGGCTATGCCGAGCGGGTAGAACTCTATAAACAGATCGAAGAAGTACGAAAGCGACCTTTGATAACCTATGTCACCAGTTCCCGTAGCGATGGTGGTGGAGGGCGCATGGGATCTGATGCGATACCAATGTTTTGCGAGCAGATCCAACGACTTCCCACGACCGCGCACGGGGTCGATATCCTCATCGTCAGCGAGGGAGGCGATCCGATTGTCTCATGGCGCATAATCAGTATGCTTAGAGAACGATTCGACAAAATCGGGGTTCTCCTCCCATACCAGGCCTACAGTGCTGCAACGCTCCTCGCCCTCGGTGCAGACGAGATTATCATGCACCCTTTCTCGAACCTTGGCCCTGTGGATCCACAACTCCATGTGGAAAAGAACAATGAAGGAAAACGGGAAGGCCTGGACTTTGCAGCCGAAGACCTCTCGCATTTCATTGACTTTGTCCAGTCCGATGTTGGGATTACAGACCAGGCACAGAAAGAACGCGCCTTTGAACTCCTCTGCAAAGAGGTTGGTACAGTTCCGATCGGAGCTGCAAAGCGAAGTTCAAACCTTGCCCTATCCCTCGGAGAAAAACTTCTCAGCCTCCACATGGACGACCAGAACAAAGTGCGGGCGATCTCAGAAGCCCTCAATAAATCCTTTTACCATCACGGCTACCCGGTTGGACGAGCAGAGGCGAAGAAGATTGGGCTTCCTATCATAGAAGCTCCTGATGACCTTGAAACCCTCATCTGGAAAGTCTGGAAAGATCTCGAAGGAGAGATGAGATGTAATGAGCCTTTCAATCCCTTTGAGGTTGCTATGGCCGACCCCGTTCTATCCCAGCAGATTGGGCCGGTACCCCAGATACAGGTGCCAGCCAATCTCCCCCCTGATCTTCTCAAGCAGGTCTACCAACAATTTTTACAGAACGTCCATGTTGTGCCTGTACAACCTGTTTATTATGAGTTTTTTAACGCAACGGTCGAGAGCACTAGAATTCGAAGCGACTATCGATCAAGAATTATGATCAACGCGATCAGGAATCCAGATCTGAACATTAATATCAACGTAACACCTATGTCTCAGGGCTGGAAGATAATCCAGTAAAAATGAGGAGGTGCCAGCATGTGTCCGAGGATGAAAAATTCGAATAACGAAGAGGGATTCATGAAATCCGTTGGACCGTATCGTTTCCGCTCATCGGAGAACTCTACTATGGTCGCTGGAAGCTCGGGCTCTTTTGCCCCTCGTGGCACCTTCACCATCGGTGAAACTACGACATATAATGTAGATAGTGCCTTCAGACTGGTAGATCACGGTAAAGAAGAGAAAGGTCTCACCCCGGTCGAGCGGGCCGCCCTCGAACTCTCGATGCAGAGGCACAGGCGGGCATATGATCTCCTGGCCCAGCATTAATCCTACATTTTTTGGCAGTTTTTCTGAAGCCAGCATTTCACTTCATTAAGGTCATGCTGATAACATGCAACTTCACGAACATAGAGATCGATCGCCTCATCCTCGGCAGCAATATACCATCCCCCCTCGAGCATGAGGATTATTTCTGCAATGGCGAGTGCAGTCCGTTTATTTCCCTGATAAAAGGGGTGCCGGGAAGCAATGCCATGAAGCATCAGGGCGGCCTTAGTGCATGAATCGTTGATGTAATTCATCTCATCGACGAGATAATCGAGAGTTCCATAGTCACGTACAAGCCCCTCGGTTCTTTCATCCTCCTGGTGTTTACTCGCCATGATAATATGGATCTGGACTTCGATGATCATTTTAACCGTGAGGTCTACCATGGATCGCTCTTTTTCCGGTTGTGTGTATGAACACTTGTACGTATTGATTTCACACGGCCAGGATGCCCAGAAAGAATTGAGGACTCCTCCCGCTACTCGGGTGTCGTGAGACGGTTCCGCCCCCGGCGTCCCGGAGATCTCGCCGGTGGTCTTTGAAGAGTTGCTGGTCAACGCCCTGATGCACCGGGACTACCTGATCAGTGCACCGATCCGCCTGTTTATCTTCGACAACCACATCGGTCCAATCAGGAGAGAATTGAAAGGCGCTCGAGTGAGTGCGTCACATCAGACCCCTAGCAAAAGGCGGAATGATACGGCCAGTATTAAAGGCCATAGCGGATCGCTTTCTCCTGCAACCATTCTGTGATTATTTTTTTCATCAATCCTTTTGCCTCAGATAATGACATTGGGTTGCATGGTGCCGAGATCCATTTCCCATGCCTGGCCTTCACACCTACGGCCTCCTTGCTGTTGGCAGTCTGTGTAAACCTTTTCAATTCTCCTGCGTCACACCAACCCTTTCTGGGAATGTCCCCAACATCCTCCCGTATAATGTCAAAGACATTGTACAGACCATGCCAGTTTTCAAAATCATCAGACACCTGATCAAACATCATTTTGACGGCAGGATCCTTTTGGGAGAGGCTCACCCAATCCACAGTGGCATCTGCAGGATGATGTTCTTCGACGGTCCCATCAGGATTTGTTATTCTCACATCAACAGAACAAGACAACATGACACATTCCGAAAGATGGACAAAACAGTGCCTTGTTCCATCCTCACAGATCTGCAGAATATGATTAATTTTTATTGCAGGCCCATTACCCAGAGCAAGTTTTGCAGGACCCTTGAGCAATTGTAACAACTTTTCCGCGTGATCCCGTACATCTTGCTCGGCGGAGAGCTCTGCAAATCGATCTGATTTGAGAACATAATTCCCATTCTCTTTCTGTATGCAGATGTCGGCACTGCTGAATGATTTTGATAACTCCTCCAATAAGTGGTTATCTCCGGAAAGCGTGACAATCCATTCCATTGTTCTATCTTGTTCCTCTTGATCGAAAATATGCACAATTAAAATTCCCAGCCCTCATTGACCATCATATCGACCATGGAGATATATGGGAGCCCAAAATGGTCACAGACCTTTGGGATTTTTGTTTTGTTTCCGTTTCTATTATTCTTCTCCTCGGTAACAACGTAAACATCGCCGCCGCCACAGAGCATCTGTTGCGGACCCTCTCTTTTTTCGAGGGCCATCGCGATAACAAAAGGATCTGCCTGCTCTCGATCCAGATTCGAATTGATAAGATTTGGAAAAACCCCGAGGATCTCACTCACTCGTCCCATGAGATCGGAAGAGTCCAGGTGGAACAATGCACCATTACGACCCCGTGCCCACTCGGTCAGTTCATCATCTTTTTGTTCAAGTTCTTCAAGCACGACAGGGGGTGCACACAGACGACCCTCAGCAATTAAACTATCACATCGCACCCAGAGAGATCTGAAAACGGTCATCGGGTAATACATTTTCATATCAATAAGAGAAGAAGAATCAATGACATAGAATGAATTACCCGGCATTATATCACGGCTTTTGTTTTGTCAATTCACCAAGGTGCTTTGTTTTTATATCGAGGTAGTCCAGAGCCCGGCTGCTGGTAATAAGTCCTCTTTGTGTGTTTTCAAGGACAAGAGAGACAAAAACCTCCCCCCTCTCTCTCTGAGCACGCCGGGCAGAACTTTCACCCCCCCCACCGGCCTGATCCTCTTTATCGCTACTCTCCCCGGAGAGTTTCCTCATTTCACTGAGATACTGGTTTTGGGAGATGAGATGGAGGGATACAAGTCGAGTGAGAACCGTTGAAAGACTAACCTTATATCGGGCTGCAATCCGGCTGTAGCCGTGCAAACCGCATCGGGCAAAATCTCCTCTGATACTTTCTTGAGGAAGAAGAAATGCACCTGCAAAATGATTGCACCAACTCTCAACCTTCGCTCCATGGCTATCACCAGTCATGGGATTTTCAGGTGTGCAAAGGGCAGGTTCGTGGAGCAATATATGTCCATATTCGTGGAATAAAGTGAATATGCGTGCCTGTATCGTGTCTGAAGAATTTATGACAATGGCATATGGTTTCGAATCCATCAGAGCAACCCCCCGGAGTTCCTCCAATTCCATTGGAAACTGAAAAACACGGATATTTTTATGTTCGATGAGATCCCGCCAGTTCTTGAATGCTTCATAGGGATTATGCCACGGGTGTTGATCCTCAATCCAAATACCAAATCTATCTCTTTCCCTAAGAGCGATGTCCTCAGCATCGTCACTCAACTGTGCACGTATCACATCCGGGTCGACCGGAATATCAACATTTGTCATCAGTTCGGTGCAAATGACTTGTAGATTCCGCGCTTTTCGGATCGCCAGAATAGTCTTCTTTGAAAGTGGACGCTGCTGTCCAGGAAGCCTTCTGAAATCCTGGGGGAGAGGAAGTTCACTCTCCGGCGCAGGAAGAAAAAATGCAGCCAGAGGCCTTTTATATGCCTTTGATAAATTCTTTATTTCGTTAAGTGTGGGCTCTTTTTCTCCCCGTTCCCATTTTAAAACCCACTCGACCGAGACATTCAAATGGTTACTCACGTCTTCAAGAGTCCACCCTGAACTTTCACGCAACCAGCGAAATATATCTGGCTTAATTCGAATGTTCGGCGATCTTTTTCGCATAAATACCTAATGAGATATTATAGAATCAGTTATCCGAGAAATATATCCTTTACCATTGATTCGTACTACCTCTCATCCTTCACTTCTTCCGGTACACATTCACCCCGATCTTGATCTCCTCCCGCCCCGGCACCGACACATTCCCATCCGTCGAGGCGATCGTGATCGACTTCCCTGACTTCGACGCTCCAAACTCCCGCGAGAGATCGACCGTGATCACCAGCCTATCCCCCTCCACCTTCATCTCAACATTTTTCATCGTCGCACACTCCTGCACATCGATTCGCCCCCGATGCACCTGCCGGAAAGAGCGCCCCCCGGTTCAGAGAAAGTGCAGGCATCAGACCTGTGAGAAGAGCACCAATTAAACCGTCCTCTCCTTCGTCACCCGAGAAACCTGCGTCGAAAGCTCCCGCTCCCCGGCCCTCTCCGGGCGGTACTGCTCCATCGCCCCGTCTGAATAGACCCTCTCCACCGTGCCTGCAAGCGCCCCGGCAAGTTTCTGCGCCGCCGCATGGGACATATACACCCGCGTCCCCTGCACGTGCATCTTCCCGTCCCGCTTCACGCCCGGCATCTGGAGAAAATCGATGAACACATCGCGGTGCGTGGCCTGCACATAGGCAAGGTTCGAGTACACCGTCTCGCCAATCTCCGGAACCAGATCGGACGGTTCATACTCGTACATCTCCCGCAGATCGATCACCATTCTGCCGCTCTTCTTCTCCTCTCCATCCATTCAGACCGCCGCCCCGTAGCATCCGGTGCATGTTCCGTCCTCAGCCACATATTCGGTATCGACCGTCGAGGCCAGGGCGAACGGTTCGCACTCCTCCCTGAGTGTCGTCTGATAATACTCACAGACCGCCTGATCCATGCACCCCGAGCCGTCACGATCGTCGAGGACCGCATATGCGAGGAACGAAAGCGCCACAAAGACCTTCGACCCCGTATTGACGGAGAAGACCGGGTGCTGCCGGTCGATCTCCTTCCGGTGCAGCAGACAAAGCGACGTGAGGGTCGCAAGGGCTTCCCTGAGCCGGGGCGCCGAGGCTCCGGTCAGTTCCTGGAGATATTTCGGGGTATAGAGCGCAGAAGGATCGGCCACGACCTCTTCAACCACCTGCGAAAGCACCGTTTTCCCGAAAAGCCCCCCAAACGGTTTTTCAAGGAACTGCGCACGTTCTGCAGGCAACTCCGGGTAGACTGTGCCGGTCATAGTAACCACATATCCATCATACCTGCTCCCCAAACAATAAAAATATTTTCTATTATTGAAATTATTTTTTCAGTTGCTGCCAGTGCCGATGATGGGGCACCTCTTCGCCATACCAGATCATCCAGCGGTCGGCCCAGGGGAGATCCTCAAGTTTCAGAACCGCCTCTCCCCGCCAGGCGTACTTCTCAATAAAGGGGGATCCTAGAGACCGGACAAATGAATGCGCATCAAAACCGGACTGGAGATGTTTTTTATGGCAGTCCTTGAAGCGAACCATCGAACCTCTTTTCTTCACCCATGCAAGAAACCGGGCCCCTTCTTTCCCCGGGTCCGGACCATCTGGAGGATCACCCGATCCCATAGGTTCACCGTCTCGTTACCCCGATCGTGATCTCCTCCCTCCCCGGCACCGATACATCCCCCTCGGTCGAGGCGATCGACGTCGACTCCCAGAACTCCCGCGAGAGATCGACCGTGATCACCCCCGCCACCTTCACCTCACCATTTTTCATCGTCACACACTCCTGCACATCGATTCGCCCCCGATGAACCTGCCGGGCCCTGGAGCACCTCCTCCACCCCCTCCCGCACAAAAATCTCCCGCCTCCTCCCCTTCTCCTGCCGCACCGTCAGGTCCAGCAGGCGCAGGTGCTCCAGTTTCCGCAACCGCTCATGAAACACCGTATAACTGACATGCTCCCTCTCGCCGAGGCGCTCGTACACCTGCTTCGCTATCACCTGCTCCGGCCCCTCGTTCTCCACCGCCAGCACCGCATCGAGCACCGCCCGCTCGCCCGAAGAGAGCGTGCCCACCACCGTCGCCACCTCCAGGTGCCGGGAGATCTGAAACGCCGCCGCCAGGTCCTCCACCGTCACCTCGGTCCGCGCCTCCCGCTCGGCCGTCGTGGCCGCCCGCTTCACCAGGTCCAGCCCCATCCGGAGATCGCAGCAGGCGTATGTCCGCTCCACCAGATAGTCCAGCGCCGCCGGCGGCACCACCCCCGGGTACAGCCCCACCCTGATCCGGTCGAGGAGGATCTCCCGGATCTCCTCCGCTCCATAGGGCATGAAATACACGTTCGCGGCGTGGAGCACCGAGAGCGTCGCCGGGTTGAGCGTCCGGGTAAAATCGGTGCTCAGGTCGGATATGGTCAGAAACACCCCGGTGTGGGTGCCCGGCCATGCCTCGTACATCCTGAGGATCGCCGAGAGCACACGGTTCAGCGTCCCGTCCGGGATGAGGTAGTGTGCGTCGTCCAGGCAGACCACGAGCGCCGCCTTGCGCTCGATCAGGCGCAGGGCGATCTTTTCCAGGATCCGCTCGTTCGCAACCCCTGACCTGGGCGGCATATGGCCGAAGATGGCGCGAAAGATCTGGCTGTAGATCGCATTGGGCGCCTGTTCGGTCTGGCAGGAGATGAGCACCGGCACGACCCGCTGCGTCACCTCCCGCACCTCGGCAAAGATCCGGCGGACGGCCGTGGTCTTCCCGGTGCCCGGCGGCCCCCGGAGCACCGTGTTCAACGGCGAAAAACCCCGGACGGCCGGCCGCAGGGCGAAGGCGAGGTCGTTCATCTGGGCGTCGCGGTAGTTGAAGACCTCGGGGAGGTGGGTGGTCTCGAAGATTGCCGGGTCGCGAAAGAGCGTCTGGTCGCTCATGAGGGAGGGATGTTTCATGGTGAAGGGGTGATCGGGAGGGTATATAGGGGCGGGCCGCGTGCGGGGTGAAAGTGAAGGGACCGATCTCTCCTTCCATAACGACACCTTTATGGATGGGGGCAGATAATTATCCCCTGCGCACGGGAGAAAACCCCCGGCGGGCCCGGAGAACACTCCGGCCCGCCATCTCCCCGGATCCCCCACCGTATTTTCGATTGGCCGATCTGTCCCGTGCATGAAGGACGGATGCATATGGTGCCTGAACGGAGAACTGCCATACTCGTCCTGCTCGTCGGGCTCTGCCTCATGGCGGCGCCCGGGGCGGGCCGGGCGATTGGAAACGGCGATACGGTGTTTGACTATGAGGCTGACCTCGACCTCTCGGGAATTGCGGAGGACGGGGATCAGCTCGCGATGTATTTTGATGACGACCCCACAAAGGGAATGATCTTCTCGATCCCGGTCGCCAACGCGGCAAACCTCGACCTGACCCAGATCGATATGCAGGGTAATTATGGTACCTATTACCTCATGAGAGACACAGCAAAGAAGATCTACATCCGCAATCCTGAGATATACTTTGGCGTCTGCCTCGAAAACGACCTCAGCGCATCTATCGCCGGCAAGACGGTGACCAAGAACACGCCCATCGCCTTCAGGTTCGATGCAACCGAGGTCGGCACCTTCCTCATCAGTGCGGATGTCGCTACCGTGAATGTCAGGATCGTCACGCCCGGCGGCGGTATCATCCATGAGATTCCCGACGCTGCAGGTCTTGTCCAGAACTTTACGGGCCTCCCGCTGAACGCCCCGAGGACGTACTACCGCAACATAGACATCAGCCAGCTTGAGGAAGGCACCTACACCACGAACGCCGTCTGGGCCACCCCCACCGGCTTCGCCGACTACGCCACCGACTCCAACGTCGTGATCTTCTCCGTTGCCACGAAGGAGATCTCCATCGTCTCCAACAAGGAGAACGTCGTCAGGAACTACCCCTTCGTCGTGACCATCACCGGCGACTTCAAGACGGACTACTACCTGTACATCAAGAACGCCAGCCTAGCGGCGGCCAACCAGTACCCGACCATCAAGCCGGGTCAACCCAGTGTGACCATCACCAACGTCGCCTTTGCGCTCGCATCTGACCCCGCTGCTGACACCCTCGCCAACAATGAGCGTGCGATCGTCGGCGGCGCATATGTTCCCGGTACCGCTGCCTTCTTCACCACCTCCTCGAATGGTGGCACCCGCTCTATCGAGTTCACCACCGCCACCGACGACGGACAGATCTTCACGATCAAGGTCCTCGACCCGAGAGATACCACCAGATGTGATGAGGTGACGGTCACGGTCGAAAGGGGCGCAGTCACCCTCACCGCCGAAGGGAGCGGCGTCTATTATGTTGGTGACGAGATCAGGCTGTCAGTCACCAATACCGATACCAGGGCCGTATACCTCTTCCTGACCAGTCCAGAGATCGCCATCGCAACGGGAATCGCACTGGACAACGTCAGCGCCCATGCGGCCGACGGTCATTACACCGTCTGCCTCCTCGAAGGGGGAGACTCATATCTATATCGATGGGACACCTCTGTCCTTGCACCGCTTCTGGATGAAGGGACGTGCCGGGTGTATGCGGTGAGTGCGGCTACCGATGATACAGGGGCGCCGGTGGACGCCGACCACCTTGAGGGCGTCGTCTATTGCACCGCAGATATCATCCTGAAAAAGCCATTCATCTCTGCCTCGGTCAACGATGTGAGCATCAGTCAGGGAGGCACTCTTTCCATCAGCGGACAGGCGACCGGCAATCCGCCCGCTGTGCAGATGTGGATCTTCGGAGAGGGTTGTCGGGTCATGGGAGAACAGGGCTCGAACCTCTCTTATTATCAGGACGGCCAGTGGTCATATTCCCTGCAGTCCGAGGACACCATCAACTTTTCAGGGGATTACTATGTGATCGCCCAGCACCCGATGGGGGATGGCGAGTTCGGTGTGCGGCCCCTCCACCCCGAGAACCTCACCGACTCCTGGATCATCGAGGCGGACGGGACGGTCACCGATCTCGCCACGCTCTCGCCGATAGATGCAGCACAGGCTGTTACCGATGCTGTGTTCTCTCCCTCCTGCGACGATACCGCGGCCATGGTGTCATTCCATGTGGAGGAGAGCAGATACATCAGATTCGATGTGAATTTTTTAAATGAAAATGAGAATGAACGGATAGATGACGGAACGATCACATTCATGGGGCACTCCAATTATCCCGTCGGAACGCCTCTCACATGGACGGTGACACCCTATAACGGTACAGCGGTTTGTACCTCGGGATCCACCATAATAGAGTCACTCTCATACTATCCCTGGCAATTTAGCCTGGACCTTAAAACCCTTGAAGGGGGCGATTACGCTGTCACGCTCTCAAGTCAGGACGGGGCTGTGCAGGACCGTTTGAATTTCACACTCTATGGTGGATCAGAGCCGATCTATCCTGAATCGGCAGATTATGGAGTCGAGTGCGCATTCGTGTACCCCTCTGTCGCAGAGCCATTCCAGACTGATATTTCATCGAAGTTGTTCACCGTCCTTGCAACCATGAACCCTGCAGATAAGAATGGAACACCGTTCTCTTCGGGGGATGCACTCCAGATCGGCAACCTACAGTATGAACGTGTTATTTTCCATGATCCGATTCGTTACACGATTGCGGTCAATGGCAACGATGTTATGTCCCGATCTGATTACGGGATAATCACGATCAATGGTTGGGATCTCGCATATCCAGCCGGTGTGGACGTGGACGTATATCTCATGGCCCAGTGCCATGCTATCAATCCGACATCTGATCCCTCCGTCCCTGAGGTGGATGGGCTAAAAACCGTCACCATTCAGAGCATCACCCAGCTGGCCGGGGGCAGCACGCCCATACCGGGGAGTGCGTTCATGATCAACCTGACCTCCCCGGGTGACGGAGGAGGTGGAGGTGGAGGATCAGTGGTTGGGCCTCCTGCCTACAACAGCACGGCGTTCCTCCTCTCCTCCGGCTGGAACTTCGTCTCCACGCCAAAGACCCTCGCCGCCGGGAGCGACACCGCGGCGATCTTCGCCGGGGTGGACACGGCCGGCCACTCGATCCTCCGCTACGACACCCTGACCGGGGCCTGGGCGGCGCTGAAGCCCACCGACCCGGTCCGCCCCCTCGAGGGCTACTGGATCTACGCGGCGACGGCGACGGAGATCCCCCTCACCTACGCCACCGCCTCGCCACAGGCTCCGGCAACCCGCACCCTGACGACGGGCTGGAACGCCATCGGCTTTTCTGACACCGAACCTGCCACAGCCCGTGATACGCTCGTCTCCCTCGGGAGTGCCTGGTCGGTGCTGATGGGCTTTGACGGCGAGAGTCAGACCTACGAGACCTCGATCATCAGGGGCGGGAGCGGAGATCACAGCGATTCAGGCTGGATGCTCCCGGCGAAGGGCTACTGGCTGTATATGACCGGTAACGGCACCCTTGCCGCCATCGGGGCGTGATGGAGATGAAAATGCGATCAAAAACAAACATTACCGTCTATGTGATACTCATCGCCGGGTGCTGTATGATGCTACCTGCGATGGCACAATGGGAAGAGGTTGAAGAGACAAATGGGTCGGCAATCATACAGTCCCCCTATATCTCAGTCGATACCCTCCAGGCCACCGTCGTCTTAGGGGATCAGATCACCGTCTCCGGGGTTGTAGAGGACGATCCAGAGGCGGTCCAGATCTGGGTAACCGGTGAAAATTACCGCCTGCTCGGGGTAAACGCCACCGTGGGAGACGACGGCACCTTCTCGTACACCGTCCCGGGCGACCTGACCCCTCCTGCCGGGCAGTGCTATCTGGTCGTCCAGCACCCGATGACCAATGGCGTCTTCGATGTCTATGCTCGTTCCCCGGGGAGCACCACAGACTTCAGCATCGTCAATGACTGGGGGTGGGGTGTCGACCTCGGCAGCCTGGCCGCCTCCGAAGCCATCACCGCCCTCTGCGATATGCTCAACTCGCCGAACTGCGACGACACCTACATCCGCCTCTCGTTTGAGGTGCTCGATCCCGCCGTGCAGTGGATAAGGATCGACGCCGTCGGCAGTTACGACGTCGGCGAGACCTTCACCGTCTCGGGTTCGGCCTGCCTCCCTGAGGGCACCGAACTGCACTACGCCTTCACCCTGGAAGGGGAGACGGCGCCGGCCCGAAACGGGACGGTGACGGTGTCTGGGACCGACAACATCAGATACTGGCATTTCCCGGTGGACTCGACCGGCATGACCGAGGGGCGCTACACCCTGAACGTCACCGCTCCGGGTGGGGAACCCGCTGCCACGGCACAGTTCGAACTCTACGGCTTCTCCCACCCGCGCCCCTCTCTCGATGGCAACTACGAGATCGAGCGCCTGCACGTGGACCCCCCGCTCGCCAACATCGTTGCCGGCGGTGCATTCAGGCTTGAGGGCGAGATCCGCCTCGAAGGTTCTTATCGTGATTATACCTTCCCCCCCGCCCACTCCCTGGTCTTCGCCACCGGGATCGATGACCCGGTCTGGTCCTATAACATCGCGATCGACGGTGTGCCGAACTTCCAGACCTACCAGACGGTCGGGAACCACCAGCTCTCGATCGCCGGGTGGGACCTTGCGTATCAGTCCGACACAGAGGTGAGCGTGCTCGTCAACCTCACCGGCACGGTGCCGACCGGCGACGGGGCTGATGACATCCTCCTCTTCCACAGTTTTCAGAGGAGTGACGATACCGTCGTCGTCGGGAGCGACTACCGGCTGAATGTCTCGCTCTCAGAGACCTCACCCGCCACCCCGCCGGTAACCTCCATCCCCCTCTCCCAGGGCTGGAACTTCGTCTCCACACCAAAGACCCTCTCCATCGGGAAGGACACCACGGCGATCTTCGCCGGGGTGGATACGGCAGGTCACTCGATCTTCCGCTACGATACCCCCACCCGATCCTGGATCCCCCTGAAGCCCACCGACCGGATCCGCCCGCTGGAGGGCTACTGGATCTACGCGGCGGCAGATGTGGACATCCCCCTCTCCTATGCCACCGGTACCCCGCAGGCGCCGCCCGAGCGCGCTCTTGCGGTCGGGTGGAACGCGATCGGGTTCTCTGACACAAGACCTACTGCGGCACGCGATGCCCTCCTATCCCTCGGCAATTCCTGGTCGGTGTTGATGGGCTTTGACGCAGAGAGTCAGACCTACGAGACCTCGATCATCAGGGGCGGGAGCGGCGATCACAGCGACGCGGGCTGGATGCTCCCGGCGAAGGGTTACTGGCTGTATATGACAGAGGACGGCACACTCGCCGCCATCGGGGCGTGATGAAGATGAAGACCGTCTGCCTTCTCTTCCTGCTCTTCCTCCTCGCCCTCCCGGCCGCGGCCGTGCCCGCCCTCCCGCAGGAGGTCTACGGGACCGTGACCTGCGGCGGCACTCCGGCCCCGGCCGGAACGGTCGTCGCCGCCCTGATCGACGGGGCGGTCTGCGGGCAGATCACCCTGGACCAGGACGGCGTGATGGGCGGCGCCGGCACTTTCGATGAGCGGTTGATCATCGGCGGCGAGACGGCCGGGGCGACCGTCGCCTTCACCGTGAACGGGGAGGCGGCCGCCGAGACGCTGGCGTTCTCCCCCGGGGCCGTCGTCCGCCTGGACCTCACCGCCCCGGCGAGCGCCCTCGATCCCACCGGGACGCACGCGGCGTTCACCGCCTCGCCCGCCCTGGGCGTCGCACCCCTGACGGTCAGGTTCGCCGACCTCTCGACGAACGCCAGATCCTGGTCCTGGACCTTCGGCGACGGCGGGACGGCGGCGGTGCAGCACCCGTCGCACACCTATACCGCCGCCGGCATCTACACCGTCACCCTCTCGGTCAACGGCGGGGAGGATACGGCGACACGGACGATCGACGTCCTTCCCGTGCTCCTCGGCGACGCCAACGACGACGGCGTCGTGAACCAGGCCGACACCCTCCGGGTGCTGCGGGTGGTCGTCGGGCTGGAGGGGGCACCGGTGGCCGGGACTGATCTCTTCCGGCAGACCGACGTGCACGAGAACGGGGCGATCGAGGTCGGGGATGCCCTCTTCATCGCCCAGTATAATGTCGGGCTGCGGGGGGCGTGGTTCGGGATGGTGGGGTGAGCAAAACCCTGCACATCCACCCTCCCTGGATCCCACTCCTGAAAAAAGATCAAATCTGGTTCTTCGCCCTCTCGCCGAGCGGAACGACCTGAATCTGCTTTGCCCGGTTCTCACTTGACCGTTTGATAAACCCACACCCCGGGCGAGCATTCAGCAGGACCTGCTTGTCCGCCCATTTATTCTTCGCAATATACCCGGCATCCTTTACAAGATTCTGTTTCAGGGTGATGATCGTGCCCGCATTTGCAAGAAGCGTCTCATTGAAATCGATCGCCCGCTGCGATGCTAAAATAACACCGATGCCATATTTCCGTGCTTCCCGAAAGAGGGTATCGATCGGGGAACCCTTATAGGTCATCCTGTGGGCTTCATCCAGGATACAATACAATCGTACAGTGTTGGTCTTTTCAAGGCGATAGGAGTACTGGATCAATTTGTTGATCATCAAATCGGCAACGATCTGTTTCACATCGTCACTTGGAGCATTCTTCAACTGGAACACTGTCGATGACGACAGAAGCGAGTCGAAATTGACAGCATCCCCAGATGCCTGGAACAATTCATAATCAAAGAGGATGTCCAGTTTTATCTTCAGACTGTTCATCGTACGCTGTTCTGAGGATGTCATCTCAATATAGTATTTAAACTGCGAAAATGGCAGCAGGGGGGTCTCGGTCGCGAGAGGTCTGTTGAGATCATCGATCCCGGAATCGGTGTAAAACAACCTCATTGCCTCTCGCAACGTCCCCTCCTGGACATCTGTGATGCCATTGAAGGTGTGCCTGATGATGGATGAGACCTTATAGACCACATCCTTCGGTTTCTCGCCGACGAGGATCTGCAGGGGATGGATCCGGATTTTATCTTCATTGACAATATTCGATCCAAACCCCAGAAAATCGTCATGGAAATCAAAGATCAGCAGGGGGATATTCTGACGATTCAGTTCCTCACAGATCACCTTCAGGGTCTCTGTCTTTCCCGATCCTGAAGCCCCGGATATCAACAGATGAGGGTTTTGTTCTGATTCAGGGGTCCAGAAGACCGGTTCATCCCATGCATTCAGTTCGTCCAGGCTGCCAAGCCAGATTTTTACAGTCAAGGGTCTTGCTCCATGGAGTATTGATATCTTTCAGTCAGCCGTCAAATCCGTTCAAATACTCTATTCCTGCCTTCCTTTTTCACTTTTACAGAATGAGCGAGATATTCGACCACTTCAAGACTGTTTTTTATCCTGCTTACAAAGAAATCCCTATCATCACGGTCATTTCTAATATTGCGGTATTCGATCTGGGTATAGATCTTCTGGAATCGTTTGGAGTAATCAAAATCGCCCACGATATCATTTATGATGACTCGTTCACCAACAGGATATTGTGTTACAAATTTTTGAAGATACTCGATCTCCTCCTTTATGTATGGCACGATACTCCCCCGGAAGAGATTCATCTGGATCGTAAAGTATAATTTTTGATTTTCGAAAAGCCATGTTTTATCCCGTATTTTCCCGACATATCTGATGCCTGCATAGATATCGGTGTCGTCTGCATGCTGGTCCTTACGCACTTTCTTTGAGAAGATAACGCCTCTTCCGACTTTATCGAGGGACAACCTGTTGAGGGCCGTCAGCACATAGCACGCATTCATCACCAACAGATAAAGCGGGTCGTCCCTCAATGTTTCAGTCCGGTTTAACGCCAATGCCTCTGAGATCCTTTCTGATGAAAAAGTATGGCCGCACATCGCATCCATCAGTTGGCTTAATGAAAAGGCTTTAAGGGGCCTGGTATCTGAGATGAAGTCAGCAAGCTCTTCGACTTCTTCTTTCATGACGATGTTTGGCCTGGTGATCTCTTTAAATCCAGTTGATAGGAGGTAGAGGGCTCCGTACTCATAACAAAAATACATATTCTTTCTTGATTGTATGCTCCCGATAAACTGGATATTGCAAAACAACTGATCCGGATCGATTTTATGAATTGACCAATACCTCTCAAGAAACGACTCCCACGTTTCTTTTTTTTGTGTGTTCTCTCTGGTTTCGGTGACGTGTTTGAACAGATCATCCATGTTTTTTGGCATTATGACTTTTGAGGGGTTAGAAGGACACATGAAAGGTGCTTATCGAGAGAATAAATAATATTGTCGTTTTGATATTTTTGATGCCTTATCTGGTTGCTGGATGGGTTTCATTAAATAATCAACCCGGTATTTGCAGAGTATTTTTCACTCCTACTGAAGTTTGGTTCGAAGATCTGAATATTAGAAGAGCGGCCTTCTTCACCCCTGCCCGTTCATCTGCAGCACGATCGCCACCGCCTGCCCGGCCCCGTCATGCGGCACACCCCCTCCGAACACTATAAATGAACGCATGCACCACCCGAAACAGATATGCCCCCCTTCGCCCTCACCCCCGTCCGCATCTTCATCAGCAGCGTGCAGAAGGAGTTCGCCGGGGAACGGGCGGCCCTCCGCGACTACCTGCGGGGCGACGCACTGATGCGGCGGTTCTTTGAGGTCTTCCTCTTCGAGGACGTCCCGGCCGCCGACCGCCGCACCGACGACCTGTACCTCGACGAGGTCAGGCGCTGCGACATCTATGTCGGACTCTTCGGGAACGACTACGGCTCTGAAAACGCCGGAGGGCTCTCGCCGACCGAACGGGAGTTCGACCTCGCCACCACCGAAGGCAAGTACCGGCTCATCTACGTCAGGGGCACGGACGACGCCGCCCGTCACCCGAAGATGCGTGCGCTCATCGGCAGGGCAGAGGCCGGGCTGATCCGGAAGCGGTTCAACACCCCCTCGGAACTGGTCGCCGGGCTGTATGCGGCGCTCGTCGAGTACCTCGAGGAGAAACAGCTCATCCGCTCCGGCCCCTTCGACGCGGCCCCGTGCATGAAGGCGATGCCCGGAGACCTGGACCCTGAGCGGATGGCCTGGTTCATCCGCACGGCCAGAGCGACCCGCCGGTTCCCCCTCGCCGGGGACGCTTCTCCTCATGAACTGCTGGCGCACCTGAACCTCCTCGACGACGGAAAGGTGACAAACGCGGCGGTCCTCCTCTTCGGGAACCGGCCGCAACGGTTCCTGATCTCCTCCGAGATCAAGTGCGCCCACTTCCACGGCACCGAGGTGGCCAAACCGATCCCGTCCTACCAGGTCTACAAAGGCACGGTCTTCGATCTCGTGGATGCGGCGGTGGACTTCGTCTTAAGCAAGATCGCCCTCTCGGTCGGCACCCGCGAGGCCGGTCCGCAGGCGCCGGTCCGCTACGAGATCCCGAAGGAGGCGGTGGCGGAGGCGATCGTCAACGCCGTCGCCCACCGCGACTACACCAGCAACGGCAGCGTGCAGGTGATGCTCTTCGCCGACCGCCTGGAAGTCTGGAACCCCGGCACCCTCCCGCCGTCCCTGACCCTCGAAAAACTCCGGGAGGCCCATGGCTCGGTGCCGGCGAACCCCCTCCTCGCCGAACCGATGTATCTCGCCGGCTATATCGAGCGGATGGGCACAGGGACGCGGGACATGATCCGGCGCTGCACCGAGGCAGGTCTGCCGGAGCCGGCGTTCGCCGTCAGCGACGGGTTCCAGACGACCATCCGCCGGGTCCAGAACAGAGGTGCCGGCGAAACTCGGGAAGAAACTAGGGATAAAACTAGGGAAGAAACTAGGGAGAACACCAGGGAAAAAATGCTGGCCCTGATCGCAGCCGACCCGGCCATCAGTACAAAAGAGCTCGCAGAGCAGATCGGTATCACGCCGAAAGGGATTGAATGGCAGATCCGGCAATTGAAGCAGGCCGGTCGGCTCAAACGGGTAGGTCCAAGGAAAGGCGGCCGTTGGGAGATTATCGGCGGTTAAGATGAGCGCCGTCGGCGAGCGTGAGCGTCTTGCGCGGGGGCGGGGTGTCGCCTCCTTCCGCGACGCCCTCACCTGTCTCTAGACGGGCGAGCAGGAGCATCCCGAAACAACGACGTCGCCATCGCCGAAGAGGTCACCACGGCAGGATGCGGATATCTGCGTGATCAGTGCGTGATGGTGCCCGGGGCAACGGGGTAACCCCTCACCCCCACCCAAACATCTGCAGCACGATAGCCACCGCCCCGCCCACGATCCCGCCGGCCCCGGCGGCGATCTGCCGATCCCGCCGGCTCTCGCCCACCTGTTCGCTCTGCCACCCTTCCAGGGCACGGAGCCGCTCCTCGCGGCAGGTCCCCTCCTCCTCCATCCTCCGCAGGGTCCGGCAGATCCATTTCACGTCCCGGGCGGTCTCGATGACCAGTTCCCGGGTGCTCCTCTCCTCCATGGTCGAGAGAACATGGGCGGTCAAGGTAGATTAATATTACTTGAGGTAATATTACTGTGTGCCTGAGATGCACCTGGGAGCATACGGGCAGGAGAAATCTATGGCAGACTTTGTCGAGACCAGCAACACCAAGACCGCCGTGCGGCAGATCCCGGCCCCGATCGCAGACATTGCGACCTTCGAGGCGATCGTCGCCGGCGTGATCGCCGACAACCCCTTCGGGTGTGTGGAGTACGTGCAGGGCGGTTCGACCCATCCTGGCGTCGAGCGCAACCGCGAGTCCTATTCCCTGCGGGTGAACTACGAGGACGTCGAGGGCAACGTCGTCGGGACCGTCACCGTCAAGGCGCCGGACATGGCCGCCTTCAACGCAGCGGCGACCGCCGTCCTCAACGACGCGGCCCTCGAGACCGCGCTCGGGGGCGACGCCGTGCGGAACCCCGACGCCGACGCCTTCAGCTGCCAGCTGAAGTGCCATGACGCGAGCGGGGAGACCTACTACGTCGCTCTGGCCCGCGAGAGCGTGCGGATCACCTCGTACGAGGACGACGCCGTTCTTGCGACCGTCGAGACCTGGGCGGACGGGGTCGCGGCCCTGAACTGAGGGGGATCTTCCCCCTCTTCTGGGTGAATCATGCCGATTGATGCGACCGTGATCGTCGCCGGGGTGTCGGTCGTGGGGATGGCGGTTGCCGCGATCCCCACCGTCGCCGACGCCCTGGACCGCCGGGCCCGCCGGAATGCCGGCATCGACCTGATGGACCAGGCGCAGAAGTTCGACTTTGCCCGGGATTCGATCGCCGGGCGGGAGTCGTCTGCGTGGGATGAGCGGTGAGGGAGGGGGGATTTCGATCCCTCTCTCGTGGTTAAAGCGGCCATTATGGGCCTTATTTTCGATTCTGGACGGGTATTACTCTATGATTTGGCCTCCGTTTTTAAAAACGCTAAAATGGCGGTAAAATCTCCCATTGAGGAGAAATGCCTCTGTTTCCACTGGATGTACGTGCCCTGCCTGAGGAGGTGATGGTCCAGAAGAAGGGGATCATCTGCACGGGAGAGGTGGAGGGCGGGAAAACGGGCGGAAATTGGCGCGAATTTGAGGAGAAATCTGGAATGGTATGGAGAGGCATTCCGGGGAGGCCGCCTCACTCAGACCGTTTCTCCATCGCTTCAATTATCGACTCGAATGCTTCATAGGCATCGGCAGAGCGTTCCCCGCACCGATGCACATCTGAGATCACCTCCAGCAGCGCCCCGGGGCCTGCACCGCACGTGCCCGCTATCCAGATCGGAGGTGTAATCTGCTTCACAAAGAACCCTGAACACCTCATCATCCCCCTCAGATGGCGTTATTTCCTCAATTTTCTCCGTCTTCCTCGATCTCCTGGCCGTTGCCCACAAGCATTTGCAGTGCATCGATGGCGAATTCATAGGTCAGGGAGTGTCGATCTTCGTCCGGGTCGGTCAGCACCGCTACAAGGGGGGCGATTGCCCGGGGATCGCCGATCCGCCCGAGTGCTCCCGCCGCCGCACTCCGGGTATCGTCGGAAATGTCCGTCTTGTTGATCAGGATTGCGCAGAGCGGGTGGAATGCGTCCCTGCACCTCGATCTGCCCAGTGCATCGGCCGCCTCGGTGACGAGATAGTCGTCCATCTCCCGGTCCTGGAGCACCTCGATGAGGGCGTGGTCTGCCTCATACGTGTCGGTTTCTGCAAGGATATTGATGACACAATTTTTTGTGTAATCGGAATACGGACCGAACAGGATCTGTTTCAGGGGTTCGATATCATCCTCATAGAGTTCGGCCAGACTGAGGATCGCCGAGCGGTCCTCTTGTGTTAGATGCCAGACGATCGGGTGGAGGTCCTCAAATGAGGCATCAAGCGTGGTGAAGAATGGTATGAGGGCCCCTCTGTCGTCGGAGGAGGCGAGAGCGATCATGACCTCGCTGATGAAGGGAGGGATGAAATCTTCGCATTCGTCTTCAAGCCCCCTGACAGACTCAATGATAGGTCGGATTGCCCGTGCATCCCGGAGGGGGGTAAGCCCCCGCACGGCAACGGACCGCACCCGCAGGGACGGCGCCGAGAGGGCTTCAATCAGAAGTGCGACACGATCGATTTTGTGTTTTTTAGGCATTTTGATTCCCCATTTTGAGAATTAACCTCTGAAAAAGGAGATGGGTGCTCGCGATCATAAGGGTTGTGGTTTGCAACCCGGTTGATGTGCTGGTTCGCGTCCGGTTCATCCCGAGGGGGAGCGGCGGAGATCCGGCAGATCGCACACCTGGACCGGCATCAGGTGGTGCGGGTGATGAAAGAGGTGCAGCACGAAGAGCCCGCGATTGTCCGCGAGGGCGTGGGGAAGGGCAGCCGGTATCGCTACCTGCCGGGCGGGAGCGAACGCCGGGGTTTGTGATCCGCTATGTGATCTGCACATATCGATCACATATCCCCTCGTTTATGTGATCGGATATGTGATCTGCGCATATCAGTGCTCAATTGTGATGTCAGGATGAGGTGGGGCCGGCGGGCATGACCGGTTCGCAAGGATGCAGGCTCACCGGCCATCACCGCCTCGTTTCGTGCGTGTTCTGGTGCGGGTGTACGCCCGCACGGACCTCGCGGCCCAGGCTCGGCCCGTGCCGGCTCCGCTGAGAACCGCCGGGAGGCGTCACCCTGCGGGGCACGCCTCCCGGCTCCTGGACGCTGCGCTGTGCCCCCTACCGCCGCACGCGGCGATAGGCATCACCCCCGCCCGGCCCTTCGGGCCTCCTCCCCCCTTTCAGGGGGGCAGTCGTTGCGATTGGACCCTGGACGGGAGAGCGGGATCACTCTTCCTCAACGGGATCGAGCAGAATAATTTTGACCCGCTTCCCGATCCATGAAGGGGGCACCATCACGTGGCCGCTGTTCCCGGTCTTGGTGACAGTCTTCTCCCGCACTTCATATCCCCTGATCGAGACTTCGATGAGATCCATTATCATAGTTTCAACGTTGTGTCATTAATAGATATCTAAAAAATATACTATGTTTATACATTGTAAATACATTTAAATACTATTGCGGCCTATACTATAATAGTGAGCGGAAGGCCGCTCACCGGAGGAATCGAAAAATGACCTTCAAAAAAGCGGGAAGGCTGGCCCTCTCAGATGGGCGCCTTCAGGTGGAGATCGACGACCTCGGCCGGTTCGCCTTCAACGAGACGATGCTTGTCGGCGAGGACGGCGAGCGGCACGGCTACGCCCTGGCGAGCGCCTCGGGGCGGGCGGTGAACTTTCACATGGCCGACCGTCTCTATACGGTCGTGCGGGCGCAGTTCCTGCGGATGGTCGCAGGCGAGATCGCAAAAGCGGCAGTTTTCGAGGTGGCGTGAATGTTTGGACGCACAAACGCCACCACGGCCCATGAAGAGCAGGGAGTGTTTGACCTCCCCGCTCATCATTCTTTTGTTATCGTCCCCTCGCCCTACGAGACCGGCCCGGCGGCCGCCGTGGTGCCCCGCCCGGACTACAACGCCGGGTGCCGGACGCTCGCCCAGGTGCACGGCGCCGGGCGGGTGCCGCGGTGCCCGCTCTGCGGGGCGGTCCTCTCCTACGGCTCTACCGACCGGGTGGAGGGTGCGGACTACTACGAGTGCCCGGTGGACGGGGAGCGGATCAAGTGGGAGTGGTGAGGATGGCCGGGACGACGATCACAGAGATCCAGGAGCGGCGGGCGGTCCTCGCCGGCCGCTGCCCCCGGTGCGATGCGGTCGGAAACGTCTGTATGATCAGGCGGGGGGCGGTCCGGTGCGGGCAGTGCGGCGCCGAGTTCGATTTCAAGAGGTGGCGGCGGTGACGCCCTCCCCCACCATTTACGACACCATGACCCCGGCCGGGGACCGTGAGCGGCTCTCTGCCCTGGAGCGGCGGGCCGAGGCCTGCGAGCGGGAGGCGGCGGCCTGCCGGCACGAGGCGGCCCGGATCCGCCGGCACTATGAGCGGATGGTGGCGGTCTTCGGGCTGGAGGCCTGCGCCGCCCATGCCCGGCGGGGAACCGAGATCATCGAGGTGCCCTGATGGCGTCGGTCTACGAGCAGGTGCGGGAGAGGATCCTCTCCTCTCTTGCATCCGGCACGGTGCCGTGGCGGCAGACCTGGCAGGGGATGACCCCCTGCAACGTCCTCACGGGCCGGCCGTACCGGGGGATCAACCGGATCCTCCTGGCCGGGTCGCCCTGGTGGGGGACCTATAACCAGGTGCGGCAGATGGGCGGCTATGTGCGGCGGGGGGAGCGGGCCGCGGGGATGGTGGTCTTCTGGTCGATGGAGGAGTGCCGCCGGGAGGTGAACGACCAGGGCGACGAGGTGCTCGTGCGGGGCCTGCGGGATCGGCCCCTGGTGCGGTGCTACAAGGTCTTCCATATCGGACAGTGCGAGGGCGTGACGGTGCCCGAGGGGCGGGAGGTGCGGCCGATTGCGTCGTGTGAGGGGATCCTCAGGCAGAACGAGCCCCGGGTCCTCCCGGGGGAGCCGGCCTATGCGCCGGGGCGGGATGTGATCCTGATGCCGCCGGCGGGGCGGTTCACCTCGGCGGAGGCCTATTATGCGACGCTCTTTCATGAACTCACCCACTGGAGCGGGGCGGCGCACCGGCTGAACCGGGAGGGGATCACGGAGGCGGTGCGGTTCGGGAGCGAGCGGTATTCCCGGGAGGAGTTGACGGCGGAGATGGGGGCGGCGTTTCTGTGTGCGATGTGCGGGATCGATACGCCGCCGCTCCAGGAGAACACGGCGGCCTATATCGCCGGGTGGCTCGGGCATATCCGGAAGGGGTCGGCGGCCGATGTGGTGCGGGCGGCGACGGATGCGCAGCGGGCGGCGGATTTTCTGACCGGGGGATTCGTCCCGGCCTCTTCTTCTTCGACGCTGGCGCTGTGCTCACCATGACCGGGCCCGGGGGGCCCGGTGATGCTCTACCCACCACCCACCCCCGCCGGCGGTCCATGCTTGCTCGCAGGCTCGCGGCGCATCGACCGCCTTTGCCCGCCAGGGTTACTATCGTGATTGCTGCCCGGGAGGGAGGAGGCAGCGAGGGCCGGGCGGGCGTCAAGATACGCGGCCCTCCACCGAAGAGGGAGGTGGTACGACGCGAAGAATGAGCGAGCACGACCGGCCGGCGATGTGCTCGATCGTTCGCCTGAAGGCGCGCATAAAATTAACGTCATTGGAGCGAGATCACGATCAGGGTCGTGAGGGGTAAGAGGGCTAATTTTTGAAAAGAATTGAGAATTTCCTTTATTTTGGCGATTCGCCCCCCCGGCGTTTACTATTATCTTTAAATTCCTGGCGAAAAACATATTTTCCCTTCTTATACTCTCACTTTCATCCCGGCACCGACTGTCCCTCATGCCCGAGGTGTCTGCGGATCCGCGGCCCCTGGAATTGAAGCAGGCGAAACCCTGCCTACGATCCTGAGGGGATGAGGTCAGGCATCGATCCGGTACCCGCCTTCTGGAACCAGCATCTCAAACCTCGCCCCTTCCCCATACACCCCGGTCTCAGCGATGGCAATCCCGGTGATCCCGAGGATCTCGCGTGCAAGGAAGAGGCCAAGGCCGGTGTTCTTCCCAAACCCACGTTCAAAGATCCGCCCCTTTTGATCATCAGGGACACCGGGGCCGTCATCCTCCCAGGTGATCATGAGGGCGGATCCGCTCTTTGAACACCTGATCTGCACGCCGGTTGCCCCTTCGGCATGGCGGATGGTGTTGTCCATCAGGTTCGAAAAGACCTTCTCTATCATCGGGTCAGCATAGATTGAGATGCCGCGGCATTCATGCCTGATTGGAAGGCGGGGATCATCGCTCTCTTCAATCAGGCCGCCCAGGGAGAGCCAGGTGGGTTCCTTTAGGCCCAGTTGCTCATACTCGCGGGTGAACTCGATCTGCCGCTGGATGGCTGCCGCCGCCCTGCCCACATACCCACAAAACTCTGAGAGTGCCGGGTCTTTATCCACATCCTTTGCAAGATCGAGGTATCCCTGGATTACCATGATCTGGTTCAGGATATCGTGGCGGGTGATCCCTGAGAGGAGCTGGAGTTTCTTGTTTGCCTTATTGAGGGCGCCTTCAGCTTTTTTATGCTCGGATATATCGTCCAGGATGATCCGGGCGCCGGTTATCGTTCCCTGATAGAGAATGGGTGAGAAGTGTACGCGATAATAGGCTGCTTTTCCCCACTTAGTACAGTATTCTCCCTCAATGGCAGGGATGGGCCTGCCGGAATCCATGGTTTTTCGAAGCATTTCTGCAAACCCGATCCGGACCAGAGAGGGGAAGGTCAGGAGGTTGATCCTGCGGGTCTCCTCCTCCCCTGGCGATCCGAGGATCTCAAGCCCACGCTGGTTGACGTAGGTGATACGCCCCTCGGTGTCGCAGGTGAGGATGCCGATCGGGGCATTTTCCGCCAGGTCACGGTACTGTTCCTCGCTCTCCCGCAACCCCGCCTCCATCATTTTAAGGCTGGTGATATCAGTAAGCATGCCCTGAATGCCGACGACGCGACCCTCCCTGAGTATCGGGCGGGCAGCCGTCTTCACCCAGACAGATCCGCCATCTGCTTTGAGAAAGCGATATTCGGTCGGCTCGTTGCTGCCGGAGAGGATTGACCTGAACTGCAGAATTCGCCCGGCTCTGTCTTCCGGGTGAACGAAGTCGATGTAAGGCCTCCCGATCACCTTGGAGGCGGGATAGCCGCCAATCGATTCGATATTTCGGGAGATATACGTGATAGTGGCATTTTCGTCCAGGACGTAGAATATTTCGTTGAGATTTTCCACGAGGTTTCTGAACTTTTCTTCGCTCTTTCGGAGCGCCTCCTCCTTCTGTATCCTCCCGGTGATATCCTCGAAGATCGTGGCAAACTGGTTTTTCCTGGGAGAATAAACCGATATTCTGAAGTGTTTGTCAAGCGGGGGGAAATAGGTCTCAAAGGAATCAGGTATGCCAGTCTGTGCAACCCGGGCATACCTCTGAAGATATGGGGGTTCATCTGTTCCGTAGGCATCCCTGCTCAGTTTCCCGATAATGGACTGCCGATCGATCCCCAGGATCCGTTCAAGAGAAGGGTTCGCCGCCAGGATCCTGTAGTCTTCGGGTTCTTCTCCCTCCAGCACGACGAGTTCGTGGAGAGCCATCCCTTCGTCCATGCTCTCGAAGAGCTGCCGAAACTGCTCCTCCGACTCCCTGATCTCCTGCTGGGCCACGGCAAGATCATCTCGTTGCTGGCGGATCTCCTCTTCAACCTGCCGTCTGGCAACAGCGTACCGGATCTTATCGGAAAGCTCAGCAAACTGGGGCTTTGGATTGCCCCCTTTCTGGAGATAGAAGTCGGCGCCACTGTTGAGTGCCTCGGCCACCACATCCTCACGGCCTTTTCCGGTGAAGATGATGAAGGGTATTGTATTGCCATGCTGCCTGAGGTGCTGGAGGAACTGGATCCCGTCCATCCCCGGCATCTGGTAGTCCGAGATGATGGCGTCAAATGATGCTTCGGAGAGGAGCCGGATCGCATCTGGTGCACTCTCGCAGGTGGAGACCACAAAATCTCCGCTCCGCTGCAGGAAGAGTTTTCCGATCTCAAGGAGGGCAGGCTCGTCGTCGACATAGAGGACTGACAATGATGGCGGGGGAGAGCCGGTGCCGTTCATATATGAATGTCTCAGCAAAACGGAATAATAGTATCTGGCGATAAGAATCAGATGTTTTGAGGGTGTCAAAATATTGAGCTGCTTTTTCTAAAACCCGGCCAGAACGGCCGCTCATTAAAGAAGCACCTATGACCTTTCGCAGTTTTCACCTCTCCAGCCAACCCTGGCGATGATCCCGCGAACACCTCCATTCCCTCTATCAGAACGTCCGGTCAAAGGGCCAGAGTCTGGCCTGCCAGAGGAGCGCCGCGGCAACGCCTTTTATGCCTGGTGGCGGGTTTACCGGCATGGCGAGGACTTCGGGCCAGAGCGCCCTGATGATCCCGTGCTGGATCAGGGGGTGCCGCGATCCCCGGCACCGCCCCTCCACCGAGAATCCGGCGGCGATCAGTTCCCTGGAGTTCCAGGGAACGAGCACCTCCTGGACGATGTCCCACTCCAGCTGGCTCATCCCCTGCCGTCGCGCCATCCGCTGCTCCTGGTAGAAGAGGTCGAGGATATGGATCCCCGAACGGGCAGATACCTCCTGTGCCTCAGCAAGCCAGCGGTCGAAGTGCTCGATCGTCATTTCGTTGTTCTTCATCGGCCCTATATCTGCCAGATCTGCGAGCAGTTCCCCGGTGCACGCCTGGTCCCATCCCTGCCTGTACCGGCATTTGAGCATACCGCTGCCGTTGCCCTTGATGCAGACCCTCTCCTTCGGGTAGTGGTCGTACATCCCGCGGGCGATCGCCCCCCAGCCCTCATGCGCCCCCCAGACATTTTTCCTGTAGATCTCAGCAAACCCCGCATCCATCGAGTCCGGACAGAGGATCAGGTGGTGCTCCAGCCCGAGCCCGGTGATCAAATCCCTGGCAACCTGTATGTCCGGCGTTTTTACGGTTTTGTTGTAATAGATCATCGTGAAATAGAAGATCTCCGGGCTGACCGTTTTGCATGCGCTGAGAGCGGTCCTCGAGTCCCAGCCTGCGGTGACGGTGTGTGCCAGGTCGAACCGTTTTGCGGCGCTTTCCATCATGCCATGCAGGACGGTTGCGCACTTCTTGACGCACTCTTCGGTGCGGATCCGCTCCAATCGTCGGTCAGGCCAGAACCGATGCACGCTGCGCCTCTTCAGGTCCAGGTAGCGATTCGGCAGCAGGTGTTTTATGCCGTTGTACGGGGAAAGATCGCCCGGCCACCAGTATTCGAGGGCCTCGCCGTATTCGGGTGCCCCGACAAGTCGCTCCATCACCTCAGGGTCGGGGTCCAGGCCCAGCTCTTCGGCAATCGTGCCGGGCTGGGAGGCGCACCAGAGGTCGGGGAGGGCATCGGTCGTATGGACGACCTGCCTGAGCCCCATCGGATCGTTCAGAAGCCAGGTCTCGTCAGGATCGGCATAGATGAGGGCCCATCTCCCGCCGAGCGTCGCGGTGCCCTGGAAGATGTCGGTCGGCCGGACGATCTCCTCCAGGATACCCTGCAGAATGGCGGCGTCATCCTGATCAGGGTGATAGGGATCGAGCAGGTATCCGAGAAGGAGAAGTTTCCGGTTCCCGCTCTCTGCCACCGTGACCGGCAGGTCGGGGTGGGCCGTCAGGCAGAGGCCATCGGCCACGGCATGCCTCTTCCAGGTCCCGTGCCTCTCTACAAAGCGGGGGCCGAGGATGAACTGGCGCCGATACAGGAGTCTGGTATATTCCGATTCGGTAAAAGACATGGCAGATCACCGGACGGCTTTTCCGCGCCGATCAGGATCGGCCGGGCCATCTGTGCCGACATATCCTGTTGATAATATATAATATTATTTATCTGATTATCGCCTGCCTACCTGCAATATCTGGCTCAACGGGGACTCCTTCTGCAGAAACTCTGTGAGAAACAGAGCAAACTCCAGACTCCAGCACGCCTCGCCTTCGAGCACTGTCCACTCCTCCTCCATCGCCCGCTTCACGTGCTTGCCCAGGCCGACACCGAGCGCCTCGGGCGACGCCAGCAGGGCGGCCGCACCGGTGTAGCGCCGCTCCACCTCGACGACATAGCGGCCGTCCTCGATGTACGGGCCGGAGAAACGCTCTCTCTTCCGCCACTTCCCGGCGAACTTCTCGGCGTTCTCCCGGCTCCAGAGCGGCGGGCCGATATGCCGGACGACCGCGGGCATCCGGTCGGAGAAGAGCTCGAAGAGGAGCATGCACCGCTCCTCGCCCATCGCCTCTTCAGCCCGGTTCACCGGGAACCCCGAGCGTTCGAGCAGGGCACGCACACCTTCGAGGCTCCGCCTCAGCTGGGGAACGACGACGTCAGGGATAAACGGCGGCGTCGCAAAGGTGATGGCGTAGAGGCAGGTTCCCCGCCCGGCCACGAGAGCGGCAAACGCTTCCTGCGTGAGGGGCTCTCTTGCCGGCCTGAAGAAGAAGAGATCCGAGGGTGTGTCGAGATAGCCGCGGCAAAGTTCCACGAAGGAGAACATCTGTGATAGGGAGACCGAGGCCGCGACGTTTCTCTTCGGATCTACCGGGTCGATGACGACCATCGGCTCCTCGAAGGTCTTTGCGGCGTGCCCCTCGATATCGATGAAAAGCCCGGGTTTCCAGCGAGCGGCCGCCCGGAGAAGGGGCAGGAACCCGCCGTAGTGCAGGATCAGGAGTTCGCAGAGGTAGCCTGCAAACCCCTCGGTCATCTGGTCTGAGCCGTACACCCCGCCTGCTTTGGCAAACTGTTTGAGGAGCAGGACATCGTCGACGAAAGGGGCAATCCGCTCCCTGATATACCGGGTGTGGAAGGGCGTCCGGTCGACTGCGCTCCTGATCTCGGCCCCGCTTGCCACCCGGTAGCAGGGCACCAGATCGACGTCGAGTCCCTGGATCGTGGCGTTGATGTACGGGTGCTCGGCGTATTTCTCCCGCCACTCATCCCCGAAACGTCGTGCGATATCCCTGGCAAGCGCAAGCCCCTGCTCTTCGAGTTGTTCTCTCGTCAGGACCGGGTCGTAGAGCATGAAGATGTCGAGATCGCGGTCCCCCCGCACCCACGTCCTGCGTGCCACCGAACCGACGAGCATCGCCTCGGCGCGGCCCGAGGCGTTCACCGCATCGATGATCTCGTGGGCAACTCCCTGGATCTCCTCCTGCTCGGCGGCCTGCGGTCTGATCTGGTCGAGCACCGCCTCCTCCCTCTCACTCCGCGCCAAGGGGCACCTCCAGCAGGGTCTCATAGATCGGGCCCTGCGGTGTCAGGGTGGACTTCTTGAGGGCGATCCGGTCGATCGTGCAGGTTCCGGCCTCCATGCCGGCGATCGCTGCGATTGTTCCGGACAGCGAGGGATCGAACTCCTTCACCCGTGCAAGGGTGACATGGGCGGTGAAACTGCGCCTCTCCGGCTCGAACCCCAGGGGGGAGAGGGCCTCCTCCACCGCCCCGGCGAGTCGTGCCGTTCTGCCGCCGTCCCTCACCTCGAACCAGACGACCCGTGGGCGCCGGAGGTTGTTCCCCGACACCCCGACGAGCGTGAGATCGTAGATGCTTCCTCTGATATTGAGGAGCGCTGTTTTCACGCGCTCAAGGTTTTCCGGTTCAACATCGCCGAGAAACTTGAGAGTGATGTGCGCAAGGGCGGGGTCCACCAGATTCAGCCGACCACCGACGGTGCGCAACCTTTCCTGCGCACGTCCAAGCCCTTCCTTGACGGCGTCAGAGAGTTCGATCGCGACAAAAGCCCTCACCATATCTGCATGGTATCGCCGCCAGAGTTAAAATCATCATCGCAAAAGCACAACCTTCATGCGTTCTCACATGCAAGGTGTTGCATTCTGTCCGGGAAGAATCCATATGGGATCATCCCGATAGTTATGGGCTGATATCGGCATCGAGCCGAGGATGGCGGGAGAGTATCCATGGCTGAAGACCTGCGTTTTATCATATATACCCTTGAATTCTGCCCGAACTGCGAACTCCTGAAGGCCTGCCTCACGGCAAAGGGCCACTCCTATGAGGAGCAGGACATGTCCACCGCGGAGAACCTGACCGAGCTGCGGGTGAACGGCGTCTTTGTGAACGAGGCGCCGGTCCTGCGTCTGGGAGACGACTTCTACACCTCCGCCGACCTCTTTGCGGGCGGCCGCGTGCGGGAAGACGTTATCGACGGTATTGCAGCGGGTGAGTGACCGTGGACCGGCAGACGAAGCAGGCGACCCTTGACGGCGTCTTCGTTCCCCCCATGCCGAAGGTCCGCTCGTCCGAGGGGCATATCTTCGACTGGGACCGTTCCAGGATCGTCGCCCAGATCGTGAAGGAGACCCGGCTTGTCGAGGAGTTTTACGGGTATGTAGGGGCGACCCATGAGCAGGCCGAAGAGATCGCCCGGACGGTCGAGGACCGGATCAGAAAACTGGGTCTGCGCGCCCTCTCCGGTCCCCTGATCAGGGAGATCGTGAACATAACCCTCCTTGAGCAGGGGATGGTGCAGTATAGAAATGTCTGCACCCGCGTCGGCACCCCGGTCTTCGACGCCCACCTCATCGACGTTGGCCGGGGGTTCGAAGCGCACGACAACGCCAACCTGCAGGAAAACGCCGAGACCTCGCATAAGAAGAAGGCCGACAAGATCTCCAAGGAGCAGTACCTCCTCCAGCTCCCGCCCGAGCTCGCCGACCGCCACCTTGCCGGCGACCTCCATATCCACGACCTCGAATACTTCGGATCCAGACCGTTTTGTCAAGATTGGGACCTCCGCTACTTCTTCTATTACGGCCTGATGCCCGACGGCAACGGCACGAAGGCGAGCGTGGCCGGTCCGGCGAAACGCGCCGAGGTCGCCGTCCTTCACGCCGTCAAGGCCCTCGGGAGCGCCCAGACGAACTTTGCCGGCGGGCAGGGCTACTACAACTTCCTCACCTTCATGGCCCCGTATTTCGAAGGGCTGGCCTATGACGAGATCAAGCAGCTGATGCAGATGTTCGTCTACGAGATGACCCAGATGATGGTCGCCCGCGGCGGGCAGCTGGTCTTCTCCTCGGTCCAGCTCTCCCCGGGCGTCCCTTCCCTCTGGAAAGAGAAACCCTGCGTCTACAAGGGCAAGGTCTGGGACGGCACGCAGGCGCCGAAACGGACCTATGGGGAGTTCGAACGGGAGGTCCGCCTCCTCTTCAAGGCAATGATGGAGGTGATGCTCGAAGGGGACTCCTGGGGCAAGCCCTTCTCCTTCCCCAAGCCCGAAGTCTCTATCGAGCCCGACTTCATGGACGAGGACGAAGAGTTCAACCGGGATCACCCCGACCTTCCCACCTACCGCGACCTCTATCTCCTCACCTTCGAACTGGCAAGCAAGTTCGGCACCCCTTATTACGACAACCAGCTCCCATCGTACCGCGGGGCCGGAAACGGGATCTCGTGCTATCAATGTTGCGCGTATCAGTTTTCCGCTACCTTCGATAAAGACTCTGAATTTGAAGAAAAACTCTTTTTCAGGGACGGAAAGCACTTCTCTATGGGTTCATGGCAGGTCGTCTCGATCAACTGTCCACGCGCCGCCTTCAGGGCCGAAGGGGACGATCAGCGGCTCTTTGCCGAACTGAAGGCCCTTATGGACGTCGCCGTCGAGGTCTTCACGATCAAACGACGCTGGATGGAGACGATCCGGACGAACGGCCGGATGCCCTTTGCGATGCAGCGTCCGAAAGACCCGAACACCGGCGAGCGCGGGCAGGTGGCCGTCGACCTCACCGGCCTCGTCTACACGATCGGCGTCGTCGGCGTGAACGAGATGGTCCAGCACCACACGGGCAGCCAGCTCCATGAATCGAAGGCGGCGTTCCGTATGGCGGTTCGGGCGATGACCGAACTGGAACTCTACGCCCGTGAGATCTCGCAGCGGACCGGGATGACCATCGCCCTCGCCCGCACCCCTGCCGAGACGACAGGGCAGCGTTTCGCCGTCGCCGACATGATCGAAGAGCAGTTCAGGACGGCCGCCCTCACGGTGATGAAAGGCGATGTCGAGACTGCGGTGGCCGAATGCGGGACCACCCGGGACCTCCCGGTCTATTATACGAACGGCACCCATGTGGCGCCCGGCGCTCCGGTCCCGCTCACAAAACGGATGGAGATCGAGCACGTCTTCTTCCCGATCGTCGACGGCGGCAACATCTTCCATATCTGGCTCGGCGAGGCCCGCCCCGACCCTCGCGGCCTGATGGACATGGCGATGAATCTCTGCAAGAAGACCCAGATCGGCTACTTCGCCTTCACCCGGGACCTCACCGTCTCCCTGAAACGGTATAAGGAGTACCACGGCAGCCGCAAGGTGCCCGGGCAGCTGGAGGTCGACGCCCCGACAGAGGCCTGAACCATGGGTGACGGCCGCATCCTCGCCATCGATATCGGTCGGGGGACGCAGGACGTCCTCGTCTACGATCCCGCACAGCCGATCGAGAACTCAACAAAACTCGTCCTCCCCTCCCCGACAGTCGTCGTGGGCCGGGCAATCAGAGGGGCGGCGACTGCGGGAAGGCCGGTGCACCTCGAAGGCCCCTGCATGGGCGGCGGAGGGAGCGTCGCCGCGGTCAGGGAGGCGCTCGCCGCCGGTCTCAGGGTGACGGCGACGCCCTCTGCGGCGCTGACGATCCATGACAACCCGGAGCGCGTCCGGGCGCTTGGTGTCGTCATAACGGAGGAAGCACCCGATGGCGCTGCCGTGGTGCGGACCGCCGACTATATGGAGAGTGAACTGCGGACGGCCCTCTCCCTCTTCGGTGTCGAGTATCCCGGGCAGGTGGCGATCGCCGTGCAGGACCACGGCTTCTCCCCCCACATTTCTAACCGCGTCCACCGCTTTTCTGTCTTCACCTCACTCCTTGAGGCCGGGGACTGGGACCTCTTTGCCCTCGCCCCGGATCCCCCGCACCCCTCCATGAGCCGGATGCAGGCGGTGCTGGCGGCAGCGCCGGGCGCTCTCGTCACCGACACCGGCCCGGCGGCGGCGATCGGCGCCCTCCTCGATCCATGGGTGGCTGACCGTTTCGAGGACGGCATCACCCTGGTCAACGCCGGAAACGGCCATACCCTCTGCTTCACCCTCAGGGGCAGCCAGGTCTGCGGGATCTTCGAACACCACACCGCCGCTCTGGACACAGAGAGACTGACCGGCTATATCAGAAAACTTCAGGAGGGGAGGCTGACGAATGCGGAGGTCTTCGACGACGGGGGTCACGGTGCGGCGGTGCGGGAGGCGGTCGGCAAGACGCCGGTGGCGGTCACCGGCCCGAACCGGCAGCATCTCCTGCCGGGCGCATGGCAGGCCGCCCCCTCTGGCGACATGATGCTGACCGGCTGTTTCGGGCTCATCGAGATCTGGAAGAGGAGAAACGCCGGTTTAGTGTAATAAATGAGTTCTGTTTTTATCCTGGTGGGCCAAAAGCCCTTCATTTTATATAGTATCGGCTTTTATTATTTTTCATATCACGTCTGGTGTCCTTGATTATGATTTCTTTAGATAAGCCGAGAATTCTCATCGTCGAGGACGACGCCATTCTGTCAGCCCTCACAAAAACCATGCTCATCCGCATGGGATATGAGGTGGTCGGAACTGTCTCGACCGTCAGGGAAGCGCTCGGTTCGGTAGTGGAGAAGATTCCCGATCTTGTGCTGATGGACATCAACCTCGGCACAACATTCGACGGCATCGACGCGGCGAACTATATCTATCACTGCTTTAATACGCCAGTCGTGTTTCTGACCGGGACGGCTGAACCTGACGTTCTCGATCGGGCAAAGACGGCGGAGCCGTTCGGTTACGTCACCAAACCGTTCACCAGGGAAGGGCTGTGTGCGGCGATCGAGATTGCATACAGTTCGTTCCAGATGAATAAACCCGAGATCGATCGGATCAGGAAGAAATTTCTGGAAACGATCGCCGGAGACGACGCCTATTTTCTCATCGACGAGAAGGGCACGATCATATTCATGAATGGGTATGCCGGGCACATGACCGGGTTCTCCTATGAAGAGGCCTTTCTCGCCGGCCTCGGCGATGTGCTCGTGATGAAGGACCGGCAGTCCGAGATCAGGTTTTCAAAGCAGACTCTGATCAGGGATATCGGGACGGCAGGTATCCTGAACCAGATCTATGTGGTGCGGGCCGTGTCCAGGAACCGCAAGGTTAAAACCGCGAAACTGAGTGTGAAACCGATCAAGGACCGTTCAGAACAGGTGATCGGGTACATCGTCAGACTGGAAGAGGTTCAGGGAAAGATGCTGTGAACCGCCGGTCATGCCGGTGGCCTGGTGTTTCCTCCGGCGATGCCCAGGTATTTGAAGAGCGCCGGGGCACCCCCTGATACCCAGAGTCCGAGGACCGCCGCTCTCAGGTACTCGATGCTCCATCCGGCCGCCGCCAGGCCTCCGTCAGGGACGAGCCCCGTAGCCGCGTAGATGAGGGCCGCGATTGCCATGCCGATGGCGTATCGCCCCAACTTTGCACTGACGCTCCCTTCTGCCGAGAACCTCCCCCCAGTCCATACTGCCCCGAGGCCGATGCCGAGGAGTGTGCCTGCCGACGAGAGCAGGGTGGACGGATCGTACGGGTCAATCGCCCTCGTTGCCGGGAGGCCGGAGGCGGCGACGGCGGTCTCGGTCCAGGAGAGCGGGATATCGCCCCCGTTTACGATAAGGGCGATTCCTATGGCGGCAAGGAGCAATGACGCGGTGGTGACGCCTGCCGCCTGCACCGCCGGGCTGAGCGCTAGAATCCCGGGAGAGAGGCGGCGGTCTGCCGCTGTGAAGAGAAGAAGCACTACGATCCCGATGGTCCATCCGGCGAGGACGTCGACGGGAAAGTGGACGCCGAGAATGAGCCTTGACAGCCCGGTGAGGATGATGAACGCCGTTGCAACCGCCCAGAACCAGCGTTTATGGATCCATACGGCCGCAGCCCCGAAGAAACACACGGCGTTCTGTGCATGGCCCGAGGGCAATGAGAAGGTCTGGTGGGTGGAGAATGCCTGCACCTCTGTGCTCACCCAGTACGGCCGCGGTGTATGAAAGAACACCTTCAGTATGGCGTTGATGCAGCCAGAGAGCGAGACGATCACGCCAAGCCGCAGCCCAAACCGCGGGCTTACACACCACCAGATCGCCGGAAGGACCGCAAAGAAAAAAACGGCTGTCCCGGTGAAGGAGACGGCGTTCATCAGGGGGGCGAGCCAGCCGAGATGCGTCTGCAGGACCACAACGGTGCCGGGATCCGGGGTGAGATAGTCCATGGCTATAGGGGTGTTCGGGCCCGGGGGAGATAGCGCTTGCCCACCCCCGCCAGTGCAGCTGGCCTATCACCGGATCGAGAGGCCGCCGTCAACGACGATCGTCTGCCCGGTGACATAGGAGGCGGCGTCAGAGCAGAGCCAGAGCACCGCCGCCGCCACCTCCCCGGGACGGCCGAACCGCCCTGCCGGCACCTCTGCGACGAAGCGGCGCTTCGCCTCTTCGATCGTGAACCCGGGGATGTCCTGCCATGCGACGTCGAGGCCTTCGGTCTGGATGATCCCGGGGCAGACAGCGTTGACCCTGATGCCGTTTGCCGAGAACTCGAGGGCGGCCGAGCGCGTCAGGGCGAGGCTTCCGGCCTTCGTCGCCGCGTATATCGACGCCCCGGCAGAGCCGGTGAGCCCGGCGACCGCGGAGATGTTCACGATTGCTCCACCGCCCTGCCGCACCATTGCCGGGATCTCGTGTTTCATGCAGAGGAACACTCCCAGCAGGTTCGTTGCCACAGTCCGGTCGAAGTCGTCGCCGGCCTGCATCGGGAGGTAGCGGATTGCGCCGCTCGTTCCGGCACAGTTGAAGGCGTAATCGATCCGGCCGAACTGATCTGCCGCCCCGGCGACGAAGCCCTCGACTTCGGCCTCGCGGCTGACGTCGGTCCTGATCCAGACCGCCTCTCCACCGGCCTCCCTGATCTCCTGTTCAGTCTTGCGCCCGGCCTCCTCGCCTCTGCTCCCCAGCACGACCTTCGCACCGTGGGTGGCGAAGGCCCGCGCCGCTGCGCCCCCGATGCCGGAGCTTCCACCAGTGATCAGGGCGACCCGGTTTTTGAACTCATCATACATGGCACACCCTTGATTGCGCCTCCCATATAAGGGATGGGCTTTGTGTCACGCCCCCTTCAGGGTGATGGAAAAAGAATTCTTATTGTCAAAGGGCTGACTGCAGGGGTGCCAGCGGATAGGTGCGGAAGGAGCATGTCATGGCTGTAAGCGCTTCCACGGTCCACGCGTGCTCCGTGCTCCCCATGCACCCGGCTGCGAGGAGGGCGGCGATGAAGAGATGAATATGCTGCCCTTTCATGGAAGAGAGAGTCCATTTTGCCGGCATTAAGCGTGTCGTTCTCTCCCCTGTCCCGCCACGGGAATAGATATTTCTCCCTCTTCGCCGAGAATGAATGGATGTTTCCGGGCTGACCGTGCCCGGCGACGGCAGGAAGACCCATGACGCACTACAGGTTTGCCGACCGCATGATCCATGCGCCCGCATCGTTCATCGACGAACTCTTCAGGGTGTCTGGCGAGCCCGGCGTGATCTCGTTCGCCGGCGGACTCCCCGACGCCGCCCTCATCGATGTGGAGGGGATCGCCCGCGCCGTCGCGGCGGTGATGGAGGAAGAAGGGCGCTGTGCCCTCCAGTACTCGACGACCGACGGCTACCGTCCGCTACGGGAGTACATCGCCGCCCGTTACCGCCGGCGCCTCGGGATCCCCGCGGAGGCCGACGATATCCAGATCGTCAACGGTTCGCAGCAGTGCCTCGACCTGATGGCGAAGATCTTTCTCAACCCTGGCGACGTCGTCGGCATGGAGCGTCCAGGCTACCTCGGGGCCATCGAGGCCTTCTCCCTGTACGAGCCCGAGATCTGCACCGTCCCGCTCGATGAGGAGGGGCCCGATCTGCAGGCGTTCGCGGCGATGGTCCGCGACCGCGCCCCGAAGTTCTTCTACGGCATCCCGAACTCGCAGAACCCGTCCGGGATCACCTATCCCGAGGCCGCCCGGCGAGAGATCGCCCGCCTTCTCGATGGCACCGGGACACTTTTTTACGAGGACGACGCCTTCGGCGATCTTTTCTTCGACGGGAGGCCACGGGAGCCGGTGAAAAAATATCTCCCCGAGGGTGCGGTACTCTCGGGCTCGTTTTCGAAGATTGTCGCCCCCGGAATGCGGATTGGTTGGATCCTGGCACCTCAGCCGGTGCTACGGCAGTTCAACGCCGCAAAGCAAGCGGCCGACCTCCACTCCAACTTCTTCTGCCAGGTTGTCCTCCACCGTTACCTTTCAGGCACCGATCTCGATGCCCATGTGCGGCGAGTCGCCGGGATATACGGCGAGCGCTGCCGGACGATGTGTGACATCATCGACGACCTCCTCCCTCCCGGCACCGCCCGCACGACGCCGGAGGGGGGGATGTTCCTGATGGTCTTCCTGCCTCCCGGCGTCTCCTCGATGGACGTCTTCCGTGAAGGCGTCCGCCAGGGGGTTGCGGTCCTGCCCGGCGTCCCCTTCTATGCGGGCGGCGGCGGGGAAGAGACGATCAGGCTGAACTTCTCGAACGCAGATGAAACAAGCATCGCCGAAGGAATGGAGCGGCTCGCCCGCGTCGTCCGCGGCCTGGCGTGAGGGTTTTCCCGGCCCCTCCCACTCTCCAGTGGTGCCGGAGCTCTTTTATCTCCCGGCGTGTCATGGAGTGCCGGGGCCGCATTGTGCGGCCTATGGGGGGATGAGTGATGGAGGAGAAGAGAGGAGCGTATGTCAGGGAGCGGATCGCCTGCACGATTCTGGAACGGGCGAAACTATCCCTGATGAACCCGGCCCTGATCGAGGCGAAGGTGGAGGAGCGGACGATCGACGAAACGGCGAAACCGCTGATCCGGCTCGCCCTCGAAGAGGGGATCGAGACAGCATGGGATAGGTACGAACAGCAGCAGCCGCCGTGCCGCTACTGCGCCTCAGGGCTCTCGTGTAACCGGTGCGCCATGGGGCCGTGCCGGATCATCCCGGAACGCCAGCGTTTCCGCGGGGTCTGCGGGGCCGACGCCGACCTGGTCGTCGCCAGGAACCTGCTGGACATGATCGCCACGGGCGCGGCGGCGCACTCAGATCACGGCCGCGAGATCGTCGAGACCCTGTATAAGGCCGCCCGGGGCGAGGCCGTGGGGTATGGAATCACCGATCCCGAAAAACTCCGGCGGATTGCTGAAGAGTACCGCATCGAGACCGGCGATCGGGACGACAGCGCCGTTGCCGGCGACGTCGCCCTTGCCATGCTCGAAGAGTTCGGGACGGTGAAAAATGCGATCCAGTTTGTGCAGCGGGCGCCGCCGCAGACCCTGGACCTCTGGGAGGCGGCCGGGATCACGCCCAGGAGCGTGGACCGCGAGATCGTGGAGGCGATGCACCGCGTCCATATGGGCGTGGGGGCGGACTACGCCAACGTCCTCCTGCAGGGGCTGCGTGCCTCCCTGGGCGACGGGTGGGGCGGATCCCTGATGGCGACCGAAACCTCGGACATCCTCTTCGGGACGCCGCAGGTGAATATGTCACGGGTAAACCTCGCCGTGCTGAAGGACGACCGGGTGAACATCGCCCTCCACGGCCACAACCCTGTGCTCTCCGAGATGATCGTGCGGGCGGCGGCCGAGCCCGCGATGCTTGAACTCGCCGAAGAGGCCGGGTCCGCAGGGATAAACCTGGTCGGGCTCTGCTGCACGGGAAACGAACTCCTGATGCGCAAAGGGATCCCGCAGGCCGGCAACCATCTCAACCAGGAGCTGATCATCGCGACGGGCGCCCTGGAGGTGATGATCGTCGATTACCAGTGCATATTCCCGTCCCTGCCCAGGACGGCGAGCTGTTTCCACACCCACATCGTCTCCACAAGCCCGAAGTCGAAGGTGCCTGGCTCGCTCTACTATCCCTTTTACCCGGAATCGGCGCTCGAGACGGCGCGGGAGATCGTCAGCCTGGCGATCGCGAACTTCCCGAACCGCGACCCCGGGAAGGTGCTCATCCCGGGCGAACCGGTGGAGGCGATGACCGGGTTCTCGGTGGAGGCGATCGGCCATCTCTTCGGCGGGTTCAAACCGGTCATCGACGCGATCGCGGAGGGCTCCATCCTGGGCGCCGCCGGGGTCGTCGGCTGCAACAACCCGAAGGTGCGCCAGGACGAGGGGCACGTCACCCTCACGAAGGAGCTGATCCGGCGTGGGATCCTGGTGGTCGAGACCGGGTGCGCTGCCATCGCCTCCGGGAAGGCCGGTCTCCTCCGTCCTGAAGCGGCCGACCTCGCCGCCCCCGGCCTTGCGAATGTCTGCCGGACGTTCGGGATCCCGCCGGTGCTCCACATGGGCTCGTGCGTGGACTGCTCCAGGATCCTGGTGCTTGCCGCAGGGCTGGGGCGCGAACTCGGCGTGGGCATCCACCAGCTCCCGATCGCCGGCGCCGCTCCTGAGTGGTACTCCCAGAAAGCGGTTTCCATCGGTTCGTATTTCGTGGCCTCGGGCGTCTTTACCGTCCTCGGGGTGATGCCGAAGATCGCGGGGAGCGGGAACGTCGCCGATCTCCTCACCAGAGGGCTCAACGGCCTCGTCCATGCCTCGTTTGCGGTCGAGCCCGATCCGGTGCGGGCGGCCGATCTGATCGAGGCGCATATCAGGAAAAAGCGCAACGGGCTCGGGATCTAAGATGGCGGAAAAGTCCGAAGTCAGGCGGGCGGCCGGCGCCTTTAAAGGACGGACGCAGGCCGGAGCCGCGGGGCTGCGGGTGGTGATCGCCGGAAAAGGCGGTGTGGGCAAGACCACGATCGCTGCCCTGCTCGCCCGAACCCTTCTCCGGGAGGGGCGCCGCGTCCTCGCCGTCGACGCCGATCCGCAGGAAAACCTCGCCTATGCCCTCGGCCTTCCGCCGGGGGATCGGATCGTCCCGCTTGCCGAGAACGCCGGTTACATCGAGGAGAAGGTCGGGGCGCGGCCCGGCGGGTGGGGCGGGCTTCTGACCCTCAACCCCGATACCGGGGACGCCGTCGAGCGTTTCGGGATCCGGTTTCCTGACGGCCTTGTCCTCCTGGTGATGGGGACGGTCGGCCGCGCCGGGAGCGGTTGTCTCTGCCCGGAGAACGCCCTTCTGCAGGGGGTGGTCAGATCGGTCGCCCTCGGTGCGGAGGATGCGGTGGTCCTGGACACCCAGGCCGGGGTCGAGCACTTCGGCCGCGCCCTTGCCGGCGGCTTTTCCGATGCGGTCGTGGTCGCCGACCCCTCATACAACGCCGTCGCCGTCGCCCTCCATGCGGCGTCCCTTTCCACTGACCTCGGGATCCCGGCCGTACACCTCGTTGTAAACCGCGTGCGGGACGAGCGGGACAGGATCCGCGCCGGCGATCTGATCGGAGACCCCGGCCGGTTCGCCTCGGTCACCTATCTCCCGCACGACGGGGCCGTTGTCAGGACCGAGCCCGACGTCACCCCGCTCCTCGATCAGGAGACCCCCTTCTCCACCGGCGTGCGTGCGCTTGCCCGTCTTCTCCTGCCGCCGGCGCCGTGAACGGGTGAGGAACCGCCCGACCCCCTCCTTCCCGCCCCGCCGCATCTGGATGTGAGCTGTTGCGTGGCAGCGCTCGCAGAGGGCGACGAGGTTTGCGGGGTCGTCGTGGGTGGCGTCGCCATTGATATGGTGAACGTGGAGGTGCTCGCCGCTGCTGCAGACAGCGCACCGGCCGCCTTCACGGTCGAGGATCCGGTCGCGCAGGCGTTTCCATGCGCCGAGGGCGTACTTCTCCTTCGCCGTGATCCTGACCGAAAACCGGGTGCAGAAGAGGCTCCCGCCGCCGCGCGAGATGTGCGGGCAGCGGATGCAGAGGGCGGCAAAACCGTTGAGGGCATGGTTCCCCCTGCAGAGGGGCGGGCCCTCGGGGTCGAAGGCTGCGAGGGGGAGCTGGACTGAGGGTGTCATGGGCTTTTGATCAGATCACCGGAGGTTGGCCGCAGTCCTGCATAAGGGTTGGTATGGAGGCCGGACGCGGACCGGTCTGATATTTCTCCCCTGAAGCCGAACCAGTTCCGATGTTCTATGCGACGGACTGACAGGGAGATAACGGATCGGGCCTGGATGGAGGAGGTCCTGAACGATGCGGTCTACGCCACCTTTGCCCTCTGCGACGGGAATGAGCCCTATGCGGTGCCGCTTAATTTTGCCTATCGCGACGGGGCCCTGTATGTCCATTCAGCCTGTGAGGGCAGGAAGGTGGATGTCATCAGGAAAAATTCGTCGGTCGGGTTCAGTGCAGTACTCGGTGCGGAGTTCACCTCCGCCGAAGCGCCGTGCGCCTGGGACATGCGCTACCGCAGCGTGAACGGAGTGGGGACCGCAGAAGCCGTCGAGGACCTTGCGGAAAAAGCATGGGCCCTGAACCTGATCATGGCGAAGTACTCCGGAAGGGGCGACCACGTCTTCACGGAGAAGCAACTTGCCGCCGTCGCCGTATTCAGGATCAGGGTCCGTAATCTGGCCGGGAAGCGGGGAATGGACTGAACCGCTCCGACCACCCTTTTTTCTCCGCATTCTTTATCCCCTCCCTGTCCCAATCTGGTTCCCGACCATGCTCGATCTCCTCGCCCTCATCCTCACGGTCGCCGGTCTCTGCCTCTTCGAGACGATCAGCTCCATCGACAACGCCATCATCAACGCCGAGGTGCTCGGGACGATGGGGGAGCGGGCGCGCCGGTGGTTCCTGGTCTGGGGTCTCCTCTTTGCGGTCTTCGTGGTGCGGGGCATTCTGCCCTGGTTGATCGTCTGGGCGACGACCCCGGCGCTCGGGCCGGTGGGGGCGCTCACCGCCACCTTCTCAAACGACCCGGCGGTCATCGCGGCGATCGAGGAGTCGGCGCCGGTGCTGCTCATCGGCGGCGGGACCTTCCTCGTCTTTCTCTTCCTGCACTGGCTCTTCCTTGAGCCCAAGCAGTTCGGGCTGAAGGGTGAGCGTTATTTTGCGGAGAAAGGAGTCTGGTTCTATGCAGCGGTCTCGATCGTTCTCGCCCTGATCGTCTGGTTTGCCCTCGGCATGCGGCCTCTCATGGCGTTCGGCGCCGTTATGGGTTCCACTGCGTTTTTCATCGTCCAGGGCTTCAGGATGAACGCCGACGTAAAAGAGCAGCAGCTCAAGGAGCAGCACCTCTCAGATGTCAGCAAGATCTTCTACCTGGAGGTGATCGACGCCACCTTCTCCATCGACGGCGTCCTCGGCGCCTTCGCCTTCACCCTCTCGGTGCCGCTGATCATCCTGGGCAACGGCCTCGGGGCGATCGTCGTGCGCCAGATCACCGTCGGTAATATCGAGCGGATCAAGCACTATGTCTATCTCAAGAACGGGGCGATGTATTCCATCCTCTGTCTGGGCACGATCATGCTCCTCGACTCCTTCGGCTTTCACATTCCTTCGTGGCTCTCGCCGGTGATCACCTTCGGGATCGTCGGGTATTTCCTGTACAAATCGGTGAGGTTTGCGCGCTATATGGAGCGGCGCCACGGGGCATGAGGTCGGGTACCGCTAAACGGGGGGCCGGTGTGCGTTGTCGCAGACGCCCGAAGGGTCCGCACCTATACCCGATGCCATGTATACCGCTTCCGCGAAGCCGGAAGGATCGGCTGATCCGAAGAGGATCTTACGGCCGTCGGCGAGACAGAACCGAACACCCAGATTGCCCGCGACGTTATAGGCCTTTCCGCCCGCGCCCCACCGAATCCCCCATCCTCCATAGGTCGAGAGGGGGCTGTACGAGACCGGCGCATAGGCCGACATCTCATTCCATCCGATTCGGCGGTATCTGAGGTGGAACGGAAAAAAACGGTAGTGCAGCCCGTCGCCCCTTACTTCGACCTGGAGGGCGAGCACGACGAAGAAAAGGGGAAAGGCGGTCCCGAATACGAGGGCGATCAGGACAACCATCCAGTCCGGACCAGGGTTTGCTCCGAAAGGCATTCCGAGGACCACCTGCTGCACCGCCCCCAACCATGAGATGAGGGCGATGGCAAGGAGGAGCAGCCAGAGCCATATCTGTCTGAAGTGCTGCCGCTCCCTGAACAGGACACGTTCAGTCACAGAACTCGTTCTCCAGCATTGCCGAGACGATATGTGGCGGAAGCGTCGTCCGCTCGCTGATCGCGGCCTCAGACATTCCCTCGGCTGCAAGACGTGCGACCACTGCCGGCATTGGCTCGGCCGCCTCGACCAGGTGGCCGTCAGGGTCAAAGAACCGGATCGCGCGCTGGGCCCAGGGCTGCTCCTGCAGGGGATGGAGGAGGCGGACGCCGGCTTCTGCGACCCGCCTGGCCAGCGCTTCGATCTCCGTCGTCTCGAAATAGACCTCCATCGGCGGGGCCGACGCCTCGCCCTGCGGCATCTTCCCGGCGTACAGCAGGCCGTTCACATAGGTGCGTTCCCAGAGGGCAAGCCCGCCGATAAACCCGACATTCACGCCGAGGTCCATATCCATCTCCTGTCCGAGCAGATCGACATAGAAGGCCTTGGAGCGTTCGATATTGTTGACGAAGAGAACCGTGCTCCTGAAGGTGATGTCCATGAGAATTGAACTCTGCACCCGGGAGATAAAAGATATCCGGTTGAGTCTGGTGTCAGAATTGTTGAAAAAGGGAAGGGCTCAGAAGCCCTCGTCGTCCTGAACGAGCTGGACATCGGCGATGTCGTGCTGGCGTCCGGCGAGTTTCTTTGCCTTGAAGATGTTCTTTCCTTCCTTGCCGATGGCAAGGCCGCGGTCCTCGGGCTTTACGTCCACGATCGCCACTTTCTCGCCGTCCTCGTTCTCCTCAAACGAGATCGAAAGGACCTGAGCCGGGAGGAAGCAGTTCTTCAGAAACTGTTCGGGGTCGGCGGAGTACTCGACGACCTCGATCCTCTTCCCGAAGGTGTCCGACGCCTTCTTGATGGTGGCGCCCTTCTTCCCGATTGCAAGACCCATATCGCCAGGATTGATCACAAAGATGATACGGTCGTTCCGCTCGTCGACGACGCAGTCGCGGCTTCCCGCGCCGGTCAGGTTCTCGAACTGGGAGATCAGCCGCATGCAGTCTTCTGTTAGCTTAATCTCTACCATCTAGGCCCTCTTGATGCTGAGGATGTCTGACTCGCCGGCCTCAACGATGGCGAGTGCACTGACGACATGCGGCCTTCCGCACGCTTTCCCGAGCTGCTTGCCCGAATCCTCATAGACATAGGTCGAGACGTCTTCACGGGCCATCATGGCTTCTTTGAATGCTGCGGGACAATTCCGGGCGATTACCACAAGCTGGGCCTTTCCGGCGTTGACACATTCTTCGGTTGAGTTCTGTCCAAGGAAGACCTTTCCGGTTTTTATGGCTCTTCTCAAAGACTCGTTAAAGTCCATATCAATTCTCCTGGTTTATGGGTTTGGCGATCAACTTGATATCCCCAGTTCCCATCTGGATCGGCTGACCGACAATGACGTTCTCGGTCACGCCGTTGAGGATATCGGTTTCATTTGCAACCGCCGCGTCGAGGAGGTGGTTCACCGTCACCTCGAATGCGGCACGGGAAAGCACGCTCTCCTTCTCGCCTGCAATCCCGTGCCGTCCGATCTGCTTGACCTCGCCGTCCATGCACATCATGTCGGCAATGAGCATGATGTGACGCACATCAACTGAGATACCCTGCTCGCCAAGGGTGCTCTTCATCTCATCGATGATGGCATTCCTCGCCGCCTCGATCCCAAGGATCTGAGAGATCTCGTTGATGTTGTTCGTGCGGGTCCGGGTGGTGTCGACACCCTCGATCTCGAACACGTCCTTAATGTTGGAGCCTTCAGTATAAAGTATATACTCTCCTCCCTCTTTCCGGACAACGACACGCTCAATGTCGTCGATACCCTGTACGATCACATTGCGTACATGTTCGGCCAGCTGGAAGAGGTTCTGATAACTCTCATTTTTGGGTGTGAAGACGATCGTTCCGTCTGCAGGGTTCCCCTCAGACTCGAAGTCGCGGTAGTGGCGGCGGTCCCGGATCTTCTGTGGCGCCCGCTCCATGATCTCGGCCATCGAGATCTTCCTCTTATCGCAGACCTGCGGGTTCAGGCGCATCTCGACCTTCATGTTCGCCATGTCGGTGACGATGTCTCCAAACTCGTGGAGGGGGGCCGCTTCGATCTGCCAGGAGACTTCACGGGCCTTATCCCGGTCGATGGCATATTCTACATCGAGATGGATGGTCATCGTCGGGGTCGAGGGCTCCTTGCGGGCGTCCATGATCTCGATCAGACGGGGCAGACCGAGGGTGACGTTGATCTCGGCCACACCGGCGTAGTGGAAGGTACGCATCGTCATCTGCGTGCCTGGTTCCCCGAGGGACTGGGCGGCGATGACTCCGCATGCCTCACAGGGTTCAATCCTGGTCTGGGCATACTCCGCCCAGACACCTTTCATGATCGCCTCGAACGCTTCGCTGCTGATCTGCCTGCCTTCGAGGCTCTCGATCAGTTCGTTCTTTGTCGCCTCGGGAAGATCGGCCGCATGGATGGTATCCAGCATCGATTCGTCCATCAGACCTCCTCCTTGAGCACATTCTCAATCACGCCTTTCACGTCCACCGGTGCACCGTAGTTGCTTTTTACCGGATCGGTGCCGTCCTCGCCGTACTTGAACTGGAGCATGCGCCCTCCGGTCGTTCTCACTGAACGGTCGTATTCCACCTTCAGGTCCTGCAGGGCGTTGATCATCCGCCGCTGCAGGTAGCCGCTCTGCGATGTACGAACCGCCGTGTCCACCAGACCTTCACGGCCACCGATGGCGTGGAAGAAGAACTCGGTCGGGTTGAGCCCGCTCTTGTACGACGAGCGGACAAACCCGTGCGCTGCCGATCCGCGGTCGCCCCGCTTGAAGTGCGGGAGGGTCCGCTGGTCGTAACCACGGACGATACGCTCGCCACGCACCGACTGCTGTCCGACGCACCCGGCCATCTGGGTCAGGTTCAGGATCGAACCTCTGGCACCCGAGACGGCCATCACCACAGCAGAGTTCGAGAGACCGAGGTGACGGGATGCGATCTCACCGGTGCGGTCACGGGCCTTGCCGAGCACCTGCATGATCTGCATTTCAAGGGTCTCTTCTTCGGTACGGCCTGGCATCGGCTCGAGTTGTCCATCCTCGTAGATCGCGATCCGGCGGCGGACATCCTTCTCGGCGTTGTCCAGCACCTCCTTGATCTGGCCGTACTCGGTCTTGGTCAGGTCTTCGTCGTCGATCCCGAACGAGAACCCATCGAACATGATCGCTCTGATCGAGAGGCGGGTCACGTCGTTGATGAACTGCGCCGCCCGCTTCTGCGAGTACTGGCGGATGATCCGGTTGACGATCTCACCGTCAAAGGCGCCGATTGCCTTTTTATCGATGGTGCCGGTGATCAGTTCGCCGTCCCGCATCTTTACGTAGGTATCCTGGTCGCAGAGCTCTTTTTTGCAGGTATCGCAGTGCTTGCAGGAGGACGCCTTGAAGATCATGTTGATCCCGGGCGGGAGGATCGCCGAGAAGACCTGCTTGTTGCTCCAGTAGGCCACGCCGTTCTCGACCTTTCCGGGCTCGGGCAGGTGTTCGACCTCGGCATGCCTCAGGAGGTAGAGCGCCTCCTCCTTCGTGAACCAGCGGACTTCGTGGGTCAACAGGAAGATCCCGGAGATATGATCGTGGATACCGCCGATGATCGGCCCGCCGAAGCGGGGCGACCGGATATTTTCCTCCACGTTCACCAGGATCTCGGCCTCAGCCATTGCCTCCTCGGTCTGCGGGACATGGAGGTTCATCTCGTCCCCGTCGAAGTCGGCGTTGTATGGCGGGCAGACTGCAGGATTCAGCCTGAAGGTCTTGCCTCCCATGATCTTGATGTGGTGGGCCATGATCGACATCCGGTGCAGAGAGGGCTGACGGTTGAAGAGCACGATGTCCCCGTCCCGCAGCTGACGCTCGACTGTCCATCCCGGTTCGATCTGGTCGGCGACATCGCTTTTGTTCTCATCTGAAAGCCGGATGCGCCTCTGATCCGGGCGGATCACGTAGTTTGCGCCCGGAGGGTCGATTAAGTTCTTGCGATCGACGCCGTTTCGCACGTAGAACCGCGCGGCCTCAAGGTTGTAGTTTGTCACCCGCACCGGCACGCTCATCTCGTTCGCAATGGCAAGGGGCACGCCGACCTCGTTTACATCAAGGAACGGGTCAGGGGAGATGACGGTACGTGCGGAGAAGTTCACACGCTTACCGGAGAGAGACCCTCTGAAACGCCCGTCTTTCCCTTTCAACCGCTGGGATAGAGTCTTTAACGGTCGGCCCGAACGGTGCCGCGCCGGCGGGCATCCGGCCACCTCGTTGTCCATGTAGGTGGTGACATGGTACTGCAGGAGTTCCCAGAGATCCTCGATGATCAGCTGCGGGGCGCCGGCGTCCTGGTTTTCCTTGAACCGCTGGTTGATCCTGATGATGTCCACGAGTTTGTGGGTGAGGTCGTCCTCTGAGCGCTGACCGTTTTCCAGGATGATCGAGGGGCGCATGGTCACCGGCGGCACCGGCAGCACGGTCAGGATCGTCCACTCGGGCCGCGCCACGTCCGGGTTGATCCCGAGGAGCCTGAGGTCATCGTCCGGGATCCGCTCCAATCGGGCGCGGATGTCCGCCGGGGTGAGTTTATGCTCGCCCTTCTTGCCGTTCTCCTCGACCACGACCTCGGAAAAGGTCGTGGGTTTCTCGAAGTTCACCTTCAATTGCTGCTCGCCGCAATACGGGCAGACGCGCTCCTTCTTGATGTCCTTCTCGGTAACGAGGTCGCCGCTCTCGTCCTCCTCGGTCCCGACGATCTTTGTGATCTCGTCGGGCGAGAGGAGAAGCCTGCCGCAACTCCGGCACGAAACGCGGAGCAGTTTTCTGATCAGCCGCGTGTAGCCGACATGGATCACCGGCTTTGCGAGTTCGATGTGGCCGAAGTGGCCTGGACAATCGCTGGCCTTCTGGGCGCAGGTCTTGCACCGCATGCCCGGATCGATGACGCCGAGGTGGAGGTCCATCAACCCCTGTGAATACGGATATCCGTCGTCGTCGTAGGTGTCCGCCCAGATGATCTTTCGCACGCTCATCTGACGGATCTCCTTGGGCGAGAGGAGACCGAACTCTATCTTTCCAATTCTCTTCGGGCTTGTCATATTCTCTCCCCCCTTTATACCATGTCCTCAAGCCGCAGACGCGGTGCGATGCCCATGCTCTTCATCTCATCGAGCAGGAGTTTGAAGGCGTAACTCATCTCGACCGAGTAGATGTCGGTTTCTGAGCCGCAGTTGAGGCAGCGTGTGATGTTCCGTTTCCGATCGAGCATCGCCACCATACCGCACTTTGCGCAGACGTACTGCTGCACCTTGTCGGACTCGTCGAGCAGACGCTCCTTCAGCGCCATGGCGGCGCCATGGCCGATCATCACATCGCGCTCCATCTCACCGAAACGCAGACCGCCCTCACGTGCACGCCCTTCAGTCGGCTGCCTGGTGAGCACCTGAATGGGGCCGCGCGAGCGCGCATGCATCTTCGAGGAGACCATGTGGTAGAGTTTCTGGTAATAGATCACGCCCATATAGATGTCGGCGTGGAACTGTTTCCCGGTGAAGCCGTCGTACATCACCTCACGGCCGGTATGCGAGAAACCAAGCCGCTTGAGAGACTCGCGCATGTCCTCCTCGCGCTCGCCCCGAAACGGCGTGGCGTCGATCCTGCGCCCTTCGAGGGCCCCGATCTTGCCGCCGATCATCTCGAGCATATGCCCGATGGTCATCCGGCTCGGGACGGCGTGGGGGTTGATGACGAGGTCGGGTGCGATGCCCATCTCGCAGAACGGCATGTTCTCCTGCGGAACGATCCAGCCGACGACACCTTTCTGCCCATGTCTGGACGCAAACTTGTCGCCGACCTCAGGAACCCTGATGTCACGGGTCCGGACCTTCACGAGGCGCGACGAGTTCTCGCCCTCGGTGATGATCACGGTGTCCACAATGCCGTGTTCGTTCGAGCGCATCGTCACCGAGGTGTCGCGCCGCTTTTCAACGGCGATCAACTCACCGCTCGGTTCTTCGAGGAACCTGGGCGGGGAGGTCTTGCCGATGAGCACGTCTTTCTCGTGGACGTTCGTCTCCGGGTTGATGACGCCGTCGTCGTCGAGGTTCTGATAGTACTCGGCGCCGTGGGCGCCTGAGACCTCTTCGTCCGGGATCTGGATGCGGTCCACCTGACCGCCCGGGTACCGGCGCTCCTCTCCTTCGTAGGTCCTGAAGAAGTGGGAACGACCAAGGCCGCGCTCGATCGAGGCCTTGTTGAAGATGAGCGCATCTTCAATGTTGTAACCTTCGTATGAGAGAATGGCGACGACGAAGTTCTGGCCGGCCGGCCGGTCGTCGGACCCGATCAGGTCGGAGGCCTGGGTGTAGACCATCGGCTTCTGGCAGTAGTGAAGGAGGTTGGCCCTGGTATCCGGTCGCAGCTTCATGTTGGCCGCCGCAAAACCGAGCGCCTGCTTGACCATGCCTGCGCCCATCGTGACACGGGGCGATGCGTTGTGCTCGGGGAAGGGGACGTGGGCGGCGCCGATTCCCAGAATCAGGGAGGGGTCGATCTCGAGATGCGTGTGCTCCGGGGTGATCTCGTCCTCGCGGATGGCGATAAAGAGATTCTCCTCCTCCTCGGCATCGACAAACTCGATCAGGCCGCGCCGCACGATATCGCCGAAGGTGTTCTCGCCGTTCTGGACGAGGGCGAGGTCGGCGCTGGTGATCAGCGGCTTTCCATCCTTTATCACGATCAGCGGCCTTCTGGCCCTGCCGCGGTCGGTGTTGATGACCACATCGCCGTTGAACTCCTCGTAGGCGATGTTCACTTCGGACGAGATCGCACCGTGGCGGCGCATGGCGCGCCCCTTTTCGACGAGTTCCTCCGGGTTCTCAACGAGTCCGATCAGAGAACCGTCAAGAAAGACGCGTGACTTCTTCATAGTCTGATCCTCCCGATGCTCAGCGGTTCGACGCCGAGGTTGTAGAAGATGCTCTTGACCTCTTCGGTGTTGTCATAGCCCTTTGAGATCTCTACCATCTGGGCGAAGTTTTTCACAAGACCACAATTTGGACCTTCTGGTGTTTCGGAGGGACAGATCCGCCCCCACTGGGTGGGGTGCAGGTCACGGGCTTCGAAGTGCGGCTGGGACCGCGAGAGCGGGGAGATGACGCGCCGCAGGTGGGAGAGCACGCTCATCCGGTCGGTGCGGTCCATCAGCTGGGAGACGCCGGTCCGCCCGCCGACCCAGTTGCCGGTGGCGAGCGGGTGGAGGAGGCGCTCGGTGAGCACGTCGGCGCGCACCGCCGTGCTGATGGAGAGGTCGCGGTGGCGCATGCTCGCCCGCTCGAGCTGGTACTTGATATCCCTGGTCAGGCGGTTCAACGAGATCCTGAAGAGGTCCTCCATGAGATCGCCGGCAAGTTTCAGCCGTTTGTTGGAGTAGTGGTCCTTGTCGTCGATCTTTCTCCGGCCGAGCACGAGATCGAAGCAGGCTTCCGCCATGCGGCCGAGGAAGTGTGCCTTTGCGAGCCTGACGCCGATCACCGCGTCTTCATAGCCCGGATCGCCCTCTTTGAGGCTCTCAGGCATCAGGTAGTTGAGGTGGGGCAGCAGGTAGGAATCGAGTACGAACTCGGCCCTCCGGCGCTGGTACTCGCGCGTCTGGTTCGGGGCGAGCTTCTTACCTACATACATGACGCCGTCCTCGATGGTGCTGCAGTCGGACTCCTCAAGGTTCTGCATCATGTAGGTGAGAATCTCCTCGTCGGTCGAGACCGCTTCCACAATCTCCCGGTCGCTGCCCAGGCCGAGCGCCCTCATCAGATCGACGAATCTGAGATGTCCGGCAACTGACGGGAACGAGATTTCAAGAAGGTTCTTCTTGTTTTTCTCCACAACAACGAGCGCACGGTAGCCGCGGAACTGTGAGAATACTTTTGCCACGTAGATCCGTTCGTTGTAGCGCTCAGTGAACTCGGTCATGATCTTGTTTGATGCAAGATCCTCGAGCGTCATCAGCACGCGCTCTGAGCCGTTCACGATGAAATAGCCGCCTGGATCCAGTCCGTCCTCGCCGTAATTCACCCGATCGGTATCGGAAAGACCGGCAAGGTTGCAGGCCACTGATCCGACCATGATCGGCAGCTGTCCGATCGTGGTGGTGAATGGTTCGCCGCGCATCTCTCCCTGGACAAGTGTCATGTCCAGCTCGATCGGCGCCGCATAGGTGAGGTTGCGCAGCCGCGCCTCGGCGGGGTACAGCATGCTCTGGGAGCCGTCGGCCTCTCTGACGGTCGGTTTTAAGATCCGGATTGTGCCGAGCTCCACCCAGACTGCCTCGCTGTTCTTTCCCCGGTTTTCGATGTCGGTCTCGATGATCCGCTGTTCGTCGACCACTTTCTGGAGATTGTACTCAAGAAAATGGTTGAACGAGTCCAGCTGGTGACGGGCGACATGTTCACCTGAGAAGTACGCCCTCGATAAAATACTTCTGTCTAACAGGTTTATCCGCCCCGATTCACTTCTTTGGTCTCTTGACCACATGCCGATAGGATTCGGCGATGCCGGCCGTCTGGCTGTTCCGTGTTATTTTGATAACGTCTCCGATCTTTGCCCCGATCGATTTTACGGCGGGGTCGTCGCTGTAGATGCGGGGAAGCTGATCGAGTGTTATCTGGTAGCGGGAGAGGAGATCCCCTACTTCCTCTTCGCTCATTTTCTGATGATCAGGCACCATTACATGATCCAGAACATTAAATCTGGTGCTCATCTTGATCCCCCCGGACGAGAAAGAGTTAAATTCAGATGTATCACCACGCAAAAACCACAGTCTGCGCCATGGCAGCGGGCCTAGAGGGATTTGAACCCCCGACCATCTGGTTAAAAGCCAGACGCTCTACCTAACTGAGCTATGGGCCCATTGTGCAGACAGCATTATTACAATGACGTCTCGAGTTATAAAAGTATCGGACCTGCCCGGTCCTGCTGTGGTTTTGCTGGTTGATTCTCACATATGTCATGATAAGATTTAACTGCTCCGATTCTGATTATTCGGTGATGACCGGACCGGACGAAGAAATTCCGCAGATGCAATGGGCGATCGGTGCTATCATGCGCGCCAATTATGTTATCTACTTCTGTATCGCGATCGTTCTGGTTCTTCTTGCCGTTGCCTCTTTTTATGATGTCGCCCTGGAGTTCCTGCAGGCTTTTGATGGCGGTTTCGTCACGACAAACGGCATCCTTCAGGTGCTCCACGCCCTGCTGGTGACCATCATCATCATTGAGATCCTGGAAACAGTGACGGCATATTTCCGGACAAACCAGCTCCAGGTCAGGCCCATCCTTATCGCAGGGTTGACGGCGATGGTACGGAAGGTTCTGGTCTATGGCCTCGAACCGACCGATCTGATCGACGTTGTTGGGACGGTTGCCGTTATCGCCGTGCTGACGGCGGCGATAGCGGTGGTGGGGAGAGAGCGGGAGGCGTGATTTTTTTGGGGGGGGGCGGACCTGAAAAGGTACGCCGGAGGTTCGCCTGAGTGGTGAGAATGGGGGAATTGCCCGGGTGAAAGGGCGAGGGGCCAAAAAAGTTATTCTGATTTTTTCGCAGGGGTGCTCTCGATCTCGGCTTTGATCTGGGCGAGGCGCTCCTGCTGGAACCTTATGCTGTTCTCCATATTCCTGATGGCGAGGGAGATCTTCTCGCTCGCCCGCGAATCATTGATGTTATAGGTCGTCTCCAGGATGCGGAGCAGGCGATTGTTCACGTCGACTCCCTTTGCAAGGCGGGCGTACTCGTCGACCAGAGATCTGTCGAGTCCTGCCTCTTTTGCACGCTCGACGTCGCTCCTGATGATCTCTCGCCGTTTCAGCACTCGTTCGATCGCCTCGTAGAGCTCGCGGTGTGTGATAGGTTTGAGGATGTAGTCCTCGATATAGGAGCCATACCCCTCTGCTTCGTCCGGGGTCAGCTGTTTCGCCGTCAGCATGAGCACCGGGATCTCGCGGGTCTTCGGGTTGATCTTGATGTTTTCCAGGGTTTCCCAGCCGTCCATCGGCTCCATCATGATATCGAGGAGGATCAGATCAGGTGCGACGGTCTTGAGAATTTCGAGTCCTTCCTCTCCACTATATGCCGCGATCGCCTGATAACCGCCCCGCTCCAGCATGGTGACGAAGACGTCCACGATGAAGGGGCTGTCATCCACGACGAGCACGGTGTACATCAGAGTACCTCCGCAATATCTGCCGCAATCTTCGTCAGAGCCGTGTATGTCGCCTCGAGGTCTGCTTTATCTTCAAGAACGACGGCGAGGAGGGTGCGTTCGCCCGCGCTGATCACCATGATGGTGGCGTCGGGGCTCATGACCGTGATCCGCTCGGGTGGCTGGATATGAGATATGCTGGCCGCCGCTTCGGCTGACGCGAGCATCGTTGCGCTCATTGCTGCAAAAGAAGGAACAGATACGCCGCCGGTGAATGCCCTGCCCATCAGGATCCCGTCACGCGAGGTGATCACGCAGGCCTTTACTCCTTCGACGCCTGTGATCTCCTTGATGAACTGGTTGATCCTCTCTTTGAGTCCCAGATGTTCTGACATGCCCACCTTACCTTATCCCTGTTCATATAACATTTTTTGGTTTCCTTTATCTTTGAGTATCTTTGCCTTTTCCAATACGGGTTGGTTATACTCGCCAGGGCCTATTTTCTGGCAAAATTTTCTGAATATTTTCTCTCCGCCACTTTTTGTTCCTTCTTCGCCTCTTTTGTCTCTTTCTGTGCCGTGTTCTCTCTTTAAATTGTGCTTTTGATCGATAGGTTCTATTATGTCATGATTGCAAAATACGTAGTCTTTAATGGGCACGGCGATAGTCATAATTAATAGTATATATACAATTCGATTTTTGATGATTAACATAGAGTTATAATATGTACAATACCTAATCCATATTAATGGATATTCCGAGAGGTACCTTCTCTTCTATCAGACGGGATATACTCTTATCCGCCATACTCTCCGAGATCCGTGAGACATCGTTTTCCGGGTATGTGACGGTGAGTTGCGGGGGAGTTCCCGGTTCCCTCGTTTTCTCTGAAGGGACTTGCATTCTCGCCGAGTACCAGGGCCTGCAGGGTCATGCGGCCTGGCAGGAAATCCAGGTGCGGGGCGGTGAGACGGTCGAGGCCGGGATGCATCTTCTCACCCCCCAGCAGATCAGACTTGCATCAGAATTCAACAAAAAAGCGGCAGTCTCTGTGGTGCCTCCTCCCCGGCAGGCTGGAAGAGCGGATGGGGGCCGAAATGCCCGGGCAGACATGCCGCCGGCGAAGAAGAGCCCCGGAGTGGCAGGCCGTCTCAGGGTTCCTCGCGGCACTTTCTGCGAGATCAGGCGCGACCTCCCGGTCAATGAGGTGATCGATGATCTGGGGAAGCGCGGCTTTTCCGGCTATGGTCTCTTCTCCGGGGGCCCCGGTACGTTCACCCTGGTGTTCTCCGGTGGCGTCTGCATTCTTGCCGACTGCGGTGGCGAACCGGGGTCTGCAGCCCTGAAGCTGGCAAAGACTATTGAACGCATCTCTGAGGTGAGTCTCTATGGTTTGTCAGACCGGCAGATCTCCCTTGCCCTTGAGTTCAACGAGGGCTATGGCGCCGCCCCTGCTGAGTCCGTTTCCGGGGCCGGGTCCCGGAGAACCGTTGCTGACGGTGGCGCTGTGCCTCCTTCCTTCGGTCCTGCACCTCGTCCAGCTGCAGAAGGGCAGGGCCGGGAGACCCGGAGAAAGGACGAGCCGGTCTCGTCTCGAATGTCAGATCTGGACCTTCTCTACATCGAGGGCCTCGATTCGATCGACCCTGCGGCGATGGCGGCTGATCTGAAATCCAGCTATGTCTCGATCCTCGGCCGCCTCGATCTTGGCCACCTGATCGATAGGAAAGAGGAAAAGGAGTGTGAATGACGATGGAAGATGGAGCAATGCTTGTGGCACTGGGGGAGATTATGGTCGTCCTCCTTGCCCTGATAGGTGTGGGGGTTGCCGGATGCGTGCTGTATCTGGTCCGGATCAGAGACCAGATGGACGAGATCCTCAAAGAGTTCTCAGAACGGCATCAGATAACCCAGTTGCGTGATATGATTGGCGGAACCCCCAGGGAACCGGTGGACCTCTTCAAACTCTTCAAGCATATCCAGAAGTCGCGGGAAGTGGAGTGGGATAAACCGCCGCAGGATGTCGAAGTGGTCGTGGGCCAGAACGATATCATGGGGAGCATGAAGGCACTCTGCGAAAAGTACTATCTGGACGCCTTTACGATCGCAACCGATGACGGACTCGTCGTTGCCTCCTCGATGGAGGATGCCGCCGCCGATGCTGCAAAGTACAGCCACGCATTCACCGCGGGCACGCTCCCCGACGACCCGCAGGTGATGCTCTTCGGTGTCAGGCACAAAGGATCGCCGCTTGTCGGCATCATCCGCACCGATCGCAACATTCCTGAAAAATGGGTGGAGAGCATGGAAAACGATGCCGTTTCAATCCTGAAGCGGTGGTTGTGAGGATATGCTGCGTACAATCCACAGATCTGGACGAGGGATGAGATGATAAGAGCATATACCATTGCATCAGGCAAGGGGGGGACGGGCAAGACGACCGTCACGGTCAATCTTGGGACCGCCCTTGCACAACTTGGAAAAGAAACGTACATCCTCGACGCTGATGTCGGCATGGCAAACATCGGGATTCTGCTCGGGCTTGAAAACGTCCCGGTGACCCTGCATGAGGTGCTCGCCGGCAAGGCAAAGGTCGATGAGGCGATCTATGACGGGCCGGCCGGACTGAAAGTGGTGCCGAGCGGCATATCACTGCAGGGGTTCCAGGACGCAAACCCCGACCGGTTGCGCGAGGTGATGCACGATCTTGTCGATCGCTGCGATTACCTCCTCATCGACGCCCCGGCGGGGATCAGCCGTGACGGCGTGGTGCCCCTTGCAATCGCAGATGAGGTAATCCTGGTGGTGAACCCCGAGCTTTCCTCGATCGTCGACGCCCTCAAGACCAAGATCCTTACCGAACTGGTCGGCGGCCATGTCCAGTATGCGATCATCAACCGGGCGGGCAAGGACAATCTCGACTTCGTTGAGAAAAAAATAGAAAAATCGCTTGGCGTCAAGTCTCTTGGGTCGGTTCCTGAAGACAACCATGTCCGTGAATCGGCAGCGTACAAGACGCCTGTTGTGATAAAGTACCCGACTTCTGGCTCTTCACGGGCGATAAAGAGGATCGCGGCAGAAATTTCCGGGTGCGAATACCACGACGACACCGCTTCGGCGCGCGAAGGTTTCATAGACAGACTTGCAAAGGCTATTTTCAGGGGGAAAAGATAAATGGATGCGTTTGATATGGGAGGGATCCTCCTTATTATTCTGGGAATCGTGATCGTCCTTCAGCTCTTCATCATGTACATCATGTATGTGCGGATCCAGCAGCTCCTCTCCGAAGTAGATGTCCTCGGGAGCAGGATGCGGATCACCGACAGCGAGCTTGAGGCCCTCACGAAGAATGTGGAGAAGTTCAAACAGCTCAGGATCTGATCCGCCAGCGCGGCGGCGTTTCGCTCCTGTCCTCTCTTTTTGTGCCGGGCCGTAAATCGCCGGCCTGATGGAAGAATACATATAGGCAGAGGTCAAAATGTATAGAGTCAAGTGGGGTCATAGGGTAGCCTGGACCATCCTAGGAGACTGGGGGTCTTCTGACCCGCGTTCAAATCGCGGTGACCCCATTTCTTTTTAATCCGGTGTTTTATGAAATTTCAGCCACGATGTACAGAGTGTCTTCTCTCGCGGGTCGCCTACGAGGCCGCCCTGGTGCTCGACGATCCTGATCGGATCGAGGAGATCAGGCGCACCGCAGCGGAAGTTCTCTCTGTGGGGCGGGGTGAGGGGGTTGCCGCGCCGGTGCTTGCGAGCCGGGTGCACCGCTGCGCGTACCGCCTGATCGGGAGCGACGATCCCTATCTGGACTTGAAGCGGCAGAACAACCGCGACGCTCTTGCCGCCGCTGAGGTGATCGCCCCGCGGCTCTCGTCGTTCCATGATACTGTGATGGCGGCGGTTCTCGGGAACACCTTTGACTACGGGGTCCTGGCGCATCAGGTGACCGATGACTTCCTCTCGTTTTTTCTCGAGGAGTTTGAGAAGGGCCTCGCGATCGACGACACCGATCGGATCCTTCCGCTCTGCAGGCGTGTCGTCTATATCACTGATAATTGCGGTGAGATCGTCTTCGACCGTCTCCTCATCCTCTTCCTGAAAGCGATGGGGGCGGAGGTGACCCTCGCCGTCAGGGGGGCCCCGATCCTCAACGACGCCACCCTTGAGGACGCCCGCGCCCTCGGGCTGGATCTGATCGTCGACCGTCTGACCACGACGACGCGGGGTGAAGCCGAACTCGGTATCAACCCCCTCCTCCTTCCGGACGACCTGGTCTGCGCCCTTGATCGCTGCACCCTTGTGATCGCCAAAGGGATGGCGAACTACGAGTCTCTGACCGATATCTCTGATTTTCCTCCGGTTGCGCACCTGATGGCGGTGAAGTGCGATACGATTGCAGAGATGACCGGCGTGTCCCGGGGTTCGGTGGTGGCGCTCCTCAGGGAGTGACGCCCGCGCCCTGTATCATCGCATCCATGCACCGTCCAATCAACGCCTCGATGCGGGTATTGCCAGGGCAGCGTTTCTCGGCCTTAGTACAGAAGAGGGCCGCCTCACGGTATCTTCCCAGCCTGATCAACCGTTCGGCCATTTCGGTGAGCAGGTCGATATTCTCCGGGTCGAGCCGGCACCCCCGGATCAGGTACTCGATCGCCTCGTTGTCGGTGCTGGAGGTTTTTGCGAGGTAATACATCAGTTCCGGCTGATTTGGGCTCATGTTGAGGGCTTTTTGAAATGCTTTTCTGGCGTCCTCATCCTTCCCGAGGAGATGGCAGGCGATGCCGTGGCCGAGCCATGCCTCGCCTTCATACCGATTGAGAGTGAGGGCTGCGAGAAATGCTTCGTCTGCAGGTTCGGGTCTGTCAAGTTTGAGAAGAGCGTTGCCGAGCATGACAAGCGCCCTGATGTTCTCAGGTTCGCTCGTCGCCGCCTGGATAAAGAGCTGGTACGCCTCATAATAATCCCCCACTGCCATCAGCACCTCGCCCTTGCCGACAAGGAAGTCCGGGTGGTCTGGGACGGCCCGGAGGGCTCGATCAAAGAAGGAGAGGGATTCCTCGTATTCATGCATCGAGAGGTGGGTCACCCCTTCGTTGTACCAGCCGAGTGCATACCTCTTCTGAGGGGGGATGTGTACCATTAGATCACAGGAATGGGTAATGTATTTGATTGATGTTCTTTCATTTAATTATTTTGTTCACTTTCAAAATTGATTTTATTATTATCTATGATTATCTCTATTTTTTTAGCATGAATCATTTATTTCGGCCTTTTTGGCCCTCTGCTCTGATGTGGCTATCCGCATCACGTCTCTGACTGGCCCTGTTGAGCGTCGGATCGGGATAAAGATGGGTTCATCTTCAGCCAGACAGGTATATATGCCTCCTGCCCGAATGCTCATCCATGGAACTGCTGGGCATCTCCATCGGCTGGATCCTGATCGTGCTCGGGGCGCTCTTTCTCCTGATCGAGACCTTCAACCCTGGTTTTTTCATTGCTGTTCCCGGGACGGTGATGATCATTCTGGGTGTGCTCTTCGTGATGGGTTTCGACGTCTTTGGTTCGACCCTCGGTGTTGCCGTGGGTGTGGCGACCGCCCTCGCAGCGGCCGCCGTAACCGTCTGGCTCTATGCCAGGATCACGCCTGACGAGCGGCCGACAACGATCAGCCGGGACTCGATCGTCGGTCATGGTGGGCGGGTGGTCAGGGAGGTTGTCCCGGAAAACATCTCCGGCAAGGTGGCGATCGGTGGCGTCGAGTGGTCGGCGCGTTCTGTCGCGGGTGTCCTCCCGGCAGGGACAGAGGTGGTGGTCGTGCGCTCGGAAGGGGTGCACGTCATCGTCGAGGAGGTACGATAATGGTGTTAGCCGAGATTCTCAATAACCTGATCACGATCTTTCTGATCCTGGTGATCATCTTCATTATGTCCCGGGGTGTCGTGATCATCCAGCCCTACCAGCAGGGCCTGCAGATACGCCTCGGAAAATATATCGGACGGCTGAACCCGGGTTTTCGGTGGGTGATACCCCTGATCACCACCGTCGAAAAACTCGATCTACGGACGACGGTGATGGACGTGCCCTCGCAGGAGGTGATCACGAAAGACAACTCGCCGACGAATGTCGACGCGATCGTCTATACTCGTGTCATCGACCCGGAAAAGGCCTTTTTCGAGGTCTCGAACTACCGGATGGCGACGGTCGCCCTCGCCCAGACGTCCCTGCGCGGCATCATCGGCGACATGGAGCTCGACGAGGTGCTCTACAACCGGGAGTTGATCAACACCAAACTGAGGGACATCCTGGACCGGGAGACCGACCAGTGGGGCGTGAAGGTCGAGCGCGTGGAGATCAAGGAGGTCGACCCGGTCGGTGCGGTGAAGAACGCGATGACCGAGCAGACTGCTGCGGAGCGTGAACGGCGTGCGGCGATCCTGCGGGCCGAGGGCGACAAGCGGTCCGCGATCCTGCGGGCCGAGGGGAACCGGCAGAGCATCATCCTCGAAGCGGAGGGCGAGCGGCAGAGCAAGATTCTCCGTGCCGAGGGCGAGCGCCTCTCCAGGATCCTGCAGGCGCAGGGGCAGGCACAGGGGCTGCGCATCCTCTCCCTGGGCTCTCAACCTCTGGACAAAAAATCGATCACCGTCCTCTCCCTGGATGCCCTGCGGCAGATGGCCGACGGGCAGGCGACGAAGATCATCTTCCCGTTTGAATTGACGAGCCTTATAAAACAGAGCGCACGGTTCCTCGGGGCGACCGAGGAGATGCCCGAAGAGGAGGGCGTCGAGGCCGCGGGCGCCCTTGACGAGGCGATTATCGGCACGATCCCGAAGCCAGAGGAGGTCGAGCGCCTTCTCAAGCAGCTCGCAAAAGAGGTCGAGAGTGGTGAGACGATCGAGGAGTTGAAGACCGGGGCGGTCGGCAAGGCCCCGTGATCTTTTTTTGGCTCTTCGCAACTATGTGTGGGTGGTCAGGATACTTTCATCTAACTTCTCCCCACGCAAATACGTACAATGGGAATGATCTTACACAACAGACTGAAGATGTAGGGGGCGCTTCTTGACGTTCGCAGGGTTTTCACGAGCGTCTCACGCTAAGACGCGAAGTTACGAGGATTTAATCGGGGTTCTGTTTCTTTGTGGTCTTCGCGTGAGGAAATGACATTACGGTGATATCATGAAACTGGAGACTTCTGATGATTATATAGAATCTATTAAAAAATTCAAGAGGAAAAAACAACTGCATCCCATTGTAGAGTCACGTTTGAGCGTATTACTTAACAAAATTTATCCGGATGATTGTCCTGTTCTGGAAGTATCGGGAGTACTTGGAGGTAGGAACGATCTGTTGTTGTATTCGTTTACGGGGCGTCGAGTTTTATTTGAGTTATTTTTCTCACCGTCTCAAGTTGCTCAAGATCTCCGCCTTCTTGAACAATCAAGTGCAGAAATTAAAATTGCAATCCTCCTCGATGATGAAATTAATTCAAAATTATCGACTGAATACTTCAGAAAGAGGCCGGATTCATTTCCTTTCATCTGGTTAAAGTGGATAATGAATCCCGAATTCGAAATGATTTGTCTTCAAAGATTACGCGAGTTGATCGATGAAGAATCTGTAATAGTTCAGTTACGCCCCCTTCTTTCAAGTCCCGTGGGAGAAGCGATAGAGCTTCACTTTAAAAATCAAATTCAACTGATAAAAGAAAAAATAGGGGTGCACTCCCCTCGAAATTTTAATGTAGAAGATCTTACTGGATATCAGATTGCGTCACTTCTTATAATTCAAGAATTACGAAAGATGGGAATTCCAGCGGAACGACTCCGTTCTCTGCATGCCTGGTTACAAAAAGCAATTCCTTACGGATTCCAAGTTGCTGCTGGTGGCTTTCAGGTATTTCTCATGTCTGATCTTAACGGCCGTCATGCAATCTGGAGTGATGGTGATTTTGCGGATGATTTGATAATCTGTGGTGAATCCCAGAGTGCAAATGTTGTCCTCTGCCTGAATCCGATTATCAATAAAGTGACCGAGGCATTAGGGTATAAGAAAAATGAAATAGAATTCCATTTCTTCCATACGTATCATGAATTTATTGATAAATCTGGTTCCAAAATCTAAGGTGCCCCCTTTCAGGAATATGCTGAGATTAGGAGAGGCAAAGATAATGCCTCTCCTCTTTTTGAAACATTGAAATCTCAATTTTTTCGTTATTATTTTACAAATCATTGGATTTAAATCCGGGAGTATAATTATTTACGTCAGTCTGCGAACCCCTATTTACGGTGAACGGATGACAAATACCGTCTATCTCTTTGCATGCCTCTCTTTTGCCGACTGGGAGCTCCCGCTCGCGGTCTCGATGATCTCGGATACGAACAGGAATTTCCCGAAGAACAGGAGTTACCGGGTGGTCACCTTCGGGCTTTCAAAAGAGCCGGTCATGTCGCTTGGTGGCATGAGGGTGCTTCCCGACACGGACGTCGCCAGCGTCGATCTCGCGGATGCGGCGATGGTGATCCTCCCCGGCTCCTCGTTCTACGAGACGAAAGATCCGGGCGGAGCTGGCCTCCCTGGTCGGCGAGTGCGTACGGCAGCGGATCCCGGTGGCGGCGATCTGTGGGGGGACGCTGTTTCTCGCGCGGCACGGCTTTCTTGACACCGTCCGCCACACCAGCTGCGGCCCCGGGTGGCTGAAACAGAACGCTCCCGCCTATCGCGGGGAGGCGTATTATGTCCCTGCGCCCAGCGTCGCCGACGGCGGCATCATCACGGCGAACCCCTTCGGTTTCGTGGAGTTTGCCGCCGATATCATACGGACACTGGATGTATTTTTGCCCGGGTTTCTGGAGTTCTGGGTGCGTACCATCAAGACCGGCTACCTGAATGTCGATGCGGTCGATCCGACGGCAGGAACGATGAAGGAGTGAATGGGGCGGGCAGGGCTACGGCGATCTTTCTCGTCCCCCCGCCGCCGCAGAGATCGCGATGCCGGCACCCCCTGCTCCTGTAGTCTCTTCACCCTGCGGATAACGCTGTCTTCCGGTATTTCCAGCCGTGCAATCCCCCCGCAGATGCCTGTTATGGTTCCGCTTGTTTTGCAGGATCTGGCCCGGCACTCCCCGCTCGATCCGCTGGTCCCCGCAGAAGTCCTTGCATTCGTGATCACCTGCACAGTGGGTCTGGGGGGACACTAACCACATCGAATGATGAGGAGAAAATACTGCGATCTCTTTTTTACCCTGTCTGAAACACTGCAACCCTGCGAACGACCTGGATTGTGCTGCAGCTGTTCCTGGGGTGTTATATCTCTATGTGTCCTCAATTCGCCGTTAGACGCTTGAAAATATGTGATATGTGCTAAAAGCCCATAGAAAAAAGTCAGCCTGACATGATACAGGATGGTTCGTCCCGGATAAGAAACCAGAAAATAAGGCGGCTGCCGGATTGCTCCGGACCTGAGGAAAACAGGAGTGGAATCAGTTCATACGAAGCATCCTGGCATTAATAGCGACGATAACCGTACTGGCGCTCATCAGGGCGGCCCCTATTGTGGGCGTGAGGATGATCCCGTACCCGATGGCGACACCTGCTGCCAGCGGGATGGCAAAGGTGTTGTAACCGGTGGCCCAGAGCAGGTTCTGGACCATCTTGGAGTAAGTCTTCTTCGAAAGTACGATTATGTCCACCACGTCCCTCGGGTCACTCCGGACGAGCACGATATCGGCACTCTCCACCGCCACGTCCGTTCCTGCCCCTATGGCAATCCCCACGTCAGCCTGGACAAGGGCCGGGGCGTCGTTGATCCCGTCTCCGACCATGGCGACCCGGTACTGTTTCTGGACTTCCTTGATCTTTTCAGCTTTCTCATGCGGCAGGACTTCGGCAAAATAGTCGTCAAGGCCGATCTCTTCAGCAACCCATTTCGCCACGAATTGGTTGTCACCGGTGAGCATCATGCATCTGACACCCATCTCCTTCAGGTGGGAGATGGCGTCCCGTGACTCTTCCCTGACGATATCGGCCAGGGCGAGTGCACCAAGGACCGTCCGGTCCTGAAGAACAAAAACGACCGTTTTTCCCTGGGAAAGAGTCTTTTCCACCCTGGAGTCCACGACAGTGATGTCCTCTTCTTTCAGGTAGCCCGGACTCACGACCCGTGTGAGAATACCGTCGACACGGCCTTCAACACCTTTTCCTGATATCGCCCGGAACTCTTGAGGCTGGCTGAGGCTGATATCTCGCTCGCCTGCACTCTGCACAATTCCTCTTGCAATGGGATGTTCAGAGTTCTCTTCGAGCGATGCAGCCCTCCTGAGGATCTCCTCCTCACTCACATCCCCGAACGCGAGGATATCCGTCACACCAAACACGCCACGGGTGAGAGTGCCGGTCTTGTCAAAGACTATTGCCTGCAGGTTTCTTGCCCCCTCGAACGCCTGGCGGTTTCGGATGAGAAGCCCTGACTGTGCTGCCAGTGCGGTTGAGACCGCAACGACGAGGGGGACGGCAAGGCCGAGGGCATGGGGGCATGCGATGACCATGACCGTCGCTGCACGTTCCACCGCAAAGTCGAGGCTCGGGCCGAGGAGGTACCAGGCGATGAAGGTGATCGCCCCGACAGAGAGGGCGATGACGGTAAGAAGGAGTGCTGCCCGGTTCGCGAGGTCCTGTGCACGGGACTTGCTCTCTTGGGCCTTCTGGACGAGATCGATCACCTGGTTCAGATAGGTGTCTTTCCCGGTCTTCTTCACCTCGGCAACAAGAGATCCCTCGCCGTTGATGGATCCGCCGGTGACGGTATCGCCGGGTTTTCTGGAGACTGGCTTTGACTCGCCGGTGAGCATCGACTCATTCAGGCTTGATGTCCCTTCGATGACCACTCCGTCGACTGGAATTTTCTCACCGGGTCTTATCAGCACAAGGTCTCCGAGTTTGAGGGTTTCGATACTCACATCCTCAGTCTCACCGCTTTCTTTCATCAGATGGGCTTCCGAGGGCATGATCTTCACCAGCTCCTCAAGAGCGCGGGAGGCACCGAGGACCGATCGCATCTCGATCCAGTGACCGAGCAGCATGATGTCTATCAGGGTGGCAAGTTCCCAGAAGAACGGTTTGCCGGAAACCATGCCGAGGACAATTGCTGCACTGAACACATAGGCGACGGTGATGGCCACCGCAATGAGGGTCATCATGCCCGGGAGCCGGGAGCGGAACTCCTGCACGATCCCTTTCAGGAACGGGTAGCCACCGTACGCGTATATTGTGGTTGCAAGGGCCAGGAGTGCCAGTTCTGATCCGGCAAAAACAAAGGAAAATCCGAAAAACGACTGGATAGAGGGGGAAAGGATCAGGATCGGCACCGTGAGGAGGATCGAGATGATAAAGCGTTTCCGGAAATCCTCGAGCATGTGTAGGTGTCCGCTCTGTTTTCCAGTGTAACGGTCACCGTTTCCACCGGAGGTCTTCGGTTCCGAATGTCCCTCGTGAGAGGCGTGACCCCCTTTCCTCCCTGGTTCTTTTCCGCCATGATTCATGATCCTACCTCAGACCGGCATGGATATGCTGAGCATCGGACTTTCCCATACATAAAATTGCAGACACTGCCTGATCCACTGCATTCACTGAAAATAGCCATGGTTGTATCAGATATAACCTGCTGGATATATCTTTTACCCTTTTAATGAGCCGGTTAAGATCATTCTGGCTTCGTTGAAATCATCTGATAGACCGATCCCTGAATAGGGCAACGATCTATAACGATCGTTGCTCTTTGAGTTAATGACCAATCCAAAACAAAGAATACAGATAGTGTCAACGAACCGTTAGATCAAACTTCTTGAAAAGATCTGTTCGGTACTCCGTTCATCCCTTCTGCCTCTTTATTCCTGCAAATATTCCTGGAAAACATATGCTCAGGATAAACTTATGGTCATCCTTCTCTCGTGAAGTTCTTCGTACAGCCTATCGCGCTACGGCTGACCTCAGCGATGTCGCCGACGGCGAAGGCAGCCGCCACCGCCATGCCGAGGCTGCCGCTCCGGGTAAAACCGTTCTCCACCGGAGAGGGGGGTGGGTACGGCGTTAAAAAAAGGTTTGCTCTTTTTAGAGGTGAAGAAGATAGGGCAATGCAATAAGCCCGATCATCATCGAGAGGAGGAGCCACGAGACCACAAAGACGATCGTCTGACCATAGCGCCCGAGCCCCCGCGGCTCGAGCACGCGGTCCACCCCTTCCTTAAGGATATAGCCGCCGTCGAGCGGCACCATCGGGATCGCGTTGAAGATCCCCACGTTGATGTTGATCCAGGCCGACCAGAAGAGAAGGTGGACGATCCCCCAGAAGAGGGGGAAGGGCTCCTCGAAGTATGCGGTCGCCGGCGTGGCGAAGGCGAGCACCTTGAGTTGCTGACCGCCGATGGACATGTCGAAGGGAATGGTCACGAAGCGCAGAAAGCCTATCGGTGAGAACATCTGGCCGACCGTCTCCTGCACGGCCCCGGCGTCATAGTAGTAGATACCCATATAGCCTGAGTCCCGCGGCCCGGAGACGTTGGTGATCTCTTCGGGCCATTCGGCCAGGGTGACGGGGTAGGAGGAGATGGCGCCGTCTTTCTCGACGGTGAGGCTGATTTGATCGCCGGGCTCTGTGGCGTTGAGGAGGGCGCTCACGTCCTGACGCGTGGCGACGTCGATCCCGTTCACCTCCGTGATCACGCTCTGCGTCGGTACCCCGGCGGCATTTGCTGGGCCCCCTTCGTAGACGCCGTAGATCGCCGGGAGAGCCAGGGGCGTCGCCATCCCCACGGCCCCGATGAAGAGAGCGAAACAGACGACCCCGACGACGATGTTGTTCGTGATCCCGGCGCCGAGCATTCGCGCCTTGGGGAGGCCGCGGACCTTCTCTGCGTCCTCCTCGTCGGGTTCGACGAAGGCACCGATCGGGATCACCGCATAGAGGAGACCGGCGCTTTTCACCCGGATATGCTCGATCCTGCAGAGCACCCCATGGCCGAACTCGTGGATCGCAAGGGTGAGGAAGAAAGCGAACCAGACGGCGAAGGTGGAGGGGACGTACTCGTTGATGCCGGGGAGGAGGAGGATATTCTGGGGTTTGTAGATCCCGGTGGGCTCGGGCTGGACGAGGAGCGTGAGCCTGAAGGAGAGGACGAGCAGCAGCGTCATCAGCACGGCGGCGATAACCACCATCACGACGCCGAAGGTGCCGTATGCCCGCAATACTCGTGAATAGGGTACAAAGACGTCGAAAATCCGCACCTTTGTTGTGCGGATCATCATGATGGGGCCGTAAAATCCGATATGGTCCCCAAAACGCCCGGTCTTCCGTACATATGCGACGGCGAGTATGTAGGTCACGATGAGAAATGCAACGATCAGTGTCCAGTCCATCTGAGATTAGTGGTGGTCGCCGCATCCTGATAAAGGGTTCTTGCCTGGATCAGGCAATCTCCAGGAATCCGGGAATACGATCGGGTTCTTGGATCGTTGTCCTGTAGAATGGGGAGAATGGAGATTTCCGTTGCCAGGATGGGGTATTTTTTAGAGGCGTCTGTAAATAGTGCTTTGAATTATAGAAACCATTATATATTATATTGTGTATTGGCACTATCTATCTGGACGGCCTCACCGGCCCGGTGACGATGGGGATCTTCTCTCCGGCAGGGCGGTCCTGGATGACAGGTGATATGATGAAATTCTCCGATGTGAAGCCCTGTGCTGCCCTCCTCGGGTGCGTTTTCCTGACGGCATCGTTGACGGTTCTGCTCCAGCACACCGGTATCGATCTGATGATCTTCTCTGATGCTGCTCCCTTCCTCCCTGCACTTGCAGGATATGTCATAACCCCGCCGGGTTTTGTCACGACGGTTCTCGTGCCCGGGCTTGCCCTCTCGGTCATAGACCTTGCCCTCCTGAAGCGCGCCATTTTTGGCGGTGAATAACGCTGTATTCTGGCAGTGTTCAGGCAAAAAAGTCCCCGAGGCTTCGCTGGCGGCGGTCCTTCATCATCTCCTCCACCGTCTTCCAGCTCCTCCGGGCGAAGACCGGCGGCACGCCGTCGGCCCTGATCTGTTCCCTCAGATAGGCGATGGTGACGGTGTCGGAGGGATAACCGCTCCCGATCGCGCCGAACGCTTCCTGAAGTTCTATGATCCGCCGGTCGCGGCTCACCTTGGCGACGATAGAGGCGGCGCTGACGACCGGGAAGAGGGCGTCGGCGTGGTGTCGGGCAATGACCGGGCACGGCGATCCGAGGGCGGTGACCGTGGCGGCGTAGCGCTCTTCGTTGACGTCGCAGGCATCGACATAGGCGGTCTGCGGGGCGAGGGCGGCGATCACCCCGGCGTGCGCCCGCGCCACGATTGTGTTCATGCTCATCTCCTCTCTGAGATGGTCGATCTCCGCGGCCGAAACCTCGATCACGGTCCAGGGGAACGAACCGGTGATCTCGTCGTACAGCGTCGCCCGGCGTTTCGGCGTGAGGGCCTTGGAGTCCTTCACGCCGGGCGGCAGGTCGCCCATCTCCTCGCACCCGACCCCTCCCACGACCATCGGCCCGAGCACCGCCCCTTTTCCCGCTTCGTCGACCCCGCAGATCATCGGTACAGGGGTTGATGCACAAGATATTTCAAGCGTGGGGCGGCAAACTGGTGTGGATGTACATCATCATCGTTGGCCTCGGCGGGATCGGGAGAAACCTGGCGGCGATCTCGGCGGAACATGGCGATAGCGTCGTTGTCATCGATCAGGACGAGTCGAAGTGCAACGATATCCTCGACCACTACGACGTGCTTGCGATCACCGGGGACTCCACCGACAGTTCGGTGCTGGACGACGCCGGCATCGACCGGGCCCAGAGCCTTGTTGCGACGACGAGCGACGATGCGGTGAACCTGATGACCTGCTGGCTCGCAAAGCGCTACAACGTCACGAACGTCGTCTCCATCGTGAACCAGAAGCAGCACTCCGCATTTTTCAAGGAGGTCGGGGTGAAGATCAGCGAGAACCCCGACGAGCTCGTGGCGACCCGTCTCTATTACTGGGCCGAGAACCCGAACCTGCAGCAGCTCGCCTCGATCCCCGGCGGGACGATCTTCGAGTTCGTGGCCGAGGACGGGGCGCCCTTCATCGACCACGAGATCAGGGAACTCGAGGTGAAAAACTTCGTTTTCATCGCCATCCGCCGTGCCGGCGGCGAACTGATCATCCCGAGCGGGAACGTGAGGATCCGGCCGGGCGACACGATCACGGTTTTCACGAAGAAAGAGGCCGAACGCGAGTGCCTTGATATCCTGAACCGGCAGCTGAAAAAAGCTGAGGACTAAAACCGACGCCTGGCGGAGTACACATCTCCGGGCACTCTTTTCAGATCCCTTATTTTCACCGGAGAGGGCAGGGGTTTTCCCTGCTGCAGGTCAGTTCACTGCGGCATGCCGCCCGGGGACCTGCCACCGGGCTGAGCGGCTCTGGAGGAGCCCGCATAGGAGACGATGCCCGAGATCGTCACCCCGGTCACCTGAGTGCCGGCGGTGTAGGTTCCCCCCGCGTACAGGCCGTCGGCGACCGTGCCGGTCGAACTGCCGCCCGAGTACACCCCATAGGTTGAGCCCTCTTTCAGGTCGGGCGAGCACACCACCACCGACTGGTAGGCCTTTGCCGGTGCGAAGGTGAGAATGTCTTCGCCGTCTGCCGACTCGATGTGAACCATCGTCCCCGCCGCCTGTACCGATGAATATGTCACCATCACCGAATACCGGGTGGACGACGTATCCGGTGCCTGCGCCATACCCGCGCTGCCTGCTGCAACGAGGAACCCGCCGGTCATTTTGAAGGCGCCGTTATAATCGAGGGCGCCGTTGCCGCTGTTTGTGGGGCCGTTGACGATGACCCTCCCGCCGGTCATATCGATGGAACCGTTTGAATCGAGGCCGTCGCCCGTGGCATCGATGACAACATATCCGCCGTTGATGTACAGGTGATAGGTGCCTGAGGCTTCAAAGGTGTTCTGTCCGGGCCGGCCGTTTGTTGAGGAGCCGTCGTTGCCCCCCGCGACGTTTATGCCGTCATCGCGTGCGACGATCCTGATCGTTCCGCCATTGATGGTGATGACCGCGCTCTCAAGGCCCTCGTAGCATTTTGTGATGCGAAGGTCTCCGCCGTTTATTTCCAGGGAAGCGTCCGCGTGCATGCCGTCGTCTCCCGAGGCCAGAACAATCGTTCCGCCGCTGATTGTGATGCTGCCGTTTGAATGAACCGCGTCGTCGGAAGAGTCCACCGTGATCGTGCCGCCCGTGATGGTAACGGCGACACCGGCTTTTATGCCCTTCGCGCTGCTGGAGGTGTCGCCCTCATCGGCAGTGGTTCCCCCCTCCCATCTGCCCGGGGTGGTTCCGCTGCTGCTGTTGGTGCTGCCCCCGCCCGATGAGATCGCGATCGTGCCGCCGCTGATGAGGACGCCGGTCTCTGCCTGAATGCCGTCAGTTCCAGCCGTGATGGTGATAGTGCCGCCTTCGATGGCGACATATCCCTTCTCGGCGTCTTCATCGTTGGTGGACTGAATCCCATCGCCACCCGCTTCGATCGTGATGATCCCGTCCCTGATCGCAACCGCGTCCTTGCCTTTGATCCCGTCGTTTACGGCGGTGACGATGATTTTGCCGCCGGTGATCCGGAGGTCGTCTTTGCTCTGGATGCCGTTGTTGTAGTGCGCATTGACCGTCAGCGAACCGGCACCGTTGATCGTGAGGTCGTCCTTGCTGAAGATTGCCGCGTTGGGCTCGTTGGATTCCGTATCTTCGAAGATATAGACGCTCCCGTCAGTCACGGTATTCTCCGTGCCGTCTGCCAGAGTGATCACGGTTTTTTCCGCATTGATGACAGAGATCGGAGCGCTTGTGGAACAGGAGATCGCCGCTCCATTCAGGACGAGTTTTACTGTCTCTTTGTCATCGGTGTCGACGATGATCTGCCCGTCGTCCAGCGTGCCGCTGATGCTGTAGGTTCCGGCAGAGGTGATGGTGATGATCGTTCCTTCAACCGTTGCGCCGCTTCCTTCCATGGTGATCGCATTGCCCTTCAGTGCAATAGAGGAGACTTCAGAATCGCTCCATCCTGCATCCAGGTCGTCTCTGTCATATGCAACGGAGATGGTGCCGACCTCTCCGGGCGTCGTGCCCGGGGGTGTACCGGATGCATTATTCATGCCGAAAAAAGTGAACAGTGAAAAGACAAGAGCGATCGCCAGCAACACCACAACTGCCGGCGCAAGGATCTTCTTCATGTCTATTCACTTTTCTGCCCGGGAATTTATAATTCTCAAGCTACGTGGTAACGACGAGAGGAAAAACTCGACCATAGTTGAACGTCCGGGATCAAGGCACTGCCGATCGGGTTGAGGGGGAGGGTGAAGAGGGCCTCCTGGCCGCCCCTCACGGAACCGTATGCGCATCATATTCCTGCGCAAAATTATTGTAATAAGAAGGAGGCGATGACGAAAAGGAGCCGGGCGCGCCACGATGGTGTAAAAAAAAGGAAGGAAACCCGCAGAGACCTGCCGGGGTTTGATGGTGCTGTCGATCCCTGTTTCACCCGAGGGAGTCCTTGAGGTGCTTGAGTTCGAGGAGGAGCTTCGGGTTGCGCTTGATGATCTCCTTCAGGAGGGCCATCACGGTGATCTCGCTGAAGTTGATCCCTTCGATGGAGCGGGCGAGGGTGTTCATCTTCTCGTCAGAGAGGGTGATGAAATACTCTTTCACCCGGTAGTTGCGCTCAAGAGTCCGGCCCATTTTTGAACTCCGCCAGCCCTCGTCGTAGGGCATCAGGGCCGCCTTCGAGGTGTCGCCGGCAGCGATCGCCTTTGCCGCCACTTCGGCAGCCATCCTGCCGGTGATCATGGCGTTGCCGATACCGCCGCCGGTGATCGGGTCGACGACCCGTGCAGCGTCGCCCACGATCATCAGGCCGTCAGCGACCGTGCAGGAGAGGGGCCTGCTCACCGGGTCTCCGCCAAAGACGCACTCGATGATTCTGCCCTCAGGATAGCGCTCTTTCATGAAGCGGTCGAGGTAGTCTTTCGCCCTCATGCCGGGCTTTGACTTCGACGCCGGGATACCGACGCCGATATTCGCGCTCCGCTCCCCCTTGGCAAACACCCATAGGTAGCCCTGGGGGGCGACCTCCTCGCCGAGATAGAAGTCGTTGGAATGGGGGTCGATGTCGATCCCGGTGACGAGGTACTGGGCGCAGCTCATCATCTCACGGAGGGGCAGGGTCGTATCGATCCCGCACCAGCGGGCGAACTTCGATTCGACACCGTCGGCGGCGATGGTGACCTTCGCCCTGATGTCGCACCGCTTCCCGCAGAACTCCACCGTCGCCCCGCAGACGCGTCCCTCTTCGATGATCGGCGCCACTGCCCGTGTCTTCACAAAGACATCGGCACCTGCCTCAGATGCCTTCCAGACAAGTTCCCGGTCGAAGAACTTCCGGTCGAGGACATAGCCGACCTCGGTGCCGGCCCGCCCCTCGTCGAGGGCGATGGAGGTGCCGTCAGGGGCGACGATCCTGGCCCGCTGGATATCGGCAGAGATCCAGCGGGGGTCGGGCTCCATGAACTCTTTTAAGAGTTCTTTTCCGATCCCTTCGGCACAGCGGACCGGCGCACCTATCGCCGGCCGCTTCTCGATGATACATGCGGAGAGACCGGCCTTTGCGGCGGTCCATGCCGCGAGCGCTCCGCCGGGGCCGCCGCCGATGACGAGAATATCGTATTCACTCTTCATCGGTCACCTCCAGGGCTCCGAGCGGGCAGGCCTTCGTACACAGCCCGCAGCCGATGCAGGCGCCGGTATCGACGGTCAGGTAGGCATCGACCAGTTCGAGAGCCCCTTCAGGGCAGACCGATACGCAGGCACCGCAATAGCCACATATCTCCCGGTGAATCGTAAGCATTGTACTCAATAATTATCCTCCCCGTCCATTAATAGTATCTTCCGATCCGCTCTGAAACCGTTCACAGGGTTTCATTAACACGGAAACCTGTGAGAAGGGACGGTCAGGGGATGCCGGGAAATATGCAGACGCGGTCGGTTCAGATCAGGTGGACCTCGATCTCCCGTCCGCTCTCTTCCATATAGGCGGCGATACGCCCGACGGTGTGCTCGACCATCCCGCCCGAGGTGAGGACCAGGGAGTTCTCGCCGTTCACCGCCCGCAGCAGGCACTTGTCTATGACGCCGTAGGTAAAGTCGAGGTCGATCTTCTCGTCACCGGCGAACCGTTTCGCCTTCGTGCCCATCGCTCCGACCCGCTCCACCGTCCCGGAAGAGAGGAGCGTTTTCACCCGGTCCGCCGCCCCGTCGCCGACGTCGGCGATGTAGATCCTGCCGTGACCGTCAGGGGAGACGCGGCCGAGCACCTGCCGCTCGACGAGGTCGGTGAAGGCGAGAGCGTTTCCGGGCGGCGCCTCCCGCGAAAGGACGCCGCGCCCGGCAAGTTCCCTGAAGAGATCCATCACCACCGGGGGCTTGAGCCTCGCCCGGTGCAGGAGTGCGACGTCGGAAAAGAGCGCCTCTGCCGTGCCCGTGCTGAGCACCTCGCCCCGGTCCATCAGGACCACGGTGTCGGCCCAGCGGTACGCGAGTTCCACGTCGTGCGTCGAGAGGATCACCGTACGCCCGCTGTGGTTCACCTCGTCGAGCAGGTCCATCACCTCCTCGGCGGTCGCCGGGTCCAGCGAACTCGTCGGTTCGTCGAAGACGATCACTTCCGGATCCATGGAAAGCACGCCGGCGATCGCCACCCTCTTTTTTTCCCCGCCCGAGAGGTGGTGTGGGGGGCGTTTCTCGAAGCCGACGAGCCCGACATCGTGCAGGGCCCTGGCGACGACGCTTTTCACCCGGTCCGCCGGCATCCCCAGGTTTACCGGCCCGAAGGCCACGTCCTGCCAGACCGTCGGGGCGAAGAGCTGGGCGTCTGAGTTCTGGAATACAAGCCCCACCTTCCGGCGGACCTCCCGCAGAGACCTGGCATCGTAGGCGATCGCCTCACCGTCGAGGAGCACCCGGCCCTTCGTCGGCCTCAGGGTGCCGTTGCACATCAGGAGAAGAGTGGTCTTTCCGGCCCCGTTCGGGCCGACGAGTGCGATCTTCTCCCCTTTTTTCACGGCGATGCTGATCCCTCTGAGGGACTCGGATCCGTCCTGATAGGCGAAGTGGACGTCCTGGAATTCAATCGCGCAGGTCATGGTAATCCTCAGAATATCGTGGCGCCCCGCGCGGCGATCGTCACCGCCGTGCAGAGGCAGAGATATGCGGCGACGAGGGCGATCTGGCGGCGACTCGCCCCCTCCGTCTCCTCGCCAGCGGCGAAGACGCCGTCGTAACACCGGGCGTCCATGGCGACGATCAGTTCTTCTCCTTTCTCCCACGCCCGCACAAAGAGCATTCCGGCCAGCATCGCAAACGAGGCGATCGCGTTGGTGAAACTGACATAACCGTGGCGCATCTCCTGGGCGTTGCGGGTCGCCACCGCCTCGCCGATTAGGACGAAGATGAAGTGGTAGATGAGCATGGAAAGGTCGACGAACTCCCGCGGCAGGCGAAGCGACCGCATCACCGTGAAGATCTCCGCCATCGGGGTGGTGAGGGCGATGAAGAAGAGGGCGCACATCCCGGAAAAGGTTCGGGCAAGGATGAGGGCGGCAAGGTTTGCCGATCCGGTCGTCGCCGTCAGGGTGAGCGGGCCGATCGCCGCGGCCCAGAGTGTCTCCCCGCCGCCTGAGAGGAAGAGGATCACCGCCGCCGAGATCGTCGCAAAGGAGAGCGGGATGGTGAGGAGGTGTGCGTAGAACCTGATCGGGGTCAGGGCGACGCCGACGGTGATTGCCGCCATGGTGGCGGCGATAAACGCCGGGCCGAGGGGGGAGGGAGAGAGGAGGCCGAGGAGGATGGCGCCGCCGCCGATGAGGAGTTTGAGACGTGTGTCCAGATGGCGCAGGGCGCTCCGGTGGGCCTGGTCCTCCAGTATGTTATCCATCAATTGGTCAGTCTCCTCTGCGCCCCGGCGATTGAAAAAATGGGGGGAGATTTTATTCTGTAGTGATCTGACGTCCTCGGTAATAATACCCGAAGAAGAATCCGATGACGATCGCCCCGATCGCTGTCTGGAGGCTGAAGAACAGGGACTCGATCTCGCCGCTGGGGGGTTCGTACACGGGCGACGCCCATGGCTCGTAACTGTTCCCGCTCATCTCCATGATCACGTCTTCGGCCTCACCGTCGGCTCCGCCCCATTCGTGCTCCCCGGTGTTGAGGACGACAATGAACGATCCCGCAAAGAGGAGAATGATCAGGAGCGCTGCGATCTCGGCGAGATACTTCATGCCATCGCCCCCCTCAGGCGGGCGACCGCCGATGCCGAGAGGACGTCGAGTTTTGTCAGGATCTCGCCGCGCACGGCAATGATATACTTGAAGACCAAGGCGATGACCACGCCTTCGATGATCGCAAGCGGCACCTGGGTGACGGCGAAGACCGTGGCGAAGGCGATGAAGGAGGTGACGAACCCACCGCTCTCGGCCGGGAAGGCGAGGGCGAGCTGCACCGAGGTGACGACGTAGGTGAAGAGGTCGGCGAGGGCCGCTGCAAGGAAGACGGTGACGTAGGTGTTGAGGTCTGCCTTCGTGCAGGTTTTATATATTGCCCATCCGACGATCGGTCCGGCAATGCCCATCGAGAAGACGTTCGCCCCGAGGGTGGTGAGTCCGCCGTGGGCGAGGAAGATCGCCTGGTAGAGCAGGACGATCAACCCGAGCACCGAGGTGATGAAGGGGCCAAAGAGGATCGCCCCGAGGCCGGTGCCGGTCGGGTGGGAGCAGCTCCCGGTCACCGAGGGCAACTTCAGGGAGGAGAGGACGAAGACGAAGGCCCCGGCAACAGCGAGGAGGGGGAGCGTCTCACGGTTTTCCCGTATGAGTATTCTCATCTGATACATCCCGTAAATGATGAACGGGGCCGATACGATGAACCAGAACAGGCACCATTCCGGTGGGAGAAATCCTTCCATGATATGCATGATGACACCACTACAACATATTTTGTTTTAATGTAAACTTTATTTTATATCTCTGTACGCCTATTTAAGATTGGCCCTTTTGTGCGATTTTTGTTTGCTGCTTCAATCGCTGGTCAGTGCAGAAAAAAGAGTAGAACATCCTGGATCCCCCTGGACTTTCCCGGTCGGCAGGGCGCTTCAAATCGCTTCTCTTTGGTGCAGGGGCGCATTCACGGCAGGGTGAAGGTGCCGTATTTTCCGCCGCCACCGGGTACGAGTGCCACCCGCCCCTCTCTGAAGGCGGCGATCCCGGCGGCGACCGCGGGGTCGATGGCGGCGATCCTGTCGATTGGGACCTCGGTGAGGATGGCGATCTCGGTGCCGAGTGTGTCGGTGAGGCGCCGGTAGCGCTCCTCAACCCCCTTTGTGAAGGCCGAGCATGTGCCGCAGACCACCCTGACGATCTCTCCCAGGGGGATCACATGGTAATACGGCGGGCGATCCCGCGGGGCGTGCATACCGCCGAGTTCCCGCGCCCGGTCACAGACTCCTTTCTTGATCGCACCGCCGTCGTCCGGACAGGTCCACCCGGCAGCTGCGGCCTCTTCGAGGGTGTACTGGCGGTAGCACCGGGTGCAGGCGGTCCGGTTGTACTTCCCCTCCTCCGGGAAAAACCCGGCGTTCAGGGTGATCCGTCCCTGCCGCACGGCATCGAAGGCGGCCTTCGGCGTTGCCCCTGCGACGTCGAGACGGTTGAACTCCCGCCCGAGTTTTGTCGGGTGAACAGAGTGGGCGTCTGAGTTCGTGAGGAAGGGCACGCCGTCGAGGTCAGGGATCCCGGCCCCGTAGGACGAATCGGCCGAGAGGCCGAGTTCAAGAAAATCAATCGGCTCTTCCCCGTAGCAGGAGGCAACCGAGTTATGGGCGGCATACAGGGAGGTCCATGGGGTGAAGGCATGGGCCGGGCCGATCAGGCCGCCGAGGTCGTGGACGACCGCGGCGATCGCTTCGCCGGTGAGTTTTACATGGGGGCGGCCTGAGGTGGCGATGTCCCGGGAATGCGGGGCAAGGCTTCCATGGAGTTCGGCGAACTGCGCAAACCCCTCCATGATGATGAGGTGATGGACGCGTCCTTTCCCCTCGACCTCGGCGGTGGGCAGGACGACGATCCCGGCATTGTTCTCGAACGCCTCCCAGGTGCGCCGCCATTCAGGGTGGAGGGCGTCCCCGCTCCCGAGCACGCCGATCCCCTTGATGGCGGCGCCAGCAAGGAGCGAAGAGGGCGAAACCGCCGGGGAGGTCGCCATAGAAAAGGGTGAGTGGATATGGAGGTCGGCGTAGACGTCCATATTTACCCGATGTAGTTGAGGGACTCCTCTTCGTGGCCCTTCTCGATCTCCTGGTACTTCTCCAGGATCTTCTCCATCTCCGCGGCGTGCTCGGCAAGCCGCGCCGGATCGACCCTGATCCCGAGAAGTCTGGAGAGGACGGTGAGCACCTCGGTGGCGCTCTTCGGGTCGACAAGGTAGCCCGGGGTCTCGCCCATCAGGCAGACCCCCTCGATCCCGTGGCGCTTTGCAAGGCCGAGAAGAAGGCCGGACGCCCCGACGATGCCGCCAGGCTCTCCGCCGGTCATGACTGCCCCTGCCGCCGTGATCTCGGCGACGAGGTCATCGTCGTTCACCGCCCCGAGCACCCGCGGCTCATCGATGATCTGACCGACGCCGTAGCCGCCGAGGGTGTACACCCGTTTGACGCCGAGTTCCTCGGCCGCGTCGAGATATGACTCGCAGAGGAGGTAGTGCCCCTCGTTCGAGGTGCTCTGGTAGTCGCCGATCAGAAAGGCGATCGACTGCTCTTTGCCTTTCCAGAGATAGATCTCGTTGTTCGGCAGGCGCACAACGCCGCCTGGCTCGATGAGCACCTGCGGCGGGAAGAATATGGAGGTGATCTCGACGATCCGCTCGGCTTTCAGTTCCTGGATCAGGTGCTCGACGACGAGTTTGCCTACCTGTCCTATGCCTGGCAGGCCCTCGACGAGCACATCGGCCTTTACCTCGTCATCGGTATCGAACTCGATCTCTATCTCGTCCATGATTGTGCCTCTCTCCTGTAGGCGCCGTAGCGGTCTTCAGGCGAATATCGCGCGGGATGGGCGGTCCGTGTCGGCTCTCCGCAGACCGGACAGCAGATAAAAAGAGTATAGCGGTGATCCCGCTCACAGTACCGGATCCGCCCGCTCATGCACTCTTTGCCTTCTGCTTTCTCACGAATTTTGCGGCGTCGCCTGCACGCTCCATGACGCCGATCGCGGCCTTCGCTGCCTTCTCGATCGCCCGCTCACCCCGTTTATAATCCGGTGCGGTGACTTTGATCCGGTAGTTCGGTGCACCCAGATAGGTGAGATCGATCTCCACGTCATCGATCTTCGGCTGTGCGCTCCTGAGGGCGCGGCGAATGATGTTGACGCCGTCCGGCTTCATGGACGTGAGGACGAGGGTGCCGGTGATCGTCACCTTCGATATCTTCACGTTCTCCGCGGCAACCGTCTTGAGGGCTTCGTTAACACTCTTTGAGAAGCCGAACTTCTTCAGGGCGGCGTCGCCTTCTGTGACGATCTCCTCAAATGCGGGGTAGAGGAGCCCGAAATGGGTGTAGAATGCCTCCTTGACGGCGTGCGGTTCGGTTCCGGTCGCCTCGGCGACAAAACCAATCCATTTCTCGGCCTTCTGCTCGTTCTTCCACTCCTGGATCTTCTCGCGGCGCTGGTGCTCGTTGACATCCTTTAAGGAGAGGTCGATATGACCCCTGTCGGTATCGACGTTGAGGACCTTGCAGACGATTTTCTGGCCTTCACGGACAAAATCACGGATATATTTGATCCAGCCGGTGGCGATCTCGGAGATATGGATGAGTCCTTTTTTGTTCTCGTATTCGTCCAGACGCACAAATGCCACGAAGTCTTTGACGTCCTCAACCGTGCAGACGACGAGTTCGCCCTCCTCCGGCCATTCATTAATCTCGTGCATCTAACTGTCTCACTGGAGTTCTGCTTTGATTTCCGCCTTGATGACGGCCTTTCCGCCGGTCGGCTCAGCGAGCACATGCCCGCAGACCGCGCAGTCCACGACGGTGCTGGCCTTCTCAAAGATCACCTGTTCATTCTCGCAGTCCGGGCACTTGACCCGGTAAAATTTGCTCCTGTTCTCGCGGTGCTGACGTACCATTATCTCTCACTCCACAATCTCAAATTTGCCTGCTCTCCAGCCCGCACGGAGGTGCGCCTTACCGCATTTTGTGCAGCGGTATCTGACGTTCACCCTCTTGGTCGGCTTGTCGCCGCCGGGTACCTTGGAGAACTTGCCCATGTTTCCGACTTTGCCTCTCCGCGCCTTCTGCCGGTCGATCCAGTGCAGGTGGCTGGTCCGCCCCTTCTTTACCTTTTCAACTTCCTGGATCTCGTGCGATCTGCAGTGTGGGCAGTAGGCCCTGAACTTTGCTGGCATCTTCATGAAATAAGCCCCTCACGATGTTTATGCAGCCCGGTGCGGGCCAGAGCGGCAGCACCGGAATATGCATGATTTTTCTGGGATCGGTAATTTCTGGCAGTATTTGCCGAATTTCTCCCTCATGCACACTCCGGAGCCATTCTCTCGAATACCTGTATTATTTGATAAGCCTTATATTTAAGGCTATGTTGCGTTCGCCGAGCACCCCGGCGTTCCCTTTCGGGAGCGTGACAAGGTCTCCGGCCTCCAGGGCATAGGTCCGGCCGTCCAGACCCATGAACGGCGGGATCCCCTCATTGACGAGGACAAGGGAGACGTCACCCGGTGTCGTCTGCACCGGTGCCGCTGCGGCCCGTTTCTCCTCCTCTTCCTTGAAGACCTCTTCCACGAACGAAACGAAGGCCTCATCTTCCCCCTCCCTCTCACTGAAGGGCCCGGGCTCTTTTGCCTTTTCGGCGGGTGCGCTCGCCCCGGCCGCCCCCTCAAGCATCTGGTCGCGGCAGAGGGCGATCTCCTGGCGGACTGCATCGAACATTGCCCGTTCCTGCGGGAGCATCGTCTTCATCTCGTCCCGGTCCAGATAGCCCCCTTCGATCTGCGCCTCAGCAAGCTTCAGGATCTTTTTGAGGCGGAGTTTGACGATGGTGCTCAACGTCTCTTTTATGCTGTGGTAGCGGTCCTGCAACACGGCACCGTTTTCTGAGAAGGGATCCCCGATTGCATGGATCTCGTTCTGGATCTCTTTGAGTGAGGCCCTGCCCGTTGCAAAAAGTTCTGCTGGAACCTCGGAGAGTTTCCCGCTCTCGCGCTCATTCCAGACGATGATCCGCAGATCGTCGAGATCCATTATGCAGACCCCCCGTACTCGGCGATCCCGCGGCAGCAGAGGTAGACCGCCACGGCCTCCGGAATGAGGTTCTGGCCTTTCCGTATCGGATACATGTTTCCAAGCATCGGGACGGAGAGGTCGAAGGCTGCGTCGATCTTCACCTCGCGATCGCCGAAGACGACGGCGTCCTCGAGGGGATCGAAGGAGGGGAGATCCCTGAGCGGCACCTCGACGACCCGCAGCCCGCTCCCGCCGTGGAGGGAGGTAGGCATCCTGATCAGCCGTTTTATATCGGTTGTCACCGGTTCGTCGACCGCCGCCCCGCGCTCTTTGATCCTCTGGAGGAGTTCTCCTCCCTCGGGTGAGAGAAGGGTCCGGAGGGCCGGGGATGAGAGCACCGCACGGGGCACTTTTCCTGCCTTGAGATCCTCATCGGCCGCTTCAAGGGCCGAGAGAAACCGTCCGGCGTACTTTTTTCCGATACCGTCCATGGCACAGAGCTTCTTCTCCGCGCCCCCTCTCCCGTCGGCCAGCAGAGTGCGGGCGTACTCCCGGAGGGCGCCGGCAAACCGCCCCTGCCACCCGCCGTTATCGCCGGTGTCGAAGAGGAGTTGCGGTTCCATCCCGGTGCCGCAGAGGTAGTCGACGATCTCGCGGCGCTCGCCGCTCCCCCATGCGAGGACCCGGTGATCGCGCACATGGACATGGTAGCCCCGCCCTCCCGAAAAGACGGCGGTGATCATCTTTGGAGAGAACCCGAGTTCGTCGGTGAGCATGGCGACGAGTTTTTCCGTCTCGTCCTTTGCGCGCCCCAGCATCACGTCATAGGTGATCCCCTTCATGGAGGTGAAAAGATGGTCTGCATCGATGTCGAAGATGAGATCGGCGCCGCTCCACCCCTTCTCTCCCATCGTGCCCGCACCCGGGTTTGCATAATAGGCCGTGGAGTAGTAGGCGTGCGCCGGCGCCATCGACCTGATATATTCGTGGCACTCCTCGCGGGAGCCGAAACCCAGGTGCCGCCGCATCCGCACCTCGGGCTTCTGATCGAAGAAGATGAATCCCCACTCCCTCTGGGGGAGGGACGGAGGTGCGGCGAGGTAACTGTCCCGGTAATACGATCTGAAGCGTTGCCTGACGAATTCCAGGGTTGCAGGTTTCATCTCAGCCTCTTTACCATATATGGCCCTTCGCGTTCATAGCCCTGCCCCCGGTAGTAGGGGCGGACGCCGATCCCGCTGTTGACGGCGATCCTCTCCCATCCTGCACTCCTTGCCGTCTCTTCCGCTCTGAAAAGAAGTTCTTTTCCAAACCTGCGGTGCTGGTACTCTCCTTCCTCTCCGCTCTCGCCGAGGGGCACCATCATTCCATAGACGTGCAGCTCCCTGAGCAGGGCCGCACCCTCAAGCTCGTGCCTGAAGGTCTCTCCGGGGTACCGGAGGCGTGCAAATCCTATAAGGGTGTCTCCAGCCTCCGCCTGGATAAAATGTTCCTCGCCGCCGCAACAGCGGTAGACGAGATCATGGATCGAGGCTTCGGCCTCTGAAGGCCGGCGTCCGGCCTCGCGGCACCTGATGCACCGGCACTCGCCGCCGTTCTGGCGGAGTTGCTCCTGCGCCAGCTGCCTGAAGTTCGAGTGGCGTGACCCTGCGACGATCAGCCGCGCCGGGATGTCGCGCTGCACCCGCTGGAGACGGACGTACTCCGGGAGGAGCGATTTTGCATATGCAATCAGGTCCACGAGCGCCTCCTCAGGGTAGGGTGCGTACTCCCCCCGCTGCCAGAGCGCCTCGATTTCAGACCCCGGCGTGACCAGCGTCGGGTAAATCTTCAGAAAATCCGGGCGGAATCGTTCATCGGCGAAGAGGGTCCGGAACATCTCCCGGTCCTCTTCTATCGTGCTCCCGGGAAGGTTTGGCATGATATGGAAACCAACCTTGATCCCGGCGTCCCGCAGCATCGTGTTCGCCCCGACGGCGTCGGCCACCGTGCACCCCCGGCGGTTGAAGGCGAGGATGTCGTCTTCAGTGTGCTGGACGCCGAGTTCGACCTTCGTCACCCCGAGGTCGAGCATCCCGGCGATATGCTCCTCCCTGCACCAGTCAGGCCGGGTCTCGAAGGTCGTGGCGATGCAGCGGACGGCTGCCGTCTCGTTTGCGGTAAAGACCTCGTCTCTTGGGGGGAGAGGGCTTTGTTCGGCACTGCGATAAGAGTTCATCGCATGGACGCAGGATGTGACGAACCATTCCTGATACTGGGGGGTGCGGGCGGTGATCGTCCCGCCCATCACGATCAGCTCGGCCTTGTCCACATGGTGGCCGAGCGCCTCGAACTGCGAGAGTCTCGCCTCGACCTGGCGGCAGGGATCATATTCGTTCTGGGCGCCGCGGAGGGCGGCGGGCTCCTGCCCTGTATAACTCTGGGGGGACTGGAAGGGGTGGTCGGGCCCGCCAGGGCAGGGGAGGCATTTCCCGTGCGGGCATGGTGCCGGAGAGGTCATTACCGCCACCGGTGCGACGCCTGAGAGCGTCCGCGTCGGCTTTACCATGAGGATTTTCCTGAGGGCCCGCGCCTCGTCCGGAGTTGCGGCTGCAAGAATCGCCGAGTTTTTCGGGATGGCAGCCACCCTGTACGCGCGGCAGACTGCAATCTTGACCCGCTGAAGATCGGCAGGGCTGCACGAATCAGAAGAGATCCGGGAGATGATCTCCCGGCAGAGGTCGACGTCATCCATTGTCTAATGTTCTTGTACTATACCCTCATTATGGGTGGCTTTGTGGGGGTACTCCACCTGCTGGAGATGTGGGGATGTCCGCAGCTGGTGGATGAGGTCTTCACCGAGTGCAAGAATGGCTTTTTTGTGGGAGACTTTGTTTTTATGAATGTGGGCCGGGGAGACACCGAGAAGATCGTAGTCGGGGGTATAGACCTCCTCTCCTGTAGTTGTCTCATAATACTTCCTGATATGCATCAGGAGCATATGCACGTGGAGCAATTCTTCCTTCTGCACGCAATCACCTAACGTCAAAAAATACATTTTTTCCCCGATTGATATACCTTATTGGTGATCTTTATATCGCACTTCGCTCAGGCTGCCGGTACGCTCCTTGGGCTTGCTGTGGGGGACGCTCTGGGTGCGCCCCTCGAAGGGCTGCCCCCGCCGGAAAAAAAGGTAACAAAAATGCAGAGCGGCGGAATCCACGCTGTTTCCAGGGGCGAATACACCGACGACACCCTGCAGGCCATGGGGCTCGCCCGATCGCTCGTCCATTGCAGGGGCTTTTCCCCGGAAGACTTCGTATCTCGCCTTATTGCCGGCTTTGAACAGGAGCCCGCATACTATGGGCCGACCTCACGGATGGTCTTCTCTCTCATCCGCGAGGGCGTGCGGCCTGATGAGGCGGCAAGGATCGCTCATATCCATAACAAGGGGAGCAGAACAAATGGAAGTGTGATGCGTGGCCCGCCAATCGGTATTTTCTATTCCCCGCCTGCAGTGCGCGAGACCAGCCTCGCCTGCTCGGCCCTTACCCATTATGACTGCATCGCAGGGGAGTGTTCGGTATTTGTGAACCGGATGATCTCTGAAATGTGTCGGGGCACCTCGAAAATGCAGGCGTTCTGCCGTGCCCTTGACTCCTGTGAGAGTGACGAGGTTATCGAGCGGTTCGGCGACTTCCATGCCTGGCCGCTCGAGCCCTCTCTCGACGCCGTCCTCTCCACCCACTGCGCGCTTGCCGTCTTCATGGGTTCGGAGACCTTCGAACAGACCCTTGTCCGGGCTGTCAACCTGGGCGGGGATGCCGATACGGTCGGTGCGATTGCCGGGGCCCTTGCCGGGGCCCATTACGGCCTCGTCGCCATCCCCCACCGCTGGCTCGTGGACTTCAGGCACACCGGCCAGGTGCTCGCCGTGGCGCACCGGCTCTGGGCTGCGGCCGATCGCGTCTGATCAGGCTACCGGCCGCAGCTCGACGAGCTTCAGCGTCCTGCCCTTCTCGCAGATCTCCGGGGCGTTGCCGAGGACTCTGGCGACCATATATTTCTCGCCGTCGATGATGCCGTCCGGATGGCAGAGAGCATAACTCCGGCAGTCGGTCCTGGTGCAGGGCGACTCGTAATGGATGCGCGAGTTGAGAATGGCGCGGTCGGCCGGGATGAGGGTGACGACCGGGGCCTCGATCACCTCGACGGCGCAGATGCCGCCCAGGTGAACGGGACACCCCTGATCGGTGTTCTTCCTGATGCCCACGACCTGATACTTCTTCCCTGGCTGGAGGTTATGGCAGACCTTCAGGAGTTTGCAGGTTTTGCACTCCTGCGCATCGCCTTCATAGACGAATTCCAGTCCCATTTCTGCAAGACATCTCCCGATCAGGGTTACTTTGGGTTTTTGCTCTGCCATGTTACTCACTCCTCATACAGCATTCTGACGATCGCCTCGGCCCTCTCCCGGGACAGTCCCATATCAAGGATGGTGAAGCGTTCCGGCCTGATGGAGGGTGCCGCAAGCAGCGCCTCGACTGCGGTTTCGTCCGAAATGCCGAGGCCTGCCGGTGTGGTCGGGGCGCCGATCTTTTTGAGGGAGTCGCGGATCCAGCGCCAGTCCCCGCCATGCAGGTACATCGTGATGATCGCTCCAAGGCCGCACTGCTCGCCGTGGAGCGCCTGCCCCGGTGCGATCCGGTCAAGGGCGTGGGAGAACTTGTGCTCCCCCCCGCTTGCCGGCCGCGAGGAACCAGCGATGCTCATGGCGACGCCCGAGGAGACAAGGGCCTTCATCACCATCCATGCGCTCTCTTCGGTGTGGGCGCTGATGACGGCGGCATTTTTGACCGTAATCTCAGCGGTCATCTTCGAGAGCGCCATCGCATACTCGGAGAGCGGCTCGCCTCTCAGGCGGTGGGCAAGTTCCCAGTCCTGGATCGCGGTGTAGTTGGAGATGATGTCGGCGCAGCCCGATGCGAGCAGACGCCTGGGTGCGGCGGCGATGATCCCGGTATCGGCGACGACGGCGATCGGGGGGTGGGCGCTGAGTGATACGTTCCCTTCAGGCGAGGGAACGGTCGCCCGCGACGAGGCGACGCCGTCGTGCGCCGCCGCCGTCGGCACGGAGATGAACTGACGGTCGAGGTTGTACGAGACGATCTTTGCGGTGTCGATCACCCGCCCACCGCCGACGCCGACCATGAAATCGGCAGAAGCCCCGGCCTTTTCGACGGCAGCAATCTCTTCGAGGGAATTGCCATGGGTGACACAGGTCTCGACCTCGCAGGTCTCGCCGAGGAGGGCGGCGATCCGCTCCCCGGCGATCCCCATCGTGTGCTCGCCGGCGATGAGGAGGGCACGGGAGCCGAGGTTTAAGTCACGGCAGACCGAGGGGATCTCGCCGAGGACGTTGTGTCCGATGATGACGTCTCGCGGGAGCTGCATCCATCTGGACTTGTCAAAGACCTTCTCCCTGAGCACTTTTATACTCGCTCCACCCATTGAGATCACTGATGATTAGGGAGTTCCTCTACAAATATTACATTGATCCGATCATGTACGGTCAGCCGTATACGATCGTCGATACGCTCACCTACGCTCTCATCCTGATCCTCTCGGTCTATCTCGTCTACCGCGGTCTCAGACGTTTCGGGATCGAGATCGACCGCGACTTTGTCCTGGCGACAATCCCCTTTGTCATCCTGGGCGGGCTCCTGCGGGTCGTCGAGGATACCGGCATGATCGCTTCCGACCTTCGCATCCTGCTGATCACCCCGATCATCTTCTTCGTCGTCTTTTTCATCACCGTCGGCGCCCTCTTCCTCTCCCGCCTCCTCGAAGTGAAGGGGGTCGTCCGCGAGTATTCCCGGACATACGGGCTGATCGGGGTTGCCCTTTCGGCTGCCTTCTTCGTTCTCCTCATCCTCTGGGGCGCCGCAAACACCCGCGTCGATCTGGTCGTGCTCCTTGCCATACCGGCGATGGCCGCAGTCTCCTCGGCGGCGGTTTTTGCGTTTCTCCGCTATGTCCTCGGCTGGGAGTACGTCAGCGATCCTCTCTATCTCCTGCTGATCGTCGGCCACCTCTTTGACGCCTCTGCCACCTCGTTCGGCATCGACCTTCACTCCCTCCACTACGTGGAGCAGCATGTGGTGGGTTCGGCCCTGATCGAGTGGAGCGGGACGGCTTTTTCCATGTTCCCGCTGAAACTCGCCGTGATCGTCCCGGCGATCTATGTGCTCGAACTCTACCGGAAGGAGGGGAATGTCGCCTTCTGGCATCTGGTCCTCCTTGCCATGATTGTCGTTGGCATGGCGCCGGGCGTCCGGGACATGATGCGGATGGTTATCTATGTCTAGGCGGGAGTTCGGCACCTACCTCGTCGTCTCGGTCGGCGTCTTCCTCCTCGGGATCGCCGCCGGCTATGCCGTTCTCCTCTCCGGCGATCCGGTGGCCGACCAGCTGATCGAGGTGGTCAAAAACGGTGTCTTTGCTGATATCCTGGGAGACTCCCCCGGGATGCTCGCTCTGAAGATCTTCCTGAACAACCTGCAGGCCTGCCTTCTTCTCTTCCTGGGCGGGGCGACCTTCGGCCTCCTGACGCTGTTCATCCTCCTCTCGAACGGCCTGATCATCGGGGTCTTTGCCGGCGAGATCGCAGAACGCCTCGGCCCGATCGGGCTTGCCGTCGGGCTCATTCCCCACGGGATCTTCGAGCTTCCGGCCCTGTTCATTGCGGCGGCCCTGGGACTCGCCCTCGCCCGCTCTCTCCTTGCCGATATATCCGGTGCCGGTGACGCCGCTGCCGAAGCAGCCCGTCTTGGTGGGTTCTTTCTCCGCACTGTCGTCCCGCTTCTCGCCGCAGCGGCTGTTGTAGAGGCATTTATTACGCCCGCGCTCCTACAGATAGTGGTCTGAGGTACCCCAATGGAAGACGAGAGCGGTTCACTCCCCCCAAAATCCGATTTTTCAGCCTGGTATAATGACGTGCTCTGGCGCGCCGAGATCATGGACGTCCGCTACCCGGTGAAGGGGCTGTATGTCTGGTTTCCCTTCGGGTTCGGGTTGCGACGGCACACCTATACGATCCTCCGCGGCCTGCTCGATGGATCCGGCCACGATGAGACCCTGTTTCCCCTCCTCATCCCGAAGACCGAGTTCATGAAAGAGGCCGAGCACATCAAGGGGTTTGAGGAGGAGGTCTACTGGGTCACCCATGGCGGCCTCACCGAACTCGACGTCCCGCTCGCCCTGCGGCCGACGAGCGAGACCGCCATGTATCCGATGTTCGCCCTCTGGGTGCGCTCTCACGCCGACCTGCCGATCAAGATCTACCAGATCGTCAACACCTTCAGGTACGAGACGAAGCACACGCGCCCGCTCATCCGTCTCCGCGAGATCACCTCCTTCAAGGAGGCCCACACTGCCCATGCAACCTGGGACGAGGCAGCGGCACAGGTTGAGACCGCTCTCTCCCTCTATACGCAGTTCTACGACGACCTCTGCATCCCGGTGATCATATCCCGCCGTCCGGACTGGGATAAGTTCCCCGGCGCCGACTATACGATGGCCGTCGACGCCCTGATGCCTGACGGCCGCACCCTGCAGGTGGGCACCGCCCACCATCTCGGCACCCATTTCTCAAAAACCTTCAACATCACCTACGAGGACGCCACAGGGGAACAGCAGTTTGTCTCCCAGACCTGTTACGGGATCTCGGAACGCTGCATTGCAGCGGCGATCGGTGTCCACGGCGATGACCGCGGTCTGGTGCTCCCGCCGAAAGTGGCGCCGGTGCAGGTTGTGATCATCCCGATCATCATGAAAAAGCAGGCCGAGGAGGTCAGGGCGGCTGCAGAGGCGCTCAAGGCCGAACTTGAGGCGACCGGTCTCCGGGTGAAGGTCGACGACCGCGAACTGCGGCCGGGGGCGAAGTATTACCACTGGGAGATGCGGGGTGTGCCCCTGCGCATCGAGGTCGGCCCGAGAGACCTTGCGGCCGGCACCGTCGTCGCCGCTACCCGGGACGGTGAGAAGATGACGCTCTTGCGCGCCGGTCTTGCCGGAGAGATCCCGTCAGTCCTGGCAGCGTTTGCAGGGCGGTTGCGCGAACAGGCCGAAGCGTCTCTCACCTCCAGGATCGTTCAGGCGGAGAGCGTGGATGCGGCGGTCGAGGCGACGAAGACCGGGATCGCCGTCGTCAACTGGTGCGGCGACGAGGCCTGTGCAGAAGCAATCGAAAAAGAGACGAATGCGAGTGTGCTCGGAACAGAAGTGCGCAACGCTCATATCGGAAAGAGTGAGGGGGCCTGCATCGTCTGCGGGCGCCCCGGCACCTCGACGGTTATTGCACGGACTTACTGAGAACAGAGGGGGCAGCGGTACGAGATGGCGTAACCCGCCTGCCCGCTCTCCCCGGCAAATACTTTTTTTCCGCCCCTGAAAAACGACCGGCCGCAGCAGCTGCACCGCTTTGGCAGGATCCTCTCAAGGCGGCTGAACGGCACTTCCAGTTCAAAGGACACGTGCTCTTCGTTCTCCTCCTCGAATGCGCCTTCTCTGTCGAGACGGGAGATCACCTCCATGATCTGGAGGGGGTTGGCACCGAGTTCGTCCATTTTTTTGAAGAGGAAGTAATGGCAGATGAGCCACGAGAGGTCTGAGCGCTCGAGGCCGTCATCGACCTCAAGGCACTCGTCCTCGGGCTCCTCGAGGGTGCTGCCGCAGAGCGGGCATTTACCCCCGATCAGCTCCTCAAGATAAACCTCTTCGTTGCAGTATGGGCAGGTGGTGTGGTGCGCACGTGTACGTGACGTCATAATTACTCCATGAGAAAGATGGCGGCGGCAAGGACCGTAGTCCAGTGGCCGTCTTCATCTACGATTGCGCTTTCAGTGATGTTGAGCGTCTTTTCTGGTGTTTTGTCGGTGATACTCTGGTACATCCGGTACGCAAGGTCTTCGGCATACTTTCCTGCCTTCTCTTTCCCGTCGCCGAAGGCGTGGTGCTCGGCGAAGTAGCCCCACTGCTCCTCCATGGACTCCGGGATTGCGACCCCGATGGATGCCGATATCCGGCGGTGCGACTCGTTGGAGGAGATCCTTGACATTACTGTAAATACGATGCTCCCTGGATCGAGGTCGGCAAGACCTTCCTCACGCGGGATGATCCGGCATTTCGGGGGCAGGATGGAACTAACGGTCACGAGATTGTAGCACTCGATCTTTGCCGTTCTGAGTGCCATCTCGAATGAACCGAGATATTCCGAATCCCTCCCCACGCCGCAGGTAAAAAACACCCGTTTTGGAACAAATATTCTGGTCAACCTCTCTCTCACCTGTGGAATAAATCACTTTTTTATTTGTCCCCCCCATACTTAAAAGTATATATCTTCGCAGAATAATGGGGAGATTTTGGGATATAGGGGATTATAAGGGATATTTTCTACCGGCCTGCATTGTCGCCTGGAAGGATCCGGAAAAAATGCCGGGTTATCCAAGGTATTTTTCCGGGTCCTTCTCGAACTCCTTCTTGCAGCCGGGTGCACAGAAGTAGTAGGTCTTTCCTTTGTAATCTGTTGTGAACTTCGCCGTCTTCGGGTCGACCTTCATCTTGCAGACCGGGTCAGTCTCCATCTTCGATACCTCCGTCCTCTCTCTTTTTGCTTTTGGTATATATCCTTTGAGCAGGAGGGAGAGAGTGACAACGGTGACCGAACTTGCCGCCATGGCGAGGCCGGCGAGTTCGGGCCTGAAGGTGATCCCGAAGGTCGGGTAGAGCACCCCCGCCGCCACCGGTATGAGGGCAGCATTGTAGGCGAACGCCCAGAAGAGGTTGATTTTGACCCGTCCAATCACTTTCTGCGCAAGCTGGATCGCTGCCGGGACGTCGGTGAGGTCGTCCCTGACCAGGACCACGCCGCCGCTCTCGATAGCGACGTCGGTCCCGCCGCCGATGGCGATCCCGAGGTCGGCCTGCGCAAGGGCCGGGGCGTCGTTGATCCCATCCCCGACGAAGGCGACCCTCCGGCCTTCCTCCTGAAACGCCCTGATCTCGGCGGCTTTGACGTCGGGGAGCACCCCGGCAAAGACGCGGTCGATCCCGATCATCCCGGCGATCGCCCTGGCGGTCCCGGGATTGTCTCCGGTGATCATCGCAACAGAGAGCCCCATCTCCTTCAGCCCTGCGACTGCCGCCATCGCCGTGGGCTTGAGGGTGTCGGCGACGGCGATGATGCCGGCGACCACACTGTCGGCGACGAGGATGGCAACGGTCTTGCCCTCCTCTTCGAGGTGGACGACCGCAGCCTCGGCCCCTTCATCGAGGACGATGTTCACGTCCGCGAGCATCGCCCGGTTGCCGAGAGCGATCAGGCGGCCGCCGACGGTGGCGAGCACCCCCTTACCCCGGATTGTCTCGAAGGTGTCGGTTGCGGGGATCGAAATACCCTGCTCCTGTGCCCTGGCGACGATAGCCCGCGCTACCGGGTGGTTCGAGTTCTGTTCGGCACCGGCGGCGAGGGCGAGGCTCTCCTCTGCCGTGAGGGCGAGCCCGACGATGTCGGTCACCCGGGGCTTCCCCTCCGTCAGGGTGCCGGTCTTGTCGAAGGCGACTGTATCAAGGCGTTCAGCTGCTTCCAGCGCCTCGCCGCTCTTGATCAGGATGCCGAGTTCTGCGCCCCTGCCGACACCGACAGTGATCGCCGTCGGGGTGGCGAGGCCGAGGGCACACGGGCAGGCGACGACGAGGACCGAGATCAGGGTGGAGAGGGCGAAGAGCAGGGTGGCCCCGGCAACGAGGTACCAGAAGAGAAAGGCGGCCGCGGCGATGGAGAGCACGGCCGGGATGAAGTATGCCACCGCCGTGTCTGCGATCCGCTGGACCGGGGGTTTTGTTCCCTGTGCCTCCTCGACGAGCCTGATGATCTGGGCGAGCACCGTGTCCCGGCCGACCCGTGTGGCCGCAACCTCGAGCACGCCGTCGCCGTTGATGGTTCCGCCCACGACTCCCTCGCCTGCCTCTTTCCTGACCGGGAGGGGTTCGCCGGTGATCATCGACTCGTCCACGTAGCTCTCGCCGCGGTTGACTGTGCCGTCGACCGGGACGCGCTCGCCTGACCTGACGAGCACGGTGTCGCCGGGCAGCACCTCGTCGATCGGCCGTTTTTCCTCCTTCCCGTCGACGAGGACGGTGGCGGTCTTTGGCCTGAGGCGGATCAGGGCGGCGATCGCCTCGCCCGTTCGCCCCTTTGCCCTTGCCTCGAGGTAGCGGCCGAGGGTGAGGAAGGTGGCAAGCATCACCGCTGTCTCGTAGAAGAGGTATTCTTGGGTGAGGACGATGCCGAAGGTGCCCAGGACCGATGCGGCGAAGGCGACCCCGATGCCCATCGAGTACATCACGTCCATGTTCAGGGTCCGGTTCCGCAGGGCCCGCCAGGCGGCGAGAAAGATCGGCCACGAAAGGTAGGCGAAGGCCGGGGCGGCGATGACGAGCATGAGGTAGGCCATATCGAAGGGGAGCGGCGGTGCGGTCCACATGATCCCCATCAGGACCGCGGAGGCGACGGCGCCGATGGCGATCCGCCAGCGTTTGTCGTTCAGGTCGGCCTCACGCGCCTTCCGCTCAATCTCCCCGGTTTCCTCCTCTTCGGTGCCGATATACTGGTAACCCGCCTCCTCGATCGCCTTCGCCATCTCTGCCACGGTGACGGCGTCAGGGTTGTAGGTGACGTAGGCGCGCTCCGATCCCAGGTTCACGGTGGCCGTGAAGACGCCTGGAAGGCTCTCCAGGGCCGCCTCGACCGTCCGGACGCAGGTGGCGCACATCATGCCCCCTACTTTCAGGACGGCCGTTCCGGTGATCACCCCGTATCCGGCCCCGGTGACGGCCTGCTGGAGGCTGGCCGCCGAGACGCGGGCGGGGTCGTACTCCACCGCCGCCTGCTCGGCTCCCAGGTTCACCGAGGCGCTCTTCACCCCTTCAACATTTTTCAGGGCCTTCTCAAGGGTGACGGCGCAGGTGGCGCAGTGCATCCCCGAAACTTTCAGGGTTTCTTTCCGCGTCGTTTCGTCCGTTTCCCCGTCTTCGCCGCTCATACCTGCCCATCTGTGGGTCTCTCGATATAAAAGCTCCTCAGAGGCCGTCTCCTCTCTCCCGCACCCGGTTGGCGAGGGCGTGGGCGGCCCGGATCGGCGCAGGCAGGCGGTAGCCGTCGGAGAGTGCGAGCACCAGACGTACCGCTTCAACAAGCCCGACGCGGTGGCCAACGGAGACATAGACCGGGTGGACCCCGGTCACTGTCCGCACGGCGCAGCCGATCGTCGCCCCGCCCTCGGTCACCGGCGCCGCTGATCCGCGCTCACTGCCGGGCTCCGCTGCTGCCCCGCAGAGGAGGTGTTTTGCCACCCCGATCGAGGGGATACCGGTCACAACACCGATGTGAGAGGCGATCCCGCACCGCCGCGGGTGAGCGATGCCGTGGCCGTCGACGATCAGGAGGTCTGGAGTGTGCGCGAGGCGACCGAGCGCCTCGATGAGTGCCGGCCCCTCCCTGAAGGCGAAGAGGCCGGGGATGTACGGGAAGGCGATCTCGCACGCTGCCCATGCCCCCTCGACGAATTCGAGCGACGGAAATACGAGGAGAGCTGCAGCACCGAAGACGGTCCGTCCGTCCCGTGCATAGGCGGCGTCGAGGCCGGCGACGAGCGAGGGATAGGGATCGCCCTCGGTGACGACGAGGCGGCTGATCTCCTCCTGCAGGGCGATGGCCGCCTCGGGATATGTGGGAGGGAGCATCGATCCCGGTGGGGACGTCCGGGAAGATATATCTCTCCGGCGACAAGAGGGGGGGTATGGTCAGGGAGACGGGGCGTGAGACCGCGTACTTTGCAGCGGGGTGCTTCTGGGGGGTCGAGGCGGCTTTTCGGGAGGTGCCGGGCGTGGTGGATACGGCAGTCGGGTATATGGGAGGTACGACAGAGAACCCGACCTACGGAGAGGTCTGCACCGGTGCGACCGGGCACGCCGAGACGGTGGCGGTGGTATTCGACCCGCTGGTGGTCTCTTATGCCTCCCTTCTGGAGGTCTTCTGGGATATCCACGACCCGACGACGAGAGACCGACAGGGGCCGGACGTGGGGACCCAGTATAGATCGGCGATCTTCACGACGTCGACCGAACAGCACTCCGAGGCCCTCGCCTCCCTCGAACGGCGGCAGCATTCGGGGTGGTACAGCCGACCGATCGCAACGGTGATCTCTCCCGCCGGCCCCTTCTACCGGGCCGAGGAGTACCACCAGCGCTACCTTGAAAAACAGGGCAGCCGCCGGATCAGGTGAGGAGGTGTTCGGCGAGGATCCTGATGCCGATCAGGATCAGGATGATCCCGCCGAGGATCGCAGCCCGGTCGCGGTTCCTGTCGCCGAAGGCGGTGCCGATCCAGAAGCCGAGGAGTGAGAGGGCGGCGGTGACGATCCCGATGACGATTGCCGGCCCCAGGATCTCTGATCCCAGGAGCGCAAGGGAGAGCCCGACGGCGAGGGCGTCGATGGAGGTGGCGACCCCGAGCATGAGCAGCACCGGGACGCGGTCGAAGGGGATCGCCGCGCCGTCCTCGCCCTTCAATCCCTCGTGGAGCATTTTTCCGCCGATGACAGCGAGGAGGAGGAAGGCGATCCAGTGGTCGAACCCCTCGATGTAGCCGCTGAAGAGGGAGCCGCCATACCACCCCGCTATGGTCATGCCGGTCTGAAACACTCCGAAAAGGATGGCGAGGGTGATGGCCGTCCGGGCCCGCCCCTCCCTGACGGTGACCCCGCCGGCGATGGAAACGGCGGCGGCGTCCATGGCAAGGCCGACGGAGAGGAGGATTACGGTGAAGGTATCCATAGATCCCTCTCGTGTTGGCCGGGAGCGCTGATGAAACGCTCGGATAGGTCACCCGCGCTGCCTGTGGCGGTGACACCTCCACACCCTATGCGTAACCCGGTGCCTCCGATAGAATCAAACCTCTGAAAGGGGATTGTCTGACTCTCAACCGATGTGGAGATGGTGCTGTTTGTCCATGCCTCTGCGAGAGTCAGGGGGAGGGAGCAGGCGGAAAAAGGATCCCCTCAAATCTCTATCAGTTCATACGCCGTCCTGCCGAGCCCGATCCGCTCGCCGTGCCGGATCTGGATCGTCCCGTCGGTGTACGGGGCGACCCCCCTGAACTTGTCCTCGCCCGGAGCGTGGTTGCAGAGGAGGCGGCTCCCGGCGATCCCCTGCTGAGCGTTGACCAGATCGAAGCTGGCGGCGTCGATCGCCACCGGATCGGTGGATGCCAGGATCCCGATGTCCGGCACAATCCGGCCGTCGCTCCAGGGGCAGCAGTCGCAGTCAGGCGTGATGTTCACCAGGAAGTTCAGGTATCCCACTCGCCCCTCCTTCCCGGCGACGGCGCCGAGGGCGTACTCGGCCATCATCTCCATAAAGGGCGCCACCCCTTCGGCCCAGTTGAAATCGATCGCCCCGGTCGGGCAGACGGTCATGCACTCCCCGCAGCCGATGCACCTGGACGCCTTCAGCCCGACGCCCCCCGCGGTCTCCTCCAGCGCTCCTGTCGGGCAGACGCCCGCACACCCCCCGCAGCCCGCGCAGACCTTCTGGTCGATGACCGGGAGGAGCCCCTGGTGCTGCTCCTTTTTCCCGGCCGCCGGGGCGCATCCCATAGCCAGGTTCTTGATTGCCCCGCCGAACCCGGCCATGCCGTGCCCTTTCACGTGGGAGAGGACGATCATGCTCCCGGCATCGAGGATGTCGCCTGCGATCTTCACTTGATCGAACCGCTCTCCGGCGATCCCAACCTTCCGCCAGTTCCCTGAGGTCAGACCGTCGGCGATGAGGATCGGCGCTCCGGTCACCTCGAAGCCGAAACCGTGGCGTATCGCCGTTCTCAGGTGGTCCACGGCGTTGTGGCGCGCCCCAGAGTACAGGGTGGCGGTGTCGGTGAGAAAAGGGTTGCCGCCGGCCGCCCTGATCCGTTCGACGACCTCACGCACCCAGACCGGGCTGATATACGTGTCGTTGCCCCACTCCCCGAAATGGAGTTTCACCGCCGTCAGATCTCCTTCCCTGATGCAGGCCCCAAGCCCCGCCGCCTCAAAGAGAGCGTTGATCTTATCGAGAGTATTTTTCCGATCGCTCCCCACGGCGGCCCCTGTAAAGTACACGCTGGATCTCATGCTCCTCCACTCTTTCTCGGTGAAGGCAGAAAAAAAGGTGGCGGTCAGAGATCGGGCGTCTCAATCTCGTCGTCCGGGTTGATCGCCGCGAAACCGACGACCCGGTCGCCCTCGTCCATCTTCATCAGCCGCACACCCCGGGTGCCGCGCTTCTGGATCGAGATCCCGCCTACCGTCATCCTGATCACGTTTCCTGCGGTGCTCATCAGGATGATCTCGTCGTCGTCTGAAACGGCCTTTGCCGCCACCACGCCGTCGCCGTAGGCCGGCTGGATGTTCCTCACGCCCATCGTCCCCCGTCCGTGGCCGCGGAACTCGTCGAATTCTGTCCGCTTCCCCATTCCCCCGGCGGTGATCGTGAGCAGATGGTCCTTTGAGACCAGGCTTAAGGAGACCAGATGGTCGCCGCCGCGCATCCTGATCCCGATCACCCCCTGCGAGTTGCGGTGGAGCGGGCGAACGGCCTCCTCGGAGAAGCGGAGGCTCTGGCCCTTCCAGGTCGTCAGGAGCACTTCAGTCGATCCGTCGGTGAGTTTCACGTCCATCAACTCGTCGCCCTCCTTCAGTTTGATCGCAAGGATCCCGCTCGGCCGCGGGCGGGAGAACTCCTCGACCGGGATCTTCACGACCATCCCCTCCTTCGTCGCAAAGAAGAGGTACTCGCCGGTATCGAACTTCCGCAGGGGAATGACGGCGCTCACCAGTTCGTCATTGAGGTTGAGCAGGTTGACGATCGCCTTGCCCTTCGCCGTCCGGCTGCTCTCCGGGATGTCGTAGACTTTCATCCAGTAGATACGCCCTTTGTTGGTGAAGCAGAGGAGGTAATCGTGGGTGCTTGCCACAAAGACGTCAGAAACGACGTCGTCCTCCTTTGTCGCCATCCCGATGACGCCCTTCCCGCCGCGGTGTTGCATCCGATAGGCTTCGAGCGGCATCCGCTTGATGTAATTCGTCGCCGTCAGCGAGACCAGAACTGGTTTGTCCTCGATGAGATCCTCTTTACAGATCTCCCCGGCTGCCGGGACGATCTGCGTCCGCCGCTCGTCGCCGAACTGCTCCCTGAGCCCGACAATGTCGGATCTGATCTCCCGGACGATAGTCTCACGCGTGGAAAGGATCTCCTGCAGCCGCTCGATCTCCTTCTGCAGCCCGGTACGCTCGTCTGTGATCTTCTGCTGTTCGAGGGCCGCGAGGCGGCGGAGCTGCATCTGGAGTATGGCATTCGCCTGCACCTCGTCGAGGCCGAAGCGTGCGATAAGGGTCTCTCTCGCTTCTTCGGCGCTCTGAGATGCCCTGATGGCGGCGACCACGTCGTCGATGCTCTGCAGGGCGAGGATCAGCCCGTTGAGGATGTGCACCCTCTCCTGCGCCTTGCGCAGCTCGAACTGGGACCGCCTGCGCACGACCTCGATCCGGTGGTCGAGGAAATGCTCCATGATCTGCGGGAGACTGAGGGTCAGGGGCTTTCCGTCCACGATAGCGAGGTTGTTGATCCCGAAGGTGCTTTCGAGGGGCGTGTGCTTGTAGATCTGGTTCAGGACAACCTGCGGCATGGCGTCGCGCTTCAACTCGACGACCACCCTGATCCCGTCCTTGTCCGACTCGTCGCGGAGGTCAGAGATCCCTTCGATCCTTTTTTCCCGCACGAGGGTGGCGATCTGCTCGACGAGGTTTGCCTTGTTCACCTGGTAGGGGATCTCCGATATGATGATGCGGGGGGTCCGCCCCTCCTCCTCGATCTCGGCGACACCTCTCATGATCACCTTGCCGCGGCCGGTGAGATAGGCCTCGCGCACCCCGGCCGTGCCCATGATCATCCCGCCGGTCGGGAAGTCAGGGGCCGGGATGTGCTGCATCAGGTCCTCGACGCCGATCGAGGGGTTATCGATATAGGCGCAGAGGGCGTCGCAGACCTCGCCGAGGTTGTGCGGCGGCATATTCGTCGCCATGCCCACGGCGATCCCCGACGACCCGTTGATGAGGAGGTTTGGCACTTTTGCAGGGAGCACCGTCGGCTCTTTCGTCGATTCGTCGAAGTTCGGGATGAAATCGACCGTTTCTTTCTCGATATCCTCGAGGACCGCCTCGGCGAGGGGGTTGAGGCGGGCCTCCGTGTACCGCATCGCCGCAGCGGAATCACCGTCGATGGAGCCGAAGTTTCCCTGCCCCTCTACCGGCATGTAGCGGTAACTGAACGGCTGCGCCATCTTGACAAGGGTGTCGTAGATGGAGGCGTCGCCGTGGGGGTGATATTTGCCCATCACGTGACCGACGATACTTGCGCTCTTCTTCGTCGGTTTGTCGTGGGTGATGCCCATCTCCCACATCCCGTAGAGGATGCGGCGGTGGACCGGCTTGAGGCCGTCGCGGACGTCCGGGATCGCCCGGCCGATGATCACCGACATCGCATAGTCGATGTACGAGGACTTCATCTCGTTCTCGACAGTGACCTGGATGACGGAACGGCGTTCGGGCTTCTCCTCAGATGTCAAGGTTCTTCACCTCCTGCGCATGTCTCCGGATAAATTCCTTTCTGGGTTCCACGTCGTCTCCCATCAGTTTTTCAAAGATCTCGTTCGCATAGATGGCGTCCTCGATCCGCACCTGTTTGAGCACCCGGTGCGCCGGATCCATCGTCGTCTCCCAGAGCTGCCCGGCGTTCATCTCGCCAAGACCCTTGTAGCGCTGGACTGAGACGCCCTTATCGCCCATGGCGGCCATGATCTCTTTCATGTCCTCCTCGCGGTAGGCGTACTCCTCCTTCTTGCCCCGCGCCACCCTGAAGAGAGGGGGCTGGGCAATGTAGATGTAGCCGTGCTCGATGAGTTCGGGCATGTACCTGAAGAAGAATGTCAGAAGGAGCGTCGTGATGTGCGCCCCGTCCACATCGGCATCGGTCATCAGGATGATCCGGTGATACCGCGCCCGGGAGGCGTCGAAGTGCTCGCCGACGCCGGTGCCGATCGCGGAGATGAGCGCCTGGATCTCGGCATTTTTGAGGATCTTGTGCGGGGAAGCCTTCTCCACGTTGAGGATCTTACCCCTGAGGGGCAGGATCGCCTGGAACCTTCGGTCGCGCCCCTGTTTCGCCGAACCGCCTGCAGAGTCGCCCTCCACAATATACACCTCGCTCTTTGCGGGGTCGCGCTCTGAGCAGTCGGCAAGTTTGCCGGGCAGACCGCCGCTTTCCAGGGTGCTCTTCCGGCGGGCGAGGTCCCGCGCGCTCTGTGCCGCCTCGCGGGCCCGTGCGGCGAGAAGGGCCTTGCCCACGATCGCCTGGAGGGTCTTCGGGTTCTCCTCGAAAAACTCGGTGAGGGAGGAGTATACCAGGGAATCGACGATGCCCCTGACGGCAGAGTTGCCGAGGCGCATCTTTGTCTGCCCCTCGAACTGAGGGTTTGCAATCTTTATGGAGATGACGGCGTTGAGTCCCTCCCTGACGTCGTCGCCCCTGACCGAGGCGCCGTTTTTGAGCAGGTTGCCCTTCTTCGCCGAGTTGTTGATCGCCCGCGTGATCGCGCTCCTGAACCCCTCGAGGTGCGTCCCGCCCTCGCGAGTGTTCACGGAGTTGACAAAGGTGTACACCTGCTCCTTGAAGGTGTTCGTGTACTGGAAGGCGACCTCCACCTCGGTCCGGTTCTCTTCGTCCTTCCGGTCGAAGGAGATGATGTTTTCGTGGATCTTCTCGGCACTCTCGTTGAGGTGCCTGACGAACTCGGCGATCCCGCCCTCATAGCAGTAATGGTCCTCGTCGCCCGAACGCTCGTCCCTGATCGAGATCGAGAGTCCGGAGTTCAGGAATGCGAGCTCCCGCATCCGGTGGGCGAGGACATCGTAGTCGAAGGTGACGGTCTCGAAGATCGTCTCGTCCGGGACGAACGAAATCGTTGTTCCGGAGAGGCGTTCCCCGAAATGTTCGAGGAACGCGTCGCGCTCCTCGATCCCTTCCCAGTCCCCTTCCGCGCCATATGTCCGGACGTACCGGGCTTTCATCTCGTCAAGGCTCTCCTTTCTGGAGTGGATCTGTTCGGTTACCGTGCCGCGGGAGAAGGTGATCTCATAGACCCTGCCGTCGCGGTGAACGGTGGCGCGCAGCATCTTCGAAAGGGCGTTGACGACCGAGACACCGACGCCGTGCAGGCCGCCTGAGACCTGATAGGTGTTCTTATCGAACTTGCCGCCGGCATGGAGGACGGTGAGCACCACTTCAAGGGCGCTTTTGCCGTTCTTCATCGTATCGACCGGGATGCCCCGGCCGTTGTCCACGACGGTGCACGAACCGTCGGTGCCGATGGAGACACTGATCTGATTGCAGAAACCTGCAAGCGCCTCGTCGATGGAGTTGTCGACCACCTCGTAGACCAGATGGTGGAGGCCCCGCGTATCGGTGCTCCCGATATACATGGCAGGACGCTCGCGCACCGGCTGGAGGCCCTTTAATACGGTGATGTGGGAGGCGTCATAGGTTGAACTCATGCCTGACCTCCGTTAAAAATAAGGGACGCGAAACTCGTGGATTCACACTATGTATTGGTCGTGAACCCTCTTTAAGGTACTCAATTTTTCAGATTGTCAGTCATATGTTCCGATCTGCGGGTCCGCGATCCCGAAGGCCAGGTCCACTTCCACGAGGAGTTTCTGGAGGATCGCCCTGACCTCGACTGCGGTCTCCCGGTCCATGCTGCCGGGCTGGTGCCAGATCACTTTTTTCCTGAGCTGCTCGACAAGGCTCTCGATCCGGGTGCCCGCGAACTGCGCCGGGAGGATCAGTTCGTCGAGATGATCGGCAGCGCCGTAAAACGCCTGCTCGGGCGGGAGGGCGAAATGCTTGCTGAGCGCCACCAGAGGGATCACAAAACCTCTCCCGAATTTGCTCTCCATGGATGGGAAGTTGTCCTCCCCGGTAAAAAAGGTATCAGTGTCCGATCTCACAGGAGCCATGCCGCCACCGCCGCCGCCGGGACGAGTGTGAGGCTTGTGGCAAGAAACACCCATTCCGACCTGAGCAGCGGCTTTTTCCTGATGAAGAGGTGCGAGTCCTTCCCGTATCCGCGGCAGCGCATACTCGTATAGGTCCGCTCCCCCTGCTCGAAGGAGCGGAGGAAGATTGTTCCGATGGTGTAGGCGAGTGTCTGCAGCCGGTAGCGGTACGGCAGGGAACGGTCGAAGGCGTCGAAGCATCTCGTCTCAAGAGAAGCCTTCACCCGCAGGTAGATCCGTGCAAAGAGGAAGAGATAGCGGACCATCATCCCGAGGACGAGGGTAAACTCGGGTGGCATGCCCAGGCGCCCGGCGCCCTCGAGCATCCCCTGCATCGTTGTCGTCGAGGAGAGGAGGATGATGAAGGAGATGCAGGCGAGAAATTTCACCGCCAGGATGGAGGCGAACTCCACCGACTCGGCATAGACGGCGATGCCGAAGGGGAGAGCGAACAGCGGGTGGAACGCCGTATAATGCGGGTTTTCGAAGAATATCTGGAAGAAGATCAGGAAAAAGCCAAACGGGAGGATCAGGAGGAAGTGTTTGAGGTAGATGGTCGGGGAGAGGCCGGACGCCGCCCAGAGGACGGCGAAGAAGAGCATAATTGCGGCGCCGAGGCGATAGACCGCGGTCGTGTACGGAAAGGCGACGACCGTTATAATCACGGCGAGGGTGACCAGGATCTTCACCCGTGCATCGCAGCGATGGACCCGGCTCGTGCCCTGTGCCGACTGCTCGATGGCGAAGAGATCTTCGATCATGGCCGGCCCCGGTATGCCTCCCTGAAAGCCGCCTCGACCTCTTCGTAGGTATAGCCCTCGCCAAGCGGGACGCCGGCCTCGCGCAGCGAGCGCATCAGCCGCTGGAGCACCGGAACGTCGAGACGGGTGCGCGCCAGCAGATCCGGCTGCGAGAAGATCGCCGGCACCGGCCCCTGTGCGGCGACCGCGCCGCGGTCCATCACATAGACGTAGTCGGCCAGTTCAGGGACGAGATCGAGGTGGTGGGTGGAGAAGATCACCGTCATGCCGAACCGTTCTGGCAGGGTATTGACAAAACCGATAAGGTCGGTGACGCCCTGCGGGTCGAGCCCTGCAGTCGGTTCGTCGAGGACGAGCACCTGCGGCTCCATCGCAAGGATGCCGGCGATTGCCACCCGTTTCTTCTCTCCGCCCGAGAGATGGTGGGGCGGGCGCGTGCGCAGGTCGTCAAGGGCGAGGAGACGCATGGCGCTCTCGACCCGATGGTGCACCGTCTCTTCGTCGAGCCCCAGGTTTGCCGGCCCGAAGGCGATGTCCTGCTCCACCGTCGGGGAGAAGACCTGGTCGTCCGGGTTCTGGAAGACGATGCCGATCATCTTGCGCACCTCCCTGAGGTTTGCCTTTGTGATCGGCTCGCCGTGGATGAGCACCTCGCCTGACGTCGGCTTCAAAATACCGTTTAAGTGTTTGAAAAGGGTGCTCTTGCCCGCACCGTTCGCCCCGATGACGGCGATCCGCGCCTTCCTGCCGGCGATGAAGTTCACGCCGTTGAGTGCCGGGGGCCGGTTGGGGTAGGCGTAGGTGAGGTTGCGGGTCTCGATGATGTGCATTGTCGTGTGGTACGCTAAAAAAGAATATAGAGTCAGTGTTTTGAAGCGGCAACCGCCCTGCCAACACCGAAGACGATAAGGAGCGCAAGGACGGTGCCCAGGACGACGGCAACGATTTCGCCGACCTTGCCGCCGCTCTCGCCCATCGAGTAATCGGGCATGGGCGCCTCGTATTCGAAGGTGCCCGCACCGATCGCCTCGGCGTCGCCGTCCTCGGGGGACGGGCCGGTGAGGCTCTTTGCGTCCTGCACCACGAGTGCGCTGGATTCCAGGCCGTCCGGGTCGCCCGAGGCGAGGAAGACGGCGGTAACGCCGATGAGAAGGGCGAGGACCATTCCGATGGCGACGAACTGCTTTGTCTCGATCATGCTGCCGCCCCCGCAGAGGTTTTCATCAGGTCAGGACGTGCAGCGACGATCAGGTAGATCGCGCCGGCCGTGATCACCGCTTCGATGACCCCGATCGCCGCATGGTAGGTACCCATGGCGATGAGGCCGGGCACGAGGGGGAAGGTGCCGGCGATCCACATCTCCACCGCGGCAGCAAGTGCCGGGATGAGGCAGGCGAACCAGGCGGCGACGGCCGCTGCGATGTAGGTGTTTTTGACGGCGCTCCAAAGTCCCGTGAAGGTGTAGTAGCCGACAAAACCGCCGATGACGCCCATGTTGATGATGTTCGTTCCCATCGTCGTGATCCCGCCGTCGCCGAAGACGATCCCCTGGACGAGGAGGACGAGGGTGAGGATGAAAACGGCGGCATAGGGAGATCCCAGCAGGATCGCGGCGAGCGCACCGCCGACGAGGTGGCCGCTCGTGCCCATGCCGACCGGGAGGTTGAACGCCTGGATGGCAAAGATGCCGGCTGCAAGGACGGCGACGAGGGGAATTTTTTCTTCGTCGAGCTCGTTTCTGGCCCACTTCAGTGCCATTACGATGAAGACAAGGGCGATGAGCCAGTAGATGGCGCTCTGCCCGATCGGAATGAACGCATCAGGAATGTGCATGTGTGGTCATGTTCTCAGTAATACTTCATACCATATAGGTATTACTGATTCACTCACATCAGCACTTCTTTCAAAAAAGCGCGCACTGCCGGGGCGGCCATGATGCCGAACGACATAAGAATCTTCTTTTTTGTGAGAAGGCGGCGGATCAGGGCGTCGGGCCGGTCCATGTCGCCATAGCGGACGATCAGGTCGGTGATCTCGGGGTCGGCCATCACGGCGATGAGGCGGTCGACCTGTGCGGGTGCGATCTCCTGCCTGAACCGGAAAAACCTCATCCCCTGTGCGAGTTCCCGGCCGAAATCCTCCTTCCAGCGCCGTTCGTAATCGGCGAGCGCATTGTCCGAGAAGTCGTCCGATTCGCAGCAGGAGACGGCGACTGCCGCCGCGTGGCGCGCCGCGCGCACGCCGGTGTAGACGCCCCCGCCTGAGGTGGGCTTTGCCATGCCCGCGGCGTCCCCGACGAAGAGGGTGCGGCGCCCGTAGGTCTGCGGCATCATGCCGAGCGGGATGGTGCCGGTGACGAGGTGGGTAACACTCGAGAGATAGGGTTTTACAAATCGGCAGAAGTCCTCGTGTACGTTCGCCGTCCCGCACATCCCGACCCGCGCCCGCCCCTCCCCTGCCGGGATCACCCAGGCGAAGAACTGCGGGGCGGCGTTCGGGTGGATCTCGACGAGGTGACTCTCCCGCTCCAGAGGCACCTCGGCCTGGATCCCTGAGAGATAGACGGGCGCGCGGGCGATCCCGAGCATCCGGGCGACTCCGCTCCTGGGGCCGTCGGCGGCGATCACCAGGCGCGCGGCCACCTCCTGACGCCCGTTCACACCCCTGGTGATGAGTCGCCCCCCTTCAATCCCGATCACGGCGGTCTTCATCCAGAACTCGGCACCGGCCGCGGCCGCCGCCCTGACCATCTCCGCATCGAGGGCGGCGCGGTCGACGACATAGCCCTTTGTCGTCCCGGCATCGAACGAGAGTTCCGCTCCTGAGGCCGATATGACGCGGGCGCCCCGCACCCGGTTCAGGACCGAGCGCTCCGAGACCCTGCATTCCAGGAAGGCGTTTGTCGAGAGGAGACCGGCGCACTGGACCGGGAGACCGGGCGCCGCGTGCTCCTCTATGCAGAGGGTGGAGAGCCCGGCCCTGGCGCATGCCTCGGCCGCCGCGCTCCCTGCCGGTCCCGCCCCGACCACCGCAACGTCGTACATCTTCCCAGATATGATCTCGCCGTCCTACTTCAATCTCCCGATGACGAGTGGCTTCTTTGCCGCGCCGCACCAACAGGATAGGGATGAGCGGAGAGCCCGATTTTAAGTGGAAACAGTGCCTCGTGATCAGGAGCGACGTGAAGATGAGCTGCGGCAAGAAATGCGCGCAGGTGGCCCACGCCGCCATCGGGGCCTATGAGAACGCGGGGAAGGAGGCGAAGAAGGCATGGCTTTCAGAGGGGCAGAAGAAAGTCGTGCTGAAGGCCGCCGGGGAACGGGCCCTCTTTGAGTTGAAGACGATTGCCGAGATGGCCGGCATCCCCTGCACCCTGATCCAGGACGCCGGCCTCACCGAGATCCCGCCGGGCACGGTTACGGCAGTCGGGCTCGGGCCGGCGCGGAGCGAAGAACTCGACCGGATCACCGGCGGACTCCAGCTCTTATGATCCCGACCCCCTACCCCCTTGAAGAGGCGCTCGGCATCGGGTGGTACATCACCGACACCCCGGGCACCGGCGGCGTGCTGCGGAAGAGCCCTGAAGACTTCGCCGTCGAGGAGATCCCTCTGCAGGAACCCTCAGGGTCCGGGCCATACCTTATCTGTCGCCTCCAAAAGCGGAACTGGGAGCACCAGCACGCCATGAAGACGATCGCCTCCGCTCTCGGCATCTCCCACCGACGGATCGCATGGGCCGGCACCAAGGACAAAAACGCCGTCACCTCGCAGTACATCTCTATCTATGGCGTGGAGGAGGCAGCGGTCGAGGAGCTCAGGATCAAGGATATCGTCGTCAGGCCGGTCGGCCGCAACCAGCACCCCCTCTCTCTCGGGTTGCTCGAGGGCAACCGGTTTGCGATCACGATCCGCGACTGCACCGCCGCCGATACCGCGGCGACCGTCGCCGCCTGCACCGCTGCCGCTGCGGTCGGGTTTCCGAACTACTTCGGGCTCCAGCGCTTCGGGGTCGTCAGACCGGTCACCCACCTTGTCGGCAGGCATATTTTGCAGGGCGACTATGAGGCGGCGGTGATGACCTATGTCGCCCTCGCCTGCCCTGACGAGGACGAGGAGGTCAGGAGGATACGGACCGAGTATCGCGAGACTCTGGACGCAAAGGCAGCGATCGCCGCCCTCCCGCGCCACCTCGGCTTCGAACGCTCGCTCCTCTCGCGGCTTGCCGAAGCGCCAGAAGACCACGCGGGCGCCCTGAAAAACCTCCCCCCAAAACTCCTCTCCATGTTCGTCTCGGCCTACCAGTCGTGGCTCTTCAATCGGGTGCTCTCGATGCGCCTTGCCGACGGCGTCGGGCTCGACGATCCCGTCTCCGGCGATCGTCTCCTCTTTGAAAACGGTCGAGAAGACCTTGTCACGGAGACGAACCGGCGCCTCGTCTCGGTTCACCTCAGCCGCGGCCGCTGCGCGATCGCCGTTTTCATACCGGGATCCGAGGGCGCCCGCATCGAGGGAAAAAGCGATGAACGTATGGCAATGATCCTTGAAGAGGACGGGATCACCGCTGAAGACTTCAAACGTGCTGCTGATTTTGTCGGTCTGCGATATAACGGCGCTCTCCGTCCGATCGCCGTAAAATCAGAGATACAATCGGGCGTCCTGGAGACGGACGTCAGCCTCGCCTTTACCCTCCCGCCAGGCCATTATGCGACGACCGTCTGCCGGGAGTTCATGAAGGCCGATCCGCGGGCGATGATCTAGGACGAGGCGAGGGCTCTGGCACCCCTGATGGCGTCGAAGAGGTTGCCCACCTCGTCGGCAAGCCCGATCGCGATCGCCTCCTCGCCCCTGATCAACCGGGCGTTGGCGATCTCTGAGCGTTCGACCGGGCGCTGAGCGATCACGTCGTTGATGAAGTCCTCGAAGCTGGCGTCCACGATCTCCTGCGCATATGCCCGCTCGGCATCGGTCAGGGGGCGGTATGGGGATGTCATGTCCTTCTGCTCCCCTGACTTTACCACTTCTACCTCCTTTCCCTCGTTTTTCATCCACCTGCTTTCGTCCGTAAAGAGCCAGATCACGCCGATGCTCCCGGTCATGGTGTCTGGCGAGAGGTAGATCCGGTCGGTGTGAGCGGCGATCAGGTAGGCGGCCGAGGCGGCGAGGTCGCCCATAGAGGCGACTACCGGTTTGCGTTCGCGGGCATATTCAAGGTCGCGGACAATCTCCTGCGCCGCTGCAGGGCTCCCCCCGGGACTGTCGATCCTGAGCACGATCGCCGTGATCAGCGGGTTTTCAGCGGCCTCCCTGATAGTACGACCCACGTACTCGCTCCCGACATACGCTCCGTTCGAAAAGTCGCCGGTCAGGATCTCCCCTTCCACCCTGACAACGGCGACGTCCTCCATGGTTTCTGGTGCAAAAAAGTACACTGCGGCGAGCGCTGCGATCAGGATGAGCCCGGCGACGCAGCCATAGAGCAGCTTCCTCTCAAGCCGCCGGCGCCTCTGTGCCCGCTCTATCCTCTCCAGCAGCCCTGCCATTCTTCACTCCCCGTAACAGACGGCGTATTCCGTCACCAGATTGTCTCCGCAGAGGTAGTGGCGCAGGAGGGTGAGGCGGATCATCTCGTCCTCGGAATCGATGTGCATGCCGCCGACGAGGGAGGGAGTGTCCTCGCCGCCGACGATGAAGGGGAGGTGAATGAGACGTATCTCGTCGACGAGACCGTGTTTGAGCATGTGCCAGTTGAGGGTCGGCCCGCCCTCGATCATCATCTTTTTCACGCCGTAGTCCTCCCTGAGAATTTTCATCAGCGCGGGCAGGTCGACGCGCTCTGTTCCGCAGACCACGACGTCCGCTCCCTTTGCACGGAGGGCCTCGACGCGCATCCCGGGGGCGCGCTCTGAGACGGCGATCACCGTCGGCGCGTCGGGCCCGAGGACGTTGGCGTCCAGCGGGATCTCTGCCATGCTCGAGGGGATCACGCGGAGCGGGCTTTTGCCGGGGACGAGCCGGACGGTGAGAAACGAGTTGTCAATTGCGATGGTGGTGGACCCGACCATGATGGCGTCGCATTCTGCCCGGGTCTTATGGAGGAGGATCTCGGTCTCATGCGCCATATGTTTCATGAGGATCTTGCTGGATGCCCCCCGTTTCAGGGTGAGTTTCCCGTCGACGGTAATCTCCGACATCATCAGCACATGTGGCCGTATCGATGGATCTGACATAGTCCCAGTCATACATTATCCCGGGAATTTAAAATGGGAACGGTGCCGGGTCTGGGTGGGCAAAGCAATCCTTAATGCCGTTGGGCGTTCCTTGATTATGGTATGAATATTACGGCGCTGAGGCCGAGGCTCATCTCGAAACTCGAGCCTGTTGCAAATTTTTTTGTCAGGGCAGGCTTCAGTCCCAACCAGATCTCCTATCTCTCCCTGTTTTTCGGGGTGCTCTGCGCCCTCGCCTTTGCCGAACGCTATTTTCTTGCGGGAGCGTTTCTTCTCCTGATCTCGGCCGTCCTCGACCTGGTGGACGGTACGGTGGCCCGGAAGAAGTGCTGCCAGACGCAGTTCGGGGCGGTGATCGACTGGGTCTTCGATAAGTACGTCGATGCCCTTGCCCTGCTCGGCGTGGGGCTCTCAGGGGTGGCGATTGTCAGCGGGTTTGCGCCCCTGCCGCCGGCGGCAGACTGGGCGGTCGTCGCCGTCGCCATCTTCGGCTCGATGATGAACACCTTCATCAAACCGGTGGTCTATGCCGAAGTCGGCTTTTCCGATCGGGTCGGCGGGAAGATCCACGACCCCCTTGAGGGCGTCGGCTTTTTCGGCCGACCCGAAACCCTGATCGTGCTGATCCTGGGGGCAGCGACCGGTTATGCAGGAGTTGCCGTGATTATCATCGCTGTCTGTTCAAACCTCTCGGCGATCCAGCGGATCATCTACCTTTCGAGATCGCTCTCCTGAACTCGTCCCGGTAGGTCTGGTAGAGGGCGTCGACCATTTTTCCAAGGTCTGGGATGACCAGGAAGAGGAGATATGCGATGACCACGAGGGCGACGAGCGCTCCGAGTTCGCAGAGCACGTTGTGGGCCCAGAAGAAACTCTCGTAGCCGTATTCGCCGTTGCTTGCGATCTCCGGGAGGAACTGGTACCACTGGCCGGTGTATGCGAGGATCACGTAAACGTTCCTGAAGATGTTGAGGACATAGATCACCGGCACGATGAGGAGGAAGGAGAGGACCTTCTGCCGCAGGTCGGTCGGCACGGCGGCCGCAACGCCGAGCATGATCGCCATGCTCTGGATGCCGGTGCAGGCGAGGATGATCTCTATCCGAAAGCCGTTTCTCGCAAACATGTTCCAGTCGACCATGGCGTAGTTCACGCCGAGGGCGGCGAGCCACCACCCGATCTGCCCGACGACGATGCCGATCAGCCAGTCGCCGAGGACCGTGTAGCCGAAGGGGATGTATATGAGGGAGGCCACCGCCGCCGCTCTGGTGAGGTACAGGACATTTCTGTCACCCGCACCGAGGCGTTTCGCCGTAACCCAGACGAAGGGAACGGAGAGGAGAGCGAGGGTGGGGTAGAAGAAATTGTTGACCGAGAAGTAGTACGGCAGTTCGGCGAAGAGATAGAGAGCCATGCAAGCCCACCCCGCAATGCCGGCAAGGGTGCGGTGCCGCCACGGGAGGAGAAAGGCGACGAATGAGGCGAGCGCTGCGAAGATGAAAAATTCTTCCATCACTAAGTACTCTTTCGCTTCGGGTAAAAAGCGTTCTCACCATGGCATAATCCATAAATCCAGAAGATCTGCTGATATTGTCTGTGATACAAGGCTTAATCTTGCATGCATACCAACGCATAACAGATGATGTTCTGTCCACAATGCAACAGTCTGATGATCTCGTCGGGAGGGCAGTTGAAGTGCCGCAGGTGCGGTTGCATTCAGGCGATCGAGAAGGAGGAGGATCTCAGGATCACCACGACCATCACGCCCAAGGAGATCACCATTGTCGATGACGACGACAAGGTGAACACGCTCCCGACGATCACGGTCAGGTGCCCCAAATGCGAGAACAACCTTGCCTTCTGGTGGCTCAGGCAGCTGCGGAGCGCCGATGAGTCTGAGGTGCGATTTTTCAGGTGCACCGGGTGCGGGCACACCTGGCGAGAATACGATTAAGAGCCAGATACCTTTTTTACGGGAGAGGGGTTCGGGACCCACTTCCGGCGTTTTTCGGGATCTTCGCATGTGCGTGTGGGCATCTCTGACATTTTCACCCGGCGCCGTTCACGTGAGGGGAAAGAAGGAGAAAGGGTTCTTCGCTCTTCTGTGTGAGAGGTCAGGACACCTTCGTCTAACTGCTCCCCGGACCGATCTGGATGAGGGGGACGATCCTGCACGGCAGGCTGTGAAGATGTGGGGAGCGTTTCTGGATGTTCGCAGGGCTTTTCCGGGCTGTCTCACGCGACGCCGCGAAAAGCCGCGAAGGTAAAGACGCGAAGGTGCAAGGATAGAATCAGGCCCCTCTTTCTTCGCGTGAGGAGATCACTGCCGGTGCCGGAGGTTACCCACATAAAACCGCAAAGACCAGGAAAAAGCATGTACGCCGTATGCCGGAAGGGCGGGACCAGGCTGAGCGTGCCCGGGTGACTGGGGCAAAGAACCAGAAAAAAAGTGTGTGCGGGATCTTTTCAGGGCAGCCCGATCGACTTCGCCCGGCAGCGCTGCCAGACGACGCGCCCGACCACCTTGAAGGTCTGCTCGAGTTCGTCGAAGTTCGGGATGTGGTGCTCCTTGAGGAGCTTGATCCCGGCGTCCATCGATTCGCCGCCCAGGAAGGTCCCGATCACCGGGTTGGGGGTTTTCTCGGTGAACTTGATCACCTGTTTTGCAAGCCCTTCCGAGGTGAGCACCAGGTTCGGGAATCCGACGACGAAGGCGATGTCCCAGAGGTCGGAGTGGCGTGCGAGCACCTCGAAGACCTGCTCGAAACGCTTCTCCGAGGCATCGCCCAGGAGGTCGAGAGGGTTGCCGTGGCTCCAGTAGTCGGGGAGGAACTCGTTGAGTTCGTCCATGATCTCGGCCGGGAGGTCGATGAGCTGGATACCATACATGTCGGCGTAGTCTGAGGAGAGTACGGCAAACCCGCCGGCGTTGGTGACCACGATCGCCCTGCGGCCCTTCAGGTAACCGCTCGGCGCTGCCAGGAGTTCGGCGGCCTCGAATGCACCCCTGAGGGCACGCACCGGGATCACGCCTGACCGGCGGAAGGCCTCCATATACACCTCGTATGAGCCGGAAAGCGAACCGGTGTGGGACGACGCCGCCTGCTGGCCCTTCTGGGAGGAGCCCGACTTGATCGCAACGACCGGTTTTTTCCTGGCGACCTCGGAGACGACCTCCATGAACTCCCGGCCGTCGGTGAGCTGCTCGACGTACAGGATCACCGCTTTGGTGTTCTTGTCCTGCTCAACAAACCGGAGGTAGTCCAGGAAATCGAGATCTGACTGGTTTCCGACGGAGAAGACCGCCGAGAACCCGATGTCCTGGGTGAGGCTCCAGTCTACGACGGTGTTGATGATCGCCCCGCTCTGGGAGATAAAGGCGATGTTGCCGGGGTTCGGGGACTGGTGGACGTAGGTGGTGTCGAGGCCGCGGGGCGGGACGATCAGGCCGAGGCAGTTGGGGCCGACGATCCTGATATTGTAACTCCGGGCGATCTCGAGCATCCGGTCTTCGAGCACCTTCCCTTCAGGCCCGGTCTCCTTGAAGCCTGCCGTGATGACCACGACCAGGGGGATCCCCTTCTCGCCGCACTCCTGCATCACCTTTGGCACATGAACGGCCGGCACAGTGATCACGGCAAGGTCGACCGGGTTTGGAATGGCGGTGACGGTCGGGTACGACTTGAGCCCCTGCACTTCGGTGCGCTTGTTGTTCACCGGATAGATCTGGCCGGGGAAGTGGAGGAGGTTGTGCAGGACGGCATACCCCATCTTTTTCTGGTCGGAGGAGGCGCCGATGACGGCGACCGATCTGGGGGTGAAGTATTCGGGCGGGACCAGTTTCCGCTGTTTCCTGCCGACCGGCCGGTAGTCGTCATCCACGATGATCCTGGCGTCCACCGCACAGGCACCGCTCTCGTACAGCCTGAGCGGGTTGATGTCAAACTCCATCACATTCGGGTTCTCCTCGAAGAACCGGGCGACGCCGGTGATGATCGCGATCAGGCTCTCCTCGTCCCGGGGTTTCATGCCGCGGTAGCCGCTGATCAGGGGGTAGGCGTTGATCTCCTTTACCATTGTCCTGATCTCTGATTCATGGACCGGGAGGATACGCAGGGTGACGTCCTTCATCAGCTCGACCAGGGTCCCGCCCATACCGAACGTTATCACCTTGCCGAAGGCCGGATCGGTCTTTCCGCCCAGGATGAGTTCGAGACCGGGTTTTGCCATCTCTTCGACGATGACGCCGTGGATCTCCGCATCCGGATTGTACTCCTTTGCCGATGCGACGATCCCGTTAAACGCTTTTTTTGCTTCTTCCGCGCCAGAAATGCCGACGATAACTCCGCCCGCATCGCTTTTATGCACGATCTGGGGGGAGATGATCTTCATCACGACAGGATAGCCGATCTCTGATGCCGCCTCTGCGGCTTCATCAGCACCCGTGACAATCTGGAATGCGGGGGTTGGAACGCCGTACTTCTGAAAGAGCTCATACCCCTCAGCCTCACTCAACATTCTTTTTGCCATGGAATTTCCTCACAGATACTGGTAACATCATTGAACCGCAGCGATTTTCCTGATAGTTCTGGATGCACAATGCAGGGTTATCAGGAATAGGCGGTGCCAGGTCCGATAATTCTCGTACATGCGGAGATGTGAAAGATTATAGGATTATGATCATAGTCTCAAAGTCATTCTTTAAGTGTTTTTTGAATTTGTTGAACTTGATGTCGGCAATCGCCGAATATTTCTCCTTCGCCCCGCTGCTTTTCCCTGGATGAAGTTTGATAAAAGGGGATAAAATCTATCTTTTTTAAAAAAAAGCTGATAATCATAGTCTGCGCGATTTAACATGGACGATCATGTATTATTCGGTGATATAACAAAAATTACTGTGCGAATTGTCTTTATTTTAAAAATAACCCCTTTTTTGCGTGACCACAAAATATTTAATAAATTCTCACTATTGATCGTGTAAAATTGGAGGCGACCATGACAGAACAGGATTTCTCCGTGCCTCTGGAGGCCCCAAAGTATTACCGGCCCGACCCCTCGTACAGGGAACAGTCGTGGATCGGAGACTACGAAGAGGCGTACCAGCGGTTTATCGCCGATCCCGACGGCTTCTGGAGGGAACGTGCGGCCGAGATCGAATGGTTCGAGCCCTTCGACCGGGTGATGGAGTGGGATTTTCCCTACGCCCGGTGGTTCCTCAACGGAAAACTCAATATCACGCACAACTGTCTTGACCGCCATGTACAGAACGGCCGGGCAAACAAGGTGGCCCTCTTCTGGAGAGGGGAGCAGGGAGAAGAAAAGGCCTACACTTACAGCCAGCTCCTCCGCAACGTCTCTGCATTTGCAAACGCCCTGAAACGGATGGGCGTGAAAAAGGGGGACCGCGTCTGCATCTACATGCCGGTCGTGCCCGAACAGGTGATCGCCATGCTCGCCTGCGCCCGCATTGGTGCCGTTCACTCGGTTGTCTTCGGCGGTTTCGGTGTCAACGCCCTCAATCAGCGTATCAGGGATTCAGGTTCGAAGGTGGTGATCACCTCAGACGTCTCGATGCGGCGGGGAAAAGAGATCCAGCTCAAGCCCATCGTCGAGGAAGCGGTCGTCAACGCCCCGAGCGTCGAAGCAATCATCGTACACCGCCGGGGCACGCCAATGGTCGAACTCCACTCAGAGATTGAACTGGACTTCTACGAACTCCTTGAGCGGGAGTCGCACTCCTGTGAACCCGAGGTCATGGACGCCGAGGACCCGCTTTTTCTCCTGTACACGAGCGGCACCACCGGATCTCCCAAAGGGATCATCCATGCCTGTGGCGGGTATGCCGTCGGCACCCAGTATACGACAAAATATGTCCTCGATGTCAAGGAAGACGACGTCTACTGGTGCACCGCCGATCCTGGATGGATCACTGGCCACTCCTATGTGGTGTATGGCCCACTGCTCAATGGTGCGACGGTTTTCTTCACCGAGACCACCCCTGACTTCCCTGACCACGGCATCTGGTGGAAGCTGATCCGGGACTACGGCGTCTCGATCTTCTACACCGCACCGACGGCGATCAGGATGTTCATGCGGGTCGGGGAGCAGTGGTCTGACCGGTATGACCTCAGTTCGCTCAGGGTTCTCGCCTCAGTCGGCGAACCCCTCAACCCTGAGGCATTCGAGTGGTTCTACCACCATATCGGCAGGGACCGCTGCCCGATCGTCGATACCTGGTGGCAGACCGAGACCGGGATGCACATGATCACCACGATGGTCGGCGAACCGATGCGCCCGGGCTTTGCCGGCAAACCGATCCCCGGCGTTGTCGCCGATGTCGTTGATATGGACGGCAGACCGGTTGAGGCAGGCAATGGCGGTTTTCTGGCCATAAAACGCCCCTGGCCCTCGATGCTGCGCACTGTCTACAACGACGACGATCGCTACCGGAAGTACTGGACCACGCTTGACAACCTCTATACGGCGACCGACCTGGCGGTGAAAGGGCATGACGGGAACATCATGGTGATCGGCCGGGCCGACGACCTGATCATCGTGGCCGGCCACAACATCGGCACAGCCGAAGTTGAATCAGCCCTCGTCTCCCACGAAGCGACTGCTGAGGCGGCGGTGATCGGTGTCCCCGATCCGGTGAAGGGGAACCAGATCAAGGCGTTCGTCATCCTCAAGGATGGATATACCGGGAGCGACCGGCTGAAGTCCGACCTCCGCTACCATGTGCGCATGACTGTCGGCCCGATCGCCATGCCGAGTGAGATAGAATTTGTCGAGGCGCTGCCGAAGACGCGGAGCGGCAAGATCGTGCGGCGGGTGCTCAGGGCAAAAGAGCTCGGAATGGACCCCGGCGATACCTCCACGCTTGAGGACTGATCACCCAACTCTTTATATATCTTTTTTACGTCATTTATAAACATGCACGGTAACCCGGAGGAATCTCTAAAAATAGAAAATATTGTTGCTTCCGCCAAAGTAACCGATTCTCTTGACCTTCCGGCAATCTCATCCAGGATACAGGGCGCCGACTACAACAAGAAACGCTTTCCCGGTGTTGTCATCAGGATGCAGGACCCAAAAATTGCGGCCCTTGTCTTTGGTTCAGGCAAAGTCGTCCTGACCGGGGCGAAGAGCGTGGAAAGTCTCAGCAAGGGCCTTGAGATCCTTGGGGGAAAGCTCCGCGACCTTGATATCGATATCGACGCCGATCTCACCTACACCATCCAGAACATCGTCACCTCTGCTGACCTTGGGAAACCTATAAACCTCAATAAGATCGCCATCGGCTTCAATCTTGACCGGATCGAGTACGAGCCCGAGCAGTTCCCCGGCCTTGTCTACCGCCTTGAAGATCCAAAGGTCGTTGTCCTTCTCTTTGGCTCCGGAAAACTGATCATTACAGGAGGCAAACAACCCGGGGATGCAAAACTTGCTGTCAGGAAGATCATTGCCGATCTCTCCAATCTCGGGCTCCTCTGAGGTATACCTTTTTTAATTATAAATCCAATATATTAGAGGAGTAGCACTCCTTCCTGATGTGTGGGGCATCTCTGCTGCCTGCCATTTTCGATGGGAATATAAAAATAAGGTGTCTGGATCTCGCATTTATATCCGAATCTATATATTTTGAAATATACCTTTTAAGAATATTCATATATTACAAATATTAACATAATACGTGAACCGGGTGAACATAATGAAAGCAGAAGAAGTCCTGTACTTTACTCAGAAAGAAGAAGAGTTCGCCACTCTCCTCATGGACATCGGTATCAAGCGCAATGTATCGAAAGTTCTTGTTTACCTTGCCAATACTGACGAAGCGACCTCCCGGGAGATCGAGCGCGGGACTGATCTCCGCCAGCCCGAAGTGAGTATTGCCATGCGCTTTCTCAAAGAGAAACGGTGGATCAACTCCAGGGAGAGCAAGGCAGAGAGCAAAGGGCGTCCGGTGAAGATCTACACTCTTGCAAAACCGATCAACGATATCATCGATATTATTGAGAAAAACAAGAAAAAAGAGGTAGATACCCAGCTTGCCCTCATCGAGAAGGCACGCGGTCTGATCTCGTGAGAATCCTGTAACTCCCGTCCCCCCCGACCATCACCGTCATTTTTTCCGCGTATTCTGTGAACAGCCCCGAGGTCAGGACGCCGGGAATCGTGTTCAGGCTGGTCTCAAGGTTCTCAGGGTCTTCGATCGTGCCGAATGCGCAGTCGAGAATGAAATTTCCGTTGTCGGTGATCACGGGGCCGTCCTTTTTCACACCCTCCCGTATCACTGCGTCGCCTCCAAGCCTGCCGACGTGCCGCGCCACACCGGTCGCCGCATAGGGCACGACCTCCACCGGCACCGGCATGTGCAGGCGATCTGCGACCTTGGTCACGTCCACGACGATCAGGATCCGCGTTGATGCGTCGGCGACGCACTTCTCGCGCGTATGCGCCGCCCCTCCCCCTTTAATCACGTTGAAGGCGGCGTCCACCTGGTCGGCGCCGTCGATGGTCAGGTCCAGTTCAGGGTAGTCGGCAAGGTCGGCCACCCTGATGCCGGCCGCGCGCGCCCTGATCGCGGACTGGTAGGAAGTCGGCACACCGACGACCGCAATCTCCTCCTCTCGAATCCTCTCGCCGATCCTGATGATCGCATAGTTCGCCGTCGAGCCTGTGCCGAGACCGACCGCCATGCCGTCCTCCACCTCTCCGGCGGCGGCGATCCCGACAATCCGTTTCGCTTCAAGGTTTGCCTGCTTGGATGTCACAGAAAAGGTATGGGTGGCAGGGAAGATAAGGGGTGCCGCTTCACCCGAAGAGGCGGCGGAGTTCGTCGTTTGCAGGCATCGCCGTGCAGTCGAGGGTGATCGGGGTGATCGAGACGTTGCCCTTTCTGATCGCATGGACGTCGGTCCCCTCCTCTGCGTCCTCGACCAGGGGCCCGTTGATCCAGAAGTACGGTCGTCCTCTCGGGTCGAGACGCCGCTCGACCCCGGTGTGGAAGAGTTTGCGCGCAAGGTGCGTCACCTCGTAGCCCCCCCGCAGGTGCGATGGGATGTTCACGTTGATCACGTCTGCGTTTCCCGGGTATCCGCGGGTGAGGATCTTTTCGCAGACGTCCCGCACGACCTTCTTAGCATCGTCGAAGCTGCTCCCGCAGTGGCGGGGGTCGTCGAACTTGTCCCCCTGGTCCCATACCTGGAGGGAGAAGGCGACCGACGGTGTCCCCTGATTGGACGCTTCCATCGCCGCCCCGACCGTCCCCGAGGTCATGATCGATTCGTAACTGAGGTTCTCGCCGATGTTGATGCCGCTGACCACCAGGTCGGGGCGTATATCGAGCGCGAAGAGGCCGACGATCACGGCGTCCGTCGGTTTTCCCCCGACCGAGTATGCGGTCACGCCGTTCAGCACTATCTTCGTCGCCCTGATCGGTTCGAAGATGGAGATCGATCGGCCCACAGCACTCTGCTGTGTTGCCGGGGCGACGATGGTCACCTCGGCGATCTCTGAGAGCGCTTCGTATGCTGCCCAGAGCCCGTTCGAGTAGACGCCGTCGTCGTTGGTGAGGAGAATCTTTGGTCCCATCGTAATGGAGAATGGTTGTGCCGCTCTGGCAGATAGTCGTTTGGGACCAATACCTACAAAAGATGCTGCTGCCAACCCATTAGAGAATGCGGGCATTTCTTGCAGAATATACGGTCTTCCATGATCCTGACCTTGCGATCGAAGGGCGGGCCATGCTGGAGACGCTCTCCGGGAGTTTCAGGCGTTGTGGATATGAGGTCGTCACCCCCGCAGGAGGTGACCTCGGAGCCGAGATCCGCGCCCTCGCCCCGTCGTGCGATGTCGGGCTGGTGATTGCACCCGACCATCTCCTCGCCCCGCTGACCAGAGCCGTCGAGGACTGCACGCACAACATCGGGTGCGGCTCGATGAACGTCGCCCTGTGCGCGAACAAACGGCGCACCTCGGCGATCCTGGCGTCGCATGGCATCCCGGTTCCGGCAGAGAAGACCGTCGGGCTGAAGGTGATCAAGCCGGTGTCGGGCTGCGGTGCGCATGGTGTCCGTCTGAGCGAGGATGCGCCGGGTGAGGGCGAGATCGGACAGGAGTACATCGAAGGCGAGCACCTCTCGGTCAGCCTTGTCGGGAGCCGGATTGTTGGGGAGGCCTGCCTCTATTATTCCGGGGCGCCGTTCCTGGTGCTTGCGGTGAACCGGCAGGCCGTCACGGTCGAAGACGGTGCGTTTGCCTATCATGGCGGCGAGACGCCGGTGGGCCACCCGCGCCTTGACGAGATCGTGGCGACGGCGGTGCGGGCAGCGACGGTTCTTGGCTGTCAGGGATACGTGGGCGTCGATATCGTCCTTGCCGATCGAGCCTATGTGGTCGACGTCAACCCCAGGCCGACGACGAGCATGGTCGGGATCGCCGCTTGCATGGAGGAGGAGATCGCCAGCGTCCTTGTGAACGCCTCCTATGGAAAAGCGCCGGCCTCGGTCCAGCTCTCCGGGGGGGCCAGGTTCGATAAGGACGGGAGGGTCGAGCGGCGATGATCGGGATCGATGTCGGCGGCGCCAACCTCAAGGTCGTCGATGGATCGGGCGCCCATATTCATTACTGCCCGCTCTGGAAGGAGGCGCCGCTCGGAGATCTCCTCTCTGCCTATGCCGGGCGAGGAGAAAACGCCGCCGTCGTCATGAGCGGAGAACTTGCCGACAGTTTTTCCGGCAAGGCTGAGGGCATCGGGTTCATCGTCGACGTTGTGAGGGAGCACTTCCCTGATGCCATATTTTACGGGACTGATGGGGTCTTCCACGACCGTGCCGTTCCCGAACTGGCCGCCGCAAACTGGCTCGCCTCTGCCGATTACCTCAGGGAGCGCTACCCTGACGCCGTGCTCCTCGATGTCGGCAGCACCACCGCCGATATCGTCCCGCTCGGCCGTTTCGACGATCTGCTCGGGCTCACCGACCTCCTCCGTCTCCAGAGGGGGTACCTTGTCTATACCGGGATGCTGCGGACGAACGTGGCGACGATCCTCCGGGCCGTGGAGATCAACGGGATCTTCACCCCGGTCTCGACCGAGTATTTCGCCTGCAGCGGCGACGCCCATCTCGTCCTCGGCACGATCCGGCCGGAGGACTACACCTCTGCGACGCCGGACGGCGGTCAGGCAACGGTCGGCGCCGCTCTCCGGCGGCTTTCTCGCGTTGTCTGTTCAGACCTCGAGGAGATCGGGGAAGCGGCGGCGCGGAGTATCGCCCTCCAGTTCTGGGCGGCCCAGCAGGGCATGATCCTCAGGGCCGTCTGGGAGTGCATGGGACGGTCAGGGGGCAGGCATGTCGTCTGCGCCGGAATCGGTTCTGGTGTTTTTGCCGAAACGCTGAAAGGGACCGACCTGAACAGGGATCTTGGTGGGATGGCCGACGCCCTCCCCGCCTATGCGGTGCTCGAGGTGGCGCAACGAAACGGCTCACGCTGAGCCTCGTCCTGCTGGCAGGATCACTCGTCCTGACGGCGGTCGGCTTTCTCCTCGGCCTTCCCTTCTTCTTTTTCTTTCTCTTCATACCGCTGGTCCCCTTCTTCGGACCGAAGGGGATGAAGCGGTGTCCTGTCTGCGGATGGGAAACCGCAGGCCGCGAGAATTTTTGTCCCTTCGATGGGGCCGGGCTCGTCTCTGCCGATGGAAAGGGTGAGGAGTGAGAGGATGGAATTGGGGAGGCGCAGGCCGTAGAGGGGGGTCGACGGTACCGGTTCTTTCCTCCGCAAGGCGTAGTTCCGCACTGATCCGCGGTCCAGCACGATCCGCATCGCCCCGAGGATACGTGCAGCATGGTTGAAGGGGTAATCCTCGGTGAGGACGAGGCAGAGGTCGACGATGGGGGCCCCGACCCGCGTCTCCGGATAGAAGGGTGCGTCTGCAGTACAGAGGGTGCCGCACCCCGTACAATGGAACCGCTTCACCCACACTACAATCTCTTTTTCTCCTTCGGGTCCTTTGATCACGGCGAACCTCCGCCGCTTCATGTCGTGGCCCCGCACCTCCTGGCCGCATGTCGGACAGCGACGCAATCTGGTGAATTCGGCTCCGTCCAGGGCTATGATGGAACCGGCGACGAGGTCGGCGAGCATGGGAGGTACGATCACCTGCATATACCCTTCTGCGCTCCCCGCATTTTTTAACCTATCAGCCGGGCGGGGTAAACCATATCTGCCAGTGGTTAAATGGGGGTGCATGATAAAATGATGCTCTTGAAGCACTCTTTCCACCGATATTCATCAAAAATCTCCCTGGCATACACTAACCTTATATAATACAAACGTGGACGATTGTATGTCCGAGGTTTTTCCATGGAATTGAAGTACGTTCAGACAACGTGCCCGTACTGTGGCACGGGATGTACATTTAACCTCGTTGTCAAGGACGGGAAGGTCTGCGGCGTCCAGCCGTACCACCGCTCGCCTGTCAACGAGGGTAAGGTATGTCCGAAGGGTACCTATGCCTGGGAGTTTGTGAACCGTGAAGACCGGCTCACCACGCCCCTGATCAAGAAGGACGGAAAGTTTGTCGAGGCGACCTGGGACGAGGCCTATGACCTCATCGCCCAGAAGCTCAAGTCGTACAAGCCTGACGAGATGGCAGTCCTCTCATCGGCCCGTACGTCCAACGAGGACAACTACGCCCTTATGAAGTTCGCCCGCGGCGTCCTCAAGACCCGCCACATCGACCACTGCGCCCGTCTCTGCCACGCTTCGACCGTCGCAGGGCTTGCCGCCTCCTTTGGCTCAGGCGCAATGACCAACTCGATTCTCGACATTGCAGAATCGAAGTGTCTGTTTGTTCTCGGGTCCAACACCTTCGAGCAGCACCCTCTCATTGGTCGCAAGATCGTCCAGGCGAAGATGAACGGCGCGAAGATCATCTACGCCGACCCGCGTTACACCGCCACCGCCAAGCAGGCCGACCTCTACATGCAGTTCCGCTCAGGCTCCGACGTCGCCATCCTCAACGGCATGATGCAGTACATCATCAAGAACGGTTGGGAGGACAAGGAGTTCGTCGAGAAGCGGACGAAGGACTACGACAAACTGAAAGAAGTCGTGATGAAGCCCGAGTACGACTTCGAGAATGTTTCGAAGATCTCCGGCATCCCGGTCGAGCAGCTGCAGCAGGCGAGCGAGTGGTTCGCCAAGGCCGAGGCCTCCGCTATCCTGTACTCGATGGGCATCACCCAGCACACCACCGGTGTGGACAACGTCAAGTCCGTCGCCAACATTCAGATGCTCACCGGTAACCTCGGCAAGGCCGGCGCCGGTGTGAACGCTCTGCGTGGCCAGAACAACGTGCAGGGCGCCTGTGACATGGGTGCGCTCCCGGTCGTCTTCACCGGCTACCAGAAGGTCATCGACCCGGCGGCCCACAAGAAGTTCGCCGACGCATGGGGCTTCCCCGACGGCATCTGCGAGCCGAAGAACGGCTACGAGGTCACTGTCATGATGGACGTCCTCACCGACAAGCCCGGTGAACTCAAGGCGATGTACATCATGGGCGAGAACCCGATGCTCTCCGACCCTGACCTCACCCACGTCGAGCACGCCCTCAAGGCCCTTGAGTTCCTCGTCGTGCAGGACATCTTCCTGACCGAGACCGCTCAGCTCGCCGACGTCGTGCTGCCCGCCACCTGCTACGCCGAGAAGGACGGCACCCAGACCTCGACCGAGAGGCGCGTCCAGATGTGGCGTACTGCCCAGGCGCCGCCCGGCCAGGCAAAACTCGACTGGAAGATCATCGCCGAGCTCTCGGCGAAGATGGGCTACCCCGAGCAGTTCTCCTGGAAGACCTCTGAGGATGTCTTCAACGAGATCGCCGAGGTCACGCCGTCCTACCATGGCATGAACTACGCGCGGCTGAACAAGCCCGAAGCGCTCCACTGGCCCTGCCCCACGACCGAGCACCCCGGCACCCCGATCCTGCACATCGGCAAGTTCTCGCACCCCGATGGCCTTGGTGTCTTCCACGCGATCGAGTGGAAACCGCCAGCAGAGGTCCCGGACGAGGAGTACCCGTTCATCCTCACCACCGGCAGGTGCATCTGGCACTGGCATACCGGCTCAATGACCCGCCGCTCGAAGCACCTTGACGAGGAAGTCCCGACCGGATGGATCGAGATCAACCCCGAGGACGCGAAGGCGCTCGACATCGTCGACGGCGAGATCGTCAAGGCGACCTCCCGCCGCGGCACGATCAACGTCCCGGCCAAGGTCACCAAGGACATCATGAAGGGCGTCATGTTCATGCCGTTCCACTTTGCGGAGTGCGCGGCAAACGTGCTCACCAACAATGCACTCGACCCGATCGCCAAGATCCCTGAGTTCAAGGCGTGTTCTGTGAAGGTTGAGAAGATCCAGGAGGCCTGAAAATGTCAGCAAAAGGCGATATGTGTTACGCGTGGTCTACCGATGCAGACCTCCTCGCAAAGGGCGAGTGCGGCGGTGCGGTCTCCTCGCTCCTGAAGTACGCCCTTGAGAGCAAGATGGTCGACGCCGTCCTTGCCGTGAAGAAGGGACAGGACATCTACGACGCTGTTCCGACCCTCATCACCGACCCGGCGGAGATCGCAGAGGCTGCGGGCTCGCTCCACTGCGGGACGCTCCTCCTCTCCAAGCTCTTCAAGAAGTACCTCAACGGTGCGAAGGACATGAAGATCGCCGTCACCGTCAAGGGCTGCGACGCGATGGGCATGTACGAACTGGCCAAGCGCAAGCAGATCAACCTCGACAACGTCATCATGATCGGCCTGAACTGTGGCGGATCGGTCTCCCCGGTGACTGCCAGGAAGATGATCGCGGACAAGTTCGAGACCGACCCCGACACCGTTGTCAAGGAAGAGATCGATAAGGGTCAGTTCATCATCATGACCGCCGATGGTCAGCACAAGGGCATCTCCATCGACGTCCTCGAAGAGGAAGGCTACGGCCGCAGGTCCAACTGCCGCCGGTGCAAGATGAAGGTCCCGCGTCAGGCCGACCTCGCCTGCGGCAACTGGGGCGTCATCGGTGACAAGGCCGGCAAGGCGACCTTTGTCGAAGTCTGCTCCGAGAAGGGTGCAGCGCTCCTCGACGCCGCCACGAAGGCCGGCAAACTCGCCACCGAGGCACCGAACCCGAAGGGTATCGAGATCCGCGGCAAGGTAGAGGGTGCCATGCTCAAGCTCGGCGACAAGTGGCGTGCAAAGGACTTTGCAGGCCTCGGCGAGGGCAAGGACCGGCTGAAGAAGATCGTGGAAGAGACCTCCCGGTGCATCAAGTGCTACCAGTGCATTGATAACTGTCCGATCTGCTACTGTGAGGAATGCTCGACGAAGAAGCCCTACCTGGTCAAGCCCGGTGAGGTTCCGCCGAACTTCATGTTCCACCTGATCAGGTTCGCCCACATCTCTGATTCCTGCATCAACTGCGGCCAGTGCCAGGAACTCTGTGCGATGGACATCCCCAACGCCCTGTTCATGCACGCCCTGCAGGTCGACCTCCAGGAGATGTTCGGCTTTGTGCCGGGTGTCGACATGACCCTGCCGGTGCTCGCACTGGTTGAAGAGAACGAAGAGAGGTCTCGCCTTTCCGCTACCGGCAGCGACCAGATCTACAATATCTTCAACAAATAACCCTTTTTTCTCTGGTGTTTCCCGTGTGCATGGGTTGTCCCGCTCCCGGTCTGCCCGCGTCAACGCCTTCGTCCTGAGACGATCTCCGCGGTCAATCGCACTCTATCGTGTACGATCATCCCTGTTGCCTGAGCAGTGTCAGATAATGGTGTCATAACAAACCCCACACAAGAGAGAAGAGCCATATTTTGCTCGCTCTTTCCAGGATCAGTCTCAAGTCGGCAGCCCGGGGGGCGTCAGTCCCCCGGTGATCTATGGGGGAAGGAAGGCGGCAGATCCGCGCGGCTCCTCCTCAGGGGGATGCATCGACATTTGCATGAAGCATTCTAAAGGGCCGAAAAAAGAGAATCTCCTGGCAGCGGTCGATATCCCCCCTCTGTCCTTCGTAATGGGGCAAGAAGGAGATAGGGGTCTAATGGCCTGCCGGCACGAATATCGGCACCCAGTGGCCTGAACCATCCGGGCATGTTTTTGGTGCAAGGTCGGGGAGACGCTCATGCCCGGCCATCGGGTGAAGGACGATCACGGTTGCCGGCGATCCGTCGCCGCATTTCATCGGGGCTGTATGGACGCTGTAGTCTCTGTACGCATGGCGTATCGTCCCCCCCGAGATGACCGAGAAGTCTGCGGTTCTCCCGACCAGTTTTTTCAGGCTGAGGGCGATGCCGGTGGGGAATGCGTCCTCAATCGTCTCTCCGACGGCATCGTTGGGGTCAATGCCGAAGAGCGACGCTGCCAGCGGGTTCATATAGTAGATGCTGCCGGTGCCAGACACTGTCATCACAGGGACAGGAAGGGCGTCGAGTATGCAGAGGGGTGTGGTGCTTTCCGATTTCTGCATGGTTATGCGTGTGTCGGTGCCGGGTTTCATCAGGTCTCCGGTGATCAGTGGTTCCATCAGATCCATCTCCGGATGTAGGGTTTGTTTAATTTTATATAAATGTATCTTTCAGTGATTATCACTGGGGATTATCGCTGGCCCCTCACCCGGTGAGGTGGCCGGTGCCAACATTCAAGAGTAAACAGATGAAACCCTTTCCCATGGGAGAAGAGAGGAGGGAACTGGTGGCAATCAGAGAACTCCTCAAGAAAAATCCTCGCGGCATGTCGGTCACCCAGATCGCGGAGGCGATCGGGATGAACCGGATCACGGTGGCTCGCTACCTCGATGTGATGCGTGCCTCCGGCCAGGTCGAGATGGAACCGTACGGTCAGGCGAAGGTGTTTTTCATCTCCCGGCGGATCCCGGTGACGGCGATCCTGGACTTTTTCTCGGACGGCGTCGCTGCCCTCGACAGAGAGGGGCGGATCATTGATACAAACCGGAAATTCCGGGAAGTTGCCGGATGCCGCGATACCGATCTCTCTGGCACCCATGTCGCCGGTCTGCTCTCGCCCCTGGACGATGGCGGTCGTCTGGTGGATGCGATCAGGAGGGCCGGTGACGGCGCCGAAGACTATTTCGAGAGCGCCCTGTCTGTGCATGGTGAAAACCGAAGATTTTTCAGAGTGAGGTTTGTTCCCACGGTTTTTACCGATAGTTCGCCGGGCAGCATTCTGATCCTCCAGGACATCACCGAATGGAAACGGGGTGAAGAGCAGATGGTCGCACAGCGCGACCTTGCATGGACCCTTTCCGCAGCGCAGACCCTTTTCGAGGCGATGCCGCCCTGTGTTGATACGGCGCTCAGGCTCTCCGGCATGGACGCGGGCGGTGCGTACGTCGCCGATCCGGAGACCGGGGTATTCGAGCTCGTCCATGCCACCGGGATCTCGCAGCGGTTTGCCCGCTCCTTCTCACATATCTCTCCCTCTTCGCCTCTGGGTGAACGGATCTGTTCCGGCACGCCCTATTATGCAGAGAACTTGAAGATCGGGGATGAAGAGAGCATGGGCGGCGCTTTTGCTCTCCGCTCCTATGCGGTGGTTCCGGTGTACGAAGGAGGGCAGGTGATCGCCTGTTTTCTGGTGGGTTCGCATATCCGTGACCGGATCGATCCCGGAAGCAGGAAAGCGCTTGAAACGGTCGCAGCCTCTATCGGGAATATGATCCAGCGGATTCGGGCACAGCAGGACCTGCGGGAGAGCGAGGAGAAGTACCGGATACTCTTCAACAACCTTGACGACGCAATCTTCCTCCACCTGATCGAAAACGGGCTGCCCGGCCGGATCATCGAGGTGAACGACACCACCTGCACCCGTCTTGGCTATACGAGGGAGGAACTCCTCGCCCTCACCCCCCTCCAGATCAACGACCCGGCATATCCGGGGGACCTGGGGGAGATCATGCGCCGGCTCCTTGAGGAGAAGCATGTGTTTTTCGAGTGGGCGCACCTGACGAAAGACGGCACGAGGATCCCGGTGGAGATCAACGCCCATCTCTTCACGCTCAGGGGTGAGGAGGTGGTCATTTCGATCGTCAGGGATCTCAGGCTGAGGGGGGGCACCTGATCGCCGTTGCATGCGCCGAACGCGGTGCTAAAAGCATCCACCTTGCGGCCCCTTCCGTCGTGTGATGGTTTTGTCCCTTTCTATCAGGGGGACTTTGATGAGGTGGGGCGCGGGGACGGTCAGGGAGACGCAGGGTGTCTTCGAAGAGCCGACACATCTGCTCTCCGTTATACCTCTCCAACCGGGCGGGACAGAAGCCACAGGTCTATCAGGATGCCCGTCATACCGGAAGTATCTGATTCCATGGATCCACTCCACCTCCTCGGCCTTGCGGCCGGTTCTCTCACGACCCTCTCCTTCATTCCGCAGGTGGCGAAGACCCTGCGGACCCGATCGGCGCATGACTTCTCCTATGCGATGCTCGTCTGCTTCCTCGCCGGGCTCATTCTCTGGCTCGCCTACGGCGTGGTGCGGGACGATCCCGCGATCATGATTGCGAACGCAGTGACGGCGGTCCTTCTGCTCTGCATCCTTGTGGTGAAGATCAGGTCGCCCTGATGATCCCGGGGAAGACCATCGCCGTCTAAAAGTGGTTATTATTCTGTCCCGCCTGTTCTGAGAAGCGCTTCGAGGAGTGCGTTCGTCCTCCTCTGCTCGGCGAGCATCTCCCCCTCCGTTTTCAGGATCTCCTTCAGCAGATCGAGGGCAAGCCCGCTTCGCCTGAAAAACTCCTCCTGCCGATCGCCGAACCGCGCCTCGAAACGGTTGAATTCGCCGGTCGGTTCGATGACCGAGACGGCGATCTCGCCGACGCCGATCACCGGTTCGTCCCGCGCCCATGCCTCCTCCAGAAAGGCTGCAAGGTCCCCTACCTCTCCTTCGGCGACGAACTCCACCGTCCCGTCAGGGAGGTTCTGCACGTAGCCCGCAAGACCTCGGGCGGCCGCCCTGCCGGCCAGATAGCCGCGGTAGCCGACGCCCTGCACCCGGCCGCGGGCGATGCCCGCAAGGCGCCAGACCCCGGTCTGTCCTGAAAAGGGGTTTTCTCCATCCATGAACGAAGATAGGGTTGACAGGGATAATTGAGTAGCGATCAGGGCCTCTCTGGAATGACCCGGACCGCGCTCGCCTTGATCGATGCTTCAACGTTCATGCCCGGCATGAGATCGAGGTCTTCAGCCGATCGTCTGGTGACAAGCGCCACAAGGGGGAAGCCTGCGTCAAGATACACCTCGGTGAGAGGGCCGCCGAGCGGGACGACGGTGGTGATCACGGCCTCGAACCGGTTTCTGGCGGTGCTCTCCTCCCTGTCCCTGAGGTAGAGCGTCACATCGGCGGCCCTGAAGACGACGGCTGCGGCAGTGCCCGGAGCGGCATCCGAGACGGCGATGATCCTCTGCTTCCCCACGTCGATCGAGGCGAGTCCGTCTGCACTGGTGGCGACGACGCCGTTGAGTATGTTCTCCATGCCAACGAAGCGTGCGACCACCGTGCTCTTCGGGGTCTGAAAAACCTGATCGGCCTGCCCCTCCTGGACCATTCTGCCCTCGATGATCACGGCGCACCTCGTCGCCATGCGCAGGATCTCCTCCCTCGCATGGGTCACCTGGACAATGGTGAGGCCCCTCTCACGGTGGATCCGCTGGAGATCGGCGATCAGGTGTTCCCGCGTGACAGGGTCGAGTGCGGCGAAGGGTTCGTCGAGGAGGAGGATCTCAGGGTCGGAGGCAAGAGCGCGGGCGATCGCTGTCCGCTGCTGTTCGCCGCCGCTCATCGTCCCCGGAAAACGATTTCTGAGATGCTCGATCCCGAATGTCCCGAGCAAGTCGCTCACCCGTTTTCTGACCTCGTCCTTCGGTCGTTTCTGCATCATGAGGCCAAACCCGATATTCTCCTCCACGGTCATATGCGGGAAGAGGGAGTAGTCCTGGTACACCAGGGCGATCCGCCGTTTCTCCGGGGGGCTATGGGAGGCATCCTCACCGTCGATGAGAATATCCCCTTCGTCGGGAAGGTGGAGTCCGGCGATCGCCTCCAGGAGAACGGTCTTTCCGGCCCCTGACGGCCCGATGATGAAGTAGTAGTCCCCCTTCCTGACCGTGAGGGAGACTTCCTGCAGGGCGAAGTTCCCGAGGGTGAGGGAGACGCGCCTAAACTCGATCATCGTGCCTCCCGATGAAGCGCGAAAGATAGCGCAGCGTCAAAAACACAGCGAAACAGGCGAGGATCATCACAAAAGCAACGGTGCTGCTCTCTTTGATCCCGCCTGTCGTGAACCGGTAGTAGATCAGGGTTGAGATCACCATCGGGTAGTAGGCGATCATGATAATGGCGGCGAACTCGCCGATTGCCCTCCCCCATGCAAGGATTGCCCCGTTGTATATATCCCGCGCTGAGAGCGGGAGGACGATATGGCGGAAGGCGGCGAACCGGCTTGCTCCAAGGGTACGCGCCACGTTCTCAAGGTGGACGGGAACCTTTTCGAACCCTTCACGCGTCGAGTTGATGAAATACGGGGACGCCACAAAGAGCATGGCGATGACAATGCCGGGATAGGCGTCCTCGAAGGAAAAACCCATGCTGTAGAAGGGAGCACCGATCAGCCCCCGTTTCATGAAGAGGATATAGACCAGGATGCCGGCCACGGTGTGCGGGAGCATCAGAGGGATGTCCACGATGCTCTCCACGATCCCTTTCCCCCTGAAATCGGCCCTGGCAAGCACATATGCGAGCGGGATCCCGAAGAGCATCAGGATCGCGATCGCGTTTGCGCCGGCCGCCATCGTGAGGACGATCGAGTCGATCACCTTTGCATCGGCGGCAACCTGCAGGAGGTGGGGGATATCGGCGAGTTCCTTCGCCGTCATGTTCAGCAGGGCGAGGATGGTGAAGCCGAGGATGACACCGCCGAGGAGAGAGAAGGAGACAAGGCAGCGGTCGCGGAGTATTGATATCTGGGCCATGATCTGTCAAAAAAAGAGGAGATCAGGAGGATGCTGTGAGACTCTTCAGCGCTGTCGGGACATTTCCGTAGCCGCCGGCCGGCACGATCGGGGGCTGACCCTGTCCGTCCATGGCCGCCTGCCCCTCAGCACCGATGAGCAGTTTGACAAACGCCAGACCTGCATCAGGGTTCCCGGCGTTCTTCGGGACGGTCGCACCGTAAACGATGGGCTTGCCGGTCATCATGCCGCCCTCGGTGTCGATCTGGACCGTTGCATAATCGTCAGCATACTTCACCGACGAGAGGTCGATCGCCTCAGGGAGTTCGATGAACTTCAGGTTGTTCTGGGCAGCGACCGAGCGGTACTCCCATGCGTAGTCAAGACCGCCGCTCTCGAGCATCTGGACGAGTTCAACTGACTTCGGCCTGACCTGCAGGGGGGCCTTCGGCTCCGGGGATTTGGCGTGGATCGTGAAGACGCCGTTTTCTTCGGTCACCGTGATGTTCGAGTTCGCCATGACGACCCGCTCGAAGATCTGATCGTCGCCGTAGTGAGCCTCGGCGAGCTGGATCACCATGGGCGAGCGGTAGCCGCAGGGGTCGAGGTTCGGGTCGGAGAAGGCCCATGCCACATCGGACTTTCCGAGGATCTCGTACCAGTTCTCTGCGGTGATCTCATCGGCGTATTTGCTCTCGTTTGTGTAACAGAGGACCATCTGGTTCTTGGCGAAGGTGACGTACCAGTCGGCAGCGTCCGGGATCATCAGGTCAGGGATGAGTGTGTAGTCTGCCGAAGCAAGGACATCGGCGCTCTTGTCGAGTTCGGTGATGTCCTTGACGATCTTTGTCGAACCGCCGGCTACCAGCTGGACGTCGGTGCCTGGATATTTCGCTTCAAACTGCTTTTCGAGGTCTTCGAATGGCGCCGTGAGGCTGCCCGCGTTGAAGACGGTGACAACGCCGCTGATCGCGGCGGGGGCGGTCGTTGCCGGCGTTGTGGCCGGTGTCGTTTCTCCTGGGGTGGTGGTGCACCCGCACAGGAATACCGCGGCGCAGACGAGCAGCGCAGTGATAAGAACGGCTTTACTCAGTTTCATACCATGGCTATTAGGAGGAATTGATAGATAACACTGTTGATACGTGTTTTGAGTTAAATTATATTGGTTAACTCCGGCTATGGCAAGTCTTAATGGTGCCGCCACCAACCTATCTGCACCATGTGGAAGGCGCTGGATATTGAGGAATGGCAGGAGCGGCGGCGCTCAGACCTTGCAGGCGTGGGCGCGGCCGTCGCTGCGATCGTCGAGGGTGTGCGGAAAGATGGCGACGAAGCGCTCTACCGGTTCACGAAAGAATTCGACCGGATCGTTCTCGAAGACCTCGCCGTCACCCCGGAAGAGTTCGAGGGGGCGTACGAGGAGGTTGAGGACTCTCTGATCGAGAGCCTCGCCGAAGCCGAGGCGCATATCAGGAGGTTCCACGAGCTCCAGCGCAACCGTTCGCTCTGGCTTGAGGAGGTGGAGCCCGGCGTCATCGTCGGCGTCAAGACCACACCGCTCGACCGGATCGGCGCCTATGTCCCGGGTGGACGGGCGGCCTACCCCTCAACGGCCCTGATGACCACCGTTCCGGCGCAGGTGGCTGGCGTCCCTGAGATCTGTGTCTGCACCCCGCCGCCGGTCCACCCCCTCACCCTCGTCGCTCTCGACATCGCCGGTGTGGACGAGTGCTACCGCGTCGGCGGCGCCCAGGCGATCGCGGCGATGGCCCTCGGGACCGAGAGCATCGATCCGGTCCAGAAGATCGTCGGACCAGGCAACGTTTACGTCACCGCCGCCAAGATGATGCTGCGGGAGCATGCCGAGATCGACTTTCCAGCCGGCCCCTCGGAGATCGGCATTCTCGCCGACAGCACGGCAGATCCGGCATTCGTCGCTGCTGACGTCCTTGCCCAGGCCGAGCACGACCCCCATGCGGGATGCGTTCTCATCACCACCGACGCGGCGCTGCCCGCAAAGGTCGGCGCCGAGATCAAACGCCAGATGAAGAACGCCCCGCGCCGCTCGATCATCGAGGCCGCCCTCGGGAACTCGGGCTATGTCGTCGCCGCCGATCTCGACGAGGCGATCGCCGCCATGGACTACGTCGCCCCTGAGCACCTCTCCATCCAGGTCGCCGACCCGCTCTCGACCCTCAACGCCGTCCACAACGCCGGATCGATCTTCGTCGGGCCGTATACCGCCGTCGCATTCGGCGACTACGCCTCGGGGACCAACCACGTCCTTCCCACGGCAGGCTTCGCCCGGGTCTTCTCGGGTCTTGACGTCCACCACTTCTGCAAGACCTCCTCGGTCCAGATGATCGACAGGGAGGGCCTTGAGTGGCTTGGCGGGGTCGTCGAGACGCTTGCCACCGCCGAGGGGCTCCATGCCCATGCAGAGTCGGTCAGGATCCGCAGGCGGAAAAAAGACTGAATACTTTTTTCTGGTGGCTTGGGGGGGCCGGCAGGGGGTGGGGGATTTTTTACAACTTCACGCGAAGACGCGAAGGACGCGAAAAAATAATAAAACAGCTTTGTAGAAATCTTCACTTTTCCGGATGCACGCGTGATTCATTCGCCTTCCCCCACCTTCGCACCGTGGGTGATTGCCCCTGACCCCCGCGTGCGATTGCCCTGGATATGCGAGGAGGGGGAGGGCGGAATACCTGTCGATGAAAAATGATGGACGGGCGTGCCTGAGTGGTCTGTCTATCCCCCCCCCCAATCGCAGTCTGACGGGGCAGCAGGCCACCTGGCAGAGGCGTTCCCGCATTCCCATCCCTGCACACGAGAGAACGCCACAGCCCTGAAAAATCTTCATCTCTTCGCGTCTTTTCGTGAGACTATCCTGGAATACCCCTCAAAACCGCCACACCGGCCCGCCGCACTTTCTGCCGGTCCGCGTCCCTGACCCAGGCTCGAGGGCAGCCTGATCGTCCGCCACCTCCCGCAGGGTGGCGCTGGCATAGTCGGCGATGTGGACGGTCCATGCCTCTGGCGTCTGGCAGGCCACCTCGCCGTGGGGGCCGTGGTGCGACTGGACGATGTGCGTGAGGTGGGAGAAGATGTCGGATGGGAGGCGGGATCTGAACCGCTCCAGGTAGGTGACGCCGAGGCTGACATGCCCGACCAGATCATACTCGGGCCGCGCAACAAAGCACAGGCCTGATCGTTCGAAAGAAAACGCCTTGCCGATGTCGTGGAGGAGCGCGCCGGCGATGATCAGGTCCCGATTGGATCCGACATCGATGGCGTCGCATCCGGCCGCTGCAATCCTCGCCGTTTCAAGGGTGTGCTCGGCAAGCCCGCCCGGGTATTCATGATGCCGCCCTTTTGCTGCAGGTTTCTCGAAAAAACCATCTGCACCCGAGATCGCCTCCAGCACCACATCTTTCAGGGTGGGATTGGCAATCGTTGCGATCAGGTCCAGGACCCCGCGTTTCAGGGTGTCAATGTCGGTATTCATCCTGACATAATCTGCCGGTTCGATCGTTGATTCCGGAACCGGCTGCCCCAGGTACTCGACGCCTTCATTCACGCTGATCTGCAGGGAACTATTAAAGGCGGAGACCTTTCCTGATATGCGAAACACCCTGCCCACTTCGAGGGCCGCGCAAGTTTCAAGCAGCGTTTCGCCGCAGGTTGCTGTTCCCCAGATAGTGCAGGGCGCCGTCCCGGAGCGGTCGGCGACGATGGCGAAAATATAGGGGTTTCCGTCTTTCTTCCGCTTCACTTCTCGTCTCAGGACGAGGAAGAGATCGTCGACCCGGTCCCCGTCGGCGATCTCTGAAAGATAGACCTGTTTATTCCTGGCGTCGGTCATCAGAAGAGATGGGAACCGCGGGCTATAAACGCCCTCCCTTTACAACTCGACCTCGAGGAATGCCTCTTCCTCCTCCCGCAGTTCTCCCTTCACCTTCCCGGCGTCGAAGGCATAGGCCGAAGACGGATCATAGTCCGGATAGAGTTCGCACTTGTCCAGGATGTCCACGAACTCCCGCAGGAAGATTCTCGGGATCACATCGACACGCCCGCCGAAGCGCGAGGTGATCCGGTCGATCATCGACCTGATAAACCGGTGAGAGATCCGGCTCCGGTCCACCGGCGATGCGGCGTCGGCGTAGATGCCAGATACGTTCAGTGCCGCTTCCTCCAGTTTGTCCATGTCGAAGGGCCGCAGAACGATCTGCGCCTGCAGTGGGTTTGCGACGCCGTCGGTACCGACTACCCGCAGGCGGTCGTAGAGCGGAGGGAGCGACCTGATCCCCTTCGAGCCCTCGAAGAAAGCCGGCGTACCGGTGAAGAGGAAGTAACAGTGGGGCATCTCCCCGCGGTCGACGGCGTCGACGATCTGGCGGAGGTTGTTATACCCCTTCTCGCGGAGGTTCGAGGGCAGGGCCTGCACGGTCTCGACCTCGTCGACGGCTACGGCAATCCCGGCGTATCCGGCCGCCCTGACGATCCGCACGATCCCCTGCAGGAAGACAAAGGCCGATATGTCGTCCACCTCCCCCTTCACACCGGCCGCCCGCCTGAAGTCCCGGCCGATATGGGGTTCGCCCGAGAGCCAGCCGAGCGCCGCCTGGGCGAGGGGAAAGTCCCCGGCGTTGTTCGCCGTATAATAGACGCGCAATGCGGCAGCAAGGGCCGGGTTCACCGTCGATATGTCGGCGAGCGCGGCCTCGATCCGCTCCACCGTTCCTGCTTCGAGGGCCTCGTCCTCCTCGGCAGCGCCTTCCACCTCGATGATCCGCTCCTCGATGGAGAAGATCCAGTTGTCCACGATCTCCTTGAGGGCGTGTTCGTGCTCGGCCGTCCGCAGGGAGGAGAGGATGCGGAAGTACAGGGCGCTGAGTTTGTGGAGGGGCGTGTCCCCGGAGATCATTACATGGGCTGTCGCAAACCCCTTACTCCGGGCGATCTCAAGGGCGCGCGCCACCAGAAATGTCTTTCCGCTCCCGTATTCTCCGCGGACGAACTTTACGTCGGCCCCGCCGGAGGCTGTATAGTCAAGCTGCCCACCGATCACCCGCTCTTCCACCGCAAGACCGACAGCGAGCCGTTCAAGCCCGGACGCCGGGACGGTTCCCCTTCTGAGGGCGTTGACGATCCCGATGCTTTCTGCTTTGTTTCCGTCCATCGTTTCACTTTCCGCAGTAGATATAGACCTCGCCGTGCTCTCCCATCCCTCTCTTCTCGATGAGCGTGACGCCGGCGTCGGAGGCTTTTCTGATCAGGCGGTTAATCGCCCCGCTCACGCGGCGCGTGCCGAGCACCTTGCGGAGCTCCTCCTCATTGCTCTCGCGGTGCTGCCGTAAAAAGGCGACGAGTGCCTCTTCTCGCTCGTCCAGTCCAAGATCGGGCGCTGTCTCATCCACAGGCCCGGAAGGCTTCCTGTTTCGGAGAGGGAGGGCCGGCCTCTCGGCGACGGTCGCCTCCTTGCAGCGCCTGATCAGGTCGAAGAATGTTTCCGGGTTCTTCCGCGCCATATCAAGGCCGCGGAGCGAGCATTCCTTGCATCTGGCATACTCCCCGACTGAAAACGCCTCTTCTGCCGCGCGGAGATATATGCGTGCAAAGACCTCGATCCCGCCCGGGCCAAGCGATCTGACGGCGGCGGAGAAGCGGTCGATGAGGGCATCGATCAACCGGCGCATACCCTTCCAGTCGGTGCCGGCGTCGATGACCGCTTCGGCCACCCTCACCAGGTCTGCGTCCCGTTTAATATTGGCGAGGATGTGCATGAGCACCTTCTCGCACTCACGCATCTCCCCCTGCCCGGCGAGGAACCGGGCGTATTCGATGCCGCCGTTGAGGAAGTCGATCCGGTATGCGCGGTACAGCCACTCCGCAGCCTCTGTTGTATGCCCGAACGAGGCATAGAACAGCCCTGTCCTGATGAGGCTGACCACGTTTGCGTCAGACGAGACCGTGGCCAGGTAACACGGGGGGACGGTCGTAGGGTTTAATGTCTTTCTCAAAAATCCCTCATATGCTTCGATAACCATGCCCAGGCTTTCCGGATCGTCCATACGGTGCATCTCCTCTCCGATCAGCCCTTCGTAGCCCTGACGGGCGAGGTCGGTACTTCCGGTGGCGGCGATGAGTTCGCAGGCCACAAGTTGGTAGATCGGGTGGGGGTTCCGGGCGATGAGTTCCTCGCACCCTTCCAGTGCCTCCCTGCAGCGTCCTTCCGACTTTAAGAGGAGGACATGGTCGAAGGCGAGGTCGTCGTCCGGGCAGTCCTTTAAGAAGTGGGGGAAGAGTTTCAATGCGCCCTTCCTGTCGAATGCGGCCACGGCGGCAAGGTACTGGCGCAGAAACGTCGGGTCCTTTCTCTCCCTGAAGGCGTTGATCGATGCTGCTGCGGCTTCCCGGTGGCGGCCGGCCACCATCAGGGCGTCGATATAATCCACGTCGGCCCCTGTGCTCCCGAGAAGTTCTTCATATGCGACAAGCGCCTCTTCTCCTTCTCCCGCCTCGATCAGACAGCGCACCAGCGCTATGGCATCCTCGCGCTTTCCCGAGAGGCGGGCAAGCGCCGAGAGCAGGGGGATGGCTGAGCGGTGATCGCCGGAGCCGGTGAAATAGGCCGAGTAGGCGCGAAGCGCCTCTTCGTTTCCCGGATCGAGCTGGATTGCCTCTGCGTACTCTGCGATTGCGCCGTCCGCACCCCTGGCGGCGAGCACCCCGCCGAGAAAGCTGTGAAGATAGGAAGACTCGGGCATTTTCACCAGGAGATCTCGCACCTGTGCCTCTGCCTCTTCGTATTCGCCGAGCGCAACAAGGTTTTTGGCGACGAGGACGGCAAGAGAGGCGTCCCCTGGCGTCCTGGTGCACACGCCGATCGACTCCTGGTACCGCCCCTCTTCATAGAGGGCAAACGCCTCCTTCCGGGGATCATCTGATGGTTCGTCTGTCATTCGCGCAAGGACACATGTACTCCCCGGCGCAATAAGGATGATGAAAAAAGTTCAGATGGAGAGTACTTCCTGGAGCACTCTGCCCAGTTCATGGACCATATAGGGCTTGCAGATGCTTGCGGCAAACCCATATTTCTCAGGTTTTCTGATGATCGGATCGTTCAGGTAGCCGCTTGACACCACGACTTTTATCCCGGAATCCCGTTCTTTGAGGCGTTCCAGCGTCTCCAGACCACCCATTTTACCCGGAACCGTGAGATCCAGAATCACGCCGTCAAAGTGCGTTCCTGCTTCCAGTGCCTCTTCAAAGCGTCTCACGGCCTCCTCGCCGTCCTGTGCTGTCGTGACGGTATAGCCGAGATATCTGAGGATGTCGCTCGTTGTGTCAAGAATTCCTGCCTCGTCATCCATCAGGAGAATCGATCCCATCCCGGTCGAGGGGACCGCCTCTGGCTTGGCCTTCACATCTATATCTTTTGCCGATGCTGGCAGATAAAGGAAGAAGTTCGTACCCTCCCCGGGTGTGGAGGCGACGTCGAGCCAGCCCCCATGGTTCTTGATGATCGGCAGGGCCACGGCGAGACCGAGACCTGTGCCGTGCTCCTTGGTGGTGAAGTAGGGATCGAAGATCCGCCCCAGGTGCTCGGGCCGGATGCCGGTGCCATGGTCCTGCACGGTGACCCTCACATAGGTGCCTGCCGGCAGAGGAATGGGGTCGTCCCCTGCTACCTCGAAAGGCGCGGCAGCGACGGTCACCACACCCCCTCCGGGCATCGCCTGTTCGGCGTTGACGATCAGGGCCTGGAGCACCTGGAGCACCTGGGCGGCGTCGACGTGCACCGGCATCGCCGCGGCTTCGAGATCGAGTCTGCACCTGCTCTTCGAGCCGCGCAGAGAGTAGGAGACCGCTTCATGGATGAGGTCGGCCATATCGACCGTCTCTTTTTCAGGCGTGGAGCGGTCTGAGAAACTGAAGAGCTGCTTCGTGATCTCCCCGGCGCGTGCCGTGGCCGTTTCGGCCTCGCTCAGACGGCGGTATATGAAATCATCAGGCGCGACTTTCATCTTGGCCAGGTTCAGGTTGCCCATGATCGAGGTTAAGGCGTTGTTGAAGTCGTGGGCGATCCCGCCGGCAAGATCTGAGAGAGAAAGGAGTTTTTCTGTTCGGACAAACTCTTCCTCAGCAATCTTCACCTCGGTGACGTCTCTCCCGATCGCCTGGTACTCGGCGATCGACCCGTCGGATGCGGGGATGGCGCGGACACTCCACTGGTGCCAGCGCTCTTTCTGGCCGTCGCGTCTTACCTTCCCCTCAATCCTGACAATCTGTCCGCTTTGCAATGAACTACTCTCAAGAGAGGCGAGCAGGTCGTCAAAACCGGCAGGCAGAATGTCTCTGAAGGATCCCGGGGATCGAGTGGATGTTTTGAGACCGAACGAGCGGGAGAACGCCGCGTTCCTGAAGGTCAACTGTAGATCTGGCCCGAAGCGGCAGATCCATTCGGTCTGATCCTCGACGACGGCGCGGTAGCGTGCCTCGCTCTCCCTGATTGTCCTCTCCATCCGCCGCCGTATGGTGACGTCCTGTGCGATGTGAACCGCGCCGATGGGCTGGCCTGCGGCGTCCTCCAGGATCCGCGCCCCCCACTGGAGAATCTTCTCGTCGCCGTTTCTTGCACGGATCCTCGTCTCGAAACTCTCGACATGCCCCTCTGTTTTGAGTTCGGCCAGTATCGTCGAGATCATATGCTGGCCGTTCTCATCTTCGGGCACGAGGAGATTCCAGACTCTATCGCCGCCCACCACATCGTCCCTGCCATAACCGCTGATCTCCTCGGCGGCACGGTTCCACACCGTCACGTTCCCGTCCAGATCGGTGACGGTAAGCAGCATGGTGGTGTTCTCGATGACGCTCTCCCTGAAGGTGCTGAGCGCCCTGATCTCCTCTTCCGCACGTTTTCGTTCGGTCACTTCGGCCCTGAGCCTTTCGTTTGACTCGGTCAGTTTCTCTGTGCGCTCGATCACCAGTTCCTCTAGATGACCGCGGTAGCGCGCCAGCTCCTCCTCGATCTCGACTTTCTCGGTGATGTCAACGAAGGAGAGCATGATACAGAGGGGATCGTTCTCCTCGTCGGAGACCATGCTCGCCGCAACGCTTGCATTGAATCTTTTTCCTCCCTTCTTTTTGCCGACGAGCTCTCCCATCCATCCGCCGTCCTGATCGATCTTCTCCAGGATCCTGGCGATCTTCTTCTTTGGCAGCCAGAAGCGATCGAGAGGTTTGCCGATCACTCTTTTGATGTCGTCATATTCCCAGAGCCTCAGGGCCGAATTATTGGCAAAGACGAGGTCGCCTTCAAGATCGGTGATGATGATCGCATTGATGGACGAGGTGATCGCGCTGTCCATCACCCTGAGCGCCTCTTCGATCCGCTTCCTCTCAGAGATGTCGATCGCAGAGCCGATCACCTCGGAGGGGTTCCCGTCCTCGTCCCGAAGAAGTTTCACTTCAGAGTGGAGCCACCGATACTTCCCGTCTTTGTGTCTGATCCGGTATTCCAGTGTCAGACGCCCCTCGTCCGGGAGCGTTGATACTTCCTCTTCCAGGATGCGCTGCCGGTCTGAGGGGTGTATCCGGCCCGTCCAGAACGACGAATCATAGATCACCTCCTGCGGCTCGTAGCCGAGCAGCGTCGTGATGTTGTCGGTGACAAACGTGATCGGGCCCATGCCGCTCTCTCCGTTCGATGGGGCCTCCGAGGCGTAGATCACGACCGGGCTTGAGGAGAGGATGTGCTTGAGATGGGAGCGCTCGGACTCCTGTTCGGTTTCAAGCCGCCGCCGCTGGAGTACGACTGATGAGAGGTGAGCGAAGGTCTCGATCGTCGATATCTTCTCTATCTGGATCTCGTTTTTCTGGACAAGGACCACACACCCGAAGAGCGTCTCACCCCGTGCAATCCCGATCGCCGCATACTGCACCTGGCCCCCTCCGACAAACGTCCGGGCAAGCGACCATGCGGGGCTGCCGAGGGTGCTGGATACTGCTCCTTCACTCAACGGGATCAGCATCCCTCCTTTTAACTCGACCTTTACCTCTTCAGGGAGAGCGAGCCTCATCCCTTTGATGCTCCGTGAAAGAGAGTACAGACGCGGGTGTTCGTCCTCATCGACACCTGAGATCGCCCTCAGGGAGAACGAGTCGTCCACCTCATCATAATCAGCCACAAATACGAGCGTTTCATCCAGGATCTCGCAGAGATGTTCGCTGATAAACCGATAGATCTCCTCTTCAGGCGGGAGCTCGACAAAACTCATCGCCGCACTGGAGAGGAAAGAAAGTTCGCTGACATACCTGATCTCCCGTTCTTCAGCGTTTTTTCTCTCGCTGATCTCGCGCATCACGCCCATCAGGCCGACCTCGGATCCGTTCTCTTCCCTGAGGGCGTTGATCTGTACTTCCATCCAGGCACTCTCTCCATCGGCCCGGATCGCCTCCACCTCCAGCACCTGTGATGCCGCCGACTCATCGGGGCTGATCGGTGTGAGGATCCCCTGTACGGCATCTGAGAAGACGGACGAAGATTGAGGGCTTATAAATTCTGTGATCGGGTGGGCGATCACTCCTGCGGCTGGTCTTCCGATAAGCCGCTCGAAGGAGGGACTGACATAGGTGAAGGTAAGATCAGAACCCAGCGTGAATATGATGTCGGTTGCATTCTCCGCAATCAACCGGTAGCGCTGCTCGCTCTCCCTAAGTTCGAACTCTGTCTCTTTCTTCGCCGTTATGTCGAGCAGAGAGATCACCGACCGCTCGGTCCCCGGGATCAGAGAGACGTTGACCACCACGTCTCTTGACATGCCGTCCCCCGCGATCACCCTGCACTCGTAGGTCGAAGGGACACTGCCCGGATCGGCACGCCTGAGCTCGTGGTATTGTCTGATCCGTGAGCGTTCTTCTTCAGGGACGAGGGCTGTCCATTCGATCCCCTTCTGGATATCTTCGGGCTTCAGGTTGAAAAACCGATGAAACTCCCGGTTTGCCATGACCACCCTGAGGGAGGGTTCTAGCATGAAGGAAACTGTGCCTGTGGTCTCAAACACGGTCAGATAGTATTTTTCCTGGGATTTTGCTGCTTTATTTGCAATATTTCTGCTGAGGTATCCTGATACACCCTCGGCGATCGCTTTAAGGACATCGGTCTGGGCTGTGGGCTCGCCCGCGTCTCTGGTTATATGAAAGACCATTTCTCCTGCGGGTGCCCCACGTCCGAGCAGGAAGACTGCCTTTTCCCCTTCTGTTGCCCCTGCAGAGACAGTGAAGCCCTCCTCTACCTGGATGCTGACTCCCTGGATCCACGGCACACCGCTGCAGATCATCGTCGCCGCACCTGATAGGAGCACTTTTTCTGATGTTTCTTCGTCCTGCAGGAGTTGCAGCAGCGCTTTGAGGCACCTGATCTCGCCCCGGGCAGAACGTGCCTTCCCTACAGAGGGCATGTTCCCGGAGCGCGTGCTGACCCTGTCACCTGTAGGGCGAGCGATCCAAAGGAATCCGTCAGGGTATTCTTCTCGGTCTTTCACAGGGGAGATCTGCACGACGAACAGGAGCGCCTCTCCTCTGGATGCTGGCAGCGAGAGGTGGCATGCACACTCCACCGAAAGAAACTGGCCTGAGCTGATGGCCTGACGGGCCCGGGATATCGCCTCCCTCTCGGCGGGAGAGACGATGGAAAGGATCGCCGTACCCTGCAACTCTTCGGGAACGATGCCGGTCATATGCCGGTATGTCCCGTCGACAGACACGATCATGCCGTTTTTGTCTTCTCTGAATATCAAAGACTCTTCGTTCTGTGTCGGTTGTTGAACGCCTGTTTCTATGCTTCTGCCGCCCGGTGCCTGCCAGGACCATTCAAGCTCTGAGAGGATACCCTCATCATCAAAAAGACCGTATACCCTCCACTCTCCCCGCTCTTCCGGAATTCTGGTTTCCGGGGCTGACGGTGTGAGGGCGGCCAGGCGCTGTCCGAGATCCCCGCCGATGGATGGGGATATGAGGTCGGTAATGGTGCTTGCCCCTGTTCTGATCCCGAACAATCGTTGAAACGGTTCGTCCGCTGAGACGATCGCCAGATTGGGAGTGGTCCTGCATCCGGGAAGGCCATGGGTGGCGGTGAGCGCTTCGTTGAGTTGTCTGGAGATATGGAGCGCAGCTTCAACGTCCTTTGTCCGGGAGAGGTTCCTGAAAAGGTCGATTCTGGAACCCTTCAGAGGGCCGTGCCTGACGATCTCGCTGGAGTAAGCGATCCACCTGATCTTCTCTCCCCGCATCGCCCACTCCAGTCCTCCCGCATCGCGCCCCTTTCGATAGGTGGCCTCTATTTTTGTTATGAAGCCTTCGGGGTTGTGGAAGAGTGGAGCGATTTCAGACTCGATCACTTCGATAGCATCTCTTCCGATGAACGCTTCGGGTGAAAGGCCGTAATCCTCCCGGAACACCTCGTTGACATAGATAACCACGCCCTCCTGATCGATCAGCAGCACACCGTCGCTGGCCGGGTCAATGGCCTGGTGCAGGTGTGCGATCTCCTGATTACGAATGTTCAGTTTTGAACTCTCCAAGGCATATCCGCTCCCACGTCCCGTTTAATTTCATAATCAACAAGACATATATTTGTTATGGAATAATCAAGAATTGCAGCAGAGATACATTTCGTTAAAAAAATATCGCCTGCCATGATATCAGCAAAGGGTATTTTTCCATTCCCTGTGCGGGGGTGGGAGGGTATGACGTCCCTGACGGCAAAAAAAAGGATCAAATGGAGAGAAGTCCTATAATCGCTTTTGCAAAGTTTTCTGATGCAGATGGCCCGTTTGCCGTCACGATCCTGCCGTCAGTCACCACATCATTGTCCACCTGTGTCGCCCCGCCCCGCTTCATCTCCATCGTGGAGCCAGGACTGCAAAATACTGTTGCCTTTCTCCCCGAAAGAACGCCGGCCCGTGCAAGGACGACCGGAGAGAGGCAAATCGCCGCGACAACTTTTCCGGCAGAGGCGAAGGACCGCACGAGAGCGATCAGATCGCTGTTCCCCCAGAGATGGTCCTGAGAACCGATGCCGCCGGCGATGACGATGCCGTCGTAATCGTCTGGAGATATCGCCATAAAGGGCACTGACGCCTCTACCGAGGCCCCGAGCATCCCTTCGCAGGTACCCGCGCGGGTCGATGCGATCACCGTCTCAATGCCGGCATCTGCAAAGAGGCGCAGAGGGATCAGCACCTCTTCATCCCGAAATTTGTCCGGCGCGATTGCACATACGAGCTTCATAGCAGTAGGTGGGTGACCGCGCCGGATAACAGTATCTTCACCGGTGACCCTGAAGGTGGGGGCCGAGTGCGGTGTTCGGTCTGTATTTCTCCGCGATACCGAGTGCGGTCTCCCTCAGGCTCTGGTGGTCGGCAAGACAGGCGGCGGGCGGTGGCTGCTGTCTGAGGATCTGTGAAGTGTTCTCGGTGATCTGGATCAGTTCGGTTGCGATCACGGCGTTGAGCCAGATGAGATCTTTCAGCATCTCTTTTTCATCGTTGTCCATGAAAGATCCCATATCGCAAGAACATAAAGGCGTTTCTCCCGCAGAAAGCAACAGTTATGGCGAAGCCGGATAAAATACCTGGGTATGGGATATCTGGAGGAAATATCTGCAAAGGGGCAGAAAGCAAACCCATTTTTTGTCATGATGGGGATTGAGCCGGTCTCTTTCGGCGATGGGGCGGCCGTTCTTTCGATGCAGGTGAGGCCCGATATGCTGAACGGCGACGGCTGGCTGCAGGGCGGGGTCTATACGGCGCTTGTGGACGAAGCAATGGCCCTCGCCCTCATTACCGTGCTGGGAGACGGGGAGCGTATCGCCACCATCTCTGAGGCGACGTCGTTCCTCTCGGGCGTGCAGAACGGGACGATCTGTGCGTCCGGCCGTGTGATCCGCAAAGGCAGGTCTGTCGCTTTTGCAGAGGGAGAAGTCACCCGCGACGACGGTCGGGTGCTGGCCAGGACAACAGCGTCCTTTGCTGTTCTGCAGCCCGGGAGATAGGAGAGGCCGGTCCCTCCTCAGGTAAATGCCCTGAAAAGAGTGGTTCTGGACAGATGCCGTATCCGATCTGCCAACCCCCTCCCGAACAACTATAATCCACCGGTGAGATATATTTCAGCAGACGATGATCCGCGGGGAATTGTTTTGAAGTATATATTTGTTACTGGCGGCGTAATGAGCGGCCTTGGCAAGGGGATTACGGCGGCTTCTATGGGAAGGATCCTCAAAAACCGTGGTTATCAGGTCACGGCGATCAAGATCGATCCCTATCTCAACATCGATGCCGGCACGATGAATCCCGCACAGCACGGCGAGGTCTTCGTCCTCAACGACGGCGGCGAGGTCGACCTCGATCTCGGCAACTACGAGCGATTTCTCGATATCGAACTCACCCGGTCTCACAACATCACCACGGGGAAGATCTATCGCAGCGTCATAGAAAAAGAGCGGCGGGGCGATTTTCTGGGGAGCACCGTTCAGATCATCCCGCATATCACCGACGAGATCAAAAGTTGCATCACGAGGACTGCGGAGGCGTTCGAGAACAACGGCCATAAGGCCGAGGTCTGCCTCGTAGAGGTTGGCGGGACGGTCGGTGATATTGAGAGCATGCCCTTCCTTGAGGCGGTGCGGCAGATGCGGGGCGAGTTCCCCCAGCACGACACCTCGCTCGTCCATGTGACCCTGGTGCCGGCCGATACGATGGGTGACCTCAAGACGAAACCCACCCAGCACTCGGTGAAGGCCCTGCGCGAACTCGGTCTGCGGCCGGACATGATTGTCTGCAGGAGCGACCGCGTCCTGCCGGTGCATTCGCGCAAGAAGATCTCCGAGTTCTGTGACGTGCCGCTCAATGCGGTGATCAGCGCTGCAGATGCCCCGGACATCTATCAGGTGCCGATGGAGCTTGAGAAGGAAGGGGCGGCGAACGTCATTCTCGATCTGCTCGGGCTTGAAAAGCGCGGTGTGGACACCGAGTGGTACCGGACGGTGACGGCAGAGTACACGAGCCGGGTGACGATCGGGCTGATCACGAAGTACGGGGTCGAAGATGTCTATCTCTCCATAAAAGAGGCGCTGAAGCACGCGGGCCGCGCCCTCTCCACCGAGGTGCAGATCCGATGGCTGGACGCGGAGACCTATAATGCCGAAGATCTCAGCGAGGTCGACGGCGTCCTGATCCCGGGCGGCTTCGGGATGAGGGGTATTCCCGGCAAGATCCGGGCGATCCAGTACGCCCGGGAGCACCAGATCCCCTTCCTCGGGATCTGCCTCGGGTTCCAGATGGCGGTAGTCGAGTACGCCCGTGATGTTCTCAGTTACCAGGATGCAATATCTGAGGAGTTCGGGCCGGGAACGCATGTGATTGCCATCCTGCCCGAACAGGAAGAAGTGATCAACCTCGGCGGCACGATGCGCCTTGGCGGCTATCCGATCGAGGTGGCCCCGGAGACGATGGCTCTGGATCTGTACGGCAGCGGCGAGATCACAGAGCGGCACCGCCACCGGTATGAGGTGAATCCGGATTATATCGGTGCGCTCGAAACTGCAGGTCTCGTATTCTCCGGGAAGAACGGCAACAGGATGGAGATTCTGGAACTGCCCGGACATCCGTTCTTCTTTGCGACCCAGTTCCATCCTGAGTTCAGGTCACGGCCGACGCGGCCGTCTCCGCCCTATCTCGGCTTTGTAAATGCATGCAGGGAGAACAAGAACCGGCGGAACCAGAGGTGATCAGTATGGTAAAAGTTGAAGCGTTCATCGAGAGTGCAATCGAGGAGATCCGGCGCGAGGCAGGCGACGAGAAGGTCGTTGTCGCCCTTTCGGGCGGTGTCGACTCGTCGGTCTGCGCCATGCTTGCGGCCCGTGCGATCGGGAAGAATCTCATTCCCATCTACGTCGACACCGGGCTGATGCGGAAAGGGGAGAGTGAGCGGATCTGCGAACTCTTCTGTGACATCGGGGTAAAGCGGGTCAACGCAGCCGAAGAATTTTTTGCGGCGCTGAAGGGCATCGTCGACCCGGAGGAGAAACGGAAAGCGATTGGAGAGCGTTTCGTCAGGATATTCGAACGGGAGGCGAAGGCGACCGGGGCGAAGTTCCTTCTGCAGGGGACGATCTATCCTGACCGGATAGAGAGCGAGGGCGGGATCAAGAGCCACCACAATGTCGGCGGGATGCCCATCGACATGATGTTCCAGAAGGTAATCGAACCGCTCCGCGACCTGTACAAAGATGAGGTGCGCGAGGTCGCCGGGGGCGTCGGGCTGCCGCTGGAGATCCAGCACCGGATGCCCTTCCCGGGTCCGGGGCTTGCGGTCAGGGTGCTTGGCGAGGTGACGCCCGAGGCGATCGCCGTCGTGCGCGAGGCGAATGCGATCGTCGAGGAGGAGCTTGTCGAGGCCTACCGTCCCTGGCAGTGCTTTGCCGCTCTTCTCGGGCGGGGCACCGGCGTCAAGGGCGACATCCGCTGTTTCGGCTGGGTCGTTGCCGTCAGGGCGGTGAACTCCAGGGACGGCATGACCGCTGATCCCCTTGAACTGCCGTTTACGGTCCTTGGCGAGATCGCCGGACGGATCACCTCCGAGATCGCCGAGGTCTCGCGGGTCGTCTATGACGTTACGCCCAAACCCCCCGCAACGATTGAATATGAGTAAATGATTGTATCCCGAGATGATGACAGGATGGAATTAACACAGGACTATCGCGCACTGGACGCCCGCTATTATATGCCCGCGTTCAGCCGCACCATGAAGATCGTGCGCGGGAAGGGCGCACGCGTCTGGGACGCTGAAGGCAGGGAATATATCGACTGTGTGGCCGGTATTGCCGTCTGTAGCACCGGCCACTGCCACCCGGCCGTGGTGAAGGCAATCTGCGACCAGGCGCACGACCTGATCCACTGCTCGAACCTCTACTATGTTCCTCACCAGGCCGAGTTTGCCGAGAAGATCGTCGAGATATCGGGCCTTGACGGAGGGAAGACGTTCTTCTCGAACTCCGGCGCCGAGGCGAACGAGGGGGCGATCAAACTCGCTCGCCTCGCAACCGGAAAGAAAAAATTCGTCTCGTTTACCCATGGTTTCCACGGGCGGACGCTCGGGTCCCTTGCTGTCACCCACAAGCCCGCGATACGCGAGCCCTTTGAGCCCCTTGAGCCGAAGTGCACGTTCATCGATTATGGTGATGTCGAGGCGCTGAAGCGGGCGGTGGACGAAGACACCGCCGGCGTCTTCGTGGAGGCGATCCAGGGCGAGGCCGGGGTTTTACCCGCACCCCGCGGTTTCTTCGAGGAAATCAGGGAGATCTGCGAGAAAAAGGGCGCCCTGATGATCGCTGACGAGGTCCAGACAGGGATGGGCAGGACCGGACGGTGGTTCGCCTACCAGCACACCGGCGTTGCCCCTGATATTATCACGATGGCGAAGGGAATAGCATCAGGTTTCCCCATGGGTGCGCTCGTCGCCCGCGAGGGGCTTGAGTTTAAGAAGAGCGAGCACGGCAGCACCTTTGCCGGCGGTCCCCTCGCCTGTGCTGCGGGCCGGGCGACCGTCAGGGTGATCGAGGAGATCCTGCCGTCTATACCCACGAAGGCAGAGCGGTTTGCAGCCGGGCTCGCCGCCCACAACCCGCGGGTGTTTGGTCTGATGATCGGCGTCACCGTCGGCGAACGGTGCGCGGAAGCGGCGGCGTACTGCGCCGAGCACGGCGTGCTGGTGAACTGCGCCGCGGACGGCAACCTCCGTCTGGTGCCGCCCCTCGTGATCACCGATGAGGAGATCGACACCGCCGTCGGGGTCATCAATGAAGCGCTTCGTTAGGCAGAATTACATCGGCGAGGGCGGATACGTCTTCGCACAGAGCCCTGAGGAGATTGCCCGGCAAAGCGGGCTCTCCCGCGTTGCCCGCCTTGCGAGCAACGAGAACCCTCTCCCACCCCCGGCGTCAGTCGTCGAGGCCGGTCTTTCGGCGCTCCGGGAGGGAAACCGCTACCCCGAGGCGCGGCCGGCCGCCCTGATCGATGCCCTGCGGCGCCACCACGGGGATTATTCCTTCATCATCGGGAACGGGATGGACGGGGTGATCGAGACCGTCGTCAGGACGGTCGTCAGTCCTGGGGACCGCGTCGTTGTCTCCACGCCGACGTTCTCGTTCTACGGCCTTGCCGCGGAGGCGCAGGGCGGCGTTGTCGTGCCGGTGCCCCGGGCGGCGGACTTCTCCGTCGATGCCGGTGCCTTCGTGGATGCCTGCCGGGGGGCGAAGATCGCCTTTCTCTGCTCGCCGAACAACCCGACCGGCAACGCCCTCTCTGTAGAGGCAGTCAGGGAGATCCTGGACGGGTTCGACTGCCTGCTCTTCCTGGACAACGCCTATGTCGAGTTCTCGGGGCTCGACTACCGCCCCCTGATGGACGAGTACGACACCCTGATCGAGGGGCGCACGATGTCGAAGGCCTACTCCCTGGCCGGCCTCAGGTTCGGCTACGCCTTTGTTCCTGCCGGTCTCCTCTCGTACCTGAACCGGGCGGCGACGCCTTTTTCCGTGAACACGGTCGCACTTGCGGCGGCCGGGGCGGCGCTGGCCGACCAGGGTCATATCGATCAGACCGTTGCCCATGTGCGGAGATGGCGGGAGCGCTTCCTTGCCGAAATCGATCGTCCGGTCTCCCCTTCGGACGCTAACTTCGTCCTCGTCGACGTGGCGCCGATGACCGGGGACGAGGCGACCGCTCGGCTCGCTAAAAAAGGTGTGATCGTCCGGTCGTGCAGAAGTTTTTCCGGGCTGGCCGACCACTATATCAGGGTGAGTGTCGGTTCCGAACAGGAAAACGAACTTTTCCTCGAAGAGATCAACAGACTATGATGACGGTGGTGACCGGGACGCCGGGGACGGGAAAGAGCGCGGTGGCTGAGGAACTTGAGCGACGGGGCTGGATGGTGGTCCGCGCAGCTGAGACCGTCGGCCCTTTCGTCCTGGGTGACGATCCCGATCGGGATACCAGCGTCGTCGACGAGGAGGCGTGGGTGCGCTCCTTTGCACCGGTGGATGGCATCGTCGAGGGTCACCTTGCCCATCTCCTCCCTTCGGACCGCGCCGTGGTGCTGCGCTGCAGGCCTGACGTCCTGGAAGGCCGCCTGCAGGCCCGGGGGTATGCCCGGGCAAAGGTCCGTGAGAACGCCGAGGCCGAGGCCCTCGACGTCATCCTTGTCGAGACGCTGGAGGTCCACCCGCAGGAAACGGTGCTGGAGATCGATACGACCAACCTGAGCCTTGCGGAGACTGCGGACCTGATCGAGGGCTTCATCAGGGGGACGGTCCCGCCGTCCTCGGGCTCCCTCGACTGGTCGGCATACCTGATGGAGGGGCTGTGACCCTCGACCGCTTCCGCCCATATGTGGGCGGTCTGCTTGACCCGGCGATCCGCATCTCGGTCAGGCTTGGGATTACCCCGAACGTCTACTCGATCGGGGCGCTGGTCGCCGCTTTCGCCGCCGGGGTCGCCTTCTACGAGGGGCAGATCGGGCTTGCCGTGCTTTTCGTGGCGATAAATGCTGTGTTCGACGCTATCGACGGTGCTCTGGCGCGGGAGCTGAAGGTCGCAAGCCTGCGCGGTGATTTCATCGATCATGTCTCTGACCGCTATGCCGATATCGTCATCATCACCGGGATCTTTGCCGGCGGCGCCGCCTCCTGGGAGATCGGGGTCTTCGCCCTCACCGGTGTTCTGATGTCCTCGTACATGGGAACGCAGGCACAGGCCCTCGGCGTGGGCCGCTACTATGGCGGAGTGCTCGGACGGGCCGACCGTCTGGTCCTCATCCTCCTTGCAGGCCTCCTCGACCTGATCGTGGCGGCGCCGATCTTCGGCCTCCCGTACCTTGGCTGGATCCTGGTCTTCTTCGGGGTGTTCGGGCACTATACCGCCCTCCAGAGGATCGCGTATATCTGGCGGCGGATCTGATCCCTGAATCATTTTTCCGGCCTGCTGCATCTTCGCGCGGGTGGTCAGGGATCTGGATCGATCCAGACCTGCCCCTTCCTCACCTCTGCCACCGGTCAGGTCGCCTCCATGCTCCTGGTTGAAGAAGATGGGGGAGGAAGAATTGGGGGGATCAACATCCCCGCTCAGAACCAGTCTCCAAGCGTCCTCTGCCCGGCCTTCGCCCCGATCTTCTGGAGGCCGGCGTCAATTCGCCCCTCTGAAAAGGTGTACTCGCCGCAGAGCATGGCGACGATCCCGTCGCGGTCTGGCTCCCGCCACTCGAGGCGGTAGTCGCCGGTCACCGGCGGGTTTAAGAAAAACTCCTGTACCGGCCCGGGATCGAAATCGGGCGCCTTCTCTTGAACTGTCTCCTGGAACTTCCCGCCCCTGACGATCTTCAAGGCCGTCTTCGCCCCGACTCCCCTGATCCCGGGATTGAAGTCGGTCCCGATCAGGATGCCGATCTCGACAAGTTCCTCCCGAGAGAGCCCGAGGCCGGCGAGCACCGCGGCAAGGTCGATCCGCTCGGGCCGCACCGTCACCGACCGCCCCCGCACCTTCCGCTTCCCCGATACTGTAAGGTTCCTGACCAGGCGGGGCGCCCCGAAGAGCAGGGCATCGTAGTCCTGCGAGGCAGCGGCACCGACATCGCCCTGCCGCGCCATGAACGCCGCCTGCGCCTCACCCTCGCTCGGCGCCACCATCCAGGGGATCCCCATCAGGTCGAGCAGGCGCTTCGACGAGGCGATCATCGCATCGTCGATCCTGGTCGAGGCGCGCGCCTGTTTATACGCCTCCTCAATGTCGCCCCGTTCGACCGCCTCCTTCCACCGCTCCCCGGCGGCCTCTCTCACCCCCCGGCGCCTGGCGACCGTCTCTGTCTTCAGGTCCGGTGGAGCGCCGTCGAAGATATACGCCGGACGGATCCCCTTTTCGAGAAAGTTCAGGTTCCGGAAAAAGATCCCTGAGAGGTGCGAGGTGACTCGCCCATCCTTGTCCATCAGCGGCGTACCGTCGGGCTGCCTGATGATCGTGAGGAACTGGTACAGGGCGTTGAAGGCGTCCACCGCAATGGTGCCGCGCAGCTCTTCAAGCTCAACCTCCTCCCGGTATTCGCCGAGGATCTCCCTGAGTGCGACACCCATAGACGATCAAAAAGAGGTTTACCGGTACATCCTGCGGGTGATATCGTTCACCGTCGCATCGATGTGCTGGACCGTATTGTCATATTTCTGTTCCATTGTCCTGGAAATTTCCTCCAGGTTCACCCGCATGGTGCGCTCCCGTGCAATGACGCTGGCGTCGAGCTGCTGGATCTTGTAATTGAGCGAGAGAAACAGCCCGCCAAGGGAGAGCATCATCAGGGTTGTCGCCACCGCCATGGTAAGATCCTGCCATACCCGCCAGACCAGGGTGAGGGTAGAGACGACAAGAATAATGGTGAGAACTACGTCCACGAGGACTTCACGGATCTCCATGCTTTTAGATGATAAGGAACCATTAATTAATCTAACGATATCAGAAGAGGTTTGAAATGGATATCAGGAATAACACACCCGTCCTGGCGATGCCTGCGATGCTCCTCGTCGTCGAGGTGATCGCGATCCTCCTCGCCCTCCCCATGCAGGAGGCCGGCGTCGCCGCCTTCGAAGACCCCACCTCGGTCGCGAACCCCTTCATCTTCCTCGGCATGCTCCTCGTCTTCACCCTCATCATGCTCGCCCTGATAAAACTGGGGGGGAAGAAAGTGATCCTGGGGCTGATTGCCCTGTCCATCCTGTTCACCTTCTACTATGTCTTCTGGACGCTTTGCACCCTGTTCTTTGGCTTTTCGCTTACCGGTGGGGTCGCCGCTTTCGCCGTCGCCGTCCTTGCGACCGCTCTTCTCTTCCTGTACCCCGAGTGGTACGTCATCGATGGTCTTGGCCTCCTGATCGCAGGCGGGGTCGCCTCCATCTTTGGCATCTCCCTCTCGGTCCTGCCGGTGATCCTCCTCCTGGTGATGCTCGCCGTCTATGATGCCATCTCGGTCTACAAGACCGGGCATATGATCGCCCTTGCCGAGGGGATCATGGACCTCAAAACGCCGATCCTCTTTGTGATACCCAAACGGAGGGATTACTCGTTCAGGACCGAAGGCGTTGAGATTTCAAAAGAGAAAGAGGAACGGGGAGCCTTCATCATGGGCATGGGAGACCTGATCATGCCCTCCATCCTCGTCGTCTCGGCGCAGGTCTTCCTGCCCGGGGCAAAGGTCTGGCTCCTCTCGGTACCGGCGCTCGGCGCGATGGCCGGCTCAATCGTCGGGATGGTCCTGCTCATCCATTTCGTCCTCTCCGGAAGACCCCAGGCCGGTCTCCCACCCCTCAACGGCGGCGCCATCCTCGGCTTCCTCGCCGGCTGCGTCCTTAGCGGGAGCTGGGGCTGGCTCGCGATACTGTGAGAGTATCAGGGCGAGGACCTCGTCCACCCCTTCGCCGGTCGCCGTCGACATCGAAAGACCGTCCCCGCCTTTGATATCGGCCTTGTTCGAGACGACGATCACCGGCACCGTCACCATCGCCCTGACGGTTTCGAGGAGACGGTACTGGTCCTCGATCGGGTACCCGCAGTACTCGCTCGGGTCCAGAATAAAGAGGATCAGATGGGCCGAATTGACGACGGCCGAGATCGCCTGCTCCTCGATGGCGTTTCGCTCCTCTTCAGGCCGGTCCAGAAGTCCGGGCGTGTCAAGGAACTGGATCCTCTTGCGCCCCATGTAACGGTGGCCGAGGATTACCCCCTTCGTGGTGAAGGGATAGGACGCCACTTCAGGCTCGGCAGAGGAGACGAGCTTGATGAACGACGACTTGCCGACGTTCGGGTAGCCCGCGATCACCACTGTGAACTCGTCGTCCTTGACCTCAGGGAGTTTTCGCAGCACGTTGCGCACATCGTTGAGGAACCGGAGATCTTTGTCGACCTGGTGTACGATCGAGGCGATTCTTGCCACGGCTTTCTTCCGCATGGCAGCGGTGTCCTCAGCCCACCGGATCCTCTTTCCGCCGTGCTCAAAACCCATTCTCTTGGTGTGCATTGCCGCCCAGCCTACGTTGCCCAGGGCCATTTTCAGTCGTTCGATCCCGAAGAGGGCCTCGACGGTGTCCCGATAAAAGGGCGCCTGGTCTTCGAAGATCGGAAAGGACTGGATGACATGGACAAGGCGATCGTGGACGGCGCTTGAGACCGCTTTGACGAAATCCTCGTTTGCTCTGTTTTTGTTGGCCTTCAGCCTCATCTTCGCTGCGGCCCGCCGGAAACTTCTGTCCAGCACTTCGTCTGCCGTTGGTACGGTTGGAATCCGCTCAAACTCCACAGCACCCACAACCCTGATATTTATAGAGGTTCATAAGATTCTCTACTATGGATTTGTCCCTCATCCAGAAAGAGATACTCATCACCCTCATCACCCTCTATCACCGGCACTCCCGCGCGATCAAGGGTGAGGAGATCGCGGATGTGCTCAAACGCAATCCGGGGACGGTCCGGAATCAGATGCAGTCGCTTAAGGCCCTCGAACTCGTCGACGGTGTTCCCGGTCCGAAAGGCGGTTACAATCCCTCGGAGAAGGCTTACCGGGAATTGAACGTCAGTGGTTACGATCAGGGCTCTCATGTGATGATCTCCCGGAATGATGAGGAGGTCGAAGGGGCAAATGTTTCAGAGATCGATTTCACCACGCTCTGTCATCCTGATATCTGCCATGCCCTGATCAGGATCATCGGGAGCGTGAAGATCTTTGAGATCGGGGATGAGGTCACCATCGGGCCGACGCCGGTGAACAAACTTCTCCTCAGGGGCGAGGTCTTCGGCAAGGACGAGGCGAAGAGTTCTCTTCTCATCTCGATCAGCGAGATGATCTCGCTCCCCAAGAAATCGATCAGGCATTATATGAGCGCCCCTCTCATCTCCCTCCTGCCGGGTACCACCCTCAAGGAGGCAACCCACCTCTTTGCCAGAAGCCGTATTCATGGAGCACCCGTTATGGACGGGGAGAGGCTCCTTGGCATCGTCACCCTCACGGATCTTGCAAAAGCCTATGCAAAAGGGTTTCCATCCACCACCCCGGTCAGCGAGGCGATGACCTCGGATGTAATCGAAGCAGACGCCGAAACACATCTTTACGAGGTTATCCGGCGTTTTAAGGAGAGAGAAATCGGACGGCTGATCGTTGTCGATGGCGGCAAACCCGTCGGAATCATTACGCAGTCCGACATCATTGGTGTCTTCCCCGCGCTATAAGGGGTACCATAACCGGCTGTACGCTGATCTGGGCACCCACAAATATAAATAGGGGTATCTCTATCTACAAATGTGTTCTTTCAATCCTCTGTCCCGGTATGGGTCATGATTGACAGGAGAGGTGATTGAAAATGGGCGAACTACCGATTGCACCTGTTGGCAGGATTATTAAAAATGCCGGCGCTGAGAGGGTGAGCGCCGACGGAAGCGAGGCTCTTGCCGTCCTTATGGAAGCGTATGGGACCGCGATGGCAAAAGAAGCGATTAAACTCACGCGTCATGCCGGGCGCAAGACCGTGAAGGCCGTCGATATCAAGATGGCAAATGAGATCCTTAAGTGAACACCCGCTTTAAATTGGCGGGATACCAAATTCTCCTTCTTTTCAACAATTTTATATATCGAGGAAGCGCACTGAGTGACTATGAGTAAGATCTTCTCGCGGAGCCTTGCGCGCAAGCGGGTGATGAGCAATGACGGGATGATTATCGGCCAGATCAAGAATCTGATGGTCGACCTCGACACAGGAGAGGTGATCGACCTCCTTGTCAAACCGGAGGCCTCTTTTGACACGTCAGGTTATCGAATGGACGGCGACCAGATGTTGATACCCTTCGAAGCGGTCAAGGATGCGCGCGACTATATTGTGGTCGATCGTTACCGCTCAAAAAAATAAGGCTGATATTTCTGGATAATTTCAACAAATCCGTTCCCATACTTCTTTTCTGATACATAGTCGGCCGCATCGCGCATCTCTTCTGTGGCATTGCCCACCGCCGCCCCGATACCGGCGCGTCTGATCATCTCGGTGTCGTTTCCTGAGTCGCCGACGGCAAGTATCTCGTCGGTCGAGACGCCCATCAGCGCCGCAAGGTCGGAAAGGGCTGTCCCTTTCGAGACTCCTTCATACTGCAGATGGATGGCGAACCCGGTATCGATGACCCTTACCGGCATATCCGAGATTACCTCTGCCGTCTCGGCGGGGTCGACGCTCCGTGCAAAGGCCACATCGGCGAAGCGGTTCTCAGGGGAGTATAGGGTGAGGCGCTCCCCCTTCGCGGCAAAATGCTCCTCGATCCGGTGGTATGCGTCCCAGCAGATCGGTTGGCGGCCGGGGATCTGGATCTGACCGTCAAACCTGAATCGGTAAACCCCGCCGTTCTCGCAGATAATGGTGCCATCGGTACCGATCATCTTGCAGAGGATGTCCAGAGAACAGACGGTGTTTCCGCTGGCGAGGACGACCAGGACGCCGGCGTCCACGAGATCCCGTATCGTCTCGATGGCGACGGTGGAGATCCGCCGCCTCTCGTCGGTCAGCGTCCCGTCCAGATCTGTTACGACCGCCTTGAGCACCTGAACATCTCCCTCAGGGCTTGAGCCCGCTCGTCTCGACCACGAATGCCGCCTCGCCGTCGGGCAGGTTCGGACTGTCGACGAGTTTTGCGATCCGGCGTCCGCCCTTGCTCTTGCGGAGGTACAGCCTGAACTTCGCCGCATGCCCGACGATGTTTCCGCCGATCGGCTTTGTCGGGTCGCCGAAGAAGACGCCGGGGTTCGACTGGACCTGATTTGTGACGAGGGCCACGGCATTAAACTCCTCTGCGATCTTCGCCAGGTCGTACATGTGCCGGTTCAACTTCTGCTGGCGTACCGAGAGCGTGCCCCGGCCCGCATATTCGGCCCTGAAGTGGGCGGTGAGCGAGTCGACGATAATCAGCCTGACCGGGTGGTCACTCTCCTTCATTTCTGTTGCAAGGTCGCGGGCGCTTTCGAGGAGGAGCATCTGGTGGTCGGAGGTGTAGCCTTTCGCCACGTGAATCCGTTCCAGGAACTCGGTGAACGGTGGCACCTCGTAGCCGGGGATGTCGAGCCCTTCCACCATCTGCTCGATACGCTCGGGGCGGAAGGTGTTCTCGGTGTCAATGTAGACGCACGACCCGTTGAGACCGCCGAGCTCCAGGGGTATCTGGCAGTTGACCGCCATCTGGTGCGAGATCTGGCTTTTACCCGAACCGAACTCGCCATAGACCTCAGTGATGGATTTCGTCTCCATGCCGCCTCCCAGAAGTGCGTCGAACTCTGGAACGAGAGTCTGGAGTTTCTTTACCTCTTTTCTGTCCTCAAGAACGGCAATGCCCGTTTTGAACCCGCCGATGTCGGCGATCTCCCGTGCCGCCTTGATGATCTTCTTGGCGCTTGATTCTCCGATCTCGGCTGCTTCGGCAAGATCGGCTGGAGAGGCCGTGGCGATGCTCTCGACGGTGGCATATCCGGCTTCGCGGAGCTTTTCGGCAGTGGTCGGCCCAACGCCGGGGAGATCTTCGAGATCTAGTGAACCTGATGGCATATTTTTACCTCACTCCATGAATCTGTGGTCACACCCCGGTGGAAAGAGGTGCGGGGCCCAGAAATGCGACACGGGATCGTGGGCATCGGGCACACATAGCATTTTCGTCATGGACATATCCATTCTTTCCGTGCGCGGGGTGAAAGTGTAATTTCGCGCGTTTTTTCACCTTGCCGTGTTCAGAAACTTTTTTCAGTCTTTTTAAGGCGCTGGAGGAGTGCTTCCAGCCTCCGCTCAAGGGACTCCCTGCTGATCTCAATGGTCTCCACGGTGTAGGGGGTGATCTGCGTGCCTGAACGCCTCCCTTCTACCCGCACTTCGGATCCCGGGAGGAGATCGCGGGCGAGGATAAAAGCCTCGGTGCCGTTGTCGATCGTCGGACCGAGGGTGGAGGGGACGATCGTCCCTTCGAATGATATGTCGCTGCAGTCAGGCTGTGGGAGGACAAGATGGCTTCCCGCCCCGACGGAAACCTCGATTCCCCCCGAACGCCCCTCCTTTGCGATGGCATGGTACACGGTGATCTCTTCGTCGGCCGCAAGCGCGGCGAGGGCGTGCTCCCCCCACAGTACAAGTCTGATCGTCCCTGAATCGTCGGCCATGTCGAGGTTTCTGACCCAGGATCGCCCGCCGTCCCGCGTCGTAAAACCACGTGGCCGTCCGGGATCGGTGATTCTGCCTCTGAGCGATACGGTCTCCCCGGCCTTCACCCCGGCGGCCGCGGCGAACCTGACCTCCACCGCCTCGTCTGCCGGCGCCACCGTCCCCTTCTCGTCGAGGGAGAACTCGACGCCCCTGCCGCGCGTGGTGGTGCGAGCGCCGTCGATCCGCACGCTCGCCCCTGCACAATATCCCTGGAGCAGCGCGGGCTCCCAGCAGACGAGCCGCGCTGTCCCGGTGGCGTCGCCGACAAGGGCGGAGGTCCGCATCCCTTCGCTTCCGTCTCTGCGGGTGAAAGCCTTCGGTTCGTCGATGGCAAGGATCCGTACTGTCAGGTCGCCGGTGCCCGCCGGATCGGCGCACCGCCGCTCCGTCTCCATCGGGCAATCGATGCTCACCCTGGATTTGCGCAGGGCAAGGGCCGAGAGGCTCGGGCCTCCGCGCTGCGAGCGCCTCCCGATCACTTCGAGCACCTCGCCGACCTCGATCTCGGCCACGGCCTCGGCCTGATCGTCCCAGAGCACGACCTCGACCCTTCCGGTAGCATCGCCGAGGAGAAGGGAAGCCCGCCGCCCCTCTTCGCCGTCCTGTCGTGAGAAAGGCGTTGGTTCGCCTACCGAAAGCACTTTGCCGAAAAAAGAGAGCAAGGTCGGGCCAGGTCCGAGATCCCTGATCTGCAGGTGCTGCCTCCCGCAGTCGCCGACGACCAGAAGTGCGGCGGCGTCCTCGTCCAGCAGCCCTCCGGCCCCTTCTATACGTTCCTGGACGCGCCGCTCGAACTCATCGCGGCTGATGAGGTCGTCTACGAGGGCGTAGTGAAACTGCACGGCAGATCACGCGGTCCAGTCCGGGGTCTCCATCGTGGCGGTGAGGTCGTCGAGGCGTTCGGCGCGGCGCATAATGGCATGCTTTCCGCCGCGTACCGCCACTTCGGCACAGCGCGGGCGGCTGTTGTACTGCGAGGACATGGCAAAACCGTATGCCCCTGCATCGAGGACGGCGATGGTGTCGCCTGCCTTAGGGGCCGGAAGTTCCCGGTCCTGCGCCAGCAGGTCGCCGGTCTCGCAGATCGGGCCGGCCACCGTGTAGGTGCCGTCGGCGGCCGCATCGGCCCGGTCGGCCACGACCACCTCATGGTAGGAGTCGTACATCGCCGGTCTCACCAGGAGGTTGAAACCTGCGTCGACGTTGACAAAGGTCCGGTGGGCGCGCTTCACCGAGTTCACGCCGACCAGCAGAACCGAGGAGTCGCCGACAAGCCAGCGGCCCGGTTCTACCCAGAGCGCCGGGTCGATCCCGCACTCCCTGATCCCCTGCAGGAAGACCGGCATGACGGCGGCTGCATACTCCTCGGGCGTCGGAGCCGGATCGGTGTCGTGGTGGTACGGGATCCCGAGACCGCCGCCAATATCGATGAACTCAAGATTGACGCCGATGTCGGTGATCTCGCGGGCCACTCTGACCATTACCCCGGCGGCGCGGGCAAAGGGCTCGACCTCCAGGATCTGCGAACCGATGTGGCAGTGGATGCCGACCGGTTCGATATGTTCTGCGGCAAGGGCCTCGGCGTAGGCGGCGACGATCTCCTCAGCCGGGATGCCGAACTTGCTCGTCTTCAGGCCGGTGGCGATCTTTGGGTGGGTCGGCACCTCGAGGGCCGGGTTCACCCGGAAGGCGATCGCGGCCGTTCTGCCGGCCTCTGCCGCTACGGCATTGAGCTGCCTGAGCTCTTCGATGGAGTCGACCGAGAGGCGCACCCCGGTTTCCACGGCGAGCGCAAGGTCGGCCGGGCTCTTCGAGCTCCCGTTGAAAAGCAGGCGTTCGGGCTTCATGCCGGCGCGCAGGGCGAGTTCGAGTTCTCCTGAGGAGAAGACGTCTGCTCCAGCCCCTTCAGCCGCAAGCGTCCTGATCACGGTCAGGTTCCCGTTTGCTTTCGCCGCAAAGAGCACCTGTGTTTCGGGATAATGGGCCGCGAGGGCGGCACGGAACCGCCTGAAGTTACCGGCGATCCGGTCGAGGTCGGTGACGTACAGCGGCGTGCCGTAGGCTGCTGCAAGGGCGGTGCAGTCGTGGCCGCCGATGTGGAGGCGGCCGTTTTTGATGCCCAGGTGAGATGGGAGTTTCATCGGCGAAGCCTCCCGATCCGCTCGATCGCCTCTTCGATCCGCTCCACCGATCGGGTGACCGCAAACCTGACGTAGCCGTCGCCGCTCTCGCCGAACCCGACGCCTGGCGTCACGACGATCCCGGCCTCGTTCAGGAACTGCGTCGCCGTGGCCATGCAGTCTTCGACCGGCATCCAGACATAGAAGGTTGCCTTCGGTGCCCTGACATCGTAGCCGAGTTCGGAAAGCCCTTTCACGAGGGTGTCGCGCCGCTCCTGGTAGACGGCGCAGGCGTCGGCGACACACTGCTGCGGGCCGGTGAGAGCGGTGATCGCCGCCTCCTGAACGGCATCGAAGACGCCGGAGTCCACGTTGGACTTTACGCGGCCAAGGCCGGCGAGGATCTCGGGATTGCCGACGGCCATGCCGATCCGCCATCCGGTCATGTTGTAGGTCTTCGAGAGCGAGTGCATCTCCACGCCGACTTCCTTTGCCCCGTCTGCCTGGAGGAACGAGGGCGCCCGGTATCCGTCGAAGGTGATCTCGGAGTAGGCGTTGTCATGCACGACGACGAGGTCGTGCTCGCGTGCAAACTCCACAACTTCATCGAAGAAGCGTTCGGGTGCAATCGCCGCCGTCGGGTTGTTCGGGTAGTTGAAGAAAAGGAGTTTCGCCCGTTCGAGCACCTCTGCCGGGATATCCTCGAGCACCGGAAGGAAGTTGTTCTCCTCGAGAAGGGGCATCAGGTGCGCTTTTCCCTCGGCAAAGAGCGTTGAGGTTTTATAGACCGGGTATCCCGGGTCGGGGACGAGGACATAGTCGCCCGGGTTTACAAATGCCTCCGGTATATGTGCGATACCGTCCTTCGAGCCCATCAGGGCGACGACCTCTGATGCCGGGTCGAGGGAGGCCGAGAAACGGTTGTCGTACCACGCCGCCACGGCGTCGCGGTAAGCGGCTATCCCCTCGTAGGCCGGATAATGGTGGTTTCTCGGGTCTTTTACGGCCCTGATCATTGCCTCGACGATGTGGTCGGGTGTCGGCAGGTCCGGGTCACCGACACCGAGATCGATAACGTCGACGCCCTCCCTCCTTTTCTGGCCTTTCAATGCGTCTATTCTGGCAAAAAGGTAGGGCGGCAGATTCTCCAGTCTCTGCGAGTACATCGCTCTAGGTATTGCAGGACAAGAATAAATTACGTTCGCACCCTGTCGAAAAAGAGGGATATTTCCGGTATTCGCAGGGCCGGAGTGCCCGGGTCGTTGCCGTCACGTCGCCGTCAGGTGGCGTGGTGTCTGCCATCCGGGGAAGAGAGGTTGCAGACCAGATCCCTGATGCACGGTCCGTCCTCTCCCTCGTCGAGAACCCCCTGCGACCTGACCTGCATGCAGATGTCGCACATCCGCAGTCCCATGTGTTCGACATTATCGGTGATGAGGTCGTCGGCAAGTTGCTGGATGGAGGCGATCGCATCGTTGCACAGTTCGATCGTACATCCCCGTTTTTTTGAGGTGTACTGGGAGACTGACGCCGGTGTAATCCCGAGCATCGTCGAGACTTTTTTCTGTGAGAGGCCCTTTGCCGTCAGTTCCTGAACAAGGCACGCACGGATGCAGGGCAGAATGATCCAGACGCCGGTTTCACAGGGGAGTTTCATGGTATCACAATCCATAAATTGAGAGACTACTGATTAACAATTGTTAATCCGAAATGATATAAGAGTTCGGAATGTGCCAATGCTGCCATTATGGTGGCGGTGAGGAAGGGAACGCCATGGATCTCTATACGTACAGAGGTATTCAGGTAAAGGGGGGGGAGCCGCGCGAGATAATGGATGAGGTCTGTATCGAGAGCAGGTTCCGTCTTCTGGTCAACGGCGAGGAGGTTACGGGAATGGTCGCCTCGGCCGAGCAACTCAGGGAACTCGGGGCGGGTTTTATCGTCTCTGAGGGCCTTGCAGAGAGAGTACAGGGTGTCGAGGTGAGCGGTAACGACATTCTCGTCGGTGCTGAGGTGAAACCCGGCGGTGAACGGGTGCTTGAGACCTCGGGTGGGACGGCCTATCTGCGGCAGGTCCGGCGTGTCGGGGCCGGACCGCGGATCACCATCGATGATGTCTACCGGATGACCGCCGCCATCGAGTCTGAGGACTGGAGGAAGACCGGGGGCCTGCATTGCTCTGTCCTTTTCTATGATGGCGCTCTTGAGGCAAAGGCCTGTGACATCGGAAGGCACAACACTGTTGACAAAGTGATCGGGCATGCCGTTCTTGCCGGGCTCGACCGCTCCCGCTGTGTGATCGGCTGTACCGGGCGGCAGCCGGCCGGCATGGTGGCCAAGGCAGCGAGTGCCGGCATACCGGTGATCATCTCCAGGGCGGCCTCGACTGACCAGGGGATCAAAACGGCCGAAGAAGCCGGGATCACTCTGATCTGCTTCTCACGCGGCGACCGGTTCACCATCTACACGCATCCCTGGCGGGTGGAGGGTATTTCTGTTCCGGGTGAAGGGGAAAAAATACGGTGATTATGGATATGTCTGAAAAAGAAGATGAAGGGCTGATCGTCCTCGGGTGTCCTGAGGCACCGGTACAGGTAAGTCTTGCGATCCACCTTGCGCATGGTCTTAGAAAGGCTGGTAAAACGCCAGTTATTACAGGAAACCCGTCTGCACGGGCGCTTGTGGCGATGGCCGACCCCGAAGGCCGGTATGTGGGCGAGATGATCGATCTGGACCGCTGCATTGAGGCGATGGCCGCAAAAGAGCGGGACTTTGCTGTCTCGTTCGTTCTGGTCCATGTAGAGAGTGGGGTCAGTTTTGCCGGGACGATCAGCGCCATCTCCGGCGGGAAGGTGATCGTTGTAGTCTTCGGGAAAGATGCGGAGAGTCTCTCCGCGCTGATCGACTTCCCGTGCGAGAAGGTGACGGTCAGGACTGCCCATAAGGCTGGTCCGCTGAAGGCCGCGATTGCGGAGGTGACAGGATGGGGTGCGTAGAGGCGCTGAAGTATGAGGTGCTCCTGCGGAACTGCAGTTTCCGGGAGTACAGGGATTATATCCGAAAAAATTACCGCGAGTTTTACGATGTGATGCCCGGTTACAGGATCTTCGATCTCGCACTGATCGGGGTGCCGCCCATCCCCATCGGCGTCGATGGGGACTCTGTGATCTTTCCATACACCAAACCCTGCCATGGCACCTTCGTGCTGAAGGTTGAGGGAAAGGACGAGGTGTTGAGGTTGAGGTCGCAGAAGAAATGATGGTGACTGTCAGGACCTGAGCCGGCGCTCACAGAGTGGATGAATCTGGCCTGAAGATGGAAAGAACGTGTTGATCGCACGGGCTGAAAGGCAGGTGGCATCAAAAAATGAAGTCAGGTGAGGTTGGGCAGAGGCAGGAATGGGTTGCGGCCCATGCCCCCCCAGAACGGACCGTATCCTTTTCCTGCCAGCAGGGCAGAGGGTGCCTGAAAAGATCCTCTTCCTGCTGAGATCGTGCGCCGCCGTGACGGGCGGCGCTGTGATGAACTCCGGCAACCAGCATGTTTGGCCGTTTGCCAGGCCGCAGGGGCGCGAGTGTTCAACCATACGCGCTCCGTCCCGTTCATGGGATGGCATGGCAGGAACGGCAGGCCTGTACTTCTCTTCGTACCTGTTAAGTGCCCCATCATAGCTGTTGAATTGTGTCCCCCCATGTTCACAATTCATCTCCCCTCAGGGGCAATGCTCTCTATTATGGATTTAATATATAAATATTTTGTATATGGTATGTGGAGATGTGGGTTCAGGATCCTAAAACCTTACTGATTCTTTTTATCCCTTTCCACGGTGTCCGGGATATTCTATGCGTTTCAATCCATTTTTTTCTCCGATGGAGCCGGTTCTTCAGTTTCCTGGTCCGGTGTGGTCGCGGGATTGGCAGGGAAATATTTAAATATTGTTGCTGGTATAATAACCAGTTTAAGATCATGGGTCTTCCCGTGGGCGCCAATTCCATGCATTCTTTCAATTCCTGATTAATTTCTGTGAAATTTCTTTTTATCCCTGAAATATCGGTGAAACCTCTATCCTGACGGCTGAAGATCTCTGGTCTGGCTGATCTTTTTTCCGGGGCTTAACGCGGTGTTCATCCTCTGAGGGCGTATTCAGACCTCTGACGTCTTTTTAGATCTCCGCGCATGATCCTCTCTTCCAGTGCGGTTCTCAGATATACCCCTCAGAAAACCTCTATCGTGTGAAAGGATCAGATAATCCTGTGATCCTATGATCGGGACTGCCCTTCTTCTCACGCTGATCTTCACCGGGCTGCTGGTGGGGATACTCTCCGGCCTGCTTGGCGTCGGCGGCGGATTTATTATGGTCCCGATCCTGCTGTGGCTCTTTGTGGCGATGGGCCTGCCCGAAGAGATCTCCCTGCGCCTCGCCCTCGGGACAAGTCTTGTTGCGATTATCCCGACGGCGCTCTCTGGCGCTCTTGCCCATCTCCGGCGCGGCTCTCTTGTCTGGCGGGCCGGCTATCTCCTCGGGATCTCGGCTGCGGCCGGTGGCGTCGTCGGTGCCGTTCTCGCCGTATATCTCCCCGCGGAAATGGTCAGGATCTTCTTTGGTCTCGTCGTGCTCGCTGCCGGCCTCCGGGTCCTTCTCCCGCAGACGGACGCAGGAGAGGATGTCCCTGAGATTGACGGCAGCCGGTACCTGCTCTGGGGCCTTCCGGTCGGCGTGGTCTCCGGGATGGCCGGTATCGGCGGCGGCGTCATCCTGGTCCCCATCCTTACGGCGGTCCTGCGTTTTGGTATGCTCCGCGCCGTTGCCACCTCGACGGTGGTGATGATCTTCGCCGCCACCGCGGGAACGCTCTCGTATATGATCGCCGGCACCGGGGTGTCTGGCCTGCCTCCCGGCACCGTCGGCTATGTTGGGCTGTTGCAGGCTGCGGTGATTGTTGCGGTCTCCATTCCGGCCGCTCGCTTCGGCGTTGCTGCAGCCCACCGCCTGCCGCCGGCAGCCCTCAGGGCGGCGTTCGTGCTGCTCACCGGCTATATCGGCATTAGCATGCTCGGGATCTTCTCTCTTCCAGATCTCTCCTTCTGAGACAAGGGGTTATATGCTTCCGGGTTCATTTCCCCCCATGGACTCCAGCAGATATCAGGACGCCGTGCGGCTGGTTGCGGCGATCATCCTCACCAATATGGCCGGCATCATCGGGTCGCTTTTCACCGCCCCGAATATCCCGGGCTGGTATGCGGGGCTCGTCAAACCCCCGCTCACCCCTCCCTCGTGGGTCTTCGCCCCGGTCTGGACCACGCTCTTTGTGCTGATGGGTGTCTCTTTGTTTCTCCTGTGGCGGGAGGGGGCTGACAGACCTCCGGTCAGGGCGGCGCTTCTCGTCTTCGGGCTGCAACTCGTGCTCAACCTCCTCTGGTCGGCGCTCTTCTTCGGGCTTCAGTCCCCGCTTCTTGGCCTGATCGAGATCCTCGTCCTCTGGTTTGCCATCGTCGCGACGATCCTCCTCGCATACCGTGTCTCGCGGCCGGCGGCATATCTCCTGGTCCCCTATCTGGTCTGGGTGAGTTTCGCCACGTATCTCACCTGGGCGATCTGGACCCTCAACCCCTGACCCGATTTTTCCGGAACAGAGAAATAGGACTGTGAGCCACCTCCCTTCACGCACATCTCGCTCCTCATCCTCCTGGCGGTCGTCCTTCTCATCGCCTTCAGGCAGACCGCAGGGCTTCGTATCGCCATCTGGCAGATCATGCTCCTCGGGGCCGTCGGGATGCTTATCACCGGCGAAGTCGCTCTGGTGGACGCCCTCCACTCCGTCGACGTCGGGATCATGGTCTTTCTCTTCTGCATGTTCGTCGTCGGGGCGGCGCTTGAGGAGAGCGGGCTTCTCGTCCGGATGAGCGGTGCCGTGCTCGGTCGGTTCGGGACCGGCCCCTGTTTCATACTTGCCCTCGTCTTTGCCGCGGGCATCGGATCTGCAATCCTGATGAACGACACCCTTGCCGTTATCGGGACGCCTCTTGTCCTTGGCTATGCCCGCATGACCGGCGCCAGCCCGAAAGTGCTTCTTCTCGCCCTTGCGTTCTCGGTCACCACCGGCAGCGTTACAAGCCCGATCGGAAATCCGCAGAACCTCCTGGTTGCCACCGCGGGCGGGTTTTCCGACCCTGTCGTGACGTTTTTTATCGCTCTTGCACCGCCGACCGCAATCGCCCTCCTCCTTGTATGCGTTTTTCTCCTCCTGATCGACCCCGCACTCCTGCACCTGCGTATCGACCGGACGATTTCCGAGGTGAGCGTTGCCGATCCCGGCCTCTCGCGCCTCGCATGCCTTTCTCTCATCGTCATCGCCGTCCTCATCGCCGCAACCGTTCTCCTCTCTCTCGGCGGCGGGACAGGTATCCCTCTGCCCGCGATTGCGATGGTCGCCGCCTTCCCTCTTCTCCTCTTCTCCAGCCGCCGCCTCGACCTGCTCAGGCAGGTGGACTGGCCTACCCTCATCTTTTTTGCCGCAATGTTCGTCGTCATGGAGGGTGTGAGGGAGAGCGGCGCCGTTGCCGGAATCTTCCAGGATATCGGGCCGGCGGCGATCGGTATCCCGGCGATCATCGCGCTCGGGATCGTCCTCAGCCAGTTCGTCTCCAATGTCCCCTTTGTTGCCCTTGCCCTTCCGATTCTCGTCGATGCCGGCGTCGGGGAGGCTGAAATGCTCGCTCTTGCGGCCGGAAGCACGATCGCTGGCAACCTCACCGTTATCGGGGCGGCGAGCAACGTGATCATCGTCCAGGGGGCCGAGCGGCGGGGTGTTAACCTGGGATTTTTCGCGTTCATGAAGGTCGGTCTGCCGCTCACCCTGATGCAGGCGACGGTCTATATCGCATGGTTGGCCCTGTTGTAATCCTCTGTAGCCTCTATCGGTAAAAATATAAGATATTAAACGCCAGAAGAGTTCAGGTGCATCATGGATCGGTATCAGTGCATGGTATGCGGGTATATCTATGACCCGGAAAAAGGAGACCCCGATGCCGGGATCGCTCCGGGAACAGCATTTGACGATCTCCCGGACGACTGGTCCTGTCCGGTCTGCGGGGCGGCGAAGAGTAATTTTGCACGGCTGGACTGAACAGACGGGGGCGGGCGTATGGGGGGCATCACCTCTTTATCCCCTCATACACGATTTCTGACCTCTACGCGAAAAGTTAATACTGGATAACGACGACTGAGGGGATGATACCATGGAGAAATTCAAGTGCATGATCTGCGGGCATGTGTATGACCCGGCAAAAGGGGAGCCAAAACAGGGCCTCAAAGCAGGTATCGATTTTGCCGATCTCCCGGGCGACTGGATATGCCCGATTTGTGGGGCGGCAAAGGATCGCTTTAAAGCGGCGGTGTGAAATGGCTGTCCGTACCATCTCCCCCGACGTCTATTCGATCGGGGCGATTGACTGGAACCTCCGTCTCTTTGATGCCCTGATCGGCACCCCGGAGGGGACGAGTTACAACGCTTTTGTGGTGAAGGGAACCGAGAAAACGGCGCTGATCGATACCGTGGACCCGGCGTTTGAAGAGTCTCTCCTGAAGAACCTGATGAGAATAGGGATCTCCTCGCTCGACTACATCGTCATCAACCATGCCGAGCAGGACCATGCGGGCTCTCTCCCCCTGCTCCTGGATATGTTCCCCGGGGCGAAGGTGGTCGCCGACGAAAAATGCCGGGACCTCCTTGGCCGTCTTCTCGACGTCCCCGAAGACCGTGTCACGGTCGTGAAGGACGGCGACACGATCGATCTCGGGGGAAAGACACTTGAGTTCATCATTGCTCCGTGGGTCCACTGGCCCGAGACGATGATGACCTATCTGAAGGAAGACGGCATCCTCTTCTCCTGCGATCTTTTTGGATCCCATCTTGCGACGAGCGAACTCTTTGTCAGGGACTTTACAAAGGTCGAGCGCATGGCGAAACGCTATTTCGCCGAGATCATGATGCCGTTCCGTTCAAGCGTTCTGGCGGCGATGCAGAAGGTGGCGGAGCGGGAGGTCAGGATCATCGCCCCGAGCCACGGCCCCTTCTACGACGACCCCTCGCTCATCCTCGATGTCTATGCGGAATGGACCTCGGATACGGTGAAAAACCTGGTCCTCCTCCCCTATGTCTCGATGCACGGGAGCACGGCGAAGATGGTCTCGTTCCTCACCGACGCCCTGATCGAGCGGGGGATCGAGGTGCAGCCCTACGATCTTTCGAAGTCCGACCTCGGGGATATCGCCATGACCACGCTTGATGCGGCGACGATCGTCATCGCCACGCCGACCGTGCTCTTCGGCCCGCACCCGGTGGCGCTCAACGCCGCCTACATCCTCTCCGCCCTCAAGCCGAAGACGAAGTTCATCTCTGTAATCGGATCCTTTGGCTGGGGCGGCAAGACCGTCCAGACCCTTGTAGATACGCTCTCACACCTCAGTGCCGAGGTGATCGATCCGGTCTACATCAGGGGCTACCCGACGGGCGAGGATCTTGTGGCGCTCAACGCCCTTGCCGACACAATTGTTAAGAAGCATGAGGGACTACTGACCCGATCAGAGGAGGGATCTGGATGACCGAACTGCTTGAAGTGTATAAATGCGAGAAATGCGGGAATGTCGTGAAGATTGCGCATGCCGGAGACGGTGAGCTTGTCTGTTGCGGCGTTCCGATGGTCAGGATGGAGGAGAAGACCGCAGACGTCGGAAAGGAGAAGCATGTTCCCGTGCTGGAGAAGGTCGAGGGCGGCGTTAAGGTGAAGGTCGGCGATGTGCCGCATCCGATGGAGGAGAAACACTACATAGAGTGGATCGAAGTGAGGAAGGGGCGCAAACTCTATGTGCACAAACTCAACCCCGGCGACGCACCCGAGGCCGTCTTCCCGATCGATGACGTCAACGCAAAAGCCCGGATCTACTGCAATATCCATGGGCTCTGGACAAACCGAAAATAACCTTTTTTTCTGCCCATCCTTCTCCGGGTAACCTTTAACTCCTCCGGCACCGCACCCCCAGACTGATGGACACGCCTGTCTTCAGGGATCTGATCTCCGGGTCCAATTCGGTCTTTGTGATCGGTGTCGCAGGAGACAGTGGATCGGGCAAAACAACCTTTACCAGAGCAATACGGGAGATCGTCGGCGCCGACCTCGTCGCCACCATCACCCTCGACGACTATCACCGCTACGATCGAAAGGAGCGGAAAGACCTGGGGATCACGCCGCTCGTCCCTGAGGCAAATAACCTCGACCTGCTTGCCGATCATATCCGCGCCCTGAAAAGCGGCAATACGGTTATGAAGCCGGTGTATAATCATTCAGATGGAACGTTTGATCCCCCGATCCCGTTCAGGCCGGCGCGTGTGCTCATTCTCGAGGGGCTGCACACGCTCTTTACGCCTGAACTCCGCTCGCTCCTGGATTTCTCACTCTTTGTGGATCCCGACCCTGCCGTCAAGACTCTCTGGAAGATACGGCGGGACATGCAACGGCGCGGCTACAGCCGTGCCGAGGTGCTGGCCGAGATGGAGGAGCGAAAACCCGATTATGAGCGATATATCGCCCCGCAACGTGCGTATGCCGATGCGGTGATCCGGATCGCGTGCTCGGGCTACGGCGAGGAGGCGAGCGAGGAGCGGAATGTCTACCGGGTCACCATCCTCCAGAAAAAGCTTCTGCAGCAGATGGTGGAGATCGGCCTCTCCATCGATCTCGGCGAGATCTTCAGGCTCTGCGAACGCCCATTCCTGCTGGAGTTCGGGTTATCGTCCCTGGACGGGAGGGAACTGAGTGCTCTCGTTCTTGACGGAGAACTGGCCGCTTCGGCGATCCGGCGACTTGCCCGCACCATCGGCCGTGAAACCCGATCGGAGGCCGTGAACCTCTTCGCCGATCGGCAGTATGTGACTGCCGGGGAGATCGCCGAGTTGATCCTGGCCTGGCGGATCCTCAACCGCTGGCATGTGCTGGAGGCGGCGAGGTCGGCGCACGCAAAAGGATAAGAACTCAGCGGCCTTACCTTTTTTCAAATGGACCGGCTTGAGTATTTCTCGATTATCGCTCCTGATATCGGGCAGATATTTCGGTTCATGGCGGTGGTCACTTCTCTCCCCCTCGCCGTCACCGTCATCTACGGTGAGTGGGAGATGTTCGTGCCGATGGCGCTCGTACCCCTGATCTTCCTGCTCGTCGGCAGTCTTCTCGTGCGGGTGCCGCATCCGGCCCGTGAGGCCCGCCTTTCCATCGCCCTGACGGCGGTGGCGCTCATCTGGTTCTCGTCCGCCCTCATCGGTTCGGTGCCGTTCATCGTCGGCCTTCAGATGCCGGTGACCGACGCGATCTTCGAGGCGATGTCGGGATGGACCGATACCGGCCTCACCCTCCTCCCTGATGTGGACCAGACGCCAAAGACCCTGCTCTTCTGGCGCTCGTTCATGCAGTGGCTTGGCGGTATCGGGATCGTTGCATTCACCGTTGCCCTCGCCAGCCGCTCCGGCCTGATCCAGCGCGGTCTCTACCGCTCTGAAGGACGCTCTGAAGCCTTCATGCCGAGCGTCGTCGGCACCGGCATGGCGATGTGGCGGATCTATATCATCATCACCCTCGCCTCCATCGGGCTTGTCCTCCTCTCCGGGGTGCCGCTCTGGGACGCCGTGAACCTCGCCCTCACGGCGATCGCCACCGGCGGTTTCTCTGTCCACTCCGCGGGGATCCCGTATTATCAGAACCATCTTCTCGAACTCCTCCTCGTCCCGGTGATGCTCGCGGGCGCCATGCCCTTCAAGCTCTATTACCTGATGTACTCTCACCGGAAGGTCAGCTTCTTCGGGGACCGCCAGGCCGTCGCTCTTCTTGCTTTTACCCTCATCGGGTTTCTCGTCCTCACCGCCGACTTCATCTTCCTGATGGGACATGATCTCTTCACCGCCCTGCGCGAGGGGATCTTCATGGCGACGGCAGGGATCACGAGCACCGGTTTCCAGAACACCTCCCTGCATGTCTGGCCGGCGGTGACCACCCTCTTTCTTGTCATGTTCATGTTCATCGGGGGATCGTCGGGTTCGACGGCCGGCGGCCTGAAGATCTCGAAGGTGATCCTGGGGCTGGAGGGGCTTGCCTGGTGGTTCAGGCGGATCTTCGTATCAGGAAAGGCGATCGTCCCCTTCAGGCATGAGGGGAGAACGGTGCAGAAGAACATCGCCGAGATCGAGGTCTCAAAGAATATGCTCGTTATCATCCTCTATTTTGTCAGCGTCTTCTTCTGCACCATCGCCATCCTCCACTTCGAGGCCCAGACGACCGTCGACTCCTCGAAGGTGATCTTCGAGGTCGTTTCGGCGTTCTGCAACAACGGGATTTCAACGGGTTTTGTCAATCCTGACATGAGCTTCGGCTCGAAATGGGCGTTTATCTTTCTGATGTGGTTCGGAAGGCTGGAGATCGTCCCGGTCCTCGTCCTGTTTATGGGCCTGATCAAGGGTTTTGACTGAGTCGGGACCAAATATTTTTGCGTTAATATCAATGCACTATATATCGGATGCACGCCCATGAGAGATGACATGAAACAGATCGCCCTCTACGGGAAGGGCGGGATTGGCAAGTCCACCACCTCCGCGAACCTCTCCGCTGCTCTGGGTGAGACCGGACTCGACATCCTGCAGATCGGCTGCGACCCCAAGCACGATTCTACGCGGATGCTGATGCACGGTGCCTGGATACCAACCGTTCTCGACCTGGTCAGGGAGCGGGGAGACGCTGCGATCGCCACCGACGACGTCGTTTTTAATGGGTATGCCGGTGTCCGTTGTGTCGAAGCCGGCGGCCCTGAACCGGGTATCGGCTGTGCGGGCCGGGGGATCATCGCCACCTTCCAGCTCCTCGAACGTCTCGGTGCGCTGAACGGCGACGTGATCGTGTACGATGTCCTCGGCGACGTCGTCTGCGGGGGGTTTGCTATGCCGATGCGCGAGGGGTATGCAGAGGAGGTGTACCTGATCACCTCGGGTGAGTTGATGTCCCTGTATGCGGCGAACAACATCGCAAAGGCGATCGCCAGGCTCGCAAAGCGGTCGAGGCAAACCTGCGCCCTCGCCGGCGTGATCTGCAACTCAAAGAACATGGAAGGGGAGGAAGACCTCGTCAGGGAGTTTGCGGCCCGGATCAACTCCGCGATGGTGGCCTATATCCCGCGGTCCCGCACCGTGACCCTCGCCGAGCTGAACCGGCAGACGGTGATGGAATACGCCCCTGAATCTGAGCAGGCAGGCGTGTACCGTCGCCTTGCCGAAGATATCATGAAGAATACGCGGACGTCGATACCGACACCCCTTGAAATTGATGAACTCGAAGAACTCGCCCGCAGGTTCGCTCAGGTATGAGGGGTGCACCCTCACCGGCGCACTCTCTGTTCTGACGCAGGTACGGGACGCTGTCACGGTCGTCCACGGGCCAAGCGGGTGCACACACCATAATTTCTCTCTTCTCCATGCGATCGCCGCAGAGCAGGACGATTGTGCCCTCCCCCCGCTGGTCTCGACCGGTCTTGCCGAGAGCGAGATCATCTTCGGGGGCGAGGAGATGCTCGCCAGGACTCTTCAGCGCGTCGCCGACGACGGGCCGGCAGCGATCTTCGTGCTCTCCACCTGCATCACCGAGACGATCGGGGACGACGTCTGTTCTGTCTGCGCCCGTGACTTCGGTCTGCCGGTGATCTCGGTCCCGACAGCCGGGTTTCTTGGCGGCGCCTTCTCTGACGGCCTGAACGCGGCGCTGAATACTCTTGTCGCCCTCGCCGGGGACGGAGGCGTGCGGGAGCGGACGGTCACCGTCATCGGGGAGAAGAATCTTGAGTTTGAGGTCGAGGAGAATTTTGCCGAGGTGGAACGACTGCTCGGGCTGCTCGGGCTCAGGGTCGGTGTTCGGTTTGTCCGGAAGATGCGGTTCGCCGACTTTGCGCGTCTCGGCTCGGGAAGTCTCAATATCCTCAGGGAACCGGCCCTCAGGCCGGTCGGCGAGGCGCTGAAGCAGCGCTTCGGGACGCCGTATATCGATTCATTTCCTATCGGGCTTGAGGGGGGGGTGGCGTTTCTGGAGGGCGCCGCCGCGATCATGGGCATCGATCCCGAAGGCGTGGTCGAGGCTGAGCGAGTTCATCAGGCCGAGATGCTCTCGTCTTTTGCCGACCTGCGCGGGGCGGCGGTCTCCCCTGACCCCCTGACCCTGGGGTCGCTGGAGTACGCCCCGGTCAGGCGCGTGATGGCGGCGCTTGACCTGAGGGCCGATACCGGCGGCGCCGGTCTTTCCCTGCCGTACAGTCCTCCGGTGGGGACTGCCGGGATCAGGCGTCTGCTCCACCGCTGGAGGCGGCGGATCCATGCCTGAACACCCCTGTGCCAACCCGATATGGCCGTGTGCCATGTGCGGGGCGGTCTCCTGCCTCTCCGGATTTTCCGGGATCGACGTGGTCATCCACGGTTCGTCGGGCTGCTACTTTTATCCGGCATCGCTCATCCAGAGGCCGGTTCACGCGACCATGATCCTGGAAGAGGAGGTGATCTTCGGCTCAGAGGAGCGGCTTCGTCAGGTGGTCGACGAGATCAGAGGGAGGGGGAAGCGTGTGGCAGTCGTCCTGACCTGCGTCCCGTCGGTGACCGGCGAGGACATCGCCGCGATACTCGAGGATGAGGACGTGATCGTCATCGACAGCCCGGGGTTTGCCGGCGGGATGGAGGAGGGATACCGGCGGGCGATGGCGGCGCTCGGCCCCGCGGTGGGCGAGGATGCAGCCGGGATCACGGTCGATGGCCTCAACCCGATCGACCCCTTCTACCGGGGAAATCTGCTTGAAGCCGAACGGCTGATCAGGATGGCGGGTGGGACAGTGGCGGCGGCGCTTGCGGCCGGGCCGGTAGAGCGGGTGAAGGTGTGCGGCCGCTTCTCGGTCGGCACCAACCCTGGCCTTTCCGCCGGCGTCGGCCGATCTGCTGGCGACCTCCTCGGCCTGGATGCGACGAGGGCGACGTTCTCGCGTCTCTCCGATCTCTGCCGTCTTGACGTCGGGCCGGTTCTCCTGGAGACCGATGAAGCCGCGGAGCAGATCGACCGGGCCTGCGACAAATATCTCTCCCGCTTCGATCCCCCGGCGGTGGCGGTCTTTGCAGAGGCTTCCTATGCAGCGTTTGCCGCCGCCTCCCTGAGGCGTTTCCTCGACGCCGAGATCGTTGTCTCTGCCCCCAGGACCGGGAAGGGGGCGGTCACCTCTCTGGAGGAGATCGGTGCGTTGATCGCTGAGGCTGGACCCGACCTGATCCTGGGCTCGTCGTACGAGCAGGCCCTGGCGCCTGAGATCCCGTCTGTGGGATTGACGTTTCCGCAGCGGGGCAGGGTGCGCCTCCGTGCCCGTCCGATCGCGGGCATCGAGGGCTCTCTTGCCTTCATCGAGGACGTGCTCATGGCGTGCCGCTCCCGCCGCCCGTCAGGGGCATAGGAGGGCGAACGGGATGCAGAGGGCGGCGACGAGGACGAGCAGGGTGTCGGCCGCATCGAAGGGGTGCCGCCGGTAACAGGTCGGCCGGTCGGTGCACCCGAAGCCCCGGCACTGCATCGCATCGGCAACCTGCCGCGCACGCGAGAGGACCGAGACGGTCGCCGGGATGAAGAGCGCCAGAATGGTGTGCCTGTTTTTGAGGAGAGTGTTGCGGTCGATGGAGAAGGCGCGGGACCGCTGTGCGTCCGTGATGTTTCCGATGTCTTCGGTCAGCGCCGAGACTGATCTGAGGGCGTAGCCGAGGGAGAACGAGAGGGTGGCCGGAAGGCCGAGCGCCCGCAGGCTCCTGACGAAGTCGGCGTAGCGCGTTGTCATGATGAAGAGGAAGGACGCCCCACCGACGGCGAGGAGGCGCAGGCCCATCGCGAGGGAGAAGAGCACGCCCGCCGCGGAGAGGGTGGGGTGGAAGATCCAGATGTCGGCGGAGAACCAGACCGGGCCGCCGGCAATGCGGGGGAAAAAGGCATCGATGATCAGGATGAAGACAAGAAGGGGGATCAGGAGGCGAAATGACCGGAGGAGCGGCATTACGATGCCGGAGAGCGTTGCAGCGGCGAGGGTCAGGAGCAGGATACAGAAGATCGGGACCGGCCTGGCGGTCACCAGCACCGCCGCACTGAGGAGGACGAGGGCTGCAGCCTTCGCCGCCGGGTTGAGGCGGTGAAGCGGCGAGTCGCCGGGAACGAACATGACACCCGCCTTTTGCTTCACCGTTCTTCCTCCGCGGCGGCGATACGGCTGTTTCTGAGGGAGACCTGCCGGCCGCCGAGGAGGGATGCAAAACCGGCGTCGTGGGTTGAGACCAGGACGCCTCTTCCCTCCTCCGCATACCCTCTCAGGATCGCCGCGAGGTCTCTCTTTCTCCCTGCATCGAGGCCGAGTGTCGGTTCGTCGAGGACGATGACCGGCGTTTCCATGGCAAGGATGCTCGCGATGGCGACACGCTGCTTCTCACCGACCGAGAGGGCGAGGGGCATCGCCTGCCTGCCGATTGCGGCGAGGCCGAGACCTTCAATCGCCCGTGCGATGCAGTCCTCTTTTTTCTCGCTGGAAAACCCGAGGTTTTTCGGGGCGAAAGCGATCTCCTCCTCCACCGTTTCGGCGAAGAGATGGGTGTCGGCGTGCTGGGAGAGGTAGCCGACCTCCGCGGCAACGGCGGCCACTGGCTGTCCGGCGATCGCCCGGCCCATGACGATCACCCGCCCGCGGTCGGGCTGAAGCAGCCCGTTTGCGTGGCGCAGCAGCGTGGTTTTTCCTGAACCGTTCGGCCCGGTGAGGACGACGATCTCGCCCGCTCTGACGGTGAGGCTGGCGCCGTCGAGGACCGGGCGGTCTTTTCCTGGATAGGTGAAGGCGATCTCCTCGAAGACGAGGGCGGGCGTTCCGTGTCCTCCCGGCAGAGTGAGGTCCGGGGCAGGGTGCGGCGGGTTTGCCCGGGCAAATGCCGCCGGCGGGCCGTCGTAGACGATCGCGCCCGCTTCGAGGGCGATGAAGCGGCTGCACGCGGGGAGGAAGCGCTCGAACCGGTGCTCAGCAACGATCACGGTCAGACCCTCCTCCCGGTTGAGGCGGGTGAGGGTGGCGATGAGACGCCCCGCCCCATCCGCGTCGAGCCCGGATACCGGTTCGTCGAGCAGGAGGATTGTGGGCTCCATCGCCAGCACTGAGGCGATGGCGAGGCGCTGGCGCTCTCCCCACGAGAGCTCGTTCTCCTCGCGGCCCATGAGGTGGCCGATCCCGGTCGCCTCTGCGGCGCGGGCGACCCGCTCCCTGATGAGCGCCGCATCGATGCCGAGGTGTTCGGGGCCGAAGGCGAGTTCGCTCTCGACGTTCCCGGAAAAGAGTTGGTGCTCCGGGTTCTGGAAAACGGTGCCGACCTTCCGTGCGATCTCGCAGACCTCGCGCTGCCGCGTGTCCATCCCGGCGACGACCACTGTTCCGTCCATCCGGCCACGGTGGGAATGAGGGATGAGCCCGTTGACGCAGCGCAGCAGGGTGGACTTGCCTGACCCCGATTGCCCGACCAGCAGGACAAACTCGCCGGGCCATATCGTCAGGGAGAGGTCGCGGAGGGCTGGAGGCTGCGGCCCCCTGCGCCCGGGGGGATAGGTGCAGGTGAGCCCCTCGATCCTGACCGCCGGTTCAGGCCCTGTCATCTCCGATCACCCCGGCCCTCATCAGACGGGCGATGATCAGGGCGGCGATCACTCCGCCTATCCCGCCGAATATCAGGTGCGTCACCGATGTGAGGCCGATGCCGATGAGGATGAAGGTGGCGGGAACACCGAGGAGATAGTGGACGGCGTAGTTCACCACCATCTTCACGACACTCCCGGCGGCGCCGGCGATGAAGCCGACGGCCGGGTGATCGAAGCGGTGGGAGAAGGTGACGCCGACGATATCGATGGTCAAGCCCATTGCCAGGTACTTGAAGACGTCGAGGAGGTGGAGGGCTTCAAAGCCGAAAAAGGATGACAGGAGTCCGCCGACAAGCCCGATATAGGTGCCGGATCCGGCTTTCCTGACGACGCCGCAGCCCACGACGAAGGGGATGGCGACGAAGAGGTACGAATGGCCTGGGAGGTGGAGGGAGAGGGTGATGAACGCCTTTGACAGGAAGACCAGGGCGCCGCAGAGCGAGAGCACGGCCGTCTCGTAGAGGGTGAAATAAGATCTGGTCACCATGCCGCCTCCGCAGGACGGGTCTCCAGCCGTAAGGAGAAGTTCTCGGGTTGCGGACGGTCGACGGCGATCAGCAGGCAGACGAGGTTGAGGCGACTTCCGCCGGTGTGGGTGACATAAAATCGGCCCGAGGCCGGTGCGCCGGTGACGATCTCCCCTTTCCGTTTGTCCAGGTCGGTGGTGAGGTGGAGGGCGTCCTGCCCGCCCCCTTCGGATGGGAACCAGAGGTCGATCGTCCCAGCGGCGATCTCGTCGGGGCCGAGGCCTTTGGTGTTCGCAAGCCTGGCCCTCACCAGGTTGCTCCGCTCCAGGGGGGCGGCCTGCGGCGCTGCCTCGCCTGCGGGGGCGGTGCCGGTCACAATATATCCGCTGCTGCCGTAGCCGTCCTGCCTGGATGTTCTGGAGGTGACCGGGAGGGTCGTGGTGCCGTAGGGATAAAAGGCTGCGGTTCCGGCGAGATTCTCGAAGGTATAGTTCACAGAGACCGCCTGTCTCCTGAAGAGGGCCGGGTTGCCCCCGTACGGGGTGTCGTTGAGGAGGACGAAGCAGAAGTACCACTCGTGCCCATCAGGGGTGCCTGGCAGGGTGTTGAGGGAGAGCGGCGCCGCATAGGGGCGCCAGTCCTGCGGGCCGTACAGGAAGTCGGCCCCGGAGAGGGTGATCACCGATTGGGCGAGGGGGAGGGGGGCCGCTTCGCCTGTCACTGCCATGGTTTCGCCCTCGATATAGACCTGGATCCCGAATGCAATGATGGTAAAGAGGGTAAGCAGGGCGAATGCGGTGATTATCCTCTTTCTAAAATCCATCTCAGTCTCTCTTCACCGCGATCAGGTCGCCGCTATTCTCTTCGACGAAGAGGATGATCTTTCCGCCGACCGGGCAGGGTTTGACTGATTTTCCGGCGTCGGTCCTGACGAACCCTGAGGTGACGGCCCTTCCGTCGAGGGTGTAGATGCCGTCCAGACCCGCGGCAAGGAGGTCAGGAACTTCGGCCGGGCCGGTGATCTCCCGTATGCGGCCGACCTGGAGGAACCTGCCGTCGTTTCCGGCGCATGCAAGCCCGAGCCCGGCCATCGATCCGATGACGCCGTCTTCGGTTCCGCCGAGCCCTTCAAGCCTGATGCCGAGATTTTTTGCCAGGGTCCTGGCCTTTTCCTGGGTGAGCACGGTCGATTTTGCGTCCCTGCCAAAGGCCATGAGGGCGGGAGAGATCCGGGATGCGTCGGCGACGGCGAGGCCGGGGTCGCTTCCCTCGATGAAGTCGTCGAGCATCATCTCGCGCGCCTGCGAGAAGATATCCGGGATGTCGCGCTCGACCGCATCGGGGAGGTGGATGACGGCGCAGGAGTTGTGCGAGGTGTAGGGTATTGCCTCGTTGACATAGAGCTGGTGACGGGTGATGCCGAACACCCTGAAATTCTCTGCGAGGGCTGTGCCGACGCTCCGGGCCAGCCGTCCGGTCCCTCTGGACTCGAGGTTGTCGGTGTCGTCCATGGCGATGTATACGGTCATATGGATCTGATGTACTGTAATGTGGAATGGGATAAAAGTCTGTGGAATTTATTCGAGAAAATGGTGGCGCAATAGGGATATTTCTGAAGGTCAATGAGTTCATATCGTTAAATGAACTCGGTTAACTCGCCCTCGCTTCCCCGAGGTATTCCCTGATCTCCCGGGACATTTTTTTGAATTCGTCACTTTCTGGCTCTCTTCCAGCAAATGCCACGCGGCTACAGTTGTCAAGCACCGTTTCTGCCCATATTCTCGCCGGATCATCGGCGCCGAGGAGGGCGAGGGCTTCCCCGTCGGTGATCTCAGATCCCGATCCGTGCGCGAGGGCGATCTGCCTGCGCAGGGCGCGTGCGGCGCCCCGGTAGGCGGGGGCCATCTCCCCGGCGGCGAAGCGCTCCTCTGCGAGGGCAAGGATCTCCGCGGGCGATGGGGCGCCGGCGGCCGGACTCTCGTGCTCCGGAGTCTCCGCGCCGCCCATCTGCCGCCGCCGCATCGCCAGCGCAAACGCCCCCACGAGACCGACCATGAGGGCGGCGAAGGGGATCCAGTTGAACCGTCTCTGGAGGCTGACCTCCTGCACGGCGCTGTCCGCGATCGTGGCGTTGATGAAGGCCGCCCCATCTCCGAAGGAGAAGGCGAGGCGCTCGCTCTGGTGGGTGGCGTTGATCGTCGTGCCGCCCCTGGGCAGGCCCTCGGTGGTGAGCTGGCTCATATAATCGTAGAAGGTTTCGTTTTCGGCAAGGAGGGCGGGCACGTCGAGGGAGGCCGCCGTGTCCAGGCGGGCGAACCTGAGATCGTCGTCCATCGCTCCGCTGATCTGAGCTCCGGTGCCGCCGTCTCTCTGGTAGGAGAAGAGAAATGTTCCTGCCGCCGGGTCGGCGGTGTTCCCGGTTCTGGCAAACCCTTCGGCGCGAAGCCTGCCGTCGAGATCCGCAACCGTCGGGTCGGCCATGGCCCGGGAGAGGAGATCCTCCGTTGCCGCCGCGGCGGCGCTATCCTCGGCGGCCATCGCCTCCCTGAGGACTGCGGCGTCCTGCACCGTCTGCCCGGCCTGGACGGCCCGGTCGATGGCGGTTCCGCCCGACTGCGCCTGACCCCCCGGCGATGCGGCGGCTGACGACGTCACCTGAGCGGCAGGCTCTGTTGCAGGGATCGATGAGGTTTCCCCGAGGAAATGGATCAGGATCTCCGGCAGGACGGCGGTCTTCCCGTCGGATCCGGCGAAGGAGACCTTCAGCGTGAAGGTCGCCGGGGCGTCCGGGGCGCCGGCGTCGACGGCGATGGTCGTCAGATCACGGAAGATCGTCAGGCTTTTTGTCTGCGTCCTGCCGCCGCCCTGTGCGGCGTCGGCGGGGACGACTGCAACCGTCAGCATCCCGGGAACGTTCGTGCCCCCTCTGTTGTCCACGTCCAGGGTGATCTCCGCCTCCTCGCCGACCTGAAAAAAGTACTCGCTCTGGGGAGCCGAAAGCACGATCTCCCCCGCGGTGCAGGCGCCCACCGCACCGAGGAGGAGCAGGAGGACGAGGAGGGGGTAGCGTCTGTTCACGGCAGGATCCGCCCCCTGCCGTACCTGAGCCAGCACTGGACGAGCAGGACGAGGACGGCGGCGACAGAGAACACCGCCTCGATCCCGGTCTCTTCGGGCTCCCGTTTGATCTCGCCGGGGAGGGCGGCGTAGATCTCCTTCAGGGTCGCCCCGTCCACCGACCTGAAGTACGCCCCGCCGGTCTCTTCGGCGATCTCTTTCAAGGTGGCCTCGTCGAGGTCGGCATACTGCGCCGCCCCATCCTCCCCGGTCCCGATCCGGACCGCCCCGGTCGAGCCGAGACCGATGGTGTAGACGCGGACCTCCCGCTCCACGGCGAAGACTGCTGCCTCGGTGGGTGAGATCACGCCGGCGTTGTTCACGCCGTCCGAGAGAAGGACGACCACTTTTTTCCTGTTCGGGATGGCGTCGGCCATGTCCACGGCGAGGGCGAGGCCGTCGCCGAGGGCCGTGGGGCCGTCTTTGAGCCGGATGGCCATGAGTTTTGCGATCACCCGTTCGTGTTCGGGCGAGAGGTATGCGGAGCTCATCGCCCCGGCCTCGAAGGTGACGACGCCTGCGTAGTCTTCGGGCTCAAGCCCCGAGAGGAGTTGTTCTGCTGCCGATTTTGCGGTTTCGAGTCGGTTCGGGGGATAGTCGGTCGCCGCCATGCTCCCCGAGGTGTCGATGGCGAGGACGACGTTCACGCCCTCGTGCGTGCCTTCGAGGGGGATGTGCGGGCCGGCCAGGCCGACGACGATGAGCCCGATGGCGAGGAGGGTGAGGAGAAAAAGTGTCAGTGGGCGCCGGGACGGACTGCCCGCCGCCTTCTTTACGAGATCGAGGCGGGAGAACGCCATCGCCTCAGTCTTCCGACTCGTCGTGGCACGTTTGTAGAGGGCGTAGAGGACGGGGAGGCCGAGAAGAGCGAGGAGCCAGAGCGGATGTGAAAAACCGGCCATTTATCTTCTCCCTTGGAGGGCGTCTGCAAGCCCGGCGTCCATAGGGACGGCCACCAGGGGTGTTCTGCATCCGGCCGCGTCGCGTGTGAGGTCCTGTTCGGCGAGCGCGGCGGCCGCACGGTAGCGTTCCCTGAAGGCGGGGTCAGAGGTGTCGACGACGGTCTGCTCGCCGCTCTCGGCATCCTCCAGGGCGACAAGGCCGAGGTCAGGGAGGTCGTGCTCGATGGGATCGGCGACCCTGAGGAGGACGACCTCGTGGCGGTGCCTGAGGAGGGCGAGGTCTCTGGAGAACGGCGGGGATAGGAAGTCGGAGATGACGGCGATCGTGCACCTGGGGCGCACCGCCGATGAGAGGAAACGGGCAAGGGCGGGGATGTCGGTGCCCCCGGAGAAGGGCCGCCGTTTGAGAAGAGAGGAGAGGAGCACGGCGGTGTGCCGCCGCCCTCGCCGGGCCGGGATGCGTTCCTCCACCCGGTCGGAGAAGAGGCAGAGACCTGCACGGTCGCCGCAGGACTCCGCCCCGAGGATGAGGGCGGCGACTGCCTCGATCGCAGTCCTCTCTTTTCCGCCGAATCCCGCGGAGGCCGAGCAGTCGACGGCGACATACAGGGTCATCTCGCGGTCCTCGGCATATTCGCGCACAAAAGGGTCGCTCCGGCGGGCGGTCACCTTCCAGTCGATCGCCCTGACGTCGTCGCCCGGGACATAGGCCCTGATCCCGGCGAACTCGATCCCCTGGCCGACGAGGGCGGACCGGCGGGCGCCGGCGAACTGCCCGGCGCTGGAGAGGACCGCCCGCAGGGGCGCCGGCCGCACCCGCCTGATCAGGTCGGCGACGTCCTCCATCAGGGCACCTCGACGCTTCCGAGGACGGCATCGACGATCCCGTCGGTGCTGACGCCGGCGGCGTCGGCGGCATAGGTGAGGAGGATCCGGTGCCGCAGGGCGTTGTGGGCGACCTTCTTGATGTCGTCCGGGACGATGTAGCCCCGCCCGGCGACGAGGGCTCGGGCCTTTGCGCCGAGGACGAGGGAGAGGGTGGCGCGGGGCGAGGCGCCCCAGGCGATGGAGGCGGCGAGGTCGAGGCCGTAGTCGGCCGGGCGCCGGGTGGCGTCGACGATCCTGGCGGCGTACTCCCGGACGGCGGCATCGGCATGGACGGCTCGCGCCGCCGCCTGGATCCTGGCGAGATCGGCGGCCGAGAGGACGCATTCCGGGCTCGCCGGAACGCCGGCGGTGTAGCGGTCCAGGATCTCCACCTCGTCGGCCACAGTCGGGTATGCGATCCCGAGCTTGAAGAGGAAGCGGTCGACCTGCGCCTCCGGGAGGGGGTAGGTGCCCTCTGACTCGATCGGGTTCTGGGTGGCGAGGACGAAGAAGGGATCGGGGAGCCGGAGGGTCTCGCCCTGTATGGTCACCTGCTGTTCCTGCATCGCTTCGAGGAGGGCGGACTGCACCTTCGGCGGCGCCCGGTTGATCTCGTCGGCGAGAATGATGTTGTGGAAGACCGGGCCTTTCACGAGGGAGAACGACCCCTCTCTCTGGTTGTACACCGTGGTCCCGGTGATGTCGGAGGGGAGGAGGTCGGGGGTGAACTGGATGCGCGCGAACGAGCAGTCGATGCAGGAGGCGAGCGTCCTGACGATGAGCGTCTTTGCCAGGCCCGGCACCCCTTCGAGGAGGACGTTGCCCCCGGCGACGAGGGCGAGCAGGAGGTCGGAGACGGTCCGGTCCTGCCCGACGATCGCCTTCTGCATCTCCACCTTCACGGGGAGAAGCATCGCTCTGCACGTTTTCGCCTCCCTGGCGAGGTCTTCTATCTTCGATTCGGTTATCTCCAACGGGATCACAGCCGTAAATTAGATCAGTTCTTGCAGGCGACCATTATTACTCTGTTGATTTTTCTGCTGGTGTTCAATGGACTATTTTAACTCGAGTTTGTTGCCCTGAGATCTGCCTTTTTCAATCACGAGGATTGCCTGACCGGGCGAGTGCACTGTTGGGTGTGCCCGGAGGATCAAAGCGAAAGTTATAAATTTTCTGGGGTTATCAAACTATTCTGTTTGATTAACTCAAAATGTTAATCAACAAATCTGAACAGACTGGCTGACCACACCATCGAGGGATACACACAAATCGCCACAGGGAGATCATACGCACGAGGCGCCACAATACCCTGCCGGGGAGAGATCAGGTCGATGTCCTGGTTTCATGACACTCTTCAGCACTGCACGTCGCTCTCCGGTTTCACTCGCAATCGTCATGCTGTCGGGGATGCCCATCCCCACCCTCCCTCTCTGAAAGGATTGTAGGGGGGCTTTTTCGCTGCTTTTATGCCATTATTGTCTTCCTTTTTTCTATCTGGTCAATTTTATGTCATTAACTTGAACCAGAATAAAAACATATATATTCTGTAATCTTGATCTAATTATTTCATTGATCATTTCTTGATGTTAAACAGTACATATTGACAATTCCCGTCAAGATTCTGTTTTTCTCCTGAAATGGCAGGTGAATGCATACATGACGACCAGATTATCGAAAACGGGCAGAGGGCACCTGCGGTGGATCGCCGCAGGGCTCCTCCTGCTCCTTCTCTTCAGTATCGTTCCGGCTTCGGCCGAACCGCTGGAACAGACCCGCCACGTCTTCATCAACGTCTCGAACACGGACGGCGTGAAGTTCAACCTCGACGGCGCCGCGTACGGCGGACCGAACAACACGTATTACATCAAGGCCGACGGCGGTGGCTTGAACGAGCTCCACATCACCGCTGATGCGGACAACGCCTATGGCCAGGTGACGACGAGCAGCGACCAGTCCGGTGTCTTTTATGTTTCTAACACCGGCGGCCGCGGTTTTGACGACGCCATCGTCCTCCTCCTGGCCGTGAACGGCACGGTCCCTGACGACTTCGCCGTGCACGTCAAGACGAGCGGCTACACCTGGACGCCCTCTTCGGTCACCAATCAGGTCCCGATGAACTACACCTATATCGAGGGTGCGGTGAACGAGACCTTCACGAAGGAGGACTTCCTGTACGGCCCGCAGACCTGGAAGCCCGGCCCGGGCAAGGCCGAGCCCTATCTCCCGCCCGGCCTGCCCCTCTACGAGTACCACGACGTCACCGACACGAGCAACACCTTCAGCCTGATGTTCATCGACCTCGACGTCGGGAACATGTACCCCTCGAAGTTCAGCGGCGCCACCCTCACCGACAACGGCGGTGCAAAGGTTGAGTACTCCTTCGAGAACCTGGAGACTTTCGCCTCGTTCAACGCCTACGGCTGGTGTCTCGCCGCCAACCAGGGCCAGGGCATCTCCTGGACCAACCGCGTCAATGCCGCCGGCGAGACTGCCGCGGGCACGAGCGGCTATTCTGTTATCGGGATCCCGCCGGTGCTGACCTCGATCGAGGTCACGCCCGCGACAACCGAGGTCGAGATAGGCACCTCGATGCAGTTTACCGCCACCGCCCTCGACCAGAACGACAGGGCGATGAGCGACCTCACCTATGAATGGTCGAGCAACGACGAGACCGTCGGCACGGTGAACGCCACCGGTTACTTTACCGCCCTCGCCGCCGGCACGACCACGATCGCCGCGGCAAACGACACGGTCGAGGGCACGGCCACCGTGACCGTCACCGCTGCCCCCTCGGGCCCCCAGCCCCTCTCCGACTACAACAACGTCTTCTTCAAAGTCGCCAACGACGCTGGCGTGAAGTACAACGCCTTCGGGAACAACACCTACAACGTCAGGTTCGAGGGATACGACCGCGGCCTCAACGCCCTGCATATCTCCACCGACCCGGCAGTAAACTTCGGTCAGGTAACGGTTTCTGAAAACCAGAGCGGCACCTTCTATGGGACCGACTCGGGCGGCAAGGGCTACGAGGACGAGATCCTCCTCATGGTCGCCGTGAACGGCACGATCTCCGACGACTTCAGGCTGCACATCACCGCCGACGGCTACACTTGGACACCGAACCCCGTAAGCAACCAGCCCCCGTCTCTTGACAACGTGACGTACCAGCCCGTCTCCCTCAGCGAGACCTTCACGAAGGAGGACTTCAGGTACGGCCCGCAGCTCTGGAAACCGACCGGAAACGGCTTCGACTACCCGATCCATTTCGGCCAGAACATGAGCGACACGGCGAACACCTTCCAGGTGATGTTCATCGACCTGAACGCCGGTGTGCTCAGACCGAACGCTGACCTTGAGAACCGGGGTGCGGTGCGGATCAACTACACCGTCGAGAACCTCGACACCTTTGCTGCGTTCAACGTCTACGCCTACTGCCAGAACTCAAACAACGGCGACGACATGATCGCCTGGACCAACGCCGTCCTGGCGCCCAAGGCGACGAGCGGCTACTCGGTCATCGGCGCAGGCCTTGCTCCCTCCCGGATCGCGGTCGTTCCCGCGGCCGCCGCCCTGGCCGTCGGCGACGAGCGGCAGTTCACCGCCACCGCCTATGACGCCGACAGCAACGAGATGACCGGCATCACCTTCTCTTGGTCGAGTTCGAACGAGACGGTCGGCACGGTGAACGCCACCGGTTACTTCATGTCCCTCGCCGCCGGCACGACCACGGTCACCGCCTCGTACGGTGCGGTCGAAGGCACCGCCACCGTCACCGTCGGTGATCAGTCGGGTGGCCTTGCCGCCTCGGCGTGGCCGATGTACGGCCACGACCTCCAGCACACCGGTCTTAGTTCGGCCACGGGTCCCGCGATCCCGGAGATAGCATGGACGTACAAGGCCAGCAGTTTCTTCATGGTACAGCCGGTCGTCGATGCCGACGGCACCGTCTACGCCGGTTCGAGGAACAAGATCTTCTATGCCCTGCACCCGAACGGCACGCTGAAGTGGTCGTACACTGCTCCCCAGCAGATCTACTCGGCCGCGGCGATCGGTTCCGACGGCACCGTCTACTTTGGCTGCCGTTACGGCATGATCTATGCCCTGAATCCGAACGGCACGGTGAAGTGGACGTTCACGACCGGAGGGGATGTTTCCGCGGCTCCGGCGATCGGTACCGACGGCACGATCTACGCCGGCTCCGCCGACACGAAGATCTACGCTCTGAACCCCGACGGCACCGAGAAATGGAACTTCACGACTGGCGGCTCTGTCACCGCCGCGCCGGCAATCGGCCTTGACGGCACGATCTACACCGGCTCCGCCGACAGCAGTCTCTACGCCTTGAACCCGGACGGCACTCTGAAATGGTCGTACGCCACCGGCGGTGCGGTCAAATATGCCCCTGCGATCGGTTCCGACGGCACTATCTACACCGCCTCGGCCGGCTGCAGCCTCTACGCCGTCAACCCCGACGGTACCCTGAAGTGGTCGTATGCCACCGGCGGCGCCGTTGCACCCCCGGCGATAGGGCCTGACGGCACGATCTACGCGGGTTCGGCCAGCAAGACCGTCAACGCCGTCAACCCGGACGGCACCCTGAAGTGGTCCTATAATACCACCGGTACCGTCACGGAGGCTCCGGCCGTCGATGCCCGGGGCACGGTCTATATCCCGTCCACCGACAGAAACGACCGGTACCTCTATGCGATCGGTTCCGACGGCACCCTGAAATGGACGTTGCTGGACCCCGTGAGCCCGAGGTTCTTCTACACCCCCTCCATCGGTGCGGACGGCACCCTCTACATCGGGTCGAGCGACAGCAACATTTACGCCATTGAGGCTGCAGCACCTGCCCTTGTTGATATTACGATCACCCCGTCCAGCACCACGCTTGCCATCGGCAGGACGCAGCTCTTCACGGCTTCAGGAATCGACCAGTACGGCGACCCGGTGGAGAACATCACGTATTCATGGACGATCGACAACGAAACCGTCGGGACGATCGACTCGACCGGTCTCTTCGCTGCACTCAGCGAGGGGAACGCGACGATCACGGCATCATCCGGCGGTGTCGAGGGCAACGCAACGGTGACCGTTGTGGCGGCCCCGAAGGAGTGGTACGTCGACGGGAACGGCAGTGGGAACTTTACCACCATTCAGGCGGCCATCGACGGCGTTCAGGCGGGTTCCACCATCATCGTCATGCCAGGCATGTATAACGAAACTCTCAACATCACAAAGCCTCTCACCCTCCGCTCGGCGTCCGGTGCGGCGGTGACGACCATCCACATCAGTGGCGGTACAGCGATCACCGTCTCTTCAGATTCGGTCACTGTCGACGGATTCACCATTGAGGGTGAAGGGGATAAGTACACAGCGGGCGTAATATTCAACGACGGATCGCATTCTTTCCGCGTCGCGAACACGGTGGTAACTAAAGCCAAGGCAGCAGTCTGCGCATATAACTCTGATAATGGAGTTGTCGAAAATAACTCCTTCACAGATGGGAACTACGGTGTTTGTCTGTGCGGTTGTTCTAACGTCGAGGTCAGAAACAACTTCATCTCAGACAGCTGGCTGATGGGCATAACTGTCAGTCTGGGTCACGGCGAAGTGACGCCCCACGACGACATCGTCTCCGGCAACGTAATCCAGAACACCACCATGGGCGCTCTTCACATGGACTACGCCTCGAATTGTATCGTTTCGAACAACACCTTCTACAACAACGGTTTTGTCCGTGAAGGTGTTGGCTGCGCCCTCTATCTCGCCCGCAATGTAGAGAACAACGTCTTCTTCGGAAACTCATTTATCGAGAACGAAAGGCTGAGTGTCGACACAAATAACCTTGAGTTCAACAGGTGGAACTCGGACGAGGCCTACACCTACACCTACAGCGGATCTGTCTATACCAGTCCGATAGGTAACTACTGGGGCGGCTCCTTCGCCCTTGACGACACGGATAGCAACGGCATCAGCAACATTCCCGCACAACTTTACGGGACCGCCACCGACAACTACCCTCTCATGCAGCCGGTTGGCAGGTACTTCGGCATCGAAGATGACCTCCCCATTCCGACATCCGTATATGCTTTTGGTCCTGAATCTCCGTCGGTCCCAATTGGCGAGTTCAGGCAGTTCGTCCTGAGCGTGAACGACCAGAACGGCAACAAGATGACCGAAGGCATGGCTAGCTACTGGTCCAGCAGCGACGAATCGGTCGCGACGATTGACGCAGACGGTGTCCTGACGCCCCTTGCGGAAGGGACGACGGTCATCACCGGGAGATGCGCCGATATCGCCGTCTCGACGACGGTGACGGTGATCCCCGCAGAACCTGGCTCAAAGACCTTCGTCGTCGACGAGAATGGAAGCGGTGATTTCGCTACGATTCAGGTCGCAATCAACGCCGCAAATGCCGGCGACACCCTCATCGTGAAGGACGGAACGTATGTTGAGCGGGTGTATGTCACCAAGCCGCTCACCATCAGGTCAGAGAACGGCGCCGACACGACAACCGTCGTCGGTGCATATGACTCGACCGCAAACACCCCTGCCATCACAATCAGCGCAGACAACGTCACCTTCGAGGGGTTCACTGTGCAGATGCTGTGGTCGAAATCTGGAGACTCGGGGTTGTTTGTGCAGGCGGCGAACTGCACTCTCACCAATAATACCATCAAGAACCTGTCGTATGGTATCAATCTTTATCTCGCCCAGTCCTGCCTTGTCACGCAGAACACCCTGAGCGGTGGATATACCGGGATCAGGCTCTATGCTGCGGATTACTGCATGATATCTGACAATCATCTCATCTCCGTCACCCTCCCCCGCTATATCCAGAAGGGCATGAACAACAACACCTTCGTCAACAATACGGTGGAGGACTGTGGTGGAGCACCGGTTTCGGTTGCCGTCTCCCCGACGGCGGTCTCCCTTGCAGAGGGTACGAACGAACCGTTCTCGGCGACCGCCTATGATGAGGAGGACTTCATTATCATCGGTTCGCCTGTTACGTGGTCCAGTTCCAATACTACTGTCGGCACGGTTGACGCCACCGGCACCTTCACCGCCCGCAAGGTCGGCACCACCACGGTCAGCGCCGCGGTCGGCGAGATCTTCGGCACCGCCGCGGTGACGGTGACCCCGCCGCACGGCGACCAGACGGAAGACTCGCCCCTGAACGTTCCGGGCTGCAACATCACGGATAACGGCAACGGCACGCGGCAGGTCCTGGTCAACACCACTGCCACCAACGCCACCGTCTCCGGCAACACCATCCGGATAGACGAGGACACCTTCAGCCTCATCATCGAGACCACCGGCGCTCCCACCGTCGGCAACGGCACCGTGAACGGCACGGTCGCCGGGATCACCCTCAACACCACCCCGGTCTCCACGATCTTCGACGCCCTCGGCACGGTCACCGCCTCGATCGAGGCGAACCTGACCGGGATCCCGGCGGGCGCCGCCGTCCAGACCACGGTCTCCGCCAACGTCTCGGCCGACGCCCAGAGCGCCTTCCAGCTCGCCGCCTCCAAAGACGGCCTGAACCTCGACGCCGTCGCCTACACGCTCAACATCGTCAAGACGAACCTGACGAACGGCCAGGACATCTCCGACGCCACGATCCGCATGGCCGTGAGCCAGGCCTGGGTCGACGCCAACGGCGGTGTCGACGCAATCAAGATCATCAGGTCCGCGGAAGACGGCACCACTGAAGTGCTGGCGACGACCTACATCGGCCTCGACGCCGACGGCAACATGGTCTTCGAAGCATATTCGCCGAACGGCCTCTCGATCTTCGGTCTGGCTGCGGCTTCGGCCGTCTCGCCGACCCCGAGCGGATCCTCCTCGTCTTCCGGCGGGTCATCGAGCGTGGCCTCGTTCTCCGGCTCCGTCTCAGCCGGTGCGACGAAGTCCTTTGTCGTGAGCCAGACGGCGGTCAAAGAGATCACCGTCATCGCGAAGAACGACATCAGCGATCTCCTGATCACCGTGAAGGCGGCGTCCCTCCCGTCCACCATCGAGGCGCCCGTGCAGGCGACCTACCAGATCCAGGAGATCGCCCTGTACCGCGCCGACGCTGCGGCGATCGGTTCGGCCATGATCGAGTTCGCCGTCCCGACGTCCTGGCTCGACGCCCGCGGCCTCGCCACCGGCGACATTGTCCTCATGCGCTACGTCGACGGCGCATGGACCGCTCTCCCGACCACCTTCGTGGAGGAGAAAAACGGGTTTGCGTATTTCTCGGCCGAAACACCGGGCTTCTCGTACTTCGCCATTGCGGTGGAGAAGAGCGCCGGGGTCGGGGAAACCGCTGTCGCGACGACCGCCCCGGCGGCAACGGCAACGACACCTGCCCCCGCGACCACTGCCCCCGCGACCGCGGCGCCGACCCAGCAGTCTCCCCTGCCGTGGTTTGCTGCGTTCGTCGCCCTGGGAGCCTTCTTATTCCTGAGAAGGCTCTAATCTTTTTTTGACGGTGTTAATGAAAAATAATGTACTATTCTCAAATGGCAAGTATGATATTGCCGTCCTGAGATACCCAAATCTATCGATGACCCCCTTTTCTGATGAAAAAATAGGAGATTAAAATGAGCACATTGAACTACCGGCCTTGCATCGGATGGTCTGCCGTCATCCTTTCAGTGCTGATCCTGGCGGCGTTCTGCATCCCCGCTGTAGCGGCGGACGACACGGGGGGGATCCTGATGCCCGGCGCAAAGAACTTCGACCTGATCCTCTCCGACGGGCTGACGAAATATTTCAAGTTCGAGGGCGGCGGGCTCAACGCCCTCCACATCAGCACCGATCCCGGCGACCCGTACGGGCAGGTGACGACCACCGAGGAGCAATCGGGTGTCTTTTACCTGACCAACACCGGGGGCCGGGGGTTCGACGATGACATGATCCTGATGATTGCCGTCAACGGGACGATTCCGGACGATTTCGCCGTTCACATCAGGGCGAGCGGCTACCGCTGGACGCCGACGCCGCTCCTGAACCAGCCGCCGGCGGCCGATGAGATCGAGTATATCGACGGGAGTTATGAAGGGACGATCACGAAGAGCGACTTCGTGTACCGGCCACAAACCTGGAAACCGGCAGGGAACAATGCCCCCGGGAACTACTCGATCTATTACGGGCAGGACATGTCCGACACCTCCAACACCTTCCACACGATCTTTGTGGACCTGAACGCCGGCACCATCGGGGAGAACTCGATGATCCCGGATCTGATCGACAGCGGTTCGATGAAGATTGAATTCGAGTTTGAGAACCTCGAAACCTTTGCGGCATTCAACTCCTACGGCTGGTGCAACCAGTCCAACCAGGGGCAGGGGATCTCATGGACAAACGCCGTTTCGGGACCGGGCAGCAGCGGCTATGCGGTGGTGGGCACCGCACCTTCGGGTGGTGATACCGCCCCCGGCGGGAGCGGAGGAGACGGGGGGGGATCTGCCACCTCAGGCTATGCTGGCGAGGAGATCTCGCCCGGCATCTCTGACACCTTCAACGGCACCCTGGCATATCTGCCGGTCGCCGGAGCGCCGGCGGCCCTTGAACCCGGCAGCACCGCCTCCCTGACGGTCCCGGTCGCCGGCGTGAACGGGACGGTGCGCAACGCCATCATGTACCTTTTTGTCTCGGGTTCGCACTACAAAGATACCTCCAGCGGCGTGGATCCCGCCCTTGAGTTCATGGTGAACGGCCGATCGGTTACCCCCGTTCGGACCCTCACCGGGAGAGAGGGCGGCACCGACGGTCCGGTTTCGGTCACCTATGCCGTTGACCTGGGCGGCATGATCGCCGGTTCCGGCGATCTCGCCGTCACGGTCCGCGACAGGGGCCGCGCCGGGGCCCTCTGCACGCTTTCCGGCGGGGTGCTGCTGCTCGCCGTCGAGAATCCCGATGCCCCGTCTATTTCCTATGAGGTTGCGGAAGTATGCGATGCCGTTGCGGTCGACACTGGTGCCGGTGTCTATGAAGAGGACGCACAGACGGTTGTGTTCTTCTCCGGCCCGCCGGACATGAACCGGATCTCGGAGAGTCGACTGGTCGTCTTTGGCACCGGCGACGGGGAGCGGGACGGGACGCAGGACCGGATCATCCTCAGCGAGCGGGAGTGGACCGGTGCGTTCAACCGCAGCGGTATGCTCTGGAGTGCGTCTCTCGAAGCCGGATCATATCTTTTTCCCGGCGAAAACGAGGTCTCGGTCGGGACCGGGGCGGCTGCCTCATCTGGAGGAGCGCTCGTCAACCGGATCATTGTGCTTGAGTACAGCGGCGGTCCGGTGGAGAGGGGAGAGGTCGGCGTCACCCCTTCGGCCTTCAGGATCACGAAGACCTTCCTCATCGACAACCCGGTCGTTTCCAGGGTTGTTCTGAGCCTGCCGGCAGGCGGCACTGCCGTCTGGGTCACAGCCGCAGATCGCGCCGACGCCCTGACGGCCCCGGCGCCCGGCACCGTGGTGTACCGTTATGTTGAGTTTGACTTGGACGGGGCAGCGGCTGCGTCCACGCCGGCGACGATCACCTTCCGGGTTCCCGAAGAATGGCTCACCGAGATGGGTTTCGGCCCGGAAACGATCGTGCTGCTCCGCTTTGCCGACGGACAATGGTCGCCCCTTTCCACCCGCGTTATGACCGTCGGGGATGGATATGCCGGGTACGCCGCGGAGTCCGACGGCCTCTCGCTCTTTGCCGTCGCCGCTCGAACCACCCCTGACCCGACCCCCTCCCCGGCCATCATCGACGAGGCTGTTTCTCCTGTGTCCACCGCGCCCCGCCAGTCTCCTCTCCTCCCGCTCCTCCCGCTCATTGCCGCATTGGTCGGTTTCATATTGACAAGGCGGGAGTAGGCCCGCGGCTGACACCCTCTATATCCTCTTTTCTTCTTAATGTAGCGATATTATCCGTTAAAATCCTGTAAATCGTGAGAGTCTCTGTTTGTAAATTAAGTTAAATTAACTTTTTATTTTTGGTAACCTTTTTCTGATCGAAGGGCTGAGATGATTGCATTATCGTTCTGGAAGGAGTGTCCTTCTCCCGATAAAGAGGTGAATGTTTGAATATGGAATGCAGATTTGCAATTCTAGCGCTTCTTCTCCTTGCAATAGCGGGACTGATTATTGCACCCGCCGCTGCGGCGACGACAGAAGTGACCATTACGAAACTTGCCGATGACGGCACATCCGTCATCGACCAGCGCACTGTCAACGCCACCTGGATGGAGGATAACCTCCCTGTCCTCGGCGACGGTGTGACTGTGTACTACCACCAGGGACCTACGTTTGATGAGAACGATCCCTGGAATGATGCTGAGACAAAGAATCTCAGGGACATGGGAGCCGTACAGGGAACCGACGTAAAGGATCTCTGTGAACTTGTCGGCGGCATGGACCCCGGCGAGACGGTGGCGATCAGGGCATCTGACGGGTTGACCAAAGAGTTCCCGTACGAGTATATCTACACCCCTGACGACCGGCAGGGCCCCATGGGTATCGCCTGGGTGAAGGACGGGACCTATGTTCCCTCGTACTCTGAAGGGATGCGCCTGATCTTCTTTGCAGAGACGACCAATGCCAGCGGCTACCATGTCTTCGGCAACTGGGACATGCACGAGGCATGGGCGCCCCAGTACTGGTACAACTACAGCGGCACCTGGCCCTCGTCGGGCGGCAACTCTGTCCAGTACGTCAACCGGATCATCATCAAGAGCAATGACCCGGCGCCTGCCGACTGGTCGATCAGCCTGAACGGCTCGACAGACCGCACCCTCACCCGGAGCGAGTTCATCGGGATCGCTGCAGCGCACCCGGCCTCCTTCTACCACAACAAGTACGGCCTCCTCGAGGGCACCAACCTCTCTGCCGTCGTCGGACTTGTGGACGACGACGATCCCTTGACCATGAACCCGACCCTCGCCGCGGAGAACTACACGATCACCGTCTATGGCAAGAAGAAAGGAGTCGATTACGTCTCCACCTTCTACTCCACCGAATTGGCGGCGGGCGAGAAGACCTATGTCCTCGGCAACAGGTTCGACGGCATCGAGATCAACCAGACGACGCTTATCGACCGCGTCTTCTTCCCGCTCTACCTGCAGGGGACCGGCGTGGACACTACCCAGCGTGCAGTCGAGCAGATCTCACGGATCGAACTGACATTTTCAGGCTCAGGCGCCGATGTGATCTTCGAGGGTGAGGTTACCCTCCCTGACGAGAATGTCACGGTCACGTCGAGCCAGGGGACTGACTACAGCATTCCTGCCCGGACGCCTCTTGGCGCCCTCGACACGGTCGCTGGTGCACAGGGCTTTTCCTATGCGGTCACCGACAAGAAATGGGCCGACTCCGGCATCCTGATGCTCGACGACATCGGGGCGTACCCCTATGTCAAGGGTGGGAACTCCTGGGTCTGCTACGTGAACGGCGTGGCCCTTGACGACTACGGCAGCCCGGCAACCGACGGCCTGAACGTCCGCGCTCTTGCCGACGGCGACCATGTGAACTTCTACTACGGCCCGAAGGGCGTGACCGCAGAGACCGCCGAAGCGGTGGTATCGATCACGGTGGACATTGGGTCCGGTGCCGATGTGTTCTTCGAGGGCGACGTTGTCCTTCCGGACGAGAATGTCACCGTCACGTCGAGCCAGGGGACTGATTACAGCATCCCTGTCCGCACGCCGCTCGGCGCCCTTGACACCGTCTCGAAGGCTGGCAATTTCACCTACGCGGTCACCGACAAGAAATGGGCCGACTCCGGCATCCTGATGGTTGACGACATCGGAGCGTACCCCTTTGTCAAGGGCCAGAAGGCCTGGGTCTGCTACGTGAACGGTGTTCTTCTTGACGACTACGCGTACCCTGCCACCGACGGCCTGAACGTCCGCGCTCTTGCCGAAGGCGACAAGGTGAACTACTACTACGGCCCGAAGGGCGCAACCACGCCGGAGAACGCTGAAGCGGCCATCCTCCTGACAGCACGCCTCTCGAATGCCGATATCCTCTTCTCCGGAGAGGTGGTGCTCGACGAGGGCAATGTCACGGTCACGTCGAGCCAGGGGACTGACTACAGCATCCCTGCCCGGACGCCTCTTGGCGCCCTCGACACGGTCGCTGGTGCACAGGGCTTTTCCTATGCGGTCACCGACAAGAAATGGGCCGACTCCGGCATCCTGATGCTCGACGACATCGGGGCGTACCCCTATGTCAAGGGTGGGAACTCCTGGGTCTGCTACGTGAACGGCGTGGCCCTTGACGACTACGGCAGCCCGGCAACCGACGGCCTGAACGTCCGCGCCCTCGTCGCCGGCGACCAGGTAAACTTCTATTACGGCCCGAAGGGTGTGACCGCAGAAACCGCCGAAGCGGCGGTGCTGATCACGGTCAGGACCGGGTCTTCGCCTGGCGACTGGACCCTCTCGATGATCGGGGCGCAGACAGTCACGGTCACCAGTGACTATTTCGAGAGCGGGATCGCCTGCGGGCACAATGCATCCTGGACCGACCCCGAGACCGGTGACGTCTGGGCCGGCATGCCTCTCTGGTTCCTTGTCGGCATGGTCGACGACATCGAGTCCGGCAGCCATTACACCTTCAACGACGCCTTCGCAGCCGAGGGCTACTCGGTGAAGGTGACCTCAAAGGACGGCTACTCGATCAACATCCCGAGTGCCGACATGGCCAGGAACAGCGGCTTCATCGTTGCGAACACCCTGAATGGCTCTGCATTGCCCGAAACCATCGGCGAGAAGAGCAAACCCTGCTGGCCGCTCCAGATCAAGGGCGCGGACGCCAGCGCCGGACAGCTCGTCGGCGCCATTGCCTCGATTGAACTCGTCGGCCTGCCCGAACCCTCGGATGGCTGGACCCTGCGGGTCTGCGGTGTCGTCAACGACACGATCACCCAGGCCGAATTTGAGGAACTGGGATGCCACGGCGGTGTGACCTACACCGATGAGCAGGGCATCGTCTGGAGCGGCGTGCCCCTCTGGTACCTTGTCGGCGTCTCCGACAACATCGAGACCACCACCCACTGGACCTTCGACGACGACGCCGCTGCTGCCAACTACACGATCAGGGTCGCCGCATCCGACGGCTACTCCCAGAGTTACGGCAGTGCCCAGGTCGCACGGAGCAACGGCTACATCCTTGCCAACCTGATGGACGGTCAACCGATCCCTGAGACCGACAGCTCCTACCCGATCAAACTTGTCGGCGACAATGTGCCCAAGAAGGTGAAGGGCGTCGCCGAGATCGACCTTGTCGACCTCATCCCGCCACCCCCGGCCGAGGGTTCATGGAACCTCGCCCTGAAGGGTCCGATCGACTATACCTGCACCCAGGACTTCTTTGAGCTGGCCTACTCCTGCTCACACCACAAGCTCAGCTGGACCGATCCTGTGACCGGCGAGCGCTGGACCGGCATCGGGCTCTGGGAACTCGTCGGCTGGGTTGACGACCGCGTCCCGCACGGTGCGAACGGCTTCAACGACGTCCTTGCCGACACCGGCTACACGGTGATCGTCACCGCCTCTGACGGCTACTCCAAGGAGTTCAGCAGCAAAGACATCGCCCGCAACAACAACTATATTGTCGCCAACAAACTCAACGGGAGCGAACTCTCGAAGGAAGGGAACAAGCCCTCATGGCCGCTCCGTCTGGTCGGCGCCGATGTCTCGACCCATGCAAGTGTCGGCGGCATCGCCTCGATCGAGTTGACCGAGTTCCAGAAACCGGTCGATGTCCCGACCGTTCACATCGTGAAGTTCGCCGCCGATGGCACGACGATCGTCAACGAGACGACCATCGACTACCTCTGGATGCAGCAGAACCTCCAGGTATATGGCGACGACCAGCCGTACAAGTTCCAGGGCGTCACCTTTGACCCGAACGATCTCTGGAATCCCGACGAAACGCTCGGCATGAACCCCCCGAAGATTGAAGAGATCATCCGCGGCACTTCAGTTCGCGATCTCGTCGATCTCGTCGGCGGCATGCCCGAAGGGACTGAGATCACCTTCGTCGCCAGAGACGGATGGGAGACCAATCTTGGCTGGAACAACATCTACGACCCCAACCCGCGCCAGGGCGAGGCCGTCCTCGTCTGGTGGACCGAACGCCAGGGGTATGTGCCGGCCTATGAGGACGGTTACCGCCTGTTCTACACACCTGAGGACCATGTCTTTGGTCAGTGGGACATGCACGAGAGCATGCTTGACAAGTACTGGCACTACTACTCGTCCGGCGGTATCGTCTACCCGTCCTGTGCCGGTATCTCCCCGAAGTGGATCTCCGAGATCAGGATCTACTCTGCCTATGAGACCGACTGGACGCTGAACCTCACCGGTGAGCACTCCACCGATATCTCAAAGGGATTCTTTGAGAGCGCCCTCACCTGCACCATGGGTGCCAACCACAAGGCACAGTACACCGACGCCGACGGAAAGGTCTGGGCAGGCATGCCGCTCTACCTCCTCTGCGGCTGGGTCGACGACAGCAACGAGCACTCGGGCAAGGCGTTCAACCGGACCCTCGCACTTGAGGGCTACTGCATCGAGATCATCGGTACAAACGGAAAGATCGTCACCCTCAACAGCCGCGATATCATCGATAGCCGCGACTACCTCATTGCAAACACGCTGAACGGCAGTATCCTCGACGAAGAGGGCGGTCAGTGGCCGCTGGTCTTTAACGGCGCCAATGTGAGCGCCGCCATGCAGGTCGACGCCGTCAAGCAGATCAGGCTCGACCTCTCCGGAACCTTCCAGGACGTAACAAACGTCACCGCCGGTGAGACGGCAGCGGTCCCGGTTGCAAACGCATCGGTCAGCATGGTGAACATCACCGCTGCCCAGAACATCACCCAGTTCACTGTTGCCGCCTCGGTGACCTCCCTCCCGTCAGAGGTGCCTCAGCCTGATGCAACCCTCTACCAGGTGATGCAGATCACGCTCTTCGGTGCGAACGAAGACGCGATCGGCAGCGCCGAGATCTCCTTCTCCCTCCCGCTCGCCTGGCTTGAGGCTTCGGGGATCGCGCCTGAAGACGCGAAACTCTACCGCTGGCATGAGGGTGCATGGCAGACGCTCCCAACCACCTATCTCGGCAGCGCTGACGGCTATGCCAACTACACCGCCGTCACCCCGGGCTTCTCCTACTTCGCCGTCGGCGGCACGCCGACACCTGGCCCCACACCGACGCCCTCGCCCAGATCGAGTTCGAGCAGCAGTTCGTCGTCCAGCATCGCCGCTGTCTCGGGCACGGTCGGTGCCGGCGGATCGGCGACCTTCCCGGTGAGCCAGACGGCGTTCTCAAGCATCACCGTGAACGCCGCGGACCAGATCTCCAACCTCCTGCTCACGGTGCAGGCGGCCTCCCTGCCCAGGGATGTCCCGATGCCTGCCGGTCAGGTCTACGAGATCCAGCAGGTCACCCTGTACCGTGCTGACTCCTCTGCGGTCTCAGGAGCGATCATCTCCTTTGCAGTCGAGAACTCATGGCTGAAGACCAACGGCCTCACCTCCGCTGATATCGTCCTGATGCGGTATGCGGACGGTGCGTGGCAGTCCCTCCAGACAACGTTTGTTGAGGAGAAGGATGGAAAGGCATACTTCACTGCAAAGACCCCGGGCTTCTCCTACTTCGCCATTGTCGGTGAGAGCGGGGAGGCCGTCCCGGCAGAGGCGCTCGCCGCCGAGGCGACAACCACTCCGGTGACCACCACCGCCCCGGCAGGGACCACTGCGGCACCTGCCACCACGCCCGCACAGAGCCCGGTCTTCTGGGCGCTGCCTTTTGCGGCACTCGGCGTTCTCTTGCTCTTCAGGAGAGGCTAAAATCCCCATTTTTTATGAAGAATCTCTGATCCGGTATGGTGAACACATGAAAAAACAGATCTTCTTGACGGTGTTTGCAGTCGCACTCGCTGTAATTCTCGTATCTCTCCCAGCAGCGGCCGCGACAACAGAGGTCCATCTCGTCAGGTACGCCGCTGACGGGTCGACGGTCCTGGACGAGATGGCCGTCGATTACCTCTGGATGGAGGCGAACCTCCCGGTCCTCGGCGACGGGCTGACACACTACTACCATCAGGGTCCAACGTTCAACGAGTCTGATCTCTGGGATCCGGCCGAGTATCAGAACGTGGAGACCAGGGATATGGGTGCCGTTAAAGGCACGGCCGTCAGCGATCTCTGTGATCTCGTCGGCGGGATGGCGCCCGGCGACATCCTGCGGGTGCAGGCGAAAGACGGGTTTTACAAGAACTTCTCCTATCAGACCGTCTATGGTGAGGACGGGAGAAAAGGCGTGATGGGTCTTGCCTGGTACGTCGGGCAGGATTCGGTGACCGGCGATCCCCAGGGCGAAGGCTATGTCCCTGACTACTATGACGGGATGCGCCTGATCTTCTTCGCTGATACCTCTGCAAACCCGTGGGGCTGGCACGTCTTCGGCGACAACGATATGAGAGAGACGATGCCGGAGGATGAGTGGCACCTCTTCAGCGGCAAATGGCCGTCTTCAAGCGGCCTCTCGGTCAAGCACGTGAACAAACTTCTGATTTACCCGGGAGAGGGGACCGAAGGGGGAGACACCTCGCCGGATCTGCCCCCGACACAGGCTTCACCCCTCGGGATTGCTGTGCTTCTCGCAGCGCTCGCCGTCGGCATCGCTCTCAGGATATGAAGGTGCGCCATGACGACGATCCGGTCCAGAATCGTTCGGCCCCTCATTTTTTTCTCTCTCGTGCTTCTGGCTGCATCTTTGATGATGCCCGCGGCCTCGGCCGCGGCGACGATGGAAGTGACCATTACAAAACTCGCCTCGGACGATACGACGGTCCTCGATGAGAAGACAGTATCGTGGACCTGGATGCGGGATAACCTCCCTGTCCTCGGTGACGGGATAACGACCTACTACAACCAGGGTCCGATCTTCGAAGGGGCATGGGAGGAGGTCCATCCAGGCGAACCCTATGATCTCTGGAACCCGACCGAGGACGTGAACCTCGAATACAAGGACCACGGCGAGTTTAAGGGCACCAATGTGCGAGATCTCTGCGACCTTGTCGGAGGGGCCTCTGAGGGCGACATGGTGACGATCAAGGCCTCTGACGGTCTGACAAAGACCTGGCCCGCGGAGTACATCTACAGCCCAGACCCGCGGCAGGGCCCGATGGTGATCGCATGGTACCACGGCACCGATACCGGTTATGTGAACGAACGGTTCTATGAGGGGATGCGCCTCTATTTCCTGGTCGAGACGACCAATGCCGATGGGATGCTCGTATGGGGCAACTATGACATGCACGAGGCCTGGGATGAAGAGTACTGGTACTTCTACAACAACCAGTACCCTTCGGCCGTCGGAAACTCGGTTCAGAAGGTCAACCGGATCACCATCCACAGTCAGATTGACCCAACCTCAGGCTCCGGGGGCGGCAGCGATGGCGGCAGACCTGCGAGCCGCGGCTTCGAGGGCTCGACGCTGGTGCAGGACCTTCACGGTGCGGTGAACGGCACCCTCACCCTTCTCCTGACAGGAGGGAATGCCTGCTGGATCGAGGGCGGAAGTTCGTGCCGGTGGTCCCTGGACACGACCGGACTGAACCTGACCGGCGATGCCCACCTCTATCTCTTCGGAACGAATAACACAGGCACGGTCGTAGAGGGCGGGTCAGGTATCGAGGCGACCCTCGGGACGCGGACCCTGAAGGCCGCCTCGCACCATCTCGATACCGGCGACGGTCCCGGGGGCGCCGCCGAGACCTGGCGGTATGATCTCCCGTCTGAGGCGCTCGGTGCGAACCAGACCCTCACCATCACGAACCCGGGCCGACCAGGCACCGGGGTGACGGTCTATGGCGGGGCGCTCGCGGCGCAGGTCGCCGGCGGTGAGAACCTGACCGCGTGGTGGATCGCCGAAGGTGCGGACACGGTGCAGGCCGTCCCTGATCAGGGGATCTCTGAGGACGATGCCGTGACAGTCGGCTATTTTGACGATCTTGGCCGGGTGCCTGAGCACATGGCAGCAAAAATCGTTGCGGTCAGCACCGGGGCGACAGGAAACGACACCCTGGCCAATCGCCTCTCCCTCAACGATGGCGAGTGGCTCAACCTCCTCTCCGCCGGCAGGGACGCTATCAGCGTCGGCGAGGCCGATGCGGTCCAGTACCTCCGCGCAGGCGAGAACCGTGCTGCGATCTCGAGCGTGCCGTACGGGGAGCCTGGCGATCTCCTGGAGAACCGCCTGCTCATCCTGACACTCACGCACCTCCCGGAGGAAGAGATCGTGGAGGAAACGCCGACCGGCACCACGCCGGCGCCCCGAACGACAACGCTGGCCGCACCAACTCCGGCGGCAGAGACAGTGACCGGGACGGCCGATGAGGCCGGAGATCTCTCGTTCCTGGACGCCATCCTCCGCCTCTTTGGGATGGAGCGCGGGCTCGCCGATCTCCCGATCATCGGATGGCTCTTTGAAGGGGCGCCTGCCGGGCCAGATGGCCGCACGGTCGAGCCCGGGCCGACCGCGGCGGATCCTTCTGGAGAGGAGCAGCCCCATCCTCCGGTCACCCCGGATGAAATGCCGACCCACGCCTCCATATCGATCGTCACCCACCCGGCCGGGGCGATGGTCACCCTCGATGGCGCATATCTTGGGGTCATCACCCCTGTTGACCTCCATGAGATCCCGGTCGGGCAGCATACCCTGCATCTCGACCTCATCCATTATGCCCCCTATGAGACCTCCTTCGATCTCGATGGAGATACCTCTGTTGCGGTGGCGCTCTCCCCCCAGAACCCGAACATCAATGAAAACCCGCTCTGTCTGAACCTTGCTGCGATGCAGGGGGCGGACGGACGTTCCGGCGGGCTATTCGTGGCGGCGAGCGATGACGGCGCCGAGATCTACATCGACGGCAAAAAGATCGGGAAGACGACCCCCCAGGTCGTCAACGGTCTGAAAGAGGGGCTTCACCGCGTGAAGATCAGGATGGGGTCCACGAAGTACCTCCCTGACACCATTGAGGTCTGGGTCACCCCCGGGACGATCACACCGGTATACTTTGACCGTTCGGTGAACGGGGCCTCTCGAACGCTCACGATCGATGACCCGGCCTATACCGGAGAATTTTTCTCGGTCAACGGGATCTATGCCGGAAAAAGCGTCCCGTCAAAGGTGACGGTCACCGGCATAAACGCCTTTGCCGGCATCTTCCACGAGGGAGCATATCTCTCCGCGCCGATCTCTGACTTTGCCGCTGACGGGAGCACGATCCGCCTGGAGAAACCCTCCCCTGTGCTGCGGAGCGTCATGGTTGTCTCCGATCCGCCGGGCGCGCGCATCTTTGTCGATGGATTCGACACCGGGCTTGCTACACCCTCCTGCATCGATAACATCTCTGCCGGTTACCACAGGTTCATGCTCGCAAAGCCGGGCTACCTCTCTGAGGATGCCCTGGTCCTCCTCCCCGAACGGCTGGACAACCGCGAGATCAGCCTCAAACTCGAGCCCTACCCCTATGGCTACCTCTATGTGAACAGCACCCCGGCCGGGGCGAAGATCTATCTCTATGATCTGAACACCGGCGAGGTGACGCCGCATCTCTTTGGTGGGATGGCGCTCGGAGCATATGACGTGAAGGTGGTGGGCCGATCTGAATCAAAGACCCTGGAGGACCTGCTGGTGAAGCCGCATGACATAACCGTCTGCGAATGGGTATCTGGTGAGTGAGATGGCAGGCCGTCTGGCGCTCTCCGCGCTCCTCGCCATTCTCCTCATCCCCCTCTCCTCCAGCGGCGCCGCTGTCATATGGGGGCCATATGTCACCGGGACGACGGACGACTCCGCGGTCGTCTCCTGGAGGACCGATCTGCCGGCAAAAGGTTCGGTGCTCTATGGCCCCGCGGGTGGGGGCCTCACCCTCACCGTTGCAGATGGGCAGGCCGCCGACCTCCACCATCTCACCCTCACCGGACTCTCCCCTGGTACGGAGTACACCTATCTCATCTCCCTGAACGGGACGACCGGCCCCTCAGGGCAGTTCAGGACATTTGGTGGGGGGCTGATCACCTTTGCCGTCTATGGCGACACTAGGGGACAGGCGCCGCTCTTCACCCAGATGGAGCGGCACAAACTGGTCGCCGACCGGATCGCAGAGGAGGAAAACCTCTCCTTTGTCATCCACTGCGGCGACTTTGTCACCTTCGGCAACGACGCCGACGAGTGGGGGGAGTACTTCGAGGCGGCCCGGGCCATGCTCTCTTCAACGACCCTTGTCCCGGTGCTCGGGAACCACGAGGGGAACCGGTCCCTCTACTACGACGCCTTCGCAATGCCCCAGTGGTATTCATTCGAGTGCGGCGGCGCCCATGTCACGGTCCTCGACTCCAACGACTGGGTCGGGAAGCGCATGGACGACCAGACGGCGTGGCTCGAGGACGATCTTGCCGGCGGTGCCGGGTGGACGTTTGTCGCCTTCCACCACCCTCCCTTCTCCTCGAACGAACGGGCATGGGGTGGCGACCTCGAACTCCGGAGCCTCTGGGTTCCAATCTTCGAGCGTCACGGCGTTCTGGCCGTCTTCAACGGCCACACCCATGCGTATGAACGCTACTCCGTGAACGGCACCGAGTATTTTGTGATCCCGTGCGGCGGCGAGGAACTCTACGCCCTCTCGGAGAGGAAACCCGCGGGGTTCAGATCGGCGCTCGAGCACACCCTGGCGTACCTGAGGGTGAGGGTGGATGCCGATCAGGTGCTCGTCGAGGTGGTGCCGGTTGCCGAGATATCTGAGGATAATAAAGAGGTTCTCCGGGTCTATCCGAAGGATCAGGTCTTTGAGACGGTCATGCTGCCCCTGAGCCAGTCCTGGGTCCTGTCAGTCTCGGATCTGCTCCCAAGGCTCCGACTCCTCTTTGATGGTCCCTTTGTATGAGATGATCCCATGAAATTGATAAGAACAATCCTGATGTTAACCCTCCTCTGCATCTGTGCAGGGGCGGTCTGTGCTGCACCGACAACCTCACTCCATGTTGTGAAAATCGCCGCCGACGGAACGACGGTCCTGGACGAGACGACCGTCGATTACCGCTGGATGGAGGCGAACCTCCCGGTCCTCGGCGACGGGGTGACGCATTACTACCACCAGGGCCCGGTCTTCGCCGAGGACAAGGAAGCCCAGTGGGATGTAAACGAAACGACGAACTTCAAGGACCGCGGGGCGGTGAAGGGGACGAACATTACCGACCTCTGCGATCTCGTCGGCGGGATGGTGCCCGGCGATGAGGTGATGATCCGGGCGTCTGACGGGTATCATATCGAGTTTGGATACGCGAATGTGTATGATCCTGAACCGCGCCAGGGGCCGATCGGCATCTGCTGGTACAACGGTGAGGACGCCGATCTCGGCGAGCGCCAGGGTGTCGGCTACCCCCCGGACTACCACGCCGCCATGCGACTCGTCCTCTTTGCCGACACCTCGGTCAACCCTGAGGGAAAACATGTCTTTGGCAACAATGATATGCGTGTCTGCTTCCCGCCCGAGTGCCTCCACCTCTTCAGCGACCTCTACCCCTCCACCTCAGGATACACCGTGAAGTGGATCGAGGAGGTACGCGTCTATGAGGGCGGCTACAGCGGGGCAAAGAATGTCCCGGTGAAGTCACTCCAGGACGCTGCCGGTGGCCAGACAACGGCTCTGCCGACGACCCCCCAGAGCCCGTCCCCCTTCTTCGGCCTCCTGCTCGGGCTCGGTGCTGCTGCATGTGCCTGGAGGATGCGGGGATGAAGGCTGCCTGTCTTGCAGGAGTGCTGCTCGTCGTTGCCGTCGCTGTCTGCGGGTGCACCGGAGATGGCGGTCAGGCCGTTGAGGAGGTTTCCTGGAACCTCACGGTCTCTGATGGGACGACCGAAAAGGTCCTCTCTCTCCCGGAGATCAGGGCACTGCCGGCATGGGAGGGATATGGCCATGCCGTCTCCACGGTCGGGATTATGTACGGGCCGTACACCGTCAAGGGCGTCCGCCTGACCACGCTGGTCGAGAGCATCGGCGGGTTCGGTGCAGGCGATCAGGTCGGGATATCGGCGCCTGACGGTTACTACTGGGTCTTTGATGATGAGCAGATGGCCGGTTCGGGTTTTGTCACCTTCGACCAGAACCTCAAGGAAAAGCCGGCGCCAGCGCTCACGCTGATACTTGCCTATGAGTTCAACGGGGCGGCGATCCCTGACGAGGACGGCGGGCCGCTCAGGATCGTCGTCGGCACCGACGAAGCCGGCACGGTCACCGAGGGGAGCGCCTGGGTGAAGTGGGTGGACCGGATCGAGGTGAAACGGTCATGAGGGTTCTCCCCCTCTCTCTCTTCATCGTTGCAGTTGTTCTCATCTCTACTGCTGGGTGTACCGGCGGGAGCGAACAGGTCGTGCTGAAGGTTGTCCCGGCGGGCAGCCTCCTCATCCCCCTCGAAAGCGTCGAGGCCGGGTTCGAGGCGGCGCACTCTGGTGTCGACGTCCAGATCGAGGGGCACGGGAGCATCCAGTGCGTCAGGCAGGTCACCGATCTCCACCGGGAGGTGGACCTGGTGGCGGTGGCTGACGAGTCATTGATCCCTGATATGATGTACCGCCCGATGGAGGAGGGTCAGGGCAACTACACCGATTCGTACACCTCGTTCGCCACGAACCGGATGGTCGTCGCTTACACGGACGCCAGCAGGTATGCCGACGAGATCACGGCGGAGAACTGGTACGAGGTCCTCGCTCGCCCCGATACGGTGGTCGGGATCTCCAACCCGATGCTCGATGCGGCGGGCTACCGCTCATTGATGGTGACGACGCTTGCAGAAGATTACTATCAGGATGAGACCATCTTCTCCCACATCCTGGGCGATCATCTGCGGCCGAACGTCACCGTCACCAGGGAAGGAACCACTACCACCATCGTCCTTCCCGAGGTGCTCAAGCAGGAGGGCGGAAAGGTCCGGATCAGGGACGGGAGCATCTATCTCCTCTCCCTGCTCGACGCCGGGGGCGTGGACTATGCCTTCGAGTACCTGAGCGTAGCCAGGGCGCACGGGCTGCGCTACGTCTCCTTGCCGCCCGAGATCGATCTTTCATCCGCCGACCATGCGGACAATTACCGCAGGGTCGTCGTCAACCTTGGTTTCCGGCGGTTTGCCTCCATCGGGAGCGAGCGGGTGGGATCGCCGATCGTCTATGCGGCGACGGTGCCGGCGAATGCGCCGCACCCGGAACTCGCCCGTGAGTTTATGGACTATATGGTCGGGGAGTTCGGGAAGGGTTATGATGATTGGCCTGATCCGCTCTGAAGAAAAGGGGGCGGTTCAGGCCCCTATCCCCATCGCGTCCCTGATCTCCCTGATCGAAAAGTAGCCGACATCCTTGAAATACCGCTCTGCCTCTTTTGAAGTGGCAAACTGGATGAAGGCGGCCTGTGCTCCTGTGGGTGTGCCGTTGGTGAGGTAGTTCAGCGGCCTGGTAAGCGCCTGTATGTAGGTCTGCTCCTCGTCATCCCTGTGTGCGAGTTCGCCGAGGATCGCCTCCCTGAACGAGGTGCCAGGAGAGGGGAGGGCCAGGTCTGATCCCCGGTCTATCACCCTGAGGAGATGGACCTGCGCCGCCCCTTCCGCATACCCGACATCGACAAAACCGATTGCACCGGGGTTATCCGCGACGGCTTTCAGGACGCCAGCGCTGCCCTCTGCTTCGATCTGCTGGATCGTCCCGTATTTTCCCGTGTCTGCCGTCGGGAGAGAAGCATCGAGATTTTTTGCCGCCGTTCCGTACAGCCATTGGGCAAAGATCTCTTCAGTGCCTGAACTGTCACTTCTCTGGATAACCGCCCTCACCTCAGAGAGGTGCGGCATCGCTGTCAGGTCCTCGCTCACCGTATTATAGAGGAGTGCCGCCTCATCGCAGGAGATCTCGTCCGAGGGATATCCGCTGCCCGCGATGAGCACAACGCCGCTCCCTCCGATTGGGTGGACGACAAGGTTCGGATATTGTTCCCGTTCCGCGGCTTCGAGAGACCTGGAGGCCGCACCGATCTCTGCCGTTCCGTCGACGGTGCGCGCGATCCCTGCACCAGATCCTCCCCCTTCGACAACAACCCTGACGTCGGGGTGGTGCGCCATGAAATCCGCGGCGAGAAACTCCGAGATCGGCTGGATCGTTGTGGACCCCGCAATGGTCAGGTTTGCCGGCAGGGGTGTTCCTGCACTGGTGCCTGAAAAGAGTGGTGGGAAAAGGAAGACCAGAGCGACAATGGCGGTGATCAGGAGCAGCGCCACAACGCCGATGTATTGATTATGAGAGAGTGAAATCCCGTCTTTGCCGTACGGATGCATCGTGTTCACCTTTCATGAGGATCAGGAAGCCTGACCGTTGAATGAATGGATGACCATTTATATATAGTTTTTTAAAATTCTCTATTATTTTATTGGTAATTCTCTCCTGTAATGTGGGTGGGGTTGCTTCTTTTGAACCTATTCCCAAAAAATATTCGTGATATGTCTTCGTGAATGTCATAAAAGGTCTTTGGTGGCGCCGGTATCGACACGGGGGTGGTGCAATAGATATACTATACTAATATAGTTTTAATGGGGGTATTGGTATATTACTGGGATAAACTATATGCTCATCTCTGATCAATATTTTTTCATTCATGGGACTCTATACCTATCCTGATCGGACAGCCGTTGGCTATGACGCCGGGGATCAAGATGGCCGTCCCCTGTATGGGCCGCTCTTCCGCGCCTTCTCCTCTCTCAGGATCAAAACCGCCCTGATCATCTTTGCCACCTCGGTCGCCCTCACCATTGTCATGGCCCTGACCTCGCAGGCCCTCATGCTCGGCGGCTTCACCGCACTGGAGGAGCAGGCCATGCAGGAGAATCTTGCCCGGGCAAAGAACGCGATCACCGAAGATCTCTCAAAACTCGATACGATTGCCTTCACCTGGGCAGAGGCAGACGATACCGGCAGGTTTATGGGGGACAGGGATGCCTCATACCTCCGCTCAAATTTTCCCGACGAGACCTTCGTGGGCTCAGACTTCAATCTTTTTATGATCACCGATGCCGACGGGGAGCTGGTCTGGCACAAATATGTGAACCTGGTCTATGAACACGAGATGCCGACACCAAAAAGTCTCCTTGAACAGGTTCCGACCCTTTCTCCTGCTACCGGCAGCGAGGCCGTCAGCGGCATCCTCATGCTCAGCTCAGGGCCGATGATGATCGCCTCCCGCCCGATCATGGCAGGGGACAGCGGGGAGGTGAGCGGCAGGGTGACCGTCGGGCGGTTCCTTGATCCGGTCGAGATCGCACGGCTCTCCAGGCAGACCGCTCTCTCCCTCTCCATCAACGAACTCGCTCTTCCTTCTGGAATCTCTGATGTGGGGGAGCGACTGGTGTCGGGAGGGGGTGCAGGTGTAGTCCTGACCGAAGGGGACGATCAGATCGCCGGCTATGCCCTTCTCCGTGATGTGATGGGCGCCCCCGCCCTGCTCCTGGAGATCGATGCGCCGCGTGATATCTATCGGGAAGGACAGAACGCCGTGCATTATGTCATCATTGCCATTCTCCTGATAGGAGGAGTGTTCAGCGCCCTGATGATCCTCCTCCTCCAGAAGACGTTCATCTCGCGGCTGGAGATCCTTGGAGGCCGGATCGCCGGCATAGGAAAAGGCGGCGATCTTTCGGCGCGGCTCGATGTCGACGGTGAGGACGAGATCGCCACGGTCGCCGCTTCAGTGAACGGCATGCTCGCCTCGCTTGAGAACGCCCGGTCCCTCCTGGACGAGAGCAGGGAACGCTACAGCAGGGTGATCAACGAGGCAAAGGAGATCATCTTCACCCTCGATCTGGAGGGGAACCTCACCTCGGTCAACAGGGTGGCCGAAGACCTCACCGGCCGGAGCCGGGACGACCTGATCGGCAGGCCGGTGCGTGAGTTCATCGCCCCGGCCTACCTGCACCTTATTGAGGGGAGCCTGACCGGAAAGATCGAAAAGGTACAGGAAAAGACGGTTGAAATCGGTATATTGTCAAAATCAGGCTGGTTGCATATCCTCGAGGTGCGGCTGAGGCCGCAGCGGCAGGGGGAACGCTCCTGGATTTTTGGCATTGCGCGCGATATCACCGAGCTGCGCCGGACCGAGGAGGAGCTGGACCTCCACCGCAACCATCTTGAGGACCTGATCAGGGAGCGGACCGACGCCCTGATCAGGGCGAACGCCAGCCTGAACCAGGAGATTATCGACCGGAAATGGGCCGAGGAAAGACTGGCCTCGGAGAAGAAACGGCTGTCAGTGACGCTCTCGTCCATTGCCGAGGGCGTGATATCCACCGATACCAGCGGGCGTATCGTACTGATCAACGAGATCGCTACAACGATGACGGGCTTCACCCGGGAAAAGGCCTGCGGCATGGGAATTGGATCCGTCCTCCATCTCCGCGATGCGCAGGGAAAAGAGGTGGCTGCACGCCTCCTCGAAGAGGTGCTCTCGGGAAAAAAGGTTCTCACGCTCTCCAGGGATCTCACCCTCTCAGGTCAGGACGGCTCTGATATCCCGGTCTCCATCTCGGGATCCCCGATCCATGACGAGGGTGAAAAGGTCGCCGGCGCCGTCGTCATCTTCAGAGATATCACCGGGACACTGAAATACGAGGAAGAGCTTCGCAGGCAGGAGAAAATCCGGTCGATCGGGACGCTTGCCGGTGGGATCGCCCATGACTTCAACAACATGCTTGCCGCCGTCACCGGCAATCTTTCGATCGCCCGAATGGACGTCCCGGAAGATTCTCCTGCCTATGCCCACCTCTGCGATGCCGAGGCCGCCGCCTTCAGGGCCAGAGACGTCACACAGCAACTGATCACCTTCTCGAAGGGCGGAGCACCGGTGAAAAAGACCGCCGAGATCGGCGAGCTCGTTCGGGAGACTGCACGTTTCTCTCTGCGCGGGCGGAAGTCCACGCTCTGTATCACGATTGCCGATGACCTCTGTCGGGTGGACGTGGATACCGGCCAGATCAGCCAGGTGATCCAGAACCTGATCATCAATGCCGACCAGGCGATGCCCGAGGGCGGCACCATTGAGGTGAAGGCTGAAAACGTCCTAATTCAGGAGGAGAACCTCCCGATCGGGCCGGGCAGGTACCTGCGGATCACCGTTGGAGACCACGGGACCGGTATCCCTGAGGAGATCAGGGGCCGGATCTTCGACCCCTACTTTACGACGAAAAAAGAAGGAAATGGTCTTGGCCTTGCCTCGTGCCAGTCGATCGTGAGGAACCACGGTGGTTTCATCGAACTCCAAACCGAGATGGGAGTGGGGACCGCTTTCAAGGTCTACCTGCCGGCATCGCAGAAACCGCCGGACAAACCGGAGGAAGGGGCCTGCCCTGCTGACCGCCCGGAAAAAGGCGCATCTGGGATGGGGAAGGTGCTCGTGATGGATGACAATGAGGAGATCATCCGGGTTGCCGAGGCGCTGCTCCGGCGGCGGGGTTTTGTCGTGGAAGGGGCCGCGGACGGGCTGGAGGCGATCGACCGCTACCGCGCCGCACAGGAGGGGGGCGCGCCCTTCGACGTCGTCGTCATGGATCTCACGGTCCCTGGAGGTATGGGGGGAAAAGAAGCAGTCCAAGAACTCCTGGCCTATGACCCCGGCCTGAGGGCGATCGTTTCAAGCGGCTACTCCGACGATCCGGTGATGGCTGATTACAGATTGTACGGCTTTGTGGACGTCATCGCCAAACCATACAGGATGGCCGACTTCATCGCCGTCTTAAAGAGGCATATCAGAAAAAGCGGCGATTGAAACCGCCCCTGCAGGATAAAAAAAGAGGTGTTCAGGACCTGATCAACGCGGCGACGTGCTCGCCCACATCGGCGGTCCGCGCCGTGCCGCCGAGGTCCTTTGTCACCACGCCGTCCCTGATCGTCCCCTCGATCGCGCGGACGACGGCGTCGGCCGCCTCGTGCTCGCCCAGGTGGTCCAGCAGGAGAGAACCCGCCCAGATCGTGGCGATCGGGTTTGCCACGCCGAGGCCCTTATACTTCGGGGCCGAACCGTGGATCGGCTCGAACATCGATGTGCCCTCCGGGTTGATGTTGCCGCCGGGCGCCAGCCCGAGGCCGCCCTGGATCATCGCCCCGAGGTCGGTTATGATGTCGCCGAACATGTTCGGGGTGACGACGACGTCGAACCACTCCGGGTTCTTCACGAACCACATCGTCACGGCGTCGACGAAGTTGAACTCGGTCGAGACGGTCGGGTGGGCGGCGGCGACCCCGGTGAAGACCTCCCGCCAGAGGCCGTAGACGTCTGAGAGGACGTTCGCCTTGTCGACGGAGGTGACCCGCTTCTCCCGGCGCTCGGCCAGGTCGAAGGCGTACTCCATCACCCGGCGGCTCCCCTCCCGCGAGAGGACGCCGATCTGGTAGGCGATCTCCTCGGCGTCGCTCTCGGCGTCAAGTCCGAACTTCACCGAGTAGAGGTCCCGCGCGACCTGGAGGTCGGCGTGGTGGCGCCCTTTGAACCGCCCGCCGATCCCGACGTAGAAGTCCTCGGTGTTCTCCCGCACGACGACGAAATCGATATCCTCGGGCCCCTTCCCGGCGAGCGGCGTCGAGACACCGTGCAGGAGTTTGATCGGCCGTAGGTTCACGTACTGGTCGAAGTAGAACCGCAGGGCAAGCAAGATCCCCTTCTCCAGCACGCCGGGCCGCACCCGGTCGTCGCCGATGGACCCGAAGTAGATCGCCCGGTAGGCCGAGAGCTCCTTCAGCTCGTCCTCGGTGACGAGTTCGCCGGTCTCCAGGTAGCGGTCGGCCCCGATCGGGTAGTCAGTCCACTCGATCTCAAAACCATACTTCTCACCTGCGGCGTCCAGGACCTTCTTCCCCTCTACGAGGATCTCCGGCCCGATGCCGTCGCCGCCTATCGATGCGACCCTGTACACACTTCCACCTCCTTCATATTTTTCGCGTATTCCACGAGTCCGCCCGCGTCCACGATCTCCTGCATGAACGGCGGCACCGTCTCGATCTGGTGGCGGACGCCGTCAGACTCGATATGGCCGCCGGCGAGATCGACGATGGCCTCGTTCCCCTCGACGAGTGCGCCTGCCTCAGGGCAGACGAGGGGGAGGAGGCCGGTGTTGACGGCGTTGCGGTAGAAGATCCGGGCAAACGACTCTGCCACGACGATCCTCACCCCGGCCCCCAGGAGGGCGAGCGGGGCGTGCTCGCGCGAGGATCCGCAGCCGAAGTTTCTCCCGGCCACCAGGATATCGCCCTCCTGCACGCCCGCCCGGAAGTCGTCGCGGGTACCCTCGAAGACGTGCTCCGCGAGCTTCTTCGGGTCGTATTCGGTCAGGAACCTGCCCGGTATGATCGCGTCCGTGTCGATGTCGTCGCCAAACTTCCAGATCTGCATCTTCACACCTCCCTCGGGTCGGTGATCTCGCCGGTGATCGCGCTCGCCGCCGCCGTCGCCGCCGAGCAGAGGTAGACCCCGGCTTCGGTGCTCCCCTGCCGCCCCCTGAAGTTCCGGTTCGAGGTGGAGAGGGAGACCTCGCCCGGTGCGAGGAGACCGAAGGCGCCGCCCATGCAGGGCCCGCAGCAGGGCGCCTCGACGAGAGCGCCGGCCTCGACGAACCGCTCGATCAGCCCGGCCCTGAGGGTCTTGAGGTACTCGTCCCGCGAGGCCGGGATCAGGATCACTCGCACGTCCTCGGAGAACGTCCGGTCCCCGAGCACCTCTGCGGCCTCGGCGAAGTCCTCGTAGCGCCCGTTCGTGCACGAGCCGATGAAGACCTGGTCGACGTGCGTGCCGGCGACCTCCTCGACGTCGACGACGTTGTCCACGTTGTGCGGCACCGCCACTTTGGGCACCAGGTCGGCAGCATCGAACTCCCGCAGCTCCGCGTAGGTGGCGTCCTCGTCGCTTTCGAGCGTGAACGGCCGGACATCCGGGCGGCGCCCCTTCAGGTACTCCCAGGTGATCGCATCGGGCGGGACGATCCCCGCCTTCGCCCCCATCTCGATCGCCATGTTGGCGCAGGTCATCCGCCCGGGCATCGGCATCGATGCGAAGGTCTCGCCGGTGAACTCCAGGGCCTGGTAGGTGGCACCGTCCGCCCCGATGCTCCCGGCGATCTCGAGGATCAGGTCCTTCGCCCCGACGCGGGGTGCGAAGGCGCCATTCACCTCAACGCGGATCGAGTCAGGCACCCTGAAGTAGAGGGCGCCGAAGCGGAGGACAAAGCCCATGTCGGTCGACCCGATCCCGGTCGCAAACGCCCCGGCAGCCCCGTACATGCAGGTGTGGGAGTCGGAGCCGACGACGATCTCGCCGGGCGCCGCATGCCCCTTCTCCAGCATCACCTGGTGGCAGACGCCCTCGCGAAGATCGTAGTTGTGAATGCCCTGGTGAAGCGCAAACTCCCGCATGAACTTCTGGTTCTCGGCTGCCTGAATGGAGTCGGCCGGGACCTGGTGATCGAAGAGCATCACGATCCGCGCAGGGTCGAAGACCTCGGTTCCGTTCATCTCACGGAATTTCTGCACGGCAAGGGGGCCGGTGATGTCGTGGATCATCGCCCGGTCCACTGCCGCCATCACCACATCGCCCGCTTCTATCTCCTTCCCGCAGCGGGAGGAGAAGATCTTCTCTACGAGAGTTGCTCCCATGCCTTATCACCTGAATCATGGAGGGTTCGCGGTTAAGTTGTTTGGGGTGGGCCCCGCAAGGATAATTAAGAGACATTTCAAAAGGGATGACCATGCTCAGGTGTCCACAGTGCGGTAGCACCGATCTCTACGAGGAACTCGGGGGCTATGGGGGATTTCGCTACCGCTGCAAGCAGTGCGGCTACACCGGATCTTTTGTCATCGAGTCTGAGGAGGAACTCCCGTCCCCTGAGGCCGTGGTTCATGAGGAGGGCGAAACGCACTTCACCATTCCCCTCTGGATCAAGATCGTCGCCGTCCTGTTCGTCCTCTATCTGCTCCTGACACTGGCGACCCTCTGATGGTACAGGTGACGCGGCGGCCTCCGACTGAAAAAAATTCCCTGTAAAGTTCGATTCTCAAAAAAAAGTTATGCGGAGATGGCGCAGAGGGGAGCCTCCTCTGTCAGGAAGATCCAGTAACCCTTCGTCGGCTGCATCTCGCGCAGGTCGTTGTGGGCATCTTCGGCGCCGTTGATGATCGAGACCTCGTATTTTTCATTGGCCGAGTCGTAGCCGATGAGGGTGGTCCATGCATCGCCAAGCGACGAGAGCGCATATTTTGCCGGGGTCGGTTCGGTGTCCGAGAACCCGATGGCGTTCCAGCCGCCGACCAGCTCGATCACGGGCGGTGCGCTGAGAGGGTCTTCGTTGTAGTCGAGGAGGATCTCGGCGGTGGTGTTCGAGTAGATCCAGTAGCCGTAGAGCGGGCTGATGGAGGTGCTCTGGTTCGCCTGGAGCCACTCTCCGGTCACGGCGTCGTAGGCGTAGAGCGGGCGCCCGGCCATGTCCACGTCGAGGAAGATCGAGGCGGTATCGTTGCCGGCCGAGAGCCGCTTTGGCGTGGAGACGAAGTTCCAACCGGGGTTGAGACGTAAGGTGTCGTTCTCCTCAGGCGTCACCTCGCCGCCGTTGTCACGGATGGTGACAGCGATCGTCCGGGCGTTGTTTGTCCGGTCCGTCTCCTCGATGAGGTTGTCCGGGTCGACGGAGAGCGTGAGCATGACGGTGCCCGCGGTGACCGGCGTCCAGGTGAGGGTGAGGACGGTGGCGTTGCCAGGGGCGAGGGCGGCGACGGCTGGGCGTGCGATCTCAACGCCGCCGGCTGAGAATACGGCGGTCGTCGCGGGCGACGCAGCGTCGCCGATGTTTTCGATCGTTGCCCTGAAGGTGCAGTTCTCTCCGACCGTCGGATCGGACAGCGCCTGCAGGGCAGTCACGGCGAGATCGGGGAGGTTGACGGGTGCAACGAGGGTGACCGGGTCGAAGACGGTGCCTGCCGGGTAGATGGAGAGCACTGCGGTGTTGTCGTCGGAGACCTCTGCCACCTCGACGAACTCCATCGCGGCGGTCCCGTTCTCATGGACGGTCACCTTCGTATAGCCCAGGGTGTGCTGGAGGCTGTTCTGGTAGCCGTCCGGCCTGTCGGTCCCGAGGGGGTAGAGCGGGCCGCCGCCGGTGCCGGTGACGACGTACTGGACGCCATCCACGAGGTAGCGTTCGTAGGCGTGGACGTGGCCGTTGAAGACGGCCGAGACCTTTTCGCCGGCGATGACCGGGCCCCATTCTTCGCGCAGGTAGAGGTTGCCGCCGGGGTTACGCTCCTCTGATGTATAGGGCGGGTGGTGGAAGGCGACGAACTTCCATTCGGCGTCGCCGGCAAGGTCTGTCTCCAGCCAGGCGGTCTCGTCGTCCATGCGGTCGCCGGTCCAGTCGTTGGAGTCGAGGACGGCGAAGTGCGCTCCGGCGCAGTCGAAGGAGTACCATTCGGGCATGCCGAAGGCATCGTAGTAGGCAGTGCTGTTGTCTTCGTGGTTGCCAAGGGTGGTGTAGATGCTGGTGTTGGCGAAGACCGGGTCGCCGGCCTCGAAGAAGCGTTTCCATTCGGCTGCATCGTCTACCATGTTGACGGTGTCGCCGGTGTGGAGGACGAAGAGGGGTTCTTCGGCGGCGACGCGTTCGGCGACGAGGCGGTGCCGTTCAAGCTGGGTGAAGTTCTGCGATTCCTGGGTGTCGCCGTAGACGATGAAGGTGAACCCGCCACTTTCCGGGAAGGTCCTGAAGGTGCGGTCGCCGGTGGCCGCGCCGTCCACGACGACGCAGTAGTGGTAGCGGGTGTCCGGGGTGAGGGCGGTGAGGTCGACGCAATGGAGTTCGGCTGCCGTGTTGTCGTCGATCGTGTGCTCGTAGCCGCCGTGTGTGGTGTAGTGGGTCTCGTCGGCGTATTCCAGGGTGCCGTTCGACGGGAGGTCGGTGCGCCAGCGGACCGCGGCCGATGTGGCGGTGGTGCCGGTGACGTACGGGGCCCACTCGATTGCCGGGATGGCTGTGACGGTGATGGTCGCCGTGCCGGTGACATTATCCGCGGTGGCGGTGACGTTGGTCGTGCCGGCGGCAAGGGCCGAGAAGGTGCCGGTGGCGTTGACGGTGCCGACCGAGGTGTTGGAGGAGGCCCAGACGAAAGCGGTGCTGGTGAGGGGTGCGTCCGCGGCGTCGTAGGCGGTGGCGGCAAACTGCTGTGTCTCGCCGATCGCGAGCGTCGCAGAGTCCGGCGAGAGGGTGATTCTGGCGATGGAGGGGGCGGTATAGGCGATGATGCCGTTCTGCCACGCACCCATCATCGGGTAATCATCCGCGTAGGTGCCAAACGACATCGGGGTGTCGCCGATGCCGTCGCCGTTCGCGTCGGCGCCGTTGTAGAGGGAGTAGCGGTTGCCGACGTAGCCGGTGTATTCAGCGCCGTTGTAGGTGTAGGTCACCTCTGCGGGCGAGTGGTAGGTGTTGGCGGTGACGAGTTCCACCGTGCCGTTGAGGGTGTTGGCCCAGATGGTGTTGTTTGCGGTCTGGTCCTTGACGCAGATCTCGTCGTCGGCGTTGTTCTCGCAGGTGTTGTTGTAGACCCGGTTGTCGTGGACGGTGTCGCGCAGGCTGATGCCGCGGCGGGTGTTCTCGTGACAATAGTTCTCCTCGACGGTGTTGTTCGCTGCCGTGCCGCCGAGGTGGACGCCGTTGTAGCATCCGGCGCAGTCGTTCTTCCTGACGATGCAGTTGTCGAAGCCGACGATCTCTATCCCGGCGATATGCTCGTTTGTCGGGCCGCGGACTGCAAAGCCCTCGACGGTCGCGGCGTCGGCGTCGACATCGAAGACCGGCTTTTCAGGTGCCGCGGCCGTGACGGTGACGTTTTCAGGGCCGTTTTCGGTGCGGATGACGAGCGGTTTGTCCACCAGGACGTTCTCGGTGTAGGTGCCGTCCTTCACGACGATCGTTTCACCTGAAGAGGCGGCGTCGACGGCCGCCTGGATGGTGGTGAAGTCCGCACCGCCGTCGTCGTCGACGTACCAGGTCTTCGGCTCCGGCGCCGCGATGGCGCCGTCCTCCCACACTCCCGCCAGGGGTGCGTAGTCGGTGCCGAGGCCGTCCGGAAGGACGTACGGGGTGTCGATGATGCCGTCGGCGTTCGCGTCCTCGCCGGTGTAGTTCGACCAGAAGTTGCCAGGGTAGCCGGTGTGCTCGACACCCTTGTAGGTGTAGGTGACCGGGGCGGTGGCGTTCCAGTAAGTGATCGGGGGAGTGTTGCCATTGTAGAGCGTGACGCCCGAGACGTTGGTGTTCAGGAAGATATAGTTCCCGTCGCTGACATCACGGAAGTAGAAGGAATTCCCGCTGGTATTGAAGGTGTTTCCGCTGATAGTGTTGTTGGTCGTAGTTGTGCCGCGGAGGTAAATGGTTCCAGATGAGGTTGTAATATTGGTAAACGTGTTATTGATTACTGTGCAGTTTTTTGAATCTTGTAGCCTCAGAATACAGATGAGAGTCTTCTTATTATCCATCAGGGTATTGTTCTCAAAAGTAATATTGTCACCAGAGATATCTGGATAACCGCTTATCTTACTAATTATACAGTTCTTAATAATACAATCTGGTGCAGGACCATAAGTTCCTATTTTAAAACATGGTTTTCCATTGATAAATGTTAATCCGTCGATGACCGTTCCTGCTGCGTTATTAGTGCTTCCTTCTGGGATCCTGAGTCCCTCACCATCCTGACAGTCTATGATGACAGAATCTACTCCATCTCTGCTCTGGAATGTCAGGTGAGGTATTCTGATCGCAAATCTTGGGTACGTGCCGGGCAGGATACAGATCGTATCGCCTGACGAGGCGGCGTCATGAGCAGCCTGGATGGTGGTGTAGATCCCATCTCCACCGTCGTCGTCGACGTAGAGGGTTGTCGCCGCTGTCGGTGCGACGAGGAGAGCAAGTAGGATAAGGCAAAATGTTCCAATCGATTTTTTCATCGTAATCACCATAAAGAAAAGAAAAAAGGTTAGTTGGCGTGGTGATGAGTCACCACGAACTTTACGTAGTCGGTTGCAAGAGTCGATGCATCATCTCCATTTGATGCACTCTTCTGCTTCACAAGCACCGTGACGTTGCCGTCGTTGATGTAGTCGCTGATGCTTGAGGTCTTCTCTCCTGAGAGTGTGACCTCGCTGCTGCTGGTACTGCTCTGCAGGAGTTCATAGTTACTGCCATTCCAGATGTAGAGGTCGGCGCCGTCGGTGTCACCGGCATTTGTACCGGTCCCGACCCAGGTGACGGCAATTTTCTCGATGTTGCCCGCACTCTCGGCGACATTGAAGACGAAACGCTGGGCGGCGTACTCCCCCTCGTTCTCGCTATCGGTCTGATACGAGACGCTGTCATCGGCGGCGATGTTTGCGGTGCTGCTGAACGCGGTGCTTGGCACGGTGCTGGTGCCTGGCACTCCGTCCACATCGCCCTCGTACGCGTACTCGACGGTGTCGCCGGTGGTGTTGAAGTCGTAGCGGTGCGGGGGGTAGATCTTCAGGTACTGGACGTACTTTGACGAGAGGCCCTTTGCCGAAGGCCAGGTCAGGCTGTAGTTGTGACGGTACCAGGGATCGAACGACGCCTCCATATCGCGGAGTGTCAGGTTGAGCGAATCGTCGACGCCGTAGGAGGAGGGCGGGGTGTAGAAGAAGAGCCTCATGCCGTAGGTGTAATCGGGGACGAAACCGTAATCCGAGTCCCACCAGGCGACGATCATGTCGCCCTGACTGCTGTCCGGTGCGTAGACGTTGTCGTAGCCGAAGTAGAGGGAGAACCCGTCGCTTGACTGGACCTTGAGTTCGTCACCGTCGCTCATGCCACCGACTTCATCGGTGATGTTGCTGACCCGCGAGCCGTTGTGACCATAGAAGTTGATCATGTTCTGGCCGCCGTCGCCCCAGGGGTCGTTCGAATCGAAGGTCGGACCCTGCATATAGACCGGGCCGTTGCTGTAGACCGACGAGAGCGTCCGCAGCTGTGAGAGATTGAAGGTCTCGGCGTCGACGCTCTGCGAGTAGTTGTTGTCCGCGTATTTCGTCACAGTTATGCTTGTCGTCACTGCCGCGACCGGTAAAACCAGTGCGACGCTCAGTATCAGGGCCGCGATGAGTATGGTCCTGTACGAAGATGACATCTTCCTGAACAGCATTTTTTAATTCTCCGTTTATTAATTGAGCATTAAATGTCCAACAATATAATCGATGGGTTTAATAAATGAGTTATATTAAATTTATATGGTTAATTCTCTCCAAATCCCGCAATAATCCTCCCCAGTCCACATACGGGCAAAAAATGCCTGTATTTTATCAAAATCAAATGGATTCATATAAATATTATATTAATTTCTCGCTGATCCTTCGTTCAAACATCCCCCGTTCCCCGGCGCCGCCGCATAAACCGGGATGAATCCTGAATAACTCGATACACGGGAAAAAAAGAGGGCGTGGGTACAGGGGTGCGGGGCCCCCCTCCCCCGCGCGCAAACCCGATCACGGCTGCTGCTTTTTGTTCCGCCAGGAATATACCGCCCCGACGGCGACGATCAGCACGGCGATACCGGCCAGTCCCGCCCAAGGAAATGCGCCCGTGCCCGCATCACCGGCCGGTGCGGCGGTCGCTCCGGCCTGGCCAGTGGTCTGCGGTGTCGCCACCGTCTGTGAAGGCATCGTTACCTCCTTCTCCGGGGAGAACAGGGCGAAGACCGAGAAGTGCGAGACCCGCGCCGTCACCGTCCGCGTCGCCGCGTCCACCTCCACCGGCAGGTCGACCCATGCCCCTGTCTCCTCGTCATACCATTTGATGGAGAGATCCGCCGCCGAGAGCTGCGACCACTCCTCCTCGCTGAGCGTGAACGAGAGGGTGACCGCGGGATCGAACGTCGCCCCAGCAGGCCCGCACGTCACGGCGCGGCCTGCAAATGCATAGGTCGTGCCCTCAGGCACCGGCGGCACGCCGCTCCCGCTCAACGCCGTCACCGTCACCTCCTGGAGGGGCGCCCCGTCGGCACCGGTGGCGACCACGCCCGGCGCTATCTTCACCGTGCAGGTGCGGTCCTGCGTTGTCACGGCCAGCGCCGCCGTCACCGCACCCGTCGAGGTCGTCTGGAGCACTCCGGTCCCCACCGCCGACGACGCCGCGGCTGCCGACACCGGCGTGCCGCTCTGCACCGGGGTGGACGGACCGCCTGAATCACCGCCGGAAGAAGGACCCCCGGTGCCGCCCGTCGAAACACTCAGGTCGAGACGCCGGGCGTCTCCAGCAACAAACGTCGCCGTCTGTCCGGCCGCAGTCCCGGCCACGGTGAAGCGGATCGTCTTGCCCGCGTCGCCGTCCTTACCCTGGACCACCAATTTCTCCCCGAGCTCCGCATAGGTACCGTATTTCCCGGCCTCCGTCATCGTGATCTCGCCGCACACCTCCCCGTCGATCAGGGCGGTGATCGTTGTCCCTGCCGCTGCCGGTTGTCCGTTGATCGTCACGTCGCCCCAGAAATCACAGGGGAGGATGGGCACCGCCCATGCCCCCGTCACCAGGGCACAGAGAAGAATGAGTGTCAATACAGTCGTTCCTGTTCGTTTCATCTATTTCACCCACTGATCGCGCAGAGATGCCCTGCAGACCGCATAAAGAGCCAGTAACCGTTCATCGGCTCCAGGTTGCGCTCATCCCTGTGGTCCCCGTCGGCCCCGTTGATGATTGATACCTCGTAGCGCTGTGCGGCGGCGTCGAATCCAATGGCGCAGCTCCAGTCGTCCTCCACCGAGAGGAAGGTGTTTCTGGCCGACGTCGGGACAGGATCGGTAAACCCAACGGCGTTCCATCCCGTACCAAGGGTCCGCTCCGGGGGAACGCTCACTGGATCGGTGTCGAAGGCGAGCGGCACGCTGGAAGAAATCTCCGCATACACCCAGTAGGCCTCAAGGGGTTCGATCGGATCACCCGCACTGAGCGCATCCCACCCGGTTGCCGGATCGTACCGGAAGATCGAGTGGCCGCCCATATCGACGCCGGAGAAGATCGACGCCGTATCCGATCCCGGTGCAAGCATTCGCGGCACTGAGATGAAATTCCAGCCCTTCGAAAGCGGGATCACGTCGCCCTCTCCCACGTAGTTCTCGAACCGCTCCATCAAGGGATGGTGGTCATACGCGGGGGAGAACTCCGGCGAATGGACCCGCAACGAATATATCGTGTCCCCGATCCCGTCGCCGTCCGCGTCCTCGCCCGTATACCCGCGGCCGCTCACGTTCTCCCAGTAGTTCCCGACATACCCCGAATATGTCCGGTTCCCGTACACATAGGAGACCGGTTCAGTCGAGTTCCAGGTGTTCGGCCCGGCATCGACAGTCGCGAGGAGCACGCTGCTTAAGAAATCGTTCATATAAATGGTGTTGTTCACCGCACTCCATTCGACCACAAGACAGTGGGCTCCCTGCGGGTTGAAGCAGTCGAGGACGTTATACGCGACGAGGTTGTCGCACGATGTCCTGAGATTGATCGCCCCTCCGCCTTCCGCACCGAGGAGGGTGTTCCAGGTAAACCGGTTCCCATTCGAATTTTCGGCCCAGATTCCATAATCGGCGTTATAACTCAGGTTGCATCCGGTCACCAGCGTATCGCCCGACCCCTCATAGAGATCGACGCCGCGGTAACAGTTGTTGCAGGCGCTGTTCAGGATCTCGTTGCCCGGCGATGCGTGCAGGGAGATCCCGTGGCTGTTATTCGTGCAGATCAGGTCCGAGAAGGTGCCTCCCGTCGCATTGAGCACCGCCAGGCCGGCGCCCCCCGTCTCGGCATCCCGCAGGGTAAACCCGCTGACAACAACGCCGTCGGCCGTCACGGAGATCACGTGATCGTCCTTCGACCCGGTTCTCGCCACGCGGATGACCGTCTTCTCCGGTCCGTTCTCCGACCTGACCTTAATGCCCTTTTCGATAGCCACGTTCTCCCGGTAGGTCCCGTCCCGCACGACGACGGTATCTCCCGCGCGGGCGGCGTCCACTGCCGCCTGGATGGTGGTGAAGTCCGCGCCGCCGCCGCCGTCGACGACGTACATCCGCGGCTCGTGCGGCCCGGCCGCATCGACGGTGATCGGGCTCTCGCCGGTGCAGGTGTCGCTCCCCCACTCGTTCGAGACGGTCAGGCTCACGGTATAGGTGCCTTCATCCTGGTACGTGTGTGCCGGGTGCTGCTCATCGGATATCGCGCCGTCGCCAAAGTTCCACTCCCACGTTGTCGGTGCGTTCGTTGAGGTATCGGTGAACTGCACCGTCAACGGGGCCTCACCGCCGAGCGGGTCGACTGTGAACCCGGCTACCGGGGCGTCGGCCGTTTCGTTGCTGTAGATCGTAACGGTTTTGACGTACTTGACCGAGACCCCGCTTGCCGAAGGGTAGATCCCGGAATAATAATACCAGTAGTCTTCAGCCCACGACTCGTGCATGTCATAGTTGCCCCAGACATGCATACCGTCGGTGTTGGTCGTCTCGGCAAGGAAATACAGGCGCATCCCATCGGAAAAACTCTGGTTCACGTATCCCGTGTCCTTCCCGTGATACCAGGCGAGGCAGAACGGCCCCTGCCTGGGGTTGGGGTTTATGATATAGTCCGCGGGCCACGTCTTCGTCAACCCGTCTGATGACGTGAATTTCACCCTGTCGGTTGGTTCGGCACCGCCGACAAGGTCGATCAGATCCGAAACATTGGTGCCCATGAACTCCCCGTGGTCCTTGTAGACCAGGTTCACGTCCTCGGTCGGGTTCCAGGGATCATAGGTCTCGCCGGGGTGGACCTCGTTCCACGCATCCTCGAAGATCGGCCCCTGGTTATAATAGATCGTTTCTCCATCGCCGACCACCGGCAGGTTCTCCATCATCCACTGCCAGTCGACCGTCGTCTGGTTGAGCACCGTCGATCCATCGGCTGCGAGTTTTATGACGGTCACTTCCTGTGTGGTCATTCCTGCTGATGCCGGCGCGATCAGGAGACCGCAGAAGAAGAGAAGAACCAATACGGCAATGCCGGTTTTACTCCATATTCTCGATCCGGTACCCTTTAGATACTCATAAAATATTGTTTTTCTTCGATTCATGGGGATCACTATTCTCTAGTGACCAACCGCCTTGGTAGGGGGGCAGTACATGGTCTATCCTGATCTTGGCATGATGGATGAAATAATTTGGCTTTACATATTAAATTAATTAATTAAATTACTTTAATAATGTGGGCTCTTGAGAGCCCTTTTGTTTTCGGCGATATTTTTGGGAGGCGATAATCCATGCATTCTTCGTGTGATAAGCAATGCGCATTGCGGAGGATACTCGAAGGAGAGGATATTTATGCCGGACAGAACGGGCTGCAGGCCGGGATCTCCTGTGCGGGCATACAGGTCTATGCCGACCCTCTCATCGAACGCGCCCTCTTCAATCTGGCAAACAACGCCGTTGTCCACAGCGTGACAGCGACGGAGTTCCGGATCTCGTGCGCACCCGAGGGGGAGAACCTGGTCATCGTCGTGGAAGACAACGGCGTCGGCATTCCCGACGGTGAGAAGGAAAGGATATTCGAGCGCGGCGTTGGAAAGCACACCGGCCTCGGGCTCTTTATGGTCAGGGAAATCCTGGGGATCACCGGCATGACAATCCAGGAGACCGGGACGGCAGGATCAGGTGCACGCTTTGCGATCACGGTGCCTCACGGCGGTTTCAGGACCACGCCCGCCGGCAGGTCGCCGTCACCCTGAAAAACAGCAGAGGTCGCGGCTGATCCGCAGCACCAGAAGGTCCTCGCCCTCCACCCGCTCCTTTGCAGCGAGGAGAACGATATACCCGAGACCGGCGAAGAGTTTTCGCACCTCCTCAGGGCCGGTGAGGGATGAGACAAGCAGGAGGATCCGGCCGAAAGGGGCGAGCACCCGCCCGACGTCGGCGGCGAAACGCTCGATCGTCTCCCGGCCCGTCGGCCCGCCGTCCAGCGCGTATTCGAGCCAGTCGTCGAGGCGCTCCTCCGGCGCCGTCGGCAGGTACGGGGGGTTGAAGAGGACAAGGTCGAAGGGGCCGCGGACCCCGGCCATCAGGTCGGTCCGCACCGTCTCGACGCCGAGGGCGCGCGCGGCCCGCACCGCATGGGGGTTGATATCGGTCGCCGCGACCGATCCTGCCCTGCCGAGAAGGGCCGCCGAGACTGCACCGCTCCCACACCCGACCTCGAGCACCCGGTCGTCCGGCCTGACCTCGGCGAGCGCTGCGTCCCTGATGAGGAAGGTGTCCTCCGCCGGTGCATAGACCTGGTCGTCCGGGGAAGGGGTGGGGATCTGCATGATCGTATCATGGGTCGCCGCCGGTTTTCAGTCCTGCGGTCGTCGCCGCAACCCGTATCTGCAGGCAGATCTGAGGTACCTGCACGATGAACGAGCAGGTACCCCCTGATGCAACGACTCCCTCTCCCCCGCTGCTGGACTTCGCCAATATCACCGTGATGAGGGGCGACAAAAAAGTCCTCGACTCCCTCTCCCTCACCGTCGGTGCCGGCGAGCACCTCGCCCTCCTCGGGCCGAACGGTGCGGGGAAGTCGTCCCTGATCAAGACGATCACCCGCGAGCACTACCCGCTGGCGCACGCCGATCGCAGGTTTTTGATCATGGGAAAGGAGGTCTGGGAGGTGGGCGCCCTGCGCTCAATGCTCGGCATCGTCTCGAACGAACTGCAGTTCACCTTCACCCGGGAGATCACCGGGCGCGAGGCAGTCCTCTCCGGTTTCTTCTCCAGCGTCGGGCTCTTCAGGCACGAGGTCACTGCGACGATGGAGGAGAAGACCGACGAGATCCTCAGGTTCCTGGAGATCGAGCACCTCGCAGATCGTTCCATGAGGGAGATGTCCAGCGGCGAGGGCAGGCGCTTCCTGATCGGGCGGGCGCTCGTCCACGACCCCGCTGCACTCATCCTGGACGAGCCCACGAACAGCATGGACCTCCACGCCCTTCACCACTTCCGCTCGACACTCCAGAAGATTGCCCGCTCGGGCACCGGCGTGATCATGGTCACCCACAATCTCCACGACATCATCCCGGAGATCTCGCGGGTGGTCTTGGTGAAGGAGGGGCGGATCTGCGCCGACGGCCCGAAGGAGGAGATCCTGACCGACACAATCATCGGCGGCCTCTTCGATGTCCCGGTGCATATCAGGGAGGAGGGAGGGTGGTATTATGCGAGCGGGTATTAGGGGCCGCTCCCGGCTGTCCCGGCGTGCGGGCGTAGAAGTGCCGGACGATCTTTTCCGCGCCGGTCAGAATTTCCCTGACATTTTTCTCCATGCAGCGACAGCCACGAGAACAACGCCGAATATCAGTGCTGAACAGATTGCCATCTCCAGGTACAGGGCGACTGAGTTCATGATCAGAAAGCCTGCATCGGATGAGGTCATAGAAGTGAGCAGGTGGAAGATCGGCGAACCACCGTCAGAGGCCATTGCAAGCCCGTTTATGAAGCGTATGGATCCCGCGAAGATGGAGCCGACGAAGAGAATCGTGTATCGATGCCGTTCGGGGAAATACCTCTCGACGGTCATGAACGGCGTCAGGGCACCCATCGCCATAACGCCGAGATCGACCGATAAGGATAAGTGGCCGACAACCGGCGCCAGAACAGAGAGGAATAGGCCAATTGCAATCGGAAGGACTCTGCCCGCCGCCGGTCGGATCTTTGTTGCCGCATAGTAGGTCAGGAGGGCAAGACCTCCGATGCAGATGACTGGCAGGAGAATGAACCAGGCCGCCATGGCGATGGGATAAGCTATCATGACAATCTTCGTTCTCCGGGATCGCCATTGAAAGGTCTCCCCCTGTTTGCTGCCAGGTTTTCAATCTGCATGGATACCTGTCGCCCTGTAGTGACGCCTTTTAGATTCGGAACACTTATTCGTGCCGGTTGTCGAGTCCCTCCTCCATGTTGTGATATGGACGCCGTTCCCTTCCATCCCCGGGTTCGACCCTTGATATGAATCGATACGATCGTCGAAGGCTCCGAAAGTAATTCGATCCTGGATCTAAAGGGGAACTGCTGTCAGGGCTTTGTAAATATCATCACTTTTCCAGATACAAGCGTGATTCATTTGTCTTCCTCTATCTTCGCGCCGGGGGCGATTGCCCTGGATCCAGCGCGTGCGATTGCTCGTGGATATGCGAGGACGGGGGTGGAGTATCTGTGGATAGGAAAATGATGAGTGGGCGTGCTGGAGCGGTTTGGTTGTCCCCGCCCCAATCAGATGTGCGGGGGGATCGGGGGGCAGCAGGCCCCCCGGCAGGGGCCTGCTCGATCTTCAGGAGCCCTCACGTTCTCGATGCGAAGAGACGATCGAACGAATAGCGAAGTCCGCCTCTGCCCGGGGGTTGCACCCCCGGACCCCCCGCATGCGATTGCTGTGGATATGCGGGGACGGGCAGGACGGAACGGTTCTCGATGGAATATGATGGGTGGGCGTGCCGGCGTGGTTGCCCGCCCCTGCCCCAATCGCATGTGCAGGGGGGGTCTGGGGGCAGCAGGCCCCCGGGAGGGAGTTGCGTGATCTTCTGGAACCCTCACGTTCTCGATATGAAGAGAAAATACAACGAATGGCGAGGTACAATCTCCCCCCGGAGGCTCTGCTCCCGGAAACGGCCGGGCGAGTGGCTTCGTCCAGACCATCTCGTAGCCCGGTTCCACGATAAAGGGAAGATCTATCATACCTTCACCAGGGCACCTTCAAGCGATCTCGATTGTTGTTGTAGAGGGGTTTTCATACCAGCCGCTGTCAGGGAAAATTGAGATCCTGAACGCAGGCGACATGCCTGAAACAGAGCCCTGCGGTGCCGGATCCACGGCAGGATATCAGGCTGACGCCGTACACAGGTTTGCGATCAGCGCAAACACCATCAGGGAGAGCTCCTCCGGCCGCATCGAGAGAATCTCCTCGGGGAGCCCGGCGATCGCTCGCTCCACGTTCTCAGCCCCGAGAGCGCCCCGCCCCCCGCGCAGACCGTTTCGCACCGTCTTTCGCCGGTGGGAGAAGAGTTCCCTGACCACCGCCGCATACACCTCGCGGTCCGCAATATAGTGGGGAGGTTCGTGCGGGGTGAGGCGGACCACCGTCGAGGCGACCTGCGGCGGCGGTGAAAATGCGCCGGGCGGGAGGTTGAAGCAGAGTTTCACCTCTGCATAGGTCTGGACCATCACCGAGAGCCGCCCGCATTCCGGTGTTCCCACCGGTGCCGCCATCCGTTCGGCAAACTCGCGCTGGTACATCAATACGGCGCGCTCGAACCCGGCGTCGAGGAGCCTGAATGTGATCGGTGAAGACGCAGAATAGGGAAGATTTGCGACGACGATATCGAAGGCGGGGTAAGGAACCCTCACCGCATCGCCGTGGATGAGCGTGAACGTTCCGGCCCTGATCTCGCCGGCGAACCGCTCTTCAAGCCCTTCGACAAGGGAGGGATCGAGTTCGATCGCCGTGACCTTCGCACCCGCCTGGAGGAGAGCTGCGGTCAGCACCCCTTCTCCGGGCCCGATCTCGAGGACGTTTCGCCCTGAAACCTCCGAAAGAGCAACGATCCGCTCGATCGCCCGGCGGTCTCTGAGGAAGTGCTGGTCGTGTCGTGCCTTCATCGTGCCGTGAACAGACGATACTTGATCTCGGGGTCCTGAAGCTCTTCGAGCACCCGCCCGACGATCAGCTTCACCGGACTCGGCAGAGACTTGATGCGCAGGGCGATGTCCTCGAAACTCTCGAACGACTTTTTCTCCCGTTCTTCCAGCAGCTCCCACATCAGTTTCTTCCCGATGCCCGGGAGGAGGTGGAAGGTGTGGAGTTTCGAGGTGATCGGGACGGCTTTATTGAAGAACTCCACGTACCTGGCTTCGTTCTCCTTCACGATCGCCTCGATCGCAAAGGGGAGTTCGACCCGCCCGGTGTTCGTCAGTTCGCCGTATCCGATCCGCCTTTTCACCCGTTCGATCTGCTTGCGTTCTTCATCGCCGATGTAGACCGTATCATAGATCCGGATGTCGGCACCCTTCTTCGGGATCAGTTCAAGGAGTTTGAACTGATCTTTCCCGACTGCCTGAACGATAGGTTCGCGCTTGAAGACCGGCTTCGGGTCATCTGCACGTCCCTGGAGGAGCACATCCACAACTACTGCGTAGATCTCCTTTTTCTCCGTCTTCATCGCAACCCCTCAGAGGTGGGTAATCACCATCTCGAGAATCACATCGAGTTCCTCGCCGGTGAGCGTGTAACGCTCCTTGGCGTAGATCGCCCTGAGTTCGTCCCTCGACTGGGGCATGATATTGGCGATCCTGAACGCGATGTCAGGTTTCATCTTTTCCAGTGCGAGGAGCTCGTTTACAAGGGCGCGGGCCTTCTCGGCAGTGGTCTTGGAGAGGTGATTGGCATGCTCAATGCTCTGGCGGAGTTCATAGGACATTTCCTGCCCGGCCTCATGGCGCTGTGCTTCGACCTGCGCGAGCTGCTCTCTCATTTCCGGGAGAGTAATTCGCTCATCGCTGATTAATCCTTTTACCTTCATGCCAATCACGCGGTGGACATTATACTTTCTGAGGTTTTAGATGTTGCGTTCTGGATATGACGAGTTTTGTGGCATTTCCGTCCGGGATCTCGACAAGCCAGGCGCGGCCGCGCTGCCCGACAACGGTGCCGGTCTTCCCGTGGAACCGCCTGTGCGGCATACCCTTCTGGATGCTCGGCTCGCAGACAATGTGAACCTTCTGTCCCATCTCAAAGTTCCTGATCGCGGCGGTAACCGGCAGGATGCCGCGGCGTCTGAGATCTTTCTTGAACTTATAGCGTGTTTTCTTCCGTGGACCGTTATGATGAGCCATCTCATTCACCACTCCCTGGTTCCTCCACCAGCACTACATCGAGGCTGGTGACATGAGCGTCTTTACCCAGGATTTCTGCAAGACTCGGTTTTGTTCGCCCGTTGTCGCCCGAGACCAGTTCCTTGATATAGAGGCCGGCTTCGCCGACGACATCAATGACGAACTTCCCGTCCTGCATCCCGGGTGACTGTATATCGATCACCCTGCGTTCTCTGATCCGGTCGGCTCTGCGGTGTGCGACCCTCTGCGGTGTGCGCTGATGGATCACCACGCCGTTCAGCGAGGCGAGAGCGGATTTGAGTTCGTCCAGAGAGATCGTACCGTCGACCTCAACGAGAATCCTGTATTTTTTATGCGCTTTGTTCGATTTAAGGGTTTCCACCTCGGCGTGCGAACTCCACCCGGTGATTTTCACCCCTACCCTGCCATCGGCACTGGCGTTGATCGCCTCTTCCAGTCTGGCAAGGTCGATATCCCGCCGCAGGGGATGCATCATCTCCATGACAAAGGGGCGGCCGGTTCCGAGCATCCGTGCATCGATGTCCTCCCGGCCAGAACCATGGAGAACGGCGTTTTTTGCATCGAAGATCTCGATCGCCGGCCCCCCGATCAGCTCCTCGACCGAGTCGGCGTACATCTTGCCGGTGTAATTGCAGCGTTCGCACCCCTTTCCATGGCAGACCCGGCAGTCCCAGTGCGTCTGGGGAATGCCCCGCTCGTACTTCATATAGCGCCCCTTGAAATACACCGGATTGATCTCGATCTCCACCCGGTCTTCGGCAAGGTTGATTACAGCGACGACGTCGGGGCGCTTGAAGTCCACCACCTTCCCGGTCAGGGCCGAGACCGCCTTGCCGGTCTCGCGGTTCATCTCGGATTTGATCGGTTCGGGATCGGTCAGGGAGAGATCGCTCCACACCATCTCCTCGCTCTCGGCGATGAGAGGCGGCACCCGTGTCCCCACCAGAAAGGTGGCGTGTTCTGTCCCTTCCAGCGCCTCCACGACCCGCCTGGCCCAGAGATCGATCCCGTCGAAGAGACGGTTGCAGACCCAGCATTCATCGGGCTCGCCGGTATAGGGTTCATTGTTCGCAAGGGCATGGGCTATCCTGAGGGCACGGCCCCGCTCGGCATTGGTCAGTCCGAACGAGCGCTTTCCAAAGAAGCGTCCGAGGCAATGGTCGCATATCGGGCCATAGTCCAGAATCGCCCCGATCGTTTCAATCAGATCCATCCGCTCTCTCTCCTGTCAAGTTCATTGTGCAGGACTACAATTGCCATGTCGGCGTGCAGGATGCAGGGGCCGAGGGAGCAGGCAGGCAGGTCCTGCATCAGCCCGCGCTCCTCCTCTGAAAAGTTCTGGTGGTCTGAGAGGACGAAGGTCTCCGGGACGGTCTCAACGCCCCTGATGTCTTCCCCTCCTTCATCCAGAACAGCACACCCGCATTCGGCGAGCACCTCTGCAAGTCCCCCCTTCCGCACCGAGACGCCCGGGCTCGATTCCCTGAAGACGGTGCCGCAGGGGAGGGCGAGCGCCTTTTTGATCAGCCCGGCAACATTTCTCTCGTCCGGGCCGAGGCTGCGCACGCTCTCGCCTGAAAAACGTATGGTCTTCGGGGCCTTCGGTCCGCCGAGGAGGACGAGCAGACACTCGGCGTCCCGGCGAATCCCGTGCGAGAGACAGAGAGATGCGGCGACGCACCGGCAGAGCTCGTCCATCCTGCCGGCGCCCGGGAGATTGTTCAGGGAAAAATCAGGATCGGTGCTCCCCAGGTGGCCGACCACGACAAAACGTTTCATCTACTGAGTCTTCCCGAACCGCTTCATCATCCGCTGCATGGAGAATTTGCTTCCCCGCATGCCCTTCAGCGCCCGCTGCATGACCCGGTAATACTTCAGGAGCTCGCGCACGTCCTCGGGGGAGACGCCGGCGCCCCGCGAGATGCGGTGCACCCGTGATCCCGAGATGATCTGCGGGTCGTCGAGCTCGGCGCTTGTCATCGAGTCCATGACCACCTTGTAACGCTCCATTTTGGTGGAGGTGACGTCGTAGGCGTCGTCGGGGATCTGCATGCCGCCGAGCGGGAGCATGGACATCACCTGCTTGAGCGGCCCCATCTTGTTCACCGTTTCAAGTTGTTTGTACATGTCCCTGAGGGTGAACTTCCCCCGCAGCATGGCGTTGACGTCCATCTCTTCATCGGCCATCACCTCTTCGGCCCGCTCGGCCAGGGCCTTGAGGTCGCCCATACCGAGGAGACGGGAGATGAAGCCGTCGGGATCGAAGCGTTCGAGGTCGTCGATCGTCTCACCGGCACCGATGAACACGATCCCGCTCTTCGTCTCGGATACTGCGGAAAGAGCGCCGCCGCCTTTTGCCGTGCCGTCCATCTTGGTGATCAGCACGCCGTCGATCTCGATCGCTTCGTTGAACCTGCGGGCCTGTTCGGCCGCCTGCTGCCCGAGAGCGGCGTCGATGACAAGCCAGCGGTGCTCGGGCTTTGCAATCTCGTTGATGTCGATGATCTCCTGGATCAGATCGTCTTCAAGGGCGTGGCGCCCCTGCGTGTCGATGATGACAACCTCGGTCTCGGCAAACCGTTTGATCCCTTCGCGCACGATCAAAAGGGCATCTTTTTCTGCGGGATCGCCGAAGATGGGGACGTTGACTTTTGCACAGAGCGTCGAAAGCTGCTTATACGCCCCGGGCCTGAAGGTGTCGGCACAGATCACGCCGACTTTCAGCCCCTTCCGCTGGAAGTATCGGGCAAGCTTCGCCGTCGTCGTCGTCTTGCCGCTCCCCTGCAGCCCGGCCATCAGGATCGTCTGCTGCGAGAGGTCCACCTTTCCCGCGCCGCCCATCAGGGCGACAAGTTCCTGGTAGACGATCCGCAGGACGTGCTCCCGCAGGTTCATCCCTTTTGGTGGTTCCTCCTCGAGGGCCCGCCTCTTGATGGACTGGGAGAGTTGCATGACGAGTTTGACGTTCACGTCGGCCTGCAAAAGAGCGCGCTGCAGGCTCCGCACGAGTTCCTCCACCGCCGCGCGGTCGACGACCGTCTTGCCTGCAATCTTCTTGAGCGCGTCCTTGAGCGATGAACTGAGCGAATCGAGCATGTCTTATCCCTCCGCGCCGACGAGTTCATCGACGACTCTTTCAGGGCAAAACGGCACGATGTCGTCATAGCCCTGCCCGGTGCCCAGGAAGAGGATCGGTTTGCCGATCGTCTGGGCGATGGATATGGCGGCTCCGCCCCTCGGGTCCATGTCCGCTTTCGTCAGCATGACGGCGTCGGTCCCGACGAGGTCGTTGAAATCTTTCGCACGCACGACGGCGTCGTTGCCGGCCACCGCCTCATCGACATAGACGACGAGGTCTGGCTTCATTACCCGCCTGATCTTGTCGAGCTGGCTCATCAGATTTTTCCTGTTGTGGAACCGCCCGGCGGTGTCTGCGAGCACCACGTCGATTTCGTGGGCTTTTGCATACTCCACCGTGTCGTAGAGGACCGCCGCGGGATCGGACCCCTCCTGGTGCTGGATCACCTTCACGCCCAGCCTTGTGGCATGTTCTGCGATCTGATCGATCGCACCGGCCCTGAAGGTGTCCCCTGCGCCGAGCACCACGGAAAAACCATTTTTCTTAAAATAATGCGCCATTTTGGCGATGGACGTCGTCTTTCCGGTGCCGTTCACCCCGGTGATCAGGATCTTCACCGGGCGCTCGTGGGAGCGGACGTAGTCGATCGGGTCGAAGCCTTCGCCGAGAACCCGGAGCAGCGCGCCCCTGAGGGCGGCGGTGACGACGGTATCGACCGAGGTGCCGATCTTCCGGTGACTCCCGACGAGATCCTCTTTCATGTAGCCGATGATGGCGTCCGAGACGTCAAGGGCGACATCGTTTTCCAGAAGCGCCATCTCGAGTTCCTCAAGAGGTTCTACGATGTCTTTTTCTGAGATGATCAGCTCGCGCTCGATGATAAGGCTTCTCACCTTCGCGACGAATCCTTCGGCCTTCTTCTCAGGCTTCGGAACGGTTGCGGAGGAGAGGGTGTCCGGTACGACGGCGGGCCTGCCGGCCTCAGGCTGCGGCACCGGTGAAGGCGCCTCGACCACCACATCAGGGCCTGCCGCCTCCTCGATCGAGCGCCCGAACTTCTTCTGAATATTCTGCAGTTTGCTCTTGAGGCCCTCGAACATGAGGATTACCTGCCCGGAACCTGCTGCTGCCCGCGGTAGGCCGCATCGAGCCGGGCGGCGATATCGTTCATCTGGGCCCGGATGTTCTCGATCATCTCAGAGATTTTCTTTTCCGAGGCCTCAAGTTCCCGTGCCCGGTCTTCGAGGTACGAGACGGCGCCGGCATTGTCCCGCCCGACGGTGACATCTGCCCCGATGGCGACAAGAACGTGTTCGGGATCCGGGATCGTGGCCCGGACGCTGACCCCGCCGCCGAGGGGGAGGAGGACCGTCCCGTCCTGTGCAGAACCGAGAGCCTGGAGCGTTTCGATCGCTGCTATCGACTCGACCCTCTGCTGCTCCAGCATCTCCAGCTGCCGGGCGAAGATCTCTGCCTGCTGTCCGTATTCGTTCAAATAATACTGGAGCGACTGCAGCTCCCTCGGGTCGGCCTCACTCATGGACTTTACTCACCTACTACGGTAACGCCCTTGATTGTGATATAATTTCTCTTAAGGCGGTGTTTGCTGCCGATGTCGGTGTAGACGTGCTCTCTTGCAATCCTCTCATTCTGGGCCTCGACGACCTTCGTGAAGGGCTGCCACACGCCGCCGATCTGGCAGGCGCCCGTTACTTCATACTGCTGATTCTCCATTCCACTCACTCCAGAAAACCGAATACTTCTTCAATCCGCCCGAGTTCAAAACCGGTGGTCCTGATCCCGGCGATATATCCTTTGCTGTTTGCGAGCACGCCGGTACCGACGAGCCCGCTGCCCATGTTCACGGTCCCGGCCCCGATCTGGAGGTCGTCCGTGCACCCGGCAAGGCGCTCGATTTCAGTGTCGCTGCTCCGCGCGTGAATGAACACGCCGCGGTCCGTCGCCACCGCCGCCATGCCGACGGTCTTGATCCCGCCGAAGGTGAGGCGCCTGACCGGCACCCCGAGAAATGTCCCGATCTCCTCTGCCACATCGATCGGCATCTCAGGGTGCACCCCTGCAAAGGTATTGTTTGCGAGGATCACGTTCCCGGCTGCATTCATCGAGGTCCCGAGGGTCATTACCTCGCCGTACTCCGCGAGCACGGCGCGTTCATCCTCCGTAACAAGGCCGCTCACCACCATACCGTTCGAGTTGCCGGCAAGGAGCGAGCCGATGATCGATGAACCCTGGATCGTCGTCTTCACCACCTCGACATCCAGTGCTTCGGCGATGGCTGTAGTGAATTCTTCGGACGCGGTAGGGGGGACGACGGCAAACTCTTCAAAGGCGCGGGCAAAAACGCCGATGTGCGGGTCTGCGGCAAAGTCGATCGTTCTTTTCATCTCATTCCTCTGCGAGTTCGGCCTGGACCTGCCCGTCCTCGAACTTCATGGCGCGGATCCTGATCTGCGCCGGGGGCTTCTGACTGCCGCGCTCCCAGACCTTCTCGTTGATGCTGCTGTCGAGTTTGATGTTCTCGCTCTTCATGTGACGGACCAGATATGCTCTGATGTCCTTGACCGCAACGTTGCAGCGCTTCCACCGGGGAGCGCGCTTTGTGTTGCGGAGGGGGACGTTATAGATCTGCTCTTTGAGTACCTCTACCATTGCTCTACACCTTCAGCGTGCTTCTTCTCCACATGCGCCTCTTCGGGTGGGATACCACCTGGCGCTTCGTCCGAATCATTACCCATCCAGGCACGCGGCGGTTCTGCATGCATGCCTTTGCCAGCCGGATCTTCCGGCCCTTTGTCAGCTTGCTCATGATTATCACCGTGGGTTCTTCTCAGGTGCCGGTTGCACCTGTGACCAGGGATTGCTCGTGGTGCATCGGAAAGAGGTCTGCGCACTTCTTCCCGGCGCGCTCGACGGCGGCCCTGATCTCATACTCATAATCACCGTTTTCGATGGTACCGGTCTCGCCGTAGGCGACGAGGAGGTGCCGCTTTGCCAGCCGTTCCACCTCGGTTTTTCCGTATCCCAGGAGGGGCCGGACATATGAACAGCCATAGCGGTCGGCAAGGCTCAGCACGTCGCTCCTGGTCAGCATCGGGACGCGGTCGTTGAACCGTGTTCCGTCGCCGACCACGCGATACTCCTGCGCCAGCAGGCGCACTGCCTGACGGTGGACCATGGTGATGGCGTCGTTCGGGTAGCCCGAGGCGATCACCATCTGGACCGCCTCCTCGAGGAGGTCAGGGCCGAACGACCGTTTCTGCCAGGGGAGCCCCAACACCTCAGCTGCCGCCCTGACCGAAGGAACCTCCCGCGCGGGGTCGAATACAAAGGTATTGAGTTCGACCTCATAGTCGCGGGCGAGCATCACCGCTGCAAGTGCGCTGTCCTTTCCTCCGCTGAACAGAAGACCGGCCTTCATCTATTTCCGTGTTATGCGAAACTCTTTTTTCTGCGGGGCGATCTGCAGGAGTAGAGCCTTCAACTGCTCGTCTGTGATCTTCTGCCGGATCCTGCCGCTGTGGGCGAGCTGCACAAGCTGCTGCTCGATTGCCCGGGCAAATTCCGGCTTTGTGAGTTTGATCGTATTCAGTCGCTCCCGCGCCTCGGGTTCCAGGATCTGCATGAGCGCAAGCTGCAACTCTGACTCAGCACGTTTTCTCTGCTGCTCCATATCGTCCTGCATCGCCTGTTGTTCGGCCGCCTGCCGCTGGAGCTGCTCCATTCTCTTCCGTCTGATATCAGAAAGTTCGTCGTCACCCATCAGTATCCCTCACATGCATCAGTACTGCGCGAGCGCAGGGGTGGCCTTTGTCGCTGCCTCTCTGAGGCTGTGCGCCACGCCGTCGATGAAAGACTGCCCCTTTGCAGAGACCTGTCTGCCGCCCTTGACCTTTTCGACAAAGCCTTCGGCTTCGAGCTGCTGGAGCGCCTTTCTCAGGATTGAGCCGCTCCCCTTCCTGAACTGATTCGGGTTCGAGCCGCGGTCGCGGTTTCCGCCGTATGCAGTCCTCAGTCTCTCCACGCCAACCGGGCCGTCGATATAGATGCGGCGGAGGATGGACGCGGCCCTGACATACCACCAGTCGGGATCTTCAGGGGGCATCTCCTTGTGGATCCCGGTCTTGGCAAAAGCCGCCCATTCTGGAGGCCGGATGGCAGGGAGCTCCTTTAATTCGCGGGCTACCTGCGGGATCAGCATCTCTGCCGGGATGTCATATACAGTTGTCATTGGTTAACCTCACGGTAACGATCGATTGTTACCAGTCTGTATCTATTTGACATGGCAGTTTTTATATATTTCGAGCAACGAATCCTGCCGTTTTTCCGGCAATCTGGCCGGAAATCCAATAGCAAAAGAAAGGGAGGGATCAGGCCTTCCGGCCGCCGCTGCTTCGTTCGGCAAGCACCATCGTCCGTCCGCGCACGCCCACAAGGTCGGCGCCGGCACGGCGTGCGATCTCTTCGGGATCGATCTCGGCGGTGCGAAGCCATTTGATCTTCACGTATTTGCGCACCTTCAACTGGGCCCTGATTTCATCGATCAGCGTCTCTGAATAGCCCCGTTTCCCGATCCAGATAGTCGGTTTGATCTCCTGGAATAACTCATTCTTTTCGATGTTTTTTCACCACCGGATATCGTTTTTGATGACCGCAGACCAGGCAGGTGACGATCACCTTCCCGTGCTGCACCCTCACCCTGGCGCTGGCGCCCGGCACGAGATATGCCGAGCAGCGCCGGCAAAACCGGAACCGCAGATCCGCGGGGATGCGGACGCGCTGGCGCATTCCGATACGGCGGGCAAGCGCCACATATCGCTTTGAACGGGCCGGATCCGTCCCGGAAACCTCCTCTGCGAGGGCGAAAAGGCACTCGATCCGTTCTTTTGCGATCCTGTTCGTGTCGGGCGTGCGTGAACTCCCCCGTCGCGTCGTCTTTGTCATGTCAGTCCCTTGGCGGAAGGATCCGTACGCGCCGCCCTTCGACAGAAAGCCGCCCTTCGCAGAAGAGGGCGGCGGCCGCCGGCAGGGCCTGGTGTTCTTCGGCAAGGATACGTTCTGCAAGGCTATCCTCGTCGTCGTCCTCGAGCACCGGGACGCAGACCTGAAGGATGATCGGGCCGCTGTCCATGCCGCCGTCAACGAGGTGGACGGTGCACCCGGCCACCTTCACGCCGTACTCGATCGCCTGTCGCTGGGCATGAAGGCCGGCAAAGGCCGGGAGAAGGGCCGGGTGGATGTTGATCATCTTTCCGGCAAAGGTGTCGGTGATTGCCTGTCCGATGATCCGCATGTAGCCTGCGAGCACAAACAGGTCGGCGCGGCAGTCCTTCATCGCCGCAAGCAGGTCGGCCTCGTATGCCCCCTTGGTGGCGTACGATCGGTAGTCCAGGGCCGTCACCGGCACCCCCGCACCTTTTGCCCGCGTGATTGCATAGGCCCCGGGGTTGTCGGTGATCAGGCGGACGCACTCGGCCCTGAGCGTACCGGCCGAAATGGCATCGATAATTGCCTGAAAGTTCGATCCCCTGCCCGATGCCAGCACTGCGATGCGCTTCATGTTCACACGTCGGTCCGGCACAGTATTAACGGTTCTCTCATCTTCAGTCCTGGGCCTGCGGCAGGATCAGTTTCACCTTGATGATCCTCCTGCCTCGCATCTGCACGACGGCAAGGGTAATGCCGCCATCGAGTTTGACGACCTCCCCCCTGAGCGGGATGTGACCGAGCATGGTGAAGAGCAGGCCCCCGACAGTCTCGTAGGACTCACCGATAGGGAGCGCGGTCCCGAGTTCTTCATTGAGGTGCTCGACCCAGACCTGTGCATCGACCATGTACACTCCCTCGCCAAGTTTCTGGATGGTGGGCTCCTCCTCGTCGAACTCGTCCAGGATCTCGCCGACCAGTTCCTCCAGGATATCCTCGACGGTGACCACACCGGCAAACCCGCCGTACTCGTCGAGGACGATGACCATATGCACCTTGCGCACCTGCATCTCCTTGAGGAGTTCGTCGATCATCTTGGACTCGGGGATGAAATAGGCGTCATGCATCATCTCCCTGATCGTGGCATCCCTCTTCGAGAACTCCGCAGCGAAGACATCTTTTATGTTGAGGACGCCGACGATGTTGTCGATCTGGTCGTGATAGACCGGGATGCGGGAGAGGCCGGTCTCGTTGAAGAGGGTGATTGAATTTTCCAGTGAACTGGTGTCCTCGATCAGCACCACATCCACGCGGGGTGTCATGATCTCCCGTGCAGTGGTGTCGCCGAACTTGAAGACCGAATAGAGCATCTGCCGCTCTTCTTCCTCGATCGTTCCCTCTTCTTCGCCGACATCGATCCACTCCTTGATCTCCTCCTCGGTGATAGAGGGCTCGGCAACGCCGGTCCTGAGGGAGAAGCGCTCGCCGAGGCGGTCGTAGACCCAGAGGATCGGCATGAGCGCCCGTGCCAGTATGAGAATCACCGGGGCGGTGAAGAGGGCGAGGCGGTCGGTGTAGCGCGAGGCATAGGTCTTGGGCCCGATCTCGCCGAAGACCAGCATCAGGATCACGACCAGGCCGGTGGCGATCCCGACCCCCGCGTCGCCGAACCGTTCGATGGCGATTGCGGTGGCGATCGACGCCGCCGCGACATTGACGACGTTGTTGCCGATGAGAATGGTGATCAGGATATGTTCTGGATATTCTTTCAGTTTCGCCAGCGCTTCGGCTCCTTTTCTTCCCTCGTTGACAAGAGTCCTGACCTTGGCCTTGGTGATCGATATGAGGGCCACTTCAGAACTGGAGAAAAAACCTGAGAGGATCAGACAGACGACGAACAGGCCAATAAGAAAGATCTCGTCTGGTGTCATCGCCGCCACGCCGGGCTCCGGCTTGTATTCCAACTATCGTTCATAAATGTTTGTTAATTGGCGTTTGTGTTGAGAGGTATTAAATCCAGCGTTCAGGAAAGGCAGCCTTCGAGGAAGGTACGCTCCCCCTGGAGCAGGGTGATCTTCTCCTCCAGGGAGAGAGGGTGCGTGAAATTCCTGTCCTCGATTTCGAGGGTGAGGCAGCCGTCGTAGCCTGCACGGGTAAGAGCGCGGACGACAGCGGCGGCCTCCTGGCTTCCCCTGACCTGGAGGTGCATTTTTCCGTTTTCAACCGCGCTCAGGTGGACGTTTACAATGCGGTCGATGCAGAGATCGATGTACCGGCATACCTCTCCTGCGGAGACGCTCATGGCATGGGCGACGTCGAGGGTGAAATCGAGCCAGGGGTTGGCGTCGAGCACCTCTCGCACTCCTTCGGGCGTGCAGAGGAGGGAGTTCACCTTCGGTTCCATGTTCTCGATCGCCACCCGCACCCGCCTTCCTTTTGCGGCCTCATGGAGCCTGGCAAGGTAGGCCTCGAAGCGTTCATAGTCGTAGGCGCTCGGGGTTCTTTTTGCCGTCCTCCGGCCCGGGTGCACAGTCAATACCTCTGCGCCTGCTTCTTCGGCGAGGGCGACGGCCTCGACGGCGTACTGCTGAGAAGCGGCGGCCACCCGTGGGTTGATGGAGCAGGGGTTGAGATCGAGGACCGGCGCATGGACGGTGATCGGGGCGAGGGAGGGGTGGGCGTGGACGGCGGCGGTGAGGTCGCCTGTCGGGAGGTCGCGGAGCCAGAAATGGGGTGTCTCTATCCAGAACTCGATGCCGGTGAGGCCTGCTTCGTCGACTGATGCAAATATTTCGTCGATGGGATATTCATGAAAGAACATGCTCGATACGGCGAGACGGACCATGGTATCAGGTTGATATAGGACGCCGACGCACGATAAATTCAATGGGTCTGTTCCCGGGCCTGCCGGTCGACGGGCAGGCGGCGGTCCTCACGGTCGCCGAGGTGACCGGGATCATCAGGGGTGCGCTCGACATTCCGGCTCTTGTGGGCTGCTGGGTGCGCGGGGAGGTCACCGGCTGCAAACGGAGCGCAGCCGGCCATTTTTTCTTTTCCCTCTCCGAAACCAGGGGCGGGAAGAGTGCGGTCATCCCGGCGGTGATGTTCAGGGGGAACGCTGCCGCACTCCCGTTCGACCCTGCCGACGGCATGGATGTGCTGGCGTTCGGGACGGTGGACTTCTTTGAGGCGCAGGGGAAGTGCCAGCTCTACGTCGAGGACCTGCGCCGCGCCGGCGAGGGCGAGAAGCACCTCCTCGTCGAGCGCTGGAAGAAGGAACTCGCCGCCGAGGGGTTCTTCGATCCCGGCAGAAAAAAGAGCGTGCCCGCCTTCCCGCGGCGGATTGCCGTGGTCACCTCGGCGACGGGCGCCGTGTTGCACGACATCACCAATATCCTCTCCCGCCGCTACCCGGTGGAGGTCATCCTCTCGCCGACGGCGGTGCAGGGCGATCTCGCCCATATCGAGATCGCGGCGGCGATCGGGCGCGCCGACGGGAGGGCCGACGTGATGATCGTCGGACGCGGCGGGGGGAGTTTCGAGGACCTCTTCCCGTTCAACCGGCCGGAAGTGGTGCGGGCGATCGCAGCCTGCACGACGCCGGTGATCAGCGCCGTCGGCCACGAGGTGGACACCACCCTTGCCGACCTCGCCGCCGACCTGCGGGCGCCGACACCCTCTGCCGCGGCTGAACTCGCCGTCCCCGACCGCGTCGACCTTCTTGCGGGGCTGGGGCGAGACAGGATGCGGCTTTCCGATGGCATGTTCAGGCAGACCGAGCGTCGACGGGATGAACTCGAAAATCTCCGTCTGCGCCTGAGGCCTGATCGATACCGGCGGCGGATTGCCGAGCAGCGGCAGGGTCTTTCCGACCTTGAGGAGCGGATCGTGAGGGGATGTATGCAGGGTGTCGAGCGCCGCGGCCTTGCCCTCTCTGAGATGAAGGCAAGGCTCAGGGCAGACGATCCCTTTGCCCCGCTGCAGCGCGGCTACGCTCTCGCCACAAAGGGCGGGGCGGTGGTCAGGTCGGTGCGCGGCCTCCTGCCCGGCGACCAGATCGCCCTGCGGCTTGCCGACGGCGGGTGCACGGTTGTTGTGGAGGATGTGTATGATGCAGAAGACCTATGAGGAACTGATAACCGAATTAAAAGAGATCCTGCGGACGATCGAGGACAACGACACCGGACTTGAGGAGAGCATCGCCCTCTTCAAGAGGGGCGAAGCCCTGATCCGGGAATGCGAACGCCTCCTCGCTGAGGCCGAGCTGACGATCGCCACCCTCACTCAGGAATAGAGGCCTCGATCTCGACGACAAGCTCGGCCCCTCCGGCGAGGAGCTCGATCAGGCGGCGGTCGATGGTCCGCGCCACGGTGTCCGATCCGACGGCGACCGTTCTCCCGCATACGAAGGCGCTCCGCCGCCAGACCAGGTCGGTGGGGTGGTCGAGGGTGAGACCGGCGCTGCCCCGGGATATGACGACCGTTTCGACCCCGTCTACGCTCAGGCGCGTGGTGACGATCGCACGATCGTCGGCGAGCAGGGCTTTCAGGTCGGGATCGAGGTCGGCAGCCCCCCGGTCCGCGCAGACCCCGATGATGCAGTCGCCGGCAGGAGAGAGCGAGGGCTCCGTCGTCACCTCAAAGGTGGTGGGGTGGAGGGCTCTCACATTTGGATGACCAGAACAGTGGATGACATCCCGTGCCTTCATCTTAAATATCTATGTACGCTATTCTATACAATGTACATCACCACCATCTGCCCGCAGTGCGGCGAAGAGAGCGATCATGAGGTGCTCAAGGAGAGCGGGGACCTCCTGGTCCGCTGCACCGCGTGCGGGGCAGTCCATCATATCCCGATACCGAAGGAAAATCTCCTTACCGTCAAGGCGATCGTGAGCCGCGAAGCCTCGTCTGAGGTCTGCACCGTTGAACTCCTCGAGGAGGACGTCGTCTCGGTGGGCGACTATATGGTGGCAGACTGCGGCGACGAAGGGCTGTCGGTCGAGGTGACCTCGATCGAGTCCGGGGACAAAAGGGTTGAGAGGGCCTCCGCACCCGAGATCTCGGCCCTCTGGACACGGGTGATCGAGGAGGTCGTCGTCCGCGCCTCGGTCCATAAGGGCTGGAAGACCTATCCGCTGTACAAGCTCTGCGACGGTGAGGAACCCTTCGCCGTGGACGGCGTGTACACCTTCGGCAACGTCCGTTTCAGGATTTCCCATATCAAGATGCGGGAGGGGCAGGTGCTCAGGAAGGAAGGGTGGAAGACCGTGGCAAAAAAAATCAAGCGGATCTACGGAGCCCGCTTATAGATACTTTTTTATCGCATTCTCCAGTGTTTCCCGGTGCATGACCCCCTCGAAGCGCTCTCTGACCGCACCGTCGACGATGACGAGGATGGTCGGCGTCACCTTCAGGCCGTAGGCGGCGATATCGTCGGGGTGTTCGAGGGCGTCTTTTTCCTCGATGGTAACCCCGAGTTCATTTTCCACCTGCCGGTTGATGGGCTCCTGCTCCATGCACCCCATGCAGCCTTCCTGGTAATAGCAGAGGATCCGTACTGGCATGGGTAAAAAGAAGGAGGGGCGGTATAAATACCCACCGGGTTTACGCCTGCGCGATGCTCAGGACCTTCACTTCGGCTGTTGAATACCCGAAGTTGACCAAAAGCGTGTCGTTCGTCTTTCCGGTAATCGTGCCGACGCGGACATAGGAGATCTCGTTCTCCGGGTCGGTGAAGATCGTCGGATCGTCGGTGATCGTCATGGCGATGGTAAAGCGGTCGCCGACCTGCGACTCTGTGAAGTTGATGCCCATCTGGTCGGCGCCGGTGGCGCTCATCTGCTGGGGGAGATCTGAGAGGGTGAGCGGGATCGTCTTCGACTCCTGTTCATGCATCCCGAGGATGCCGTTCGTGAGGTCGGTCACGTCAGACTCGAGGAGGGCGAAATCTGCGGTTGTGCCGTCCGGCAGGTAGATGGGTACGGCCGTTACGCGGGAGGAGGCGTTTGCCCCGCCGACGAGACTCATCTGTGAGGTCAGAAAGCTCACGTCGCCGCTGTTGTAGGTGTCGACAAGGATGGTCTGGCTTGTGGTGAGCACCGCAACACCGGCGGCGTCCCTGATCGTGTAGTCGATGATGGCGGAATCTCCTGGCTTTACGCTCTTGAATATGCCCATCGCCGGGGCGAGATACGAGCCCACCATGGCGATGGCAAAGAGGACGCCGAAGACCAGCATGGCAAGCTGGGTCCTCGTCCTCTTTCCCGAACTCTTTGTTTCGGGGGTGCGTTTCTGAGGCTTTGCAACCATTATGTACTCAATGGCATCCTGAACCCATAAGGACTCTGGTTCGACATATCCGAAATTTTTATATTGTGGATATGTTTACTCTCTGTTAGTGTCCGGTTCCGGGCACCGGGAGATGAGACTGAAATGGTACGGAGAGGTGGATTTCATTCGTTCTGGAGCGATTTCGACGAGATGATGAACGAGATGCGGGCCGAGATGGAAGGCCGGTTCCAGTCCATGCTGACCGATACCGGGGCAGGCAAGTACCTTCCTGCGCTCCGCACCGAGGGGCCGAGGGTGGACGTCTGTGCCCATGAAGACGAGGTGGTCGTGGTCGCTGACCTGCCGGGCGCCGAGAAAGAAGACATTTCTCTGCGGCTTGTCACACCGCGGATGCTTGAGATCTCCGCCGTGCAGAAAGGAGAGAAGGAAGACTCTGAAGAGGGCTATTATGTCCGAGAGCGGGTGTACGGCCGGATGAAGCGGATGATCGCCCTGCCGGTGGACGTGAAAGAGGAAGAGGCCCATGCCAGCTTCAAGAACGGTGTTTTAGAAGTCCGCTTGAAGAAGGCTGAGGCTCAGAAGGGATCGGTCATCTCTATCGAGTGAGGGTACTCCTCTTTTTTCTTCAGGGCTGCCCGCCCCCTCGCTATTTCTCCGGCCGGGCGGGCGTTGCTTTTCTCCAAAAGTATATATATATCGAATCCTTCAAGTAGCGTTGGTCAAAACAGATGATGATGGACAAAAAACGGGTCAAAGATTACATGACCTACGATGTCGTCACGGTGGGTGTGCAGGCGACCGGGCGCGATGTCATTGAGAAGATCCAGAAGACCAAGCACGACGGTTTTCCGGTGGTGAATGACCAGAAAGAGGTTGTAGGATATATTGCGGCACGGGACCTCCTTGCAGTCCATCCGGGAACGCCGGTCGAGCGGATCATGAGCCGTCACCTCATCGTTGCCGATCCTGAGATGAGCATCAACGACGCCGCACGGGTGATCTTCAGGTCGGGCATCCAGAAGCTGCCGGTGGTGGACGAGAACAACCGTCTTATCGGGATCATCTCGAATGCCGACGTGATCAGGTCGCAGATCGAGCATGTCTCCCCTGAAAAGGTGTACAACTTCATGGACACCCTCCGCCGCCTCCACGGGATCGAGCCGACGGTCAAACGCGGCTATGTCCCGATCGACGAACTCCTCCCCACGCAGGCGCGGATCTACGAGGACGAACTCGAGGGCAGGATCTACGAGATCAAGAAGGGGCTCGCCGAACCGCTGATCGTGGTGAAGCGCCCGGGGCGGTATATCCTGGTCGACGGTCACCACCGGGCGATCGCGGCGAAACGGCTTGGATACAAAACGCTCGACGCCTATATCATCCTGATCGCGGAGAACCTGGAGCTCGGCATGGAACGGACGGCGCAGGCGCAGAACCTCAGGACCCTCGATGACATCAAGGTGATGGATTATGCCCGCCACCCGCTCGTTGCCATCACCCACAGGCTTGTGCGGCAGAACTAGGATCCTTCACACCGCAGATCATATTTTTCGTTGAGGACGTGCTCCTTGACCACGGAACCGTCAGGCACGATCACCTCGGGCCACAGCCGCGTCCCCGAGTGGATGGTGACGTTGTTCTGGATGACCACTCTCGGACCGATAACCGTATCGTTCTCGATGGAGCCGTTATCCCCGATGATCGTGTCGTTGTCGATGATCGCCCCTGAGACCGTGGTGCGGTTGCCGATGACCACCTGGTTGTAGATCGAGGAGGAGAAGATCTTTGCATTGCTCTTGATCACGCAGTCTTCGCCGATGCTCGTGTACGGGCCGATCAGGACGTTGCTCTCGATGGTGGTGCCGCGCCCGATCGAGACCGGGCCGATGATCTGGGAGTTGGTGCCCAGGGAGAGGGAGCCGCCGAGGGAGACCGGGCCGATGATCTTTGCTCCCTTGACATGAAGGTCGCCGGCGATGTTCGTCGTCGTGATCTCCTGCAGCTTCCAGCGCTCGGCCTGCCGCAGGGAGCGCGGGCTGCCGACGTCGGTCCAGTTACCGCGGGCAAGCCAGCCCTTGATTGTTCTCCCTTCGGCGAGGAGGCGGGGAAAGACGTCCCGTGCAAAGTCCACCTTCTCTCCGGCCGGTATATAGTCGAAGATCTCGGGGTTGCAGACGTACATCCCGGTCGAGGCGAGGTTCGAGAAGATCTCGCCGGGGCCGGGCTTTTCCTTGAAGCGCTTGATCGCGTAGGTGACGTCGATCTCGGCGATGCCGTACTCCGAGGGGTCGTCGATGGAGATGAGTCCGATGGTGGCGATTGCGTCGCTTTTTAAGTGTTCACGATAGAATTCGAGGAGGTTTAAGTCTGCCACGTGGTCGCCCCCGACGACCAGGAAGGGTGTGCCGTTGAGGAACTGCTGTGCATTTTTGACGCTGCCGGCGGTGCCGAGTTTGACGTCCTCGTGGACGTAGGTGATCTCGGCGCCGAAGAGCGATCCGTCGCCGAGGGCCTGCTCGATGTCGTCCCCCTTATAGCCGAGGGTGACCACCATCTCGGTGAAGCCGAGGTCGGCGAGGTGGGTGACGAGGTGGGTGATCGACGGCCGGTTCACGATTGGAATGCAGGGTTTCGGGCGTTCAAAGGTGAGGGGGCGCAGGCGCGTGCCCTCGCCGCCGCACATGATGCAGACCTTCATAGAGAATAGTGGCGTGCGTTGGGATTTTAACTTGTGGGGGCGTGTGGGGCAGAGCGTATCCTGCCGGAGGAGCGACGGGCACAAAGGCTATGTATGCACCGGGCGAGGATCATGCCATGAGAGAGGAACCCTTCTCCTGCACACTCTGCGGCCGGTGCTGCATGGGGTCTGGCCGTTACATCGCCGTTCTGAAGCAGACCGGCCCGCGGGAGTACAGGTGCAGGGAGACGATCACCCGCCGGGAGTTCACCGCACGGGTCGAGGACCGCCATCTCTCCCTCTTTGCGCGGCCGTCAGTGCAGTGGACGCATCCGGCGGCGTGCCCGTTTCTCAGGCAGGACGGGGTGACTTATCTCTGCACGATCCGTGCCTCCCGCCCGCCGTTCTGCCGGGAGTACCGTTGCGTGCGGATGCGCGTGGAGAAGGGCGCCGCCGCCGTCGGAGAACTCCGGGGGAAGACAGGCCTGAAGACCAAAGACGCTGCCCTCTTGGCCCTGTGGGAGGGGCGGATCGCCCACCTCGACCTGCAGGATCGGGAAGGGCGTGCCGAAGCGGCCCGGATTCTTGAGGGGGCGGGCTATGATCCTGTCTGGTACGTCGAGGCAGAGGATTTAACCGGAACGGCGCCGCCATCATGATCGATGAGGGTGCTGAAGGTAGAAGAGGGGCGCGTTTCCTGCCAGGAGGGTGTGCCCCGCAGCCTGGAGAACTGCCGGTTTTGTGTCCATTCCAGACAGTTCTTTGAAAAAGGGCGATGGGTGGCCTCCCCTGCCCGAGCCTACTGCATGCGTTCGCGATCGACCGACGAGGTCGATCTTGCGAAGGTGACCGCCGTCGAGTGCGACGACGACGGGAGCGAGGGGTTCAGGAGCATGATGTCGATCATCAGTTAATCGCGTTTCCAGAACTCCCAGGGATAGCGGCTCTGGTAAGGCACGCAACGGGCCTCCTTTTCGTAATCTGACTCGAGGGTGTGGTGGACGAGGCGGACCTCGTCCCGCATATTCTGTACCAGGGCCCTGAGGTCATCCAGGTCTTTCCTGATGGTGGCGAACTCCTCGAACGTACGCTGCGTTTTTATTTCCACCTCGCCGTTTTCCTGGAAGCGTGCGAATCCCGCCTCGATAAGTTCGAGAATCGCCTCGTTTCTCTCGATATTGTGCTTCTTTGCAAAGGTGTCAATGCTGTCAAGCATTTCCGGGTCAAGGGTGAAGGAGCATCTCATCACCATGCGGTCTCACTCCATGCGTTGCCTGCCGGCATTCTGATCATGGTGGGCCCCCTGCCGTCTTAAAGCTGGCAGTGCCGTCCTGCCGGGAAAGGGCGGCGATCGCATCCATGTCCAGGTGCGCCTCCAGCAGTGTGGCAAGGCGGTCATAGGGGTCGCCCTCGCCGGCGGCGCCGGTATAGGGGAGACCTTTTTTTCCTGCAAGGTACGAGAGCAGCCCGTCTGTGGCCTGAGGGTTGGCGAAGAGTCCGTGCAGGTAGGTGCCGAAGACCAGACCGTCGGCGCTGACCGCTCCATCGTTTCCGAAAGCCGGAGTGCACCCCCTGTTCTCTGTCTCGCCCATATGGATCTCGTAGCCCTCCACCTCCCCGAACCGCGAGAGGATGGGCGGGGCGTCTGCCGCCCGGTTCCGGACCTGGCGCGTGGTTTTTTTGTAGGCGGAGAAGGTGGTCCTGACGTCGAGGAGACCGAGCCCATCGGCCTCCTCCGCTTCCCCTGACTCATAGCCGGCGTCGGTAAGGCGCTGCCCGAGCATCTGGAACCCCCCGCAGATCCCGATCACCGGCACGCCCGCCGCCCGCATCCGGCAGATTTCGTCTGCCATCCCTGAACTGCGGAGCACTTTGAGGTCTTCTATGGTGTTTTTGGTCCCGGGAATGATGATGCAGTCGTAGCCTGAAAGGGGTTTGCCGGGCGTTACGTAGGAGACAGAGGCGTGGCGTTCAAGGAGTTCGAAGTCGGTGAAGTTCGAGATGCGGGGAAGCCTGATGACGGCGATCCTGATCGGGCTCCCGCCAGCCTGCTTGTCGCCGATGGAGAGGGAGTCTTCTGAGGCGATCGCGAGGTCGGCGTACGGGAGGATGCCAAGGACCGGGACACCGCAGAGTTTTTCCAGCAGGCCGACGCCTGAAGAGAAGAGGTCGGGATCCCCTCTGAATTTGTTCACGATGATGCCGGCGACGAGAGGTCGGATATCCTCAGGGAGGAGGCTGACGGTGCCGTAGGCCTGGGCAAACACCCCGCCGCGCTCGATGTCGGCGACCAGGATGATCGGGAGGCGTAGTGCCCTGGCGAGCCTGATATTTGCGATGTCGCGGTCATAGAGGTTCACCTCGGCCGCCCCGCCTGCTCCCTCAACGACGACGGTGCCGTAGCGCTCTTCAAGGTTTCTGAAGGCCTTCAGGGCCTCTTCAAGCAGGGTGTCGGTCTCAGAATAGTAGTCTTTAATGTGCACGTCCCGGTACGGCCTGCCGAGGAGCACGATCTGGGAACTGGCGTCCCCTCTGGGTTTTAAGAGGACGGGGTTCATCTCGGCTGTCGGTTCGACTTTTGCCGCCTTTGCCTGAACTGCCTGGGCGATGCCGATCTCCGCGCCGTCTTCCGTCACCCATGAGTTGAGGCTCATGTTCTGCGATTTGAAGGGTGCGTTTGTGATCCCCCGGTTTTTGAGGGCGCGGCAGAGGCCGGCAACGACCGTACTTTTTCCGACATGCGATGCTGTCCCGAGTACCATCAGCGACATCAGGGTGAGAGTTTGAGCGTCAAGACGGATAACGAGTGCGATCGGTCAGGAAGGATCCAGCACCGATCGCCCTCGAAGAGGCTTCGGCCCATCTGATGGACGCGATAATTCATGCCAAGAAATATATAACGAGAACTTGAAGGTATAATCAATGAATGGTGGTATCTGTCCCAAATGCGGACTACCAAAGGAACTGTGCATCTGTGAGGAGGTCGCGAAAGAACAGCAGAGGATCCAGGTGAAGATCAATAAACGTCGGTACGGCAAAGAAGTCACCGTCATCGAAGGCCTTGATCCCTATGATATCGACCTTGTCGACCTCACCAAATTCCTTAAAGCAAAACTTGCCTGTGGCGGGACGGTGAAGGACACGTCCATCGAACTTCAGGGCAATCACAAAGAGCGTGTTAAGGAACTGCTTGCCAAAAAGGGGTATAAATTGGAGCAGATAAACTAATCTCCTCCCCCATTTTTGCTATTTTTCTGTATCTGGCGTCATCGATCTGCTTCTGATTTTCTCGATCGGCCCGGTGCTGGAATGCCTTCTTTTTATTACTGTTACTTTCCCCAAGACTCACGCGCCGGGGATCTCGCCTCATTGTTGTGGCGTGAACGGGAAATAATAGAAGCGAAGGAGAGATCGCCTGCCATCCGCGGCACTCCCTCTGTTCGTGCTATGGACGCAAAAGCCCTTAAACGCTCTCAACATCTTTGCACCCTATCGCGGGGGAGGTCATCCCCTCATCTCGATTTGCCTGAGTGCAGTCAGACGAAAGAGAGAAGAGCAAAAAAAGTTCGTCTCTCTTCAGGCCATGAACCTGAAGGTCACCCATGCGATGATGAGCATGATCGCCGAAAACTTCAGCCCTGCGGTCGCCCTGGCCTCGCCCATCTGGCCTGCGACCAGACCGGAGAAGAACCCCATGATCATTGCCGCATGGGAGAACAGGCGTTTGTAGAGGTCTATGTTTACGTTGCCCATGAAGGTGGATCCCGCTCCCGACGCCGCCGATGCGGCGCCGGCCTCTGCCATGGTGGTCAGGAAGGTAGACTCCAGGACCAGGATCACGAAGAGGAAGACAAAGAAGGAAACGAGGATGATCACCTCATAGATGATCATGTTGTTTGCCCGCTCGGTCTTGAGGTTGATGAACTCGTAACTGTCTACAGCGGCTGCCCTCAGCACCTCAGAAACGTCGCCGCCGGCCTTGCTCGCTTTTGCGATCAGGTCGACTGAACGCTCGGCGAGAGGGGTTCCGAGCCGTTTGCCGAAGGTGTAAATCGCATCGACGAACGGGATGCTCCACGACATGTCCACGTCAAGTTTTCTGATGTACGGCGTCAGCGTTCCGTACTCGCCCCTGGCGACGATATGGACGGCGTTCGGGAGCGTCATCCCGGAATCGTTCATACCCGCGACGTCCCTGAAAAAGTTTGGCAGGGCGTTTTCCAGGCTTTTCTCCCGTTTTGCCTCGATAAAATCGAGAGCTGCAAGCGGAACGACCGGGATCAGCACGGTGATCACGATCACATCGTCGATCATCGTGGTGTTGAAGAGGGCCCACCAGCCGTAATCCACGATGATGAAGGAGAAGCCCACGATGAAGACGAGGAAGGCCAGGGGGAGCGTGGCGATCAGGCTGTTTGTCGGGGTCTCGGTGAGCACCTCGAAGGGGTGTTTCAGGAACCGGCCGATACCGCTCTGCATCTTCCGCCGTGTATCGATCCTGGCAATGATCTCCTGTTCCTGCCGCTCGTAGCGGTCGAGTTCAGATGGCTGCACCGGGGCGTTGCCTCTCTCCCCGCGGTTAAAAAGGTCGTTTACCAGCGTCCGAAAACTCATATCACACCTCCGGGGTCATGGAACTGATCAGGATGACGAACATGATGCTCCCGAACGGGACGATCAGGTAGATGATGATGATCAGAAAGATCGGGCTTGCGTCCCCTCCGATGATCGACATGATCGACTGGAGGATGATCAGGAAAAGGGTGCCCGCCACCATCGCCGTGACATAGGACTCGGCGATAAGCCCGAGGGTTTCAAGGAAACCTTTCTGCTCCTGGTGGTTCTCCTGGGTGTACTGGGTCGCCTTGTTCCTGAAGTAATTGGTGAGGTTCGCACCTGAGGATATCGTCGCCATCGCCCCCTGCAAAAACTCCTTCATCCGCGGACTCGGGGTAAAGGTCGATACGATCCTCATCGCTTCGATGAGGTCCTTGCCGAACATGTCGATCTCGCGCGTGATAAAGCGCGCCTCGACAGCGGTTTCACCGTAGATCGGGCTCTCGCCCAGCAGCCTGAAGACCTCGGCCGGCGTGATACCGGCCGTGGACATGGCGGTGACATAGTTGATCGCATAGGGAAGGGTGGCGTTGATGTTGCGCCGCCGGTTTCCGGCCACCACCTTCGGGTACATCATGAAGGAGAGATAGGTGACCCCGCCGAAGATCAGCAGGGAGAGGGCGACGGCGATCGATGTCCCGATCAGGAGCCTGAAATCAGAGAGGCCGGTTAGAAAGCCGGGCACCGCTCCCCGGTAGGTGATCATCGACGGGATGTTGAGCAGGAAAGTGATGGTGCCGATGAGGAGGGCCATCCCCAGCCCCGCGATGAGTGACGAGAGGTAGGCTGTGGAGAGATATGCCTCGAAGGGCGTTTTTATCCGCGCCTGCATCAGGTCGCTCCTGAGTTCCACGAAATCGTCCCTTCTGCTCTTCGCCCGCGCTCCCAGAAGGTTGAAACTGAACCGTTCAAAGCTATTCATAGAGATCACCCCTGACGATCTTCATCACTGCGTCCGGGTCGCGGAAGTAGGAGATGAGCATCTTCGAGACGTCGCGGTAGTGCCTGATCTTTTTCATGCGCATCCATTCGAGGATTTCCTGCCGCCGTTTCAGTTCCTCTCGCATCCTCGCCTCGCTCCATCCCCGCGTCTCCATGATCGCCTCAAGCACATACGATTTGCCCGAGTACCTGATCTCGTCCGTCGCCTGGTGCCAGGAGAAGACCTCGTTCGTGATGAGTTCGTTTGTCCTCGGGTCGATGTCCAGGATCTCGATCATGTGTTTGTTCCGTCTGATCCGCTGACCGCCGACGCGCGCCTGCACCTGGACGCAGACGAGGTTCAGGGCGTTGAGCATGTTCCTGGGGACATTCAGGGGCGGGTTTTCAAGCCGGTGGACGACAGAGGCGACCGAATCGGCGTGCATCGTAGCATAGGTGACGTGGCCGGTTGACATCGCCTGGAAGAGGGTCTGGGCCTCTTTGCCGCGCACCTCACCGACCACGATATACTCGGGACGCTGACGGAGAGCGGCACGGAGGAGTTCGTACATGTCGATCTCGCCCTTGCCGCCGGTGTCGAAGGAGTCCCGCGTCACCGAGGGGATCCAGTTCGGGTGCGGGAGTTTGAGTTCCCTGGTGTCTTCGAGAGAGACGATCTTTGCCTGCGGCGGGATGAAGAGCGATATGGCGTTGAGAGACGTCGTTTTACCTGACGCCGTGCCGCCCGCGAAGATTGCGGAGTTCCCCGACTCCACGGCAAGCCAGAGGAATGCGATGGAGAGCGGCGAGAAGGTGCCCCACTCGATCAGGTCGGTCGGCGAGATCGGTTCGTCCTTGAACTTCCTGATCGTGAAGGTCGAACCGTGGGCGGTGACCTCCTTGCCGAGGGTCATCTGGATACGCGACCCGTCTGACATCGTGGCGTCGAGCATCGGTTCTGCGATCGAGATGTATTTGCCGGCCCGCTGGGCGAGTTTGGTGACGAACGAGTCGAGATCAAGGGCGTCGGTGTACATCAGGTTCGTCTTGATCGACTCATAGCCCGAGTGGTAGATGAAGATCGGGTTGTCCAGACCGTCGCATGAGATGTCCTCGATATACTTGTCGTGCATGACGGCATCGATGAGTCCATCGCCGAGGAAATCACGATCGATTGCGTATAGTATCTTCTCTCTGGAGACTGGCGTGAGATTGATGCCGTAATCCGAGATGATCTCGTCCGAATAAGTGCGGAGCAGGTTCTGCGCTTCGGTACGAGAAACCTCTTTGGTGTTGACGTCGAGGCGTTCGAAGAGGCGGTCCTTGATCTCGCCGAGCAACTCCTTCTCGGCCTCTGTGATCTCGGGCTCGATCACTTCGTAGGTGTATTCATGCGACGTGTTGTCGTAGACGATCCTGACGTAGGCGTAGGGCTCGTTGACCGGATAGAGTTCGATCTCCTCGATCCCCGGCGCCGGGGTGAAGGTGAGGTCGACGAGGGGGCCGTGGAGACGGGGGTTGTACTCCTCGACGCTGTGGCGGAGTTTGGTGAACAGATTGAACTTCTTGAGAAGACCGCCGGTATCTTCGTCGTCCCTGCCGATGACGACGTTTCTGGCCTCATCGGTAATATTCGAGAAATTTTTGTTCCAGAGGCTATCGATCTCGGGCGGAACGCCGCTCACGCCCGGGGTATGGGTCCGTGTCTCAAAGTCAAGGGCGAGTTCTTCGACGTCGAAGGTCGCCGCTCTGGGCAGGATGAGTTCGGAGAGGGAGTCGATGTCATCTGCATCGGCGATCCCGGGTACGGCATCGGCCGGCAGATCTGCCGACCCTTTTGACCACCTGGTGGTGCGGGAGCGGGGTGCGGTGGCTCCGGGAAGGGCGGCACATACGCTTTTGAGGGCCTCGCCTGACAACGCCGGCATCGGATCAATTCCCCCCTCCTCAGCGGCCGGGATCTCCGCGGTTTTTTCTTCTCTGAAGAGGGCGTCGACGACCGATTTCAGCGCCTCAAGGTTTTCAGGATCGATCACCGGGGCGCCCACGGGAGTTTCCAGGCTTTCAGGCTCTTCTCCGGCATCTTCATGGGAGATGTCCTGGTATTGCTGGGCCTCTCTCTCTTCTGGCCCTTTGTCCGATATGGGGCCCATCTCGCGCGGGTCTCTGATCAGGTCGGTGATCTTTAACTGATCTTTTCTCCCGACCATGGATTTGAGCACATCAAAATCATCCCCTCCGCCCACAGCAGGTTTCTGCTCCGGGGTATCGGCAGGTGCCGCTTTGTCCTCCTCAGTCCGGTTTATCTTTGTCAGGATGTCGTGCAACCGTTTTCTTGAGCCTGTGTTCTTAGTCATCGGTCATACCGTCCAGTTCTATGATGAGTTCACTCCTCTTTCCGTTGAAATCGACAAGGAACGAATACGTCTCCCCTGTCCTGCTGGCGACCACGACGTCATAAGGGCCGTTAATAAGCCTGAACGAGACCTTCCCGTCCCCGGTGGTCACGTCGCTCGCGATGACCTGCCGGCCTTTTCTGATCGATACCCGAACCCCTGACTGCTGAAGATCGTTTCGGACGATGAAAAGTGAGAGCACGCCGGGCATTCTTCTCTTCGCGCCGATCTCCGGTATATCTGCGGATAACTGGTGAGGGAAATGGCCGCGGTTGAATACCCGGCAGTGTGCGACCACGATCTCGACGGCCTTTCTGTCGACCGCGTAGAGTTCGTAGTCGTCCTGGTCTGATATTTTCAATACTGCCGAATCTCCATAAAGCGCTCCCAGTTTGTCCTTATAGATCGCGCCGGTCGGTTCACCGCGGGAAAAGAGGATCACGGCGCTCCTGTCGCCGTCGACGACGATCGCAATTGCACCGCCCTCGCTCCTTCCCTGCTTGACCGTGGCAAAATAGGGGTATGACCCCAGATAACGCGACTGGCCGAGGATTTCATTGATAACGTCCATGATCTCCATGGTCCATTCCCCTGTTCTGGATCATACCCGACCACTCCGTTATCGCCGACCTGCTCCTGGCAGAGGCTTTACGTGTGCCCGCTCCTGCGGAAAAACGGAGATTCGGCCGGGCCCTTTAATGGCCCCCTCCGAAGAGGGTGTGGGCAAGCCTGTCGATGAAGTTCTGTTTTCTCTCCTCGGTCTCCTCGGCATACTCCACGCCTGCAATATCTGCGGCAATGCGCCTGAAGGCCCGTGAGGATTCCGATGCTGGATATTTGACGACAACGGGTGTCTTGTACGCGGCCGAACGTCTGACATTGGGGTCTTCGGGGATCATATCGATGACCCGCACGCCAAGCACGTCTTCAACAGAGTGTCTCCTGATCTCGGTGTTTTCCATTCCCGACCTGTTGATGATGGCGCCGTAGACTTTTCCTCCCACCATTTCGGTGAGGATCTTCGTCTTGAGCGCGTCTGCCATCGAGGAGAGCTCCGGGTTCACGACAAGGATCACCTCGTCGCAGATGGCCAGCGCCACGACGCCGTCCTTGCTGATACCGGCGGCGGCGTCCACGAGAAGATAATCGCACCGGTCGACAAGGTCACGCATGACGTCGCGCAGGTGATCCGGGTCGGCGTTCTGGAAGCCCTGGAGAGAGATTCCGCTCGGCACAACCTTTACTCCGTTCGGGCCTTCGTAGATGGCGTCCTCAACCTTTGCTTTGCCGGCGAGAACCTCATGCAGCGTCACCGGTGCATCTTCCAGCCCGAGGACCAGCCCCAGGTTTGCCATTCCGATATCAGCGTCAAGAATATAGGTCTCTTTGCCGAGCTGGGCAAGAGAAGTCCCGAGATTGACGGTTACGGTTGTCTTCCCGGTCCCCCCTTTCCCGGATGCGATGGTAAATGCCCTGATCAATCCGACACCTTCTACTCCATTGATTGTGAACTATGGTATTTAAAAATTTTTAAATTGTCGCTGGCCGCTACTGTCCATTAATCTAACATTAGAGCAAAGAACTTTAGAATGAGGGGTTAAGGGTCAGGGGTCCTCTTTTCTCTCCCGGGAGATGAGGTGCTCCATATGCATCTCCCTGAGCAGGTCAGATGCGTCGGCCTCGAAATTTTCAGAGAGTTTTTTGAGGGCTTCTATGGACGATGTATTCAGGACCTGTTTTTTATCGGGTTCATGGCAGATATCGTGTTTTTGTACCCGGTTTTCAGTATTTTTCTCGGCTTCATCTGCTTTTATGATCCGTATGGTGGCGTTCCGTGTGTTGTGACCTATTCTGACCGCTTTTATGGTGGTCATTCCCCCGGGACCATTCTCCTCCTCCTCAATCTTCATGCCTTCATTGAACAGGATGAGCGTATCGATGTCATGTGCTGGAAACGCATGGAGACCGGCCCTGACGACGACGGTCGAGGTCTCGATCTCCCTGAGTGCCTGCCGGCCTGCAAGGGCGCCCGTTTCTGCACAGACCGGAACGCCGGCTTTAAACAGCACCGCGCCCCTGAGATCGCCGGCGCCAAAGGCCAGCGCTCCTGTGAAGCCGTTGCTCCGGCACCGTGAGATGATCTCTTTTAGAGGAAGCCTCAGGGAATGGGCAGGCTGGCCGGATATTGGGAGGCGCACTTATTCACCCCATCGTATGCTCCTGAGAGCAAGCCTGACCAGCCCGAGGTTTGCATTCGAGGCGGTGAGGATGCAGATAGAGAGGTCGCCGAACGGGGCGATGATCAGCTTTCCGCCGGGCGTTTCAAGAATGATCTGGTCAAGATCTCCGGTTTCCAGGTCCCTGGCGATCTTCGACCCTGCCCTGAGCAGATCCTCAGCGACGGCGGCGATCCGATCGAAGTCTGCGGCCCCGGCAGACTGGACTGCGAACCCCTCAAAAAACGCTGAGACGGCGATCACGCCGGGCTGCGAGAGGATCAGGTCGAGGGCTCCGTCGGTCAGGGACGGGGCAGATCTCTCTTCAGGGACGGCGCAGGGCGGGGCCTCGGACTCTTTTATGAGGGCATGCCCGCTCTCTCTGCACAGCTGGAGCGCTTCCCGGTACTCGTTCTCGTCGTACCTGAAGAGCATGCATGCCGGGGACTTTTCATCGGCAAGGAACGAGATCGCACGGTCTGCGGCAAGATCGCGTGTTCTGTCTTTAAATCCGGCGGCAACAGGGTTGCCTCTCTCTGAGAGGATAAATCCCTCCCCTCCTCCGCTCTGGATCCGCACGATTGCATAGAACGCTTCGGTGAAGGGCAGCACCTCATCGATCGGTGCTTTCATGCTCCCGAAATTCTTTCCTTCAGGCAGAGTCATGTTAGAGTGCTGCAATTATCCTTTCCCTGTTCTTTTTGAGTTCGTACCTGATCCTGCCGATGTTCACGCCGTCATTTGCGACGATCGCGATCATCTCGTCCTCTGAGAGGGGTGAGAGGAGGATGGGGCCGTTTTCCAGCTCGACGAGCATCTGGTTCAGCTGTCCCTTGCCGAGTTCGGCACCCATCGCCTCTGACGTGCCCATGCCGGTGGATGCCATGGCGCCCAGGGCGTCGGTGTCGATATCGCCCGAAATGGCGTCTTCGATCACGAAACCGTCACGGCCGACGACGACGGCAGCTGTTACGCCATCCAGCCTGAGAAATTCCATCAGTATCTGTTTGAGTATCTCCATTCCTCAGTTCACCTCTCTTATCATGACTTTTGTACCCCCTCTGCCGTCTGGACGGCACACTTCGATCCGCATGGGCATCCGGCCGATCGCATGGGTCGCACAGGAGATGCATGGATCATAGGCACGGATGACAGTTTCGATCCGGTTTGATGCCTCTTCCGTGAGCTCGCCATTTTTAATCACTTTTCTGGCAACGTCTTCGACGCCCCGGTCCATGGCATAATTGTTCTGGCAGGTGGCGACGATCAGGTTGCACCGCTCGATGATTCCGTTCTCATCGACCGAATAATCGTGGATGAGGGTGCCGCGGGGTGCCTCGATGATCCCGACACCCCGCCGTTGCACCACGCCGCCTGTCCGGGTGCGGACATCGGTGCCGGTGATGCCGGGGTCTTCGAGGAGTTCGACCGTCCGCTCGCATGCGGAGAGGAACTCGACGTAGCGGGCGACGTTGTAGGCGAGAGCTGCCTGGGAGAAACGCTCGAACACCTTCCGGTATTCGGCAAGGGCTGCGTCGGCCTTCGGCGTGCCCATCCTCTCCACGATGTTCAGCCGCGCCAGGGGGCCGACCCGGTAGTACTCCCCTGATGCGAGTTTGCAGAATTTCAGGTATGACCAGTCCTCAGAGTACTCCCTGACGTGGTGCAGGTAGTCCTCGCCGGTGAAAGATCCAAGCGGTTTGCCGTCTTTCCCGACGATCTGCACCTCGCCGCCGCTGATCGCATGGGTTCCGTTCTCGCTCATGCCCATGAAGGCGGTCTCGACGGCCCCGAAGGAGGGGTCGAAGCCGTCCATCATGCCTTTTGCAATCTCCCATCCCTCTTCGGCGATCATAAGGCCTGCCTTTGCAGACTGGAGGAGCGTCTGCTGCTGATCGGTGGTGAGGGGACGGGACATCCCGCCGGGAATGGCGTTTGAAGGGTGGATCGGTTTGCCGCCGACGGCCTCGGTGATGCGCTGGCCGAGTTTTCTCACCTCGATCGCTTTCTTCGCGATCTCAGGAGAGCGTTTCGCAAGCCCGATGACGTTGCGCTCTTCTGGTGCGGCGTCGCCGAGGAGAAAGTCCGGGGCGGCGAGCATGAAGAAGTGGAGGGCGTGCGAGTGGATGAACTGCCCGGCCATCAGGAGTTCTCTCAACATCCTGCCGGTCTGCGGGGGTTGGGCGCCAAATATCTGATCGGTCGCCCGTGCCGCTGCTACGTGGTGGGAGGTTGGGCAGATGCCGCAGATCCGAGGGGTAATCCGGGGCGCCTCCTCGATGGCCGCACCGATCAGGAACTTCTCAAACCCCCGGAGTTCGACGACGTTGAAGTGAGCGGACGAGACCTCGCCTTTCTCGTCGAGGTCGATGCGCACCTGCGCGTGCCCTTCGATCCTGGTCACCGGCGCGATGGTCAGGCGGGTCATGCGCCACCCCCCTTGACGAGGTCGCGTATCTTTGATATCTCCTTGTCTTCCATGATCAGGCTCCCGATGGTGAAGGGATACATCGTGTGCGCCACGTCGTAGAGCTGTTTTTCGATCTCTTTTTCAGGGATATCGGTGAGGTCGGCGATCCGCCTGACCATCATGTTATGGATGTCCCGGCAGGGCTCCCTGAGGATATCGAGGGACGGGCCGTTGCAGCCGTGGCAGGGGATGTTGTTGTGCGGGCAGGCGGCCCCGCACCTGCCGAAGGTGACCGGGCCGAGACAGAGATAGCCCTGCCCGAGGAGGCAGTGTTCTCGATCGGGCGTTTCCTCGTAGCGCCGTTTCAGGTGCCAGTTTTTGACGTCCCCCATCTTCCGGTCGCATTCCGAGCAGACCGATTTCTTGGAGAGCTCGATATGGTCCCCGGCAATAAGGGCCGGGAGGATCGTCCTGAGGAACTTCTCCTTTGGCGGGCATCCGGTGATATAGTAGTCCACCTTGACAAGGTCTCCGACCGCAAACGCCCGGTACAGGAATGCGGGGACGTCTTTTGGTATGATATTCCCCTTCTCTGCGGTCTCCACGCCCTGGTAGACGCAGGCAAAAAGATCTTCCGCTTTCCCGAGCATGGAGAGGCCTGACACTCCGCCGTAACATGCACAGGTGCCGAAGGCGATGAGCTTCTTCGAGCGTTTTCTGAGCAGTTTCAGGCGCTCTTCATTCTCTTCGTTCCTCACCGCCCCGGTGACGAAGGCGATGTCGATCCCTTCGGGGGGTTCTTTGGCGTCCATGATCACGGGCGAGTAGACGATATCGGCCTGAGCGACCACGTCGAGCAGGGCTTCATGGAGGTCGAGGATGGAGATGGTGCAGCCCGAGCACCCGGCCAGTTCTTCGATTGCGATTTTCATGGCCAATCACTTCAGGATCAGTTTTTTCAGGCAGGCGTTCGGGCCGGTGTGCACGATCTCCAGTTTCGCCCGCCGACCGGTGATCTCCTCGATCGCTCCGACCACATAGCCGTACAGTGTCTGGCAGAGGGGGCCGCCCTGCTCCATCCCGTTGCGGCGGAGGGTCTGGCGGACGATGCAGTCGTGGAAGACGAGATAGATGAAGGTCTCGCCGTTCTCGGTGACGACGTAGTTTTCTTTGTCCTCTGGTTTCCAGAGTTCGAAGGTGTACTGGCCGTGGAGGATGTAGGAGAGTTCGCGCAGTGCTTCTTCGATGTCCTCGTTCTTCCGGAAATATTTCGCCACCTCATGACCGAACTTCTTTCCCGCCCGGTAGGTGACGGCGTTCGCGCCCCGTCCGGCAATCTCTTCGAGGGACTTGATGATCAGTCCGTTCATCTTCATGACGCCGTGGAGGGTCTGCTCCATGTCCTTTGCGCTCGGAGAGCAGGACATCGGGACGTCTTCGGCACGGAAGACCGTGCCGGTCTTGAACTGACGGTTCATTTCGTCAACGGTCATTTCTGTCATCATAACACCCGGTTGATCATTTCGCAGACGCGTATATCGATATAATGACGTTTCGAGGGGTAGACGCCGCGATGCTCGAGCGCCTGGGCCGGGCAGATCTCGTGACAGGAGAGGCAGCCCATACAGTTTTCAGGCCTTACCGGGACGCTGACACCATCTTTGAGCTCGTAAACCCGCATCGGACAGTCTTTTACACAGAGGCCGCAGCCGTTGCAGGCAGCAGCATCGACAGATATCTCTATCACTCACACCACCAGATACAGTACAGGATACATCAACTGTCCTATTCACCAGTATTAATAATTATTGATAATTGTTTGCTCCTATAACATGACAAAAATGGAGAAATCGAGATGATATCGCTTCCGCTTGCCATTGCCTCGGCTGCAGTGGGCCTGACGCTGCTGTATGCATCGGTCCTCGACCACCGCGATCGCCGGGTCCCGTTTGTGACCTGGTATCCGATGCTCGCCGTCGCCGTGCCGTCTGTCTGCCTCTTCTATGCCGGTCTGGTCATGGGAGGAAATGGCGGGACGGCCCTGTACCTGATCGCCCTCTCCCTGCTCATTTCTGCTCTCTTCTACGCCTTTGGGGTCTTCCACCTCTTCGGCGGGGCCGACGCCTGGGCGCTCATCTTCCTCTGCATCACTGTCCCGGCATTCCCCCTCGAACCGTTGTGGGGCGTCCCGCCGACGGGATTTTTCCCGTTCTCCGTGCTGGTCAATGCTCTTCTGCTCAACCTTGCGGCGCCGCTCATCCTCTTCTGCTACAATCTCCTTCGGGGCAACAGGGCTCCGTTCCCCTTTATGTTCCTTGGCTACCCGGTGGAGGGCGGTGAGATCCAGCGCCACTTCGGCTTTGTGATGGAGGAGATCGGGGAGGACGAGAACGGAACGCTCGTCCGCAGGTTTATGCGTCTTCGAGAGATGCTGAAACGGACGGTGCGCGGGGGCGAGCGGCGGATGTACACAAAAGACCTGCGCGAGCACCCCGAGCGCTACCGGAAGGAGCTCGCCCTGTACCGACGGGCAGGAACGGTCTGGATCTCCTATGCCGTCCCCTTCATCATTCCGATCACCGCAGGCTTCCTCTGGACACTCTTTATTGGCGATATCGTCTTTATGATCATGAAGATGCTTGCAGGAGTCTAGAACAATGGAACTGAACTATACCGGCGGGCTTGTCCCGGTGATTGTGCAGGATCAGGCGAGCCGCGAGGTGCTGATGCTTGCATGGGCTGATGAGGAAGCAGTGCGGCTGACGCGGGAGACCGGGTATGCCCACTACTGGTCGCGCAGCCGGAAACGGCTCTGGAAAAAGGGCGAGGAGAGCGGACATTTTCAGGTTGTGCGCGAGATTCGGGTCGATTGTGATGAGGACACACTCCTCTACCTCGTCGAGCAGCAGGGTGCCGCCTGTCACACGGGTCATTACTCCTGTTTTTACCGTGATATCGACGGTGGGGAACTCGCCCGCCCTCTTATCGATCCATCAGAAGTATATGCTAATAAGGAATAAAGACACGTAAAATATGGTGAATTTTTTATGAAAATAGTGCCTGATACGAGTGTCGTCATCGACGGACGCATCACCTCAATGATAAAAACCGGGGAATATACAGGATCCACAATAATCGTTCCGGAGGCAGTGGTTGCCGAGCTCGAAGCCCAGGCGAACCAGGGGCGCGAGATCGGCTTTTCCGGACTGACAGAACTTCAGAATCTTTCCCGGATGGCGGCCGAAGGAACTGTTGAACTCAGATATGTCGGCGTGCGCCCAAGCCTTGATCAGGTGAAGCTGGCGAGCGGTGGGGAGATCGACGCCCTGATCCGGAACGTCGCTCTTGAATATGACGCCACCTTCATCACCAGCGATGTTGTGCAGTCCGAGGTGGCGAAGGCGAAAGGGCTCGACGTCATCTATCTCAAACCCCAGATCGGTGAATCGACCCCGCTCATTCTTGACGGTTTCTTCGACGAAAATACGATCGCCGTACACCTCAAAGAGCGCGTTCCTCCCGTGGCAAAGAAAGGCACCATGCATGAGATGCACCTTGTGCAGATCAGGGACGCTCCCATGACCGAGTACGAACTGCGCACCATGGCGCAGGAGATCCTCGAACGAGCTAAACGCGATCCCGACGGCTTTATCGAGGTCGAACGCCGCGGGATAACTGTCGTCCAGATCGGGTCGATCAGAATCTCCATCGCTCGCCGTCCGTTCTCGGACGGGATGGAGATCACCGCCGTCCGCCCGATCGTTGATGTCGCCCTTGAACAGTATGCCATGGCAGATCTGATCAAGGAGCGGATCACCGACAACCGTTGCGGTGTGTTGATCGCCGGGCCGCCCGGTGCCGGCAAGAGCACGCTTGCCCAGAGCATCGCCACATTCCTTTCGGAGAGCGGTTTTATCGTCAAGACCATGGAAGCGCCGCGGGACCTTCAGGTGCCCGACAACATCACCCAGTACACGGCCCTTGAGGGGAGCATGACGAACACCGCCGAGGTGCTGCTTCTGGTCCGCCCCGATGCGGTGATCTTTGACGAACTCCGGAAGAGCGAGGACTTCAGGGTCTTTGCCGATATGCGTCTCGCCGGTGTGGGCATGATCGGTGTCGTCCACGCGATGCAGGTGCAGGACGCCGTCCAGCGGGTCATCGAGCGGATTGAAGCCGGTGTTCTGCCTCAGATCATCGGTACCATCGTTTTTGTGGATAGCGGCGAGATCACTGGCGTATACGATCTTGATTTCTCGATCAAGGTGCCTGAAGGAATGCACCCCGAACTGCATATGAGGCCGGTGACGACGGTCAGGGAAACCTCAACCGGTGCAATCGCCTGTGAGGTCTTCAAATATGAGGGCGAGACGATTGTGATGCCGGCACGCCGTCTCCAGAAGGAGGCCCCTGCCCGGGCATCCCCTGTTCAGAAAACGCCTGTTCTTGAGGCGCAGATCGAAGAACCCGTCCAGGCTGAACCCGAAGAACGGTATGCCTCCCTGCCTGAGGAGGAAACCGGAGATACCCCTTGGCATGCATCAGAGCGCGATATTCAGCGTGAACTCTCCAGGTTCACCGACGGCCCTGTCGACGTCTTCATGAAGAGCGACACCAAGGCCGTCGCCTATATCGAGGACAAGGACGTCCCGGCCGCTATCGGGCGCGGCGGCAAGAATATTGCAGGGATCGTGAACAAACTCGGGATCGGGATCGATATCAGACCGAGATCTGAACTCCCGCCCCCTGAGATCAACCAGGTCGAAGAGGTGCCTGCAAGCGGCGGGTTGAAGATCCGTATCGAGAAGAGACACCTCACCCTGGTCGCCCCTGAGTTTAAGGAAGCGATCGTCGATGTGTTCTCCGGCAAGGAGTATCTCTTTACGGCGACGGTGAATGAGAAAGGCGAGATTGAACTTGCGAAAAGCAGCAGCATCGCACAGGAATTGATACGCAGATACAACGACAACGAGACGATCAGACTGAGACCGGTATGACGTGAAAGATCTTGGGAGTGACAAAGCGTGGCTGAATGGGATATACAGAAACTGGAAGAGAAGTACCGGGATATCTGGCCTGCAGCATTCGAGGCAGATCCTGATGGAAGAGAGAAGTTTTACCTGAACGTTGCCTTTCCGTACCCGAGCGGTGCGATGCATGTGGGGCACGGCCGCACCTATATGGTCCCCGATGTGATCGCCCGTTTCTGGAGGATGCAGGGGAAAAACGTACTCTTCCCAATGGGCTTCCACGTGACCGGCACGCCGGTGATCGGGATATCGCGCCGGATCGCAAAAGGGGATGCCGGGACGATCCGGCTCTATCGCGACCTCTATCGTGTGCCGCAGGATGTGCTTGACCGGTTTGACGACCCGATGACGATCGTCCGCTATTTCGCCGGCGAGTACGAGAGGCTGATGCGCCGGGCCGGGCTCTCGATCGACTGGCGGCGCCGGTTCATCACGGTCGACCCGCAGTACTCGAAGTACATCGAGTGGCAGTATCACCACCTCCACGAAGGGGAGCATGTGGTCAGGGGCGTCCACCCGGTGAAGTACTGTCCCTCCTGCGACAACCCGGTCGGCGACCACGACCTGCTCGAGGGCGATAAGGCCGAGATCATGAAGTTCACCCTGGTGGTATTCGACTGGCAGGGTGCGAAGATCCCCTGCGCCACCCTGCGGCCCGAGACGATCTACGGCGTCACGAACCTCTGGGCGAACCCGGGCCTCACATATGTGCGGGCGAAGGTGGACGGGGAAGAGTGGGTGCTCTCCCGCGAGGCGGCCTACAAGCTTGAGATGCAGGACCACACCGTCGAAGTCACCGGCGAGGTTGAAGGCTCAGAACTCGTCGGGTCGAAGGCTTCGCACCCGCTCTGCGGCGAGGTGCCGGTGCTGCCCGCGGATTTCGTCGACCCCGATATGGGCTCGGGTCTTGTAATGAGCGTCCCGGCCCATGCGCCCTTCGACTACATCGCCCTCCGCGACCTCCAGAAGGAGGGGCGGTATGGGGAGATCGCCCCGGTGGCGATCATCAGGACCGAGGGGTACGGGGAGTTCCCGGCGAAGGATGCCGTAGAAAAATCCGGCATCCTGAACCAGAACGATCCGAGAATGGACGAGGTCACGCGTGAGGTATACGGGGCAGAACTGCTCAGGGGAAGGCTGCTCGATACCTGTGGTGTCGTTTCAGGGAAGCCGGTCAAAGAAGGGCGTGATACGATTGCCGCCCTGATGATCGAAGAATACGGTTCGAAGGAGATGTTCGACTTCGATACCCGCGCCGTGATCTGCCGCTGCGGCGGTCGCGTCTATGTGAAGATCCTCCATGACCAGTGGTTCCTCCAGTACTCTGACCCTGTCTGGAAGGAGCAGGTCCACGGCCAGATCGACCGGATGAGCATCGTGCCGGCCGAGACCCGTGCCGAGTTCGACCGGACGGTGGACTGGCTGAAGGACTGGGCGTGCACCCGGCGGGTCGGCCTGGGGACGAAGCTCCCCTGGGACCCGGCATGGATCATCGAGCCCCTCTCGGACTCGACCCTGTACATGCTCTTCTACACGATCGCCCACCATATCAAGAAGATCGAGCCGGAGAAACTCACGCCCGACGTCTTCGAGTACATCGTCTTCGGGACCGGGAATCCGACGAGCGTTCCGAGAGAGACCCTCGATGCGATCAGGCAGGAGTGCCTCTACTGGTACCCCTATGAATACCGCTTCTCGGCAAAGGACCTCATCTCGAACCACCTCACCTTCCAGCTCTTCCACCACCTTGCGGTCCTGCCCGAGGACAGGCAGCCGAAGGGCATGGTGATCTTCGGTATGGGTCTCCTGAACGGGGCGAAGATGTCCTCTTCCAAGGGCAATGTCGTCCTGCTGGAAGACGCCCTGAACGAGTTCGGGTCTGACACGGTGCGGATGTTCCTGATAGGCTCGGCCGAGCCCTGGCAGGACTTCGATTGGCGGAACGAACTGGTGATCGGGGCGAAGAAACAGATCGAGCGGTTCTGGAACGAAGTCACGGAGGGGATCGCCGTCGAGGAGAACGACGGCCGCGAGATCGACGGCTGGCTCATCTCGCGCCTGCAGCACCGGATCGAGAACGCCACCAGTGCGATGATGAACTTCCAGACACGGCAGGCGCTGCAGGAGAGCTTCTTCGGGATCGAGGCCGATCTGAAGTGGTACCGTCGCCGCCTTCCGACGATCGCGCCGGGTTCGGCTGCAGTCCGCGAACTCTGCTCGGCATGGGTGCGTCTGCTCGCCCCGATCGTTCCGTACACCTGTGAGGAACTCTGGCACCTGATGGGCAACGAGGGTTCTGTGGCCTTTGCCCCCTGGCCGGCTCAGGACGCTGCAAAGATCGATATGGCGGCCGAAATCGCCGAAGAGGTCCTTGCCCGGACGGTCGAGGATCTCGAGTCGATCATCAAGCTCATCCAGATGGAGCCGAAAGCGATCAATCTCTATGTGGCGCCGGCGTGGAAACGGCAGATCTTCGAGATGGTCGCCGCCGCCGAGGACCGGACCGACGCCGTCCGTCTGGTGATGGCAGACGAGGGGCTGAAGGCCCGCGGCAAGGCGGCCGTGAACGCCGCCCGCCAGATCACGAAGTTCATCCACCGCCTCCCACCGCAGTTCGTCGCCGATCTCGTCTCGGGCAACGTCGACGAGAAGGCGGTCTTTACCGCCGCCCGCGAGTTCCTGGAGCGCGAGTTCGGTGTCCAGGTGAACATCCTGGACGCCGAGGGGAGCATGGAGGCGAAGGCCGACGCCGCCCTTCCGTTCAAGCCCGCGATTGTGATCGAATAACCCCCTTTTTTTGAGGATGGGCAAGATGTATCTGCTCGGGCAGCGAACCGTGCTTTGAGCATGAGAACATCAGTCCGTATCAGGCCCGAGGTCCAGGCAGATTATGGGGCCGTATTCGATCTGGACGTTGCGGCGTTTGGCGGCGATGAAGAGGCCAGACTGGTCGGGCGGATCCGGTCTTCTGAGGGGTTCGACCCCCGCCTCTCCCTGGTTGCCGAAACAGAGGGCAGGATTGTCGGCCATATCGTCCTCTCCCGCATCGTGATCCAGGCCCCTGACCGGGACGTCCCTGCGCTTGCCCTTGCTCCTGTCGCCGTTCTGTCTGCCTTCCAGCGGATGGGGATCGGTTCGGCCCTTATACGGGCGGCCCTCACCGCGGCGGCGTCCATCGGCTACGGCGCCGTGTTCGTCCTTGGCCACCCTGATTATTATCCCGGGTTCGGATGTGTGCCGGCGTCAGGCTACGGGATCACTGCCCCGTTTTCCGTGTCCGACCGGGCCTTCATGGCGCTCGAACTGGTGGAGGGTGCGCTCGAAGGAATCGAGGGCACGGTCGTCTAGCCTGCTGCGTTCGACGAAGCCTCCCTTTCACTTCCGTCGAAGTCTGAAAAATGATATAATCTTTTTTGGCTCTTCTCTATCGTGTGCAGGTAGCCATGACACCATCTTCTGACGCTGCTCGGGCGACCCGGGATGATGGGCTGACCTTACAAGATCGGCCGCGATGAGAGGCGGGGAGTGTTTCGGAAGGAAAAGCGGTTTATCCGTGTGCCTTTCCGGTTCAGTCCGCTCCAATGGGGTGCAACCCTGGCGGACAGCGTGGGGAGGCAGTTGATCGATAGGGGGGTGCGAGAGGGTTATCCCCATGAACCGGCGAAGAGCCACCTATTTCTCATCAGATTTTTGTCAGTCCTTCCTCATCGCCTCTGCCTTCAGGTCCTTCGGCATCACTTCGATGGCGTAACGCAACGCCGTCCTCGGCATCGCCCTCCTGTTTTGCATGACATAGGAGAAGACTTCGTCCGTGTGCTTCCGGCTCGCCTCCTTGAGGAGCCAGCCATAGCCCTTCTGCACCAGATCGTCCTGATCTAAAAGGAGAAGATCGGCGATCTCGAGGGCTTCGTCGAGGAACCGCCCGTGTTTTGCCGGGATGATCAACGAGACCGCCGCCGCTCTCCGCATCCACCGGTTTCCTGAATGCGTCCAGCGTTTGAGTTCCTCGATATATTCGGGATATTGTTCGATGAACTCGCCCATCGTATGGTTGCAAAAGCCGTCGCACTCTGCCCAGTTGGAAATATACGTGTCGATCCACCGCCTGAAGACGGCGATGTCTTCGCGCTCGTAGCGGTCTTTGAGCAGGTGCGCCCAGGTCGAGACGATGAACGCCTCTTCCATATGACCTGAACGATAGAGTTCTTCGCAGAGGGCGAAGATCTCCGGTTTTTCCCGCCCTTTCACTTCCTTCCAGTATTTTTTTGCGATGGCGGTGACTGTTGCGGTCTTCAGGCCGTAACAGATGATTTCTTCCTTAAAAAACCGTCGAGCGGTCTTTTGAATCTCTGGGTCGGCCTGTTCCTGTAGTTCTTTGCGGATGGATGCGATCACCGGATCCATGATGGCACCTTGTGGGCGGAGAAGATAAGGTTTGGGAAAGTGTCGTCGATAAATGCCTGAACGGCCGATCGCGACGTTCGAAAAACGAAGGCAGGAAAAAAGAATCCTGTTTTCAGTCGGCTTTCTGCATCTTTTTTGCCCGCTCTTTGGAGTTGTAGCCGGTGACGGCGTCGAGGTACCGCCTGAACCGCCGGTTTGTATCCAGGATCGTCTCGTCGTCGGCAGAGAGGTCGGACTCGGTGTCGACGAGAACGGTGTTTCCCTTCGGGCCGAGGCAGACGTTGAGGCGCTTGAGGGCACCGAACGAGATGATGTGGTGCCCGTCCCGCTCCTCGGGTTCAATCCCGAAACATTCGGTGAGGGAGGCGATCATCCGCTCTTCCAGTCCGTCTTTAAATCCCCGCTTGATCTGGTACTCCTGCATGCTTTCTTCTTTGTATCCGCCTGCATAAATTTGTCATGCTCACTCCCTCCCTGGTGCGCCGATCGCATTGATATACTCATGAGCGCATTTTTATCGGCCGCGCTTTGTGCAGGCCCTCTTCCGAGCCCCCCCCTCCGATGGTGGGTGGACGCTTTCCTGGAGAGGCCGGGCGGTGAAGAATGTTTTTATTATACGCTGTCTATGGTAACGTAATGACGGTCGAGCCAGAGATAAAAATAACATCTAAGCCGCTCAGCGGGGAAAATCCTATAGTTCTGATGGGATTTCCCGGGAGTGGCCTCGTCGGGAGCATTGCTCTTCAGTACCTCGTGGAGCAGATGGAGTTCAACCAGATCGGGAATATCACGAGCAAGTATTTCCCGCCCGTCGCCATGATGGCGAAGGGCGTGATCAACGTCCCGGTCAGGATCTATGAGAATGAAGAGACCGTGGCAATCGTTGCCGATATTCCCATCCACCCGATGATCTGCTATGAGGTCGCAAACGGCATCATCGACTGGCTTTCCACCTTTCCGGTGCGAGAGGTAGCCACCATCGCCGGTATCGTCACCAACGAGCCGGAAAAACGTGTTTTCGGCGTCGCCACGCAGGAGGAGATGCTGGAGCGGATCACTGATCATACGGTCATACTCCCGATGGGGAGCATCTCCGGGATCGCCGGGAGCGTCCTCACCGAGTGCAAGATCCGGAATATTCCAGGTTACGGCTTCCTCGGCGAAACGGTCGCCACGCCTGACCCCAGATCGGCGGCAGCCGCCCTGAATGTGCTCAAGGTCATCTACGGACTTGAGATCGATATCGATCCCCTGCTCGAACAGGCTGAGGAGATCGAGGCGACGATGCACAAACTCGCAGAGGAAGTCCAGAGCGCGGAGCCGATGCAGAAGAAAGAGAACCTGCCGATGTACGGGTGATCAGAGATGAAGATTACTGCGTTAACAGGGATCTCCAGTACCGTGATTGGGGAGCTGAAGATGGGAAAACCCCGGACCATCGAGTTGCAGAGCGCAAACAATGTCGTCGCCGTCGCCTCCCTTGAACCCGGGCCTGACACCCATCTCTTTCTCACGAGCGTCGATCTTGAGGACATCTCGCCGGGCGATATGGGCATTATCGTGAAGGTGCTCTCGGTCAACATCACGATGAAGCGGATGATCGACATTATCCACCCGGTGTATTACGAGGAGCGCGAGCGGCTTTCAGCCAGAGTACAGGTCAGATACTGCGGTAATTCGATGGTGAAGTCGGTGAGCGCCGGTTCTCTCTGCCACCCGACCGAGGTCGATGTTGTTATGGCGGCGCATTATCGCGCCGTCTGAATTGTTTTTTCAACAGTTTTATTATCCTGGAGTGCGAAAAGTATTGGGCAGCTGGGCCTGTGGCTTAGCCAGGACATAGCGCCGGGCTTCTAACCCGGACGCCGAGGGTTCGAATCCCTCCAGGCCCGTTCGATTCTGTAAGGCATATATTTTTGATAGACAGAGCATCATGGTGAAATCTCCGCGGGGCATCACCCTTCTTCTCTGTCTCATCTCGGCAGTGATTCTGTTCGGCTATCCCCTCCTTGTCGATCTCTCCAGGCCCTGTGACGCCGTTGCATCGGGGTTCGGGGCAGTAGCCGTCACGACCGGGATCCAGGGCGGACCTGTGATCCAGATCACCGCCCCCTGCCCGGATGGGGGCGATCTCTGCAACGCCCGGATCTATCTGGTCGATCCCGACGGCATGTATCACGCCGTCGGGAGAGGGGTTGTCGGGTCGTCGGAGAGCGAGGTATGGTATATCTTTCACTATCGCCGCCCCGAGGCCGGAGTGCCGGAATACTGGATCACCGACGATACTGAGATGGTCTTCACCCGGACATATATTGAGAGCGTCGAACCCTTTGAACCGCGGGGCATATGGATGATCGAGATCGTGCCCCTGCGTGACGATGCGGTCGCCTCTGAACTCAGCGTGGCGCTGTAGGAAGGGCCGACCTGAATCCGGTCGGATTACCTTCTCGGAGGAGCGATCGCTTCATGAAGAGAACGCCATAGATATTCTGTGCCTGGGGAATGCCGCCCCGGAGCCCCCGCCAGGTACGATTGGGGGGATGTGTGTGGTCCCTTCTGGTTATTGTCCTGCCTTCCCGGTCCATTCCTCGTGCGGGGAGAAGGCAGGTTAGTCTGCTTACCCGGGACGGAGGATCGTTGGGCCTGTACGGGGGGAGTCTGGCCGCCCCCCGAAACCCCCGGCCCATTGCGATTGGGGAGAGGGAACGGACCTTGGCAGGCTACCCACGCGAAAGAGCGAAGATCAAAAAAAAGTGTTATCTGATCTTTGTCCCGGGCGCCACGTCACGGCGGGGGATCAGCAGGGAGGCCTCGTCGCCGGCGGCCAGGATCATGCCCCGGCTCTCGATCCCGAAGATCTTTGCCGGCTTGAGGTTTGCGATCATGACGACCAGGGTACCAACGAGGTCTTCCGGGGTGTAGAATTGGGCGATGCCGGAGACGACCTGGCGCTCTTCGCCGCCGAGGTCGACGATGATCCTCAGCAGTTTCTTCGAGCCCTTTACCGCCTCGGCGCTGATCACGCGGGCGACCCGGAGGTCCATTGTTGCAAAGTCGTCGATCGAGACCTCGCCGGTCTCTTCCTGGGGTTGTGTTTCTCTCATTTTTGCTTCACGCACACGTTTCTGGAGGAGTTCTTCGAGCACCGCCACGCGGTCGTCTTCGAGTTTGGCAAACAGGGGGTCGGGTTTTGGGAGGGGACCTGCCGTGAGAGGTGCGGTCGCCTCGCCGATGCAGTGGGCGGAAACGGCGTCGCTCTGGCCGAGCATCGCCCATGCCCGCCCGGCGGCGTCGGGCATCACCGGCTCGATGAGGAGGGTGAGGGCCTTTGCGATCTGGAGGCCGTCGGCGATCACCTGCGCAGCGGCGGCCCGGTCGGTCTTGACGAGTTTCCAGGGTGCGGTGTTCTGGATGTAGGTGTTGCCGTAGGCCGCAAGCGCCATGATCGCTTCGACGGCGCTCTTGAACTCGTAGCCGCGGACGGCGGCGTCGACCTCGTCGAGGCACCGGCCGATCGCCGCCATCGCTTCCTCGCCCGGCTGTACATCGGGCACGCCGTCGAAGAACTTGTGGGCGAAGTGCAGGGTGCGGTACAGGAAGTTGCCCAGGGTGTTGACGATCTCGGCGTTCGCCCGCTCCTGGAAGACCTGCCAGGAGAAGTTCAGCTCCTTGGTGTGGCTGGTGTACGAGAGGAGGTAGTAGCGGAGGTAGTCTGCCGGGAGGCCCTGGTCGAGGTAGTCGTCATTTGTCCAGACGACATAGCCCCTCGACTTCGAGAACTTCTGGTCGTCAATCTTCACCATGCCCGAGGCGACGACCGCATGGGGCGTGCCGTATCCTGCTCCCTTGAGCAGGGCAGGCCAGAAGATGCAGTGGTGGTAGATGATGTCGCTCCCGATGAAGTGCGTGATCTCGCCGTCACCGCACCAGTAGCGCTTCCAGTCGTTTCCGGTCTTTTCCGCCCACTCCTCGGTGAAGGAGATGTAGCCGATGGGTGCGTCCACCCAGACGTAGACCACAAGATCGGTCCTGCCCGGGAACTTCACGCCCCAGTCGAGGGTGCGGGTGATGCACCAGTCGTGGAGTTCGTCTCTTACCCAGCCGATGGCGTAGTTTCGGGCGTTTGAGGTGCCCGAGAGCCCTTCGAGGTAGTCCAGCAGGTACTGCCTGAACTCGCCGAGTTTGAAGAAGAAATGCTCCTGCTCGCGCATCTCGGCCGGAGAACCGCAGACCTTGCAGACCGGGTTTTTGATCTCGCCGGGTTCGAGGTGGCGGCCGCAGCCGCGGTCGCACTCGTCGCCCCGCGCACTGGCCCCGCAGTACGGGCAGATCCCCTCGACGTAGCGGTCGGGGAGGAAGCGCTTGCATTTCTGGCAGTAACTCTGCTGGATCTTCTCGGCGTAGACATAGCCGTTGTCGATGAGGGCCCTGACCATCGACTGCGTGCGGTGGTGGTTGGCCTGATCGTCGGTCATCCCGAAATGATCGAAGGCGATCTCCATCCGTTTGAAGGTCTGGTCGAAGTGGTCGTGGTAGCGCAGGGCAAGGTCCCGCGGGCTCACTCCCTCCTGCTCGGCGCTGATCACGATCGGCGTCCCATGGTTGTCTGACCCGCAGATGAAGACCACGTCCTCGCCGCAGCGGCGGAGGTACCTGACGTAAAAATCGGCCGGGACATAGGTCCGCAGATGCCCGAGGTGACAGGGGCCGTTTGTATAGGGGAGGCCGCATGTCACCAGCAACGGTTTGCCACTCATTCGTATCCTCTTGGTGGTGAAGATATACATAGATTATTTAAACGGTTCACCCGAGTTCGAAGGTGGTGACGCCGAACACCTGTTCCAGAGGGACGGCGGGCGCTCCTCCCCGGTAGATCCTGGCGGTCTCGAATACCGTCTCCATCTTTCGCTCCTGTGCGAGGGCGACGGCGGCGGCATTGGGTTCGGGGACATCGAAGAAGAACGTTTCGCCCGGAACGGCGGCGGTGAGGCCGTCCAGGAGGGCGGCGGCGATTGCCGGGGTTTCGGCGAAGATCGGGCCGATCTTGTGCCCGTCGAAGCATCGTCTGATGACGCCGTAGCCCCTGACCTCGCCGTCAGGGCCGGTGGAGGCGAGGGCGGTGGCGTCTTCCTGGGAGAGCCATGGCCTGAGGAAACGGGGCCGGGGCGCTGAGAAGATCGTGGCGTCGTAGGCGCAGAGGTCGTTGAAGGGGATCTCAGATGCCTGGATGAGTTCTTCTGGTGCTTCACCCCCGCCGATGCCCCGGTAGCGTATGTTCCGGTAGAGGATCTCAAAGCCGAGGCGGTCGCGGTACTTCTGCTGCATGGCGACGACGCCGTCGCCGCCGATGATCCGATCCCCGGCGTGGTCGAGGGCGGCGTTCGAGATGGCAAGCCCGTAACCGCGCCCGCGGTGTTCCTCCCTCACGATCAGGAGGCCCCAGAAAGCGAAGGTGTTGTTGTAGCGCACCATGGAGGCGCAGGCAACGGGTTCGCTGTCGACCTCGCCGATGAGAAAGCCGTCCGGGTCCTGGGCATAGAAGGCATCGGCGTCGTGGATGCCCGGGTTCCAGCCTTCATTCCGTGCAAGCCCGATGGCGAAATCGACGTCTTCGCGCTCCATTCTCCTGATCGAGAAGTCATCTTCCATGATCACCCCTGGGTCGGCCTCTTTCATCTGCCTTTCTCTTCATCAGGTCTATATGGGCCAGGGGCTATTCTCTTGTCATGAAAAAGATCCCGGTCAGGACCCGCGCCTTCGGTGCAGAAGCCGGGGCGCCGGAGGCATGCGACCTCGCCCGCATGCTCCCGGCCCGCCGCGGTATCGGCGGCGACATTCTGTCGTTTCAACTGGAACGCTCGCTCGCCCTTCAGGAGGGGATCGATCTGCCCTGTGCCGGCGGGCTCTTCTATGGCGAACGCCTGCTCGAATGCCTGGCCGGCGTCGAGGGGCGGCGGGTGACCGGGGAGGTCGGCGTCGAGCCCTCGGCCGTGCTGGAGGACGTGCGGTTTCTGGTGCGGCGCCAGAAGGGCGTCAGGTTCGCCCTGCCCGCCCCGTCCCTTCTCAAACTCGAGGACGCCTGCTACGGCGATCCCGACGAGATGGAAGAGGATGTCATGCGGGCCTTCCGCCTGCTGATACGGGAAATGCGGGACGCCGGCGCCGGGGGCCATGTGCTCATTGCTGGAAGGGTCGTCGATACCGAACTGGAAGGTCTGGCCGGGAAAAAAGTCGTGTTTTTCCCGACGGTGCGGGATGTTCGCTGTCTCGAAGCCCTCCTCGAACACCAGGGCCTCCTCCCCCTCGACCCGGGGGCGCTCTCCCGTCTGGAGGCGCTTGCAGAGCGGTATGAGGTGCGGGAACTCTCCCTCCTGCACCCGACCCCTGAGGACCTGGCGGCGGCCGTAGCGTATTTCGACCCCGAGGAGATCACGGCCGGGGGTTATACGGCGGAGGGTGAGGAGGACCGCTGGGCCCTTCTCCGTGCCGGGGCGTATATCCTCAGATAGTTTCGGCGATCCTGGCCAGGTCGTTGAAGTGGCGGTTCCGTTTGAGGAGCCAGAAGAGGAAGCGGTCGATCAGGTTGAAGGAGAACGTCCCGCCGGCGGCGTTCGGGTGGCCGCCGCCGCCGTAGTGGCGGGCGATGAGGTGACTGACCGGCGGGACCGACCTGATCGAGAACCGACCGTTCCCGGAGACGATCACCTCGATGTCGGTTTTCATGGCGTCCCTGATCGCGTGTGCCGTCTCGCTCGGGTAGCCGTGGAGCGGAGCGAAGGCGATCCGGTATTTTTTTCCGTAGATCTTTGCCTGCCTGATGCTCGCCCCGATATCGGCGTCCATCCCCGCGCGGATCTCGGCGTAGATCCCCTCCACGCGCCGGTCGGTGACCTTCCCCTGAGCGAGGAGGTTCCTGACATAGGTGAGGTGCTGGCGGCGCTGGGTGACCTGTCCGAGGACGTCGGCCTGCGGATCCTCCTTTTTCCAGAGGTCGTAGTCGCAGACGAGGCGGGCGACTTTTTCGGCCTTTGCGTCGCCGGGCATCAGGTCGCGGGCGGCGACGGCGGTGGCGCAGACCGAGGTGTCGATGTGGAGGAGAGCGCAGTGCGGCCTGACCCCGTCTGCCTCGGCGTCGGTCCAGCGGTGGTGATCCCGCCACTCGATCCGCCACCCATTTTCTGCCGCCGCCTTCACCGTCTCCTCGATCGCGCTCTGGTAGCCGAGGTCGGAGATGGAGAGGATGTCCCCTTTTCCGGGCAGGGTGGCGATCAGGGCGAAGATCGCAGAGTACCTGCCGACCGAGGAGAAGATCGTCGTGATCGTCCCGTATTTCATCCGGTGGATGGCGTCGGCGCCGGCGGCGTCGAGATCGTTGTGGGTGAGGTGGACGATTCCTGCCTTTCTTCCGGTGACGGCGCCGGTGAGGTCCTCGTCGGTGGTCTTCCGTCCGTCAATGACACTTACCATTACCTACATTCTGGGGGCGGTGGCATAATAAGGGCGGCGGTGGGAACCGCACGGTTTATTAATCTGAAATGACAACATGTATAGGTCGCCCTAGTAGCTCAGACTGGGAGAGCGCCAGACTGAAGATCTGGTTGTCCCCGGTTCAAATCCGGGCTGGGGCACTCCAAGCAATTTTATCAATGTTTTTTAAGTACTGTTTATGTGCTCTCATTTTCTGTGAGTTTTTTGACAATTGAGATCCTCGTTTTGCCTGACACGGTAGTATCTTCCACCGGAAAATATACTTTTTCGGGGCCCTGTTGAAAAGATCCCCTCCAACTACGATCGAGATCGCTTGAATTTGCCCTGGTGAGGTTAGTCATAGATCTTCCCCTTTATCGTGGAACCAGGCGACGAGATGGTCTGGACGAAGCCACTCCCTGGCAGTTTCCGTGAGCAGATGGGAAATGTGTGCGCCGCAAAACAGCGATTGGGGCAGGGATGGGAAAACCACGCCGGCTCGCCGGTACATCCGTTTTCATCGACAGATTCTCCGCCTCTCCCGTCCCCGCATATTCGGGACAATCGTATGCAGGGGTCCGGGGGTGCAACCCCCGGCGCGGTGTCCTCTCCACCCTGAGTAATTATCGCATCTTCGCACCGAGAACGTGAGGGTTCCTGAAGATCGAGCAGGCCCCTGCCGGGGGGGCTTACCGCCCCATAGAACTGCGATGGGGGCGGGAACGGTAAAACACGCCAGCACGCCTATCCATAATTTTTCATCGATAGATGCTCAGCCTGGCCCTTCCCCGCATGTCAGGAGCAATCATGCGCGCGGGGGTCCGGGGGCAGAGCCCCCAGCGCGAAGATAGGGAAAGGCGAATGAATCATGCTCGCATCCGGAAAAGTGATGATTCTACAAAGCCAGTTTTTCCTTCGTCTTTCTCTGGCTTTGAACCTGTTTTCCGTCACCTGCGATGAATCAACGCCTGGATCTCTTTTGCGCGCTCTCCGGATCTTCGTCCCCTGAGGGCTGGCAGGTGACCTCCCTGACGGGATAAGGGGGAAGGGACACCACTGGCTCACGCGATCTGCACCTCTCCACGGGAATAGGAGCGTGAGCACAGAAAGCGGTGTTTGTGACCGGTCGGGAGGGGCGGATCGAGCACCAGAGGACGGATCTTCTGCGTGTTCCGCCCTGATCCCTCTAGAATTCCGGTTCAGTTAACTAAATAAAATTAACTTCATGAAAAAGATAACTTTTTTATTATTCGAGAATTAACTCTCATAAATTCAGCGGGAGTGTCCATAAAAACCAGTTTTTCCCGCTAAATGCCAGATTGAAGGTGAATTTATGAGAAGAGTGAGTTTCGTTTTCTGTATGCTTATCCTCGCAGCAGGTCTGCTCTGTTGCGGTTGCACAACGACAACATCGGGGGATCAGGGCGCTACGCCCGGAACCCGGACGATCACCGATATGGAGGGGAACCAGATCGTGCTCCCCTCTGAAGGGGCGACGTTCGGTGTCTTTGGCGGTCCCATCAGCCAGGTGCCCTACCTCCTCGGTGCGAACGCCAGTGTCACTGCCGTCACGAAAGGGCCGCAGATGATGGAGATGATGCAGGAGATGGACCCGGGCATCGTCAATAAACCGGCACCGCGCACGACGAACGGCAACGTGAACATCGAAGAACTCCTGGTCACGAACCCCGGCTGCGTCATCGCATTCGATGTCGACGGGGAGATCGTGGAGTCCCATACCGACATCCCGGTCATCTACCTCTCCGGAACGATGAGCGATGGGTTCGATGAGATGCGGCGGGAGATCGTCTTCATGGGCGAGGTCTTCCAGAAACCCGAACGAGCGCAGGCCTATATCAATTACCTTGATGACACCCTTGCATTCCTCCGTGAGCGCACCGCAGATATCCCCGAAGACGAGCGGGTCACCGTCTTCCTCGGCGAGGGCGTGAGCCACCTCCAGACGCTCGGAGGCGACACGTTCTTCACCGAGTGGACCGATGCTGCAGGCTGCACAAACGCTGTATCCGCCATCGAGACTACGCAGGGGCAGCAGGAGGGAATGCACTCCGGCATCAACGAGATCTCGATGGAGCAGGTCCTCGCTGTCGACCCGTATATCATCATCATCGATACCGGCCGTCCTGCCGACCTTGCGGCTGACGCCCGCTGGAAAGAACTCCGTGCCGTCAAAGAAGGCAGAATCTACAAAGAACCGACCGGACTCTTCCTCTGGAGCCGCCCGTCTGCCGAGTCCGCCGTTCTCTACCCACTCTGGCTTGCCTACGCAGCCTACCCCGACCGCTTCGACGATGTGCCGCTCACCGACCGGGTGAAGGATTTCTACGCCGAGATCTTCGGGTACACCATCAGCGATGAGCAGGCGCAGAAGGTCATCGACGGCACCTACGGAAGTGTGACATTCGGCCAGGTGAAGCAGTCCTGATGAGTCTGAAACCTGCGGACGGCCGGGGCGTGCATGCCGGTGAAGGCGCCCGGGCAACCGGGACGGCCACGCCGAAACAGGTCCAGAGCAGGAGCTGGGGCGAGCAGCACCCCGGCACCGTCCAGGTGCTCCTGCTCGGCGTCCTCGGCATTGTCGCGTTCATCGCCCTGATGGCCGGGCGGTATATGGTCCCGCCTGATACGGTGATTGCGGTGGTCCTGAGCTCGGTCTTCCCGATCGAGGAGACCTGGACGCCCACAGCGGCCTCAGCCGTCGTTAACGTCCGCATACCGCGGATCATCGCAGGCCTTCTCGTAGGGGCCGGTCTCGCCGTCAGCGGGGCCTCGTTCCAGGGGATGTTCAGGAACCCCCTGGTCTCCTCGCAGATCCTGGGTGTGGCGGCCGGGGCTGGTTTCGGGGCGGCGATCGGCATCCTCATCTCGGACAGCCTCGTGCTTGTCCAGGTCCTCTCGTTCGTCTTCGGCCTGCTCGCCGTGGGGGCGGCCTACGGCCTCAGCCGGGTCAGGAGCACAACGCCGATCCTGATGCTCGTCCTCTCGGGCATCGTGATCGCCTCGCTCTTCTCGGCTCTCACCTCGATGGTGAAGTATGTGGCCGACCCGATGAACAAGATGCCGGCGATCGTCTTCTGGCTGCTCGGGTCGCTCAACCACGTCTCGGCGCCTGACCTGATGGTCCTCGGTCCGATCATCGCCGTCTCGATCGCCGGGCTGCTCGTGGTCAGATGGCGGATAAACGTCCTTACCATGGGCGATGAGGAGGCGCGGGCACTCGGGGTGAACACCGAGCATTTAAAGCTGGTGATCATCCTCCTCTCGACGGTGATCACCGCTGCAGCGGTCTGCATGAGCGGGATCATCGGGTGGATCGGGCTCGTCATCCCGCACATGGGGCGGATGCTCGTCGGCCCGGACAACCGCTACCTTCTGCCCGTCTCGGTTCTCCTGGGCGGAGCGTTCCTGATCGCCGTCGACACCGTTGCGAGGACGGCAGCCCCCTCTGAGATCCCGATCGGGATCCTGACCGCGATCATCGGGGCGCCGATCTTTGCGGTGCTGCTCAGGCGGAACAACCCGGGGTGGTAGGCATGGGGAGCAGCATCGGTCTGGAAGGCGTCACATTCAGCTACCCTGGCGGTTCAGCGGTCTTTGCCGAGATCTCGTTCACGGTGGAGGATGGTGGCGTATACTCTCTCCTCGGCCCGAACGGGACCGGGAAGTCCACGCTCCTCAAGTGCATGGGCGGGCTCATCGCCCCCTCGCACGGCCGGGTCGTCCTCGATGGGCGGGATATCTCAGAGATGCAGCCGCACGAGATCGCCCGGCGGATCGGATTTGTTCCGCAGACACAGGTCTCACCGTTCCCGTTCCTGGTCAGGGACATCGTCCTGATGGGCAGAGCGTCGCACCTCAGCGTCTTTGCGGCCCCATCGGGAGATGACGAAGCCATCGCCGCCGATGCCCTGGACAGGGTCGGGATCTCCCACCTCGCCGAACGACCGTGCACCGGGATCAGCGGCGGCGAGTGGCAGCTGGTCCTGATCGCGCGGGCGATCGCGCAGCGTCCGGGGATCCTCCTCCTCGACGAACCGACGTCGCACCTGGACCTCGGCAACCAGATACGGGTGCTCGATGTCATCAGGGGACTCGCAGAGGACGGGATGACCATTGTTGTTGCGACCCATTTTCCTGACCATGCACTCCTGACATCGAGCAGGGTCGCAATCCTCAAAGACCAGAGAATTCTTGCCATGGGGCCCCCGGAAGAGGTGATCCGCGAGGATACCATGCACCAGGCCTATGGGGCTGACGTGCGGATCGTGCACCTCGGCGACCCGATCAACCGGCGGATCTGCGTGCCCGTGGCAGCGACATTTAGAAGAGGAACACCATGACAGAGCAACCACATGACCAGTTTTTTGGCAAGGGTGCGGGAAGGATGGATGCCATCGCGAAAGGACCATTTGCACCGATATACCCGGTCATCGCCAGGCAGGCCATCCAGACCTCCGGGATCAGGGAGGGTAGATGTGTCGATATCGGGTGCGGGCCCGGTCACCTTGCCCTGGCGCTCGGGGCTGCAAGCAGCCTTGAGATCGACGCTCTCGACGCATCGGGCGATATGCTCGCGATCGCAGAGCAGAATATTCGGGAGGCCGGACTGACCGACCGGGTACACCCGGTCCCTGGCGACGTCCACGACCTGCCCTACGATGACGGCTCCATCGACCTGGTCGTGAGTCGCGGCTCCCTCTTCTTCTGGGACGACCGGGTCAGGGCGTTCTCTGAGATCTACCGGGTGCTCAGGCCGGGTGGGAGGACGTTTGTGGGCGGCGGGTTCGGCACCTCCGCGCTGAAGGCGGAGATCACGGCGAAGATGCGCGAGATCGACCCCGAGTGGGAGGTGAAGGCCGCAGAACGGCTCTCCCGGAGGAACCTGGACGCCGTCAGGCAGGACCTGGAGAAGGCCGGTATCGCTGCCTGCGAGGTCCGCGAGGACGAGGCCGGGTTCTGGATCATCATGCGGAAGTGATTGAGAGATGCGCTGCACTATCTGTGAGGTCGGATGCGATATTCCACCAGGAGGAACTGGCAGGTGCCGGATGTACAAAAACGATGGCAACGGGATCGTTGAACGTTTTCCGGACGCCTTCCTCGCCGCTTTCCCCGTTGCAATCGAGACGCTGCCGGTGCTTCACTTCTTCCCCGGCGCGAAATTCCTCCAGGTCTGCACGGTCGGGTGCAACCTCTCGTGCGGCGGGTGCGTCTCGGAGATCCTCGTCGGGCACGCGGAGTCGCTTGCAGCCTCAGGCACGGCCCTCACCATCGACGATCTGCTCGGCCTCGCCGCTTCCCACGCCTGCAACGGGATCGCCTTCGCGCTGAACGACCCGATCGCTTCCTTCCCGACCTTCTGCCGACTCGCGGAGAGAGCACGGGAGGAGGGGCTCTCAGTCGGGTGCTCAACGAACGGCTACATGACCGAAGCGTCCGCCCTGCGACTCCGGGAGCTGGTGGATTTTGTCAACGTCGGTCTCAAGGGGGTAACCGAAGAGAGTTACCGCGCCTGCGGGGCCAGGAGCGTTGAGCCGGTCCTGCGCACGATCAGGCTGCTCCACGAGGGTGGGGTGCATGTCGAGATCTCTGCTGTTTACCGGCGGGGCCGGGAAGACGAGGTGCTCGGTGCGGCGCGGATGATTGCGGCGATCTCACCCGATATCCCCCTGCAGGTGATGCGGTTCGTCCCCTTTGGCGACGCGGGGCCTGGGGAGGAACCGACAATCTACGCGAGCGAGGGACTCTGTGACCGGCTCCGCGCGATCCTGCCCTGGGTCTACCTCTTCAACTCGCCGGGCACGAGATATCTGACGACCTTCTGCCCGGCCTGCGGAACATCCTGTATCGAACGGGAGTTCTTCGGTCCGATGGGCACCCACCTCTCCGGAGAGGCCAGGACGGTCTGCTCGTGCGGCCATGCCCTCCCTGTCCAGGGCCCTATCAGTCCTGAGATCTTCTACGAACCCGGGATGATGGGCGGGTACCGGGTCACCCGGGGGCTGGAGATGGTCTGGGCGATCCTGAACTGCCTCGGTGTGCAGGACCAATCAGTCCTCGCCGGGATCTGGGCCAGGGTGCTCCGGACCGGGATGCTCGGGAAGGAACTGCACGACCGGATGAACAACATCGATGCGTATCTTGACCTTGTCATGGACTTCGCGCACCAGACCGGGCGCGAGGAGGCCGGGCGTGATCTCTGTGGATACATCCGGGAACGGCTGGATTATATCAGGGAGCGAACGGCAGACGCACCGCGGCCCCGTGTCTACTACGCGATGGGACACCCGCTCTTCGCCCTCAACGCGGGCCGGTTTGAGGGGAAACTCGTGGAGGCCGCCGGCGGCACCTACGTTAACCGCGCCATCGTACGGGAGGGTAAACCGGGCGTCAGCATCTCCCGCGAGGAGTTCCTCGAACTCGCGCCCGAGTACCTCTTCACGTCGGGTTTCCTCACCTCCCCGGAGGAGGACTCCCTCCGTTACTGCACGGAGCACGGTCTCGACGTGCCGGCGGTCAAAAATGGGCGGGTCTACTCGATGCATCCTTCCTGGGATTTTGGGAGCCCCAGGTGGATCCTCGGCCTGATGACGATTGCAAATCTCCTCCACCCCGACCGCTTTGCCTTTGCGATCGAGGAAGAAGCGGACAGGTTCTACCGCCGGTTCTACGGGGTGCCCTATCGGGCGGTGGCTTCCAACCGCTCGTTCGCCCACCCTGGAGCAGAGCGCCGGTAACGGGGCGCCCTGCGAATCCGGTTTTTTGACCCTCTCTCTTCTCCAGGCAGACCGTGGGGGCGTGGGTGCAGCAGTCGGCGAGAGGTGTCTCTCCACATCCGCATGGCGGTTCGCCACTTCAGCGATGAACCCTGGCCAGGCCTCGGCTCCAGGTAAAGATGCCGGTGCGCCTCTCAGCCCCCTGCTGTCTCATCCGCTTCCTTCAGAGAAGTAGCCGTCCAGCGCCTCTTTCAGTTCGAGGGGGGAGATCGGCTTTTCCAGCACACCGACGACGCGCCGTCCGTATCGTGCATATTCTTCTGGCAGCAGGTGGCGAGCGGTGAAGAGCATCACCGGGATATCCGCTCCCGCTCTCCCCTCCAAAAGTGCGTCGAGGAACCCCCATCCGTCCACCGGCGCCATCTGCACGTCCAGGAGGATCAGGTCAGGCCTCCTTTTCCTGGCGATCTCCAGCGCCTCAGGGATGCTCTGCGGGATCAACGGTTCATAGCCGATCCTGTGGAGGATCAGGTCCATCATTTCGAGGGTGACCCGGTCGTCGTCCACGACAAGGACGTTATGTCCCATCTCCCCCCCTCTTCTGCAGGACCACGGTGAACGTGCTGCCCTCCCCGATCCTGCTCTCCACGGCGATTGTCCCGCCGTTCAGGCGTACGTAGCGTTCGGCGATCGGGAGGCCGAGTCCCATCCGGTCATAGTCGCGGCTGAGGTCCTGCTCGTCGGCGAGATAGAACGGTTTGAAGATCGCCTCCAGTTTTTCAGGCTCGATCCCGATACCGTTGTCCCTCACGATAATGGCCTGGTAGTCCTCGTCCTCCCGGTACCTGATCTCGATCCGGCGCGGGGGCTCGTTGTACTGCACGGCGTTGAGCACAAGGCTTTCCAGCACAAGGAAGAACTGCTCTCGATTGACCGAGATGCAGGTGTCGCCTGGAATATCGAGATACACCTCTGCGGTGCTTCTGACGTCATGGTGGGCGAGCACCTCGCAGACCAGGCCGTGCAGGTGCACCTGTTCAGTGGCGCAGGCAACCTTTCCGCTATCGAGAAGGGAGAGTTCGAGCATCCGGTTCACGATGATGCGCTCGCGGTGGACATTGTCCAGACAGATCTTCAGGAGACGACCGGCATCGTCGCCAATGCCGTAGCGCTCGCGATCTTCGAGGAGGAGATGAAGATAGCCGAGGACCGGCTGAAGGGGCGTCCTCAGTTCGTGCGCAGCCGTGGTGACGAAGTCCTGTCTCCAGGTCTCCTCGACGGCGATCTTTCTGGCCGCCTCCTCCTCGCCCATCCGTGCGGCCCTGTACGAGGCGAGCGATGAGAGATCGAGCGCCGAACAGGAGTGCTCCATCTGGTCGGGCCGGCCGGCAAGGAGCACAGGGACGGCGTTTCCTGCCATACCGGTAAGGACGGTCTCGAAGTTTCTTACTTCGACGCCCCTGCCGAGCATGCCGCAGAACGCCTGCCTGTCCCTGTCGCTGGTCCAGATCCGGCCGATATCTGTCCCTTCCAGCGCCTCCCTGGTGTATCCGAGGAGTGTGGCGAAAGCGGGTGTTGCACTGGTGATCATCAAAGAGGAGCGGTCGAGCGTAAACGCAGGATTGTTCCTGGTGCTTCTCGTCATATCCTGGAAGCCGCGCGGCTGGAAGAGGGTGACCGCTGTCATTCCCCAGAGGTAGAGAAGCGTAAAAAGAAAGATCATGACCGGATCGAGGATGTAGCCGCCGAGTGCGAGGTAGAGCGTCACCATGGCGTATGCGATGGAGAGCGCGGCCGCCGTCCAGATGGAACGGTTCGAATACCAGACGGCGATCGCGACGAGGGGGATGTAATAGAGATGTGAAATGGCGATCCCGGCGGCAAAAAGGATGGAATATATCAGAATTATGGCAAGAATCGCAATAAAGCCGCCGTTAATCCCTATTCTGTACAGTCTGGAACCACACGGGGGTAAAAAAGCAGGTTCCGGACAAAATCCCCGTTCGGCCATTGGAATGAAGAGGTATTAGGTACGGCGTTATTTATGCGCTTTCATTTGATGCGGCGTTCTCCTGTGCCATACGGCGTGAACTGCTCTGCACCTGCCGGACGGTGTTTTCACGCTCTGCCCCCACAAGATAAAAAGTGGTGTGTCCAAGATCCTTTCATGCGCCCATATGTCTTTGTCAACCTTGCCATGAGTGCGGACGGGAAGATCTCGACGCGGGAACGGCGGCAGGTGAAGATATCAGGATCTGAAGACTTTGAACGGGTGGACCTGATCAAGGCGGACGCCGACGGGATCATGGTCGGTATCGGGACGGTGCTTGCCGACAACCCCTCGCTCACGGTGAAGTCCGCGAGGAGGAAAGGGGAGCGGAAGGCCGCGGGACGGGAAGAGAACCCTGCCCGGATCGTCGTGGACTCGATGGCGAGAACCCCGGTCGACGCCGATATCCTCGTCAAAGGGTCCGGGAAGAGGATCGTTGCCGTATCGGCGGCAGCGCCCGCAGGCCGGGTCGATGCCCTCAAGGAGCGCGCCGAGGTCGTCGTTGCCGGCGAGCAGACGGTCGACCTCGCCGCCCTGATGGAGGCCCTTGCCGGGATCGGGATCAGGCGGCTGATGGTCGAAGGGGGCGGTACCCTGATCTGGGGGCTCTTCCAGGCCGGTCTTGTCGACGAACTGCGCACCTATGTCGGTTCGGTCGTCATCGGCGGTTCTGGGGCGCCGACACCGGCGGACGGCGAAGGCTTTCTTGCAGAAAGTGAGTTTCCGCGCCTCACGCTGACCGGCGTGGAGCGGATCGACGACGGCGTGCTCCTGACCTGGCAGGTGAAAAAAGAGGAGGGAGATCGGTCACTTCGGGGGTAGGACGACGTCGTAGATCTTGAACTCTGTGGCGCTGTTCGGCCCCAGCGGGCGGTCCATGGTGACCCAGACCTGGATGCGGTCCTGTGCGGCCGTCCCGGTGAACTCGATCGTCTGGCCGCGGGAGAGCGACGCACCCGAGGGTTTTGTCAGGATCTTCGTCTCGGTGGTCCCGTCCGAACGGGTGACCGTTGCGGTCAGCTGGCGGACGTTCTCCTGACCCTTGCCTCCATTGAAGGTGACGGTGATGGTCTTATAGATCGGGTCCTTCTGCGCGGTCGCCGAAACGGTGTAGTCGGCCGGCATCGCGTCGGTCGGTTCAGGCACCAGGGAGATCGGCGCTGCTGTGGTACTGGCGGGAGCTGTGGTGGTCTGGGACTGGGTGGTCGGAGCGGGCGTTGTATCCGGTGATGTGCCCGTGCAGCCGGCGGCGAGGGCCGTGACGGCGAGCACCGCCAGAACAAGAAGAATGGTTACTCTTTTCATGCGCGTTTGTGCGAACTGCTGGTATTTGAGGCTTTCGGAATTCTGGTGGCAAAAGATATATTTCGGCCCCGGCACATTGACCGGATGAGGTGGAGGATGCAAGATTTTTCCGTACTCATCGGGGGAAAGGCGGGTGAAGGGATCAATATCGCAGGTTCGGTGATTGCACGGTTGCTCTCGGCCTGTGGTCTTTGTGTGTATATGTACTACGACTATCCCTCCCTGATCAAGGGCGGGAACAATTTTGCTGTCATCAGGGCCGCGGACGATCAGACGTTCTGCACCCGGGAGACGGTCGATGTGCTGCTCGCCCTGAACCAGGAGACTATCCGTCTTCATGCAGGGATGGTGCGGGAGGATACGGCCGTCATCTATGACTCGGGGGTCGTGAAGGCCGACGGCACCGGCCTCCCCCTCGAAGCCTTTGTGAAGGAGGAGGAGGCGCCGGCGATCACGCGGAACGCCGGGATCATCGGAGGGTTCTGCAGGACGGCCGGGATCCCGTGGGCGACCGTTGAGGCCGTGTTTGCGCGGGCGATCCCGCGGGAGCTGGACGCCAACCTCAGGGTGGCCCGCCGGGGCTATGACGCCGCGCCGGCCGGAAAGGGGATCCGGGTGAACGGCCGGGAAGCCCTCCCGGTCCTCACCGGCAACGAGGGCGTCGCCTTCGGGCTCGTGGAGGCCGGGCTTGAAGGCTACATCTCCTACCCGATGACGCCGTCGTCGAGCATCCTGCATACCCTCGCCTCGTATGCGGGGCGGTTCGGGATCAGCGTCGTCCACCCGGAGAACGAGACCGGGGCGATGCTCATGGCCCTCGGCGCCGCCTATGCGGGACGGCGGGTGGCGGTCGGCACCTCGGGCGGCGGGTTCTGCCTGATGACCGAGGGCTTCTCCCTTGCCGGGATGGCAGAACTCCCGGTCGTGGTCGTGCTCGCCCAGCGGCCCGGCCCCAGCACCGGTGTACCCACCTACTCCGCACAGGGCGACCTGCTCTTTGCCCTTTCCGCCGGGCAGGGCGAGTTCCCGCGCATCGTTGCGGCGCCGGGGAGCGTCGAGGAGGCATGGTACTGGGCCGGGGCCCTGATGGACCTCTCGTGGCGGTTCCAGACCCCCTCGATCCTGCTGACCGACAAAAATCTTGGCGAGGGGCTCTTTTCCTTTGCCGGGGCGCCGCCGCGCCCGCCGCTTGCCCCGGTGCTCCGGGAGGGGCACGGGACGTACGGGCGCTACCAGGACGGTCCGGGCGGTATCTCCCCCCTCGCCTTTCCGGGAGAATCAGGCATCACGGTGAAGGTGAACAGCTATGCCCACGACGCCGACGGGATCACCACCGAGGAGGCGGCGACGATCGCCGCGATGGCCGAGAAGCGCAGGGAGAAGGAGCGTACGGCGGCAAAAGCCCTTGCGGCATACCCGTGCGTGGAAGTCGCCGGCGACCGCACCGCCGCCACGGCTCTTCTCTGCTGGGGCTCGGTCGCCGGTGCCTGCACCGAGGTGGCCGGGCGCCTCGGCCTCCGGGTGGTGCGGCCGGTGGTGCTCTCGCCCTTCCCGGAAGAGCAGTTCGCATCGGCGCTTTCTGGCGTGGACCGGCTGATCGCCGTTGAAGAGAACATCGACGGCCAGCTCTCCCGCCTCGTCGGATGCCGCGGCGTCCGGGTCGATGAGCGGATAGGCAAATACGACGGGCGCCCCTTCTTCCTCGAAGACCTGGAGCGCCGGGTCGGGGAGGTGATCTGATGACCTGGATCACCGGGGCGCAGAACACCTGGTGCCCGGGCTGCGGGAACTTCGCCATCCAGCACGCCCTCAAGGCGGTCCTCGAAGACCTGACCGCCGGCGGGATGCGCCCTGAAGAGTTCGTGCTCGTCTCCGGGATCGGCTGCCACGCCAAGATCGCCGATTACATGGCGATGAACTCCTTTTACTCCATCCACGGTAGGGGTGCGGCGGTTGCCGGCGGGATCGCCCTTGCAAATCCCGGCCTGCGGGTGATTTCCTGCGCCGGCGACGGCGACGCCTACGCGGAAGGGCTCGATCATCTCATCTTCGCCGCAAAGCGGAACACGGAGATGACGGCGATCGTCCATGACAACCGGGTCTACGGCCTCACCACCGGCCAGTACACCCCGACGTCGTACGAGGGGTTCAGGGGCCGGTCCACTCCTGAAGGCGTCCGCGAGCGCCCGATCAACCCGCTCGAATTGATGCTCGCCTCAGGGGCGACCTTTGTCGCGCGCGCCTATACGCGAAAGATCGACCATTTAAAGACAGTCCTGAAAGCGGCCATGCTCCACCGCGGCTTTTCCTTTATCGACGTCCTGCAGATCTGCGCCACCTACAACAACCTCACCGACTATTATGCCCCGCGGGTCTACGAGGTCGAGGGGCACGACGCCGGGAACTTCGATGCGGCGATGCGGCTGGCGCGGGAATGGGACTACTCGGCCGACGCACCCATCGCTCTCGGCGTCATCTACGATGCAGAGGCTCCATCGGATCCCTGGCCCCGGATGAACGGCGGGGGAGCGGAAGAGCGGGCTGAGGAGATCAGGAGGATCCTGCTGGAAAAGACCTGATCTTTCCCTCCGGGTGCCTGGAGGTGTGGCAGCACCCGGTCATAACTTATTTATATGGCATGGGTCCATGCGGGAATCGTGATATCATGATCCGCCAGACAATGGTTGAGGCGCTGAACCGCCAGATCAACCGGGAACTCTACTCGGCCTATCTCTACCTCTCGATGTCGGCATGGTTCTCGAACCGGAACCTGCCGGGATTTGCGAACTGGATGCGGGTGCAGATGCAGGAGGAGCAGTTCCATGCCCTGAAGTTCTACGACTATGTCGTCGCCCGGGGCGGACGCCTGATCATGCAGGCGATCGAGGCCCCGCCGTCTGAATGGGAGTCCCCGCTTGCGGTCTTCGAGGCCACCTATGCCCACGAGCAGAAGGTGACGGCGATGATCAACGACCTCGTCGAACTCGCCCAGAAAGAGAAGGATTACGCCACCTATAACTTCCTGCAGTGGTACGTGAACGAGCAGGTGGAGGAGGAGGCGAACGATACCGGGATCATCGAGAGGCTGAAGATGATCAGGGAGGAAACAAACGCCCTCTTCATGCTGGACCGCGAACTGGCGACGCGCGTATTCACGCCGCCTGCAACCGGCGGCAAGAGCGCACCCTGAACAGATCGCTCCTTTTTTTCGGCGCTCCACCTCTCCGGCCGGGGCTTATCTCGCGGCAATGCCGGGCATCTTCTGCACATCCCGCCCCTACCGGCAAAGCCCTATATCGGTTGCCCCACCACCGATAGCAGATGGCAATGAAATCCGGCGGACCTCCTGGCAATCTGGAATCAGGAGATAATCGTCGCGTTTCTCCATCAGGTCAAGGCGGAGTGCTGCCGGAATGAACAAAGGCAAATTGAACGGCTCGGTTGATAAGGAAAAAAAGCGGGTGCAGGGGTGTTCTCTTGGGCCGGTTGAAAATCTGGAGGCCCATGTGCGGCCCGAATGGTGGCGCGGGATCTTCAACCACCTCTATCTCAAGACAGACGGGGATGTGGTCGGGGACGCCCTCCTGACAGGGCGGGAAACCGACCTTTTCTGCAGGGCGCTCGACCTGAAGGCAGACGACCGTGTGCTCGACCTCTGCTGCGGGCAGGGGCGGCACACCCTGGAACTCGCACGCCGGGGCTATCGCGCCGAGGGCCTCGACCGCTCCCATTATCTTGTGCAGAAGGCGAGGGCGTCCTCCAGGCAGGACGGTCTGAACGTCAGGTTCAGGGAGGGCGATGCGCGGAAACTTCCGTACAGGCCTGACTCCTTCGACGTGATCCTCCTCCTCGGAAACAGTTTTGGCTACTTCGAGAGCGGCGAGGACGATCGCCGGGTGCTCGAAGGGGTTGCGCGGGTGCTCAAACCGGGTGGGCGCGTCCTTCTCGACATTGCAGACGGGGGATGGCTGAAGGAAAATTTTCAGAAACGTTCCTGGGAGTGGATCGACAAAAAGCACTTTGTCTGCCGGGAACGCTCCCTCTCCTCGGACGGCACGCGCCTCATCTCGCGCGAGGTGATCACCCGTTCCGACCATGGGGTGATCGCCGACCAGTTCTATGCCGAACGGCTGTACACCCGCGATGAGATCGTCGCCCTTCTTGCGGCGGCCGGTTTTTCCGGAGTGCAGGTCCACGGGGAGATCGCCACCGAGTCCGGGCGGGGGCAGGACCTCGGGATGATGGAACGGCGGATCATCGTCACCGCCGCGATTGACAAGCCCTGGTCGCCGGCTGCGCCCGGGGCGAAAACCGGTCTTATGCAGGTGGCCGTGGTCTTCGGCGATCCCAGGCAGCGCGACGAGATCAAACCCGACTGCGTCTTCGACGAGGACGACTTCTTCACCCTCAACCAGTTGAAGGCGGCGCTCGGAGAACTGAAGGGTTACCGGTTCAGGTTCCTGGACGGCCACGACACCCTGCCCGCCGACCTCGGGAAACTGCGGGGGTCGGTGGACTATGTCTTCAACCTCTGCGACGAGGGGTATTTCAACGACCCGCGGATGGAGCTGCACGTCCCGGCGCTCCTCGAGATGTTCGGCATCCCGTACACCGGCGCCGGGCCCCAGTGTCTGGCCGCCTGCTATGACAAGTCTCTTGTGCGGGGTGCGGCCAGGGAGATGCGGATCCCGGTCCCTGAAGCGGTGTTCCTGCGGGGCGGGGAGACGATCTGCGACCTCCCGTTCAGGCTGCCGGCCATCGTCAAACCGAATGCCGGGGACTCGAGTTTCGGCATCACCGAGCGGAGCGTGGCATGGACGGTGGAGGATCTCTCGGCGGCGATCGCCGGGTTCAGGGATTATTACGGGTTTGATCGCCCCGTTCTGATCGAGGAGTACCTCACCGGCCCCGACCTCTCGGTCGGGATCGTCGGCAACCCGCCCGAGTCCTATACGGTGCTCCCGATCATCGAGGAGGACTATTCGGCCCTGCCCGCGGGGCTTCCGCGGATATGCGGCTATGAGGCGAAATGGCTGCCCGAGTCGCCGTACTGGAAGATCACATCGGTGAAGGCCGATCTCCCCGAGGAAACCGAGAAGGCGATTGTGGAGTGGAGCGCACGCCTTGCGGTCAGGCTCGGCTGCAGGGACTACTGCAGGTTCGACTGGCGGCTGAGTGCCGCCGGAGAGCCGAAGCTGCTTGAAGTGAACCCCAATCCGGGCTGGTGCTGGGACGGCCACCTGGCGAAGATGGCGGGGATCGCCGGTATCTCCTATCCCGGGATGATCGGGATGATCCTGCGGGCGGCCGAGCGCCGGATCCTGGGCGAGGAGCGCGCGGCAGGCGGACGGGACTGAGGAGGCACGCACCCGGCGAGTGCGTGGTGGATCTGATTCCCCGCAATATTATCTCTTTTTATCGTTTCAGTCTTTTTTTCGGGCGAAATGCGATCTGGAATACCATTATATATGGAAATGCCCCATCCTCGGTTGTCAAACAGCGGCACGTGCCTGATGATCCTGTAAAGGCCAGGATTCAATCGTCCGGCCCTTGAAACGGGTGGTTCCGGGGCCGACACAGGATAAGATCCGACATTCTTTTTCCACCCTTGCCACTGCCTGTACCCCTGATCGTCAGGTGCAGGAAACGGCTGCTGCATTCAGGCCGGTATCTGAAACGATACCGTAACGATCTGGAGGCGAGTCTTATGATCGAGATCTATACGAAAATCGTAAACGAGGCGATGGCGGCGCAGCGCGCCGACGTCGAGACGGTGAAGAAGAAGCGCGGGACGAAGTACGCCGTCAAGGACGGAAAGGCCTATGTCGACGTCGTCAAGGGCATGAAGCCCGCCGGCGAGCAGAGCCGTGCGGTGATCGATCTCCATGTCGAGTCGGTCAAAGCCCACTTCAAGCATCTCTCCGCACTCACCGACTATGTCAGGCCGGAGGACGACCCCTTTGTCGAGCACTACCAGACGCCGGCGGTGCTGGAGGTGCTCTATGCCGAGGACCCGAAGTTCAGGAAGAGCATGGACGCCTTCATCAAGGCGATCGGGAAGGCCGAGGCCCTGATCGGGCGGGAGGCAGCCCGCCGCTATGCCGGGTTCTACGGCCCGACCTGCGTCGTCGACTTCGCCCTGATCCCGGGGAGCACGAGCAACGTCGTCAACCAGATCTTAAAGACGGTGGAGATCCCGGAGGCGCACAAACAGGCGATCCTTGCGGCGAAGTCCTGGGGGATGAACACCAGTTACGGCATCGGCGAGGCGTTTGCAACCGCCGTCGAGGCAGGCGACACCCTGGCCGCCGCCACGAAAAAAGAGGTCAAGCAACTCCAGGCGATCTACGACCACCCGGTAAAAGCCCAGGCCGACCTGATGGAAAAGGCCGGGATGACCTCGTTCGACCCCATGAAGTACATGGAGGGCTACAAAAAGGATATGGAGCCGGTTGTGAAGAAGGCGATTGACGGGGGCGTCCACTACGGCAACATCGTCACCGTCCCGGCCTACTGCGTCGGCGACATCTCGCACCACATTGCCCAGTCCACCTACAACATGTGCAAGGATGACGTGGTCATGGGGGTGATCGAGGCGGTGACCGACGTGATGGAGCGGAGCCTGCGCGCCTCCCTCGAAAAGGTGCGCAGCGAGTACCAGATCCTCTCGATCGCCACCGGCGCCTCGGCGGCGGCGACCGAGTACATTCTGGAACTCGACGGCTTCAACGCTCCCGTCGTCGTCGACCTCCTCACCAAACGCTTCCACAACTATGTCCAGCTCTACCCGACCCGCGGGGCCGCCGCCGAGCTCCACAACTGCGATTTCATGGACATGATCTGGCGCGGCTGGCGGATGCTCGATACGGCCAGGCGGAAGCGGAACGGATCTGGCGAGATCCTGACGCCCCTCGTCGCCGGGTTCCCGGTGGACCTCACCCCGATCCACGAACACGAGGTGCTGATGAACCCGCAGCGCTATGCGTATCCGGCCTCGGCGATCACGGTCAGGTTCTCGGCCCTGATGCGCCTTGCCGATTACCCATGCCTGCTCACGAGCGAACCGGTGACGGCGACGATGATGACGAACATCATCGCCCTGCAGCCGGAGAAGATCGCGGCACCGGCCCGCGTCTGCAAGGACTGCGCCTCGGCCTCGATGATCGACTTCAGGCACGAGTACTGCCAGTGGAGAGAGGCCGTATAGAGGTTATTTCATGAAGTGCTATGTCTGTGCACAGGCTGGAAAGGAGACGGAGGCTGCCGGGATCTGTATCGTCTGCGGCATGGGTCTCTGCACCGCGCATATGATCCGGGAGGATACCGATGTCTGGGAGGGTGGTTATCCCTTCCCGGCGCAGAAGCTGAAGAAGAAGCTGCCCAGGATCCTCTGCCCTGAGTGTCACGAGGCGCTGGGTGCGTGATCGCAATGGTCTCGCTTGCGAAACGATGCGTGGCTGAGTTGATCGGGACATTTGCCCTGGTCTTCTTCGGGGCCGGGGCTGCAGCGGTCACCCTGATGATCGCTGCAGGGTCCACCCCGCCAAACCCTTTCAACATCGGGATCGGCGCCCTCGGCGGGCTTGGCGACTGGCTTGCTATTGGGCTTGCCTTCGGATTTGCGATTGCGGCGGTGATCTACGCCTTCGGCCGGATCTCCGGGGCCCATATCAACCCGGCGGTGACGATCGCCCTCTGGTCGATACGGCTCTTTCCGGGCCGTGAGGTCGCCCCCTACATCCTCGCCCAGCTGGTGGGCGCGGCGATCGCAAGCCTCGCCTTCGCCGCCTGCGTCGGGCCCGAGGCGGCGACGATCGGCGGGCTCGGGGCGACGGCGCCCTTCCCGGGCATCACCTACGGGGCGGCGGTCCTCGCCGAGGCGATCGGCACCTTCCTCCTGATGCTCGCCATCATGGGCGTGGCCGTGGACCGGCAGGCGCCACCGGGGTTTGCCGGGCTGATCATCGGGCTGACGGTCGCCGGGATCATCACGACGACCGGGAACATCGCGGGTGCCTCCCTCAACCCGGCGCGCACCTTCGGGCCGTACCTCGGGGACATGCTCCTTGGCGGGGCGAACCTCTGGGTATATTTCCCGATCTATATCGTCGGCCCGATCGCCGGGGCCGTGGCGGCGGCGTACCTCCACCGCTGGATCGCCGAGGAGTGATGCCGGGCCGGCACCCTTTTTTACCGCGATGCCGATGATGCTCGCATGGTCTACCAGGAAGAGATCGCCGTGAGTACCGGCGGCGAGGGTGCGATCGTCGATCTCACGCCGTCCGTGCGTCGGTGCGTCGGGAAGAGCGGGATCGAGAAGGGTGTCTGCAACCTCTTTGTCGTCGGGTCGACGGCGGCCCTGACGACGATCGAGTACGAGGACGGCGTCCTCGACGACCTGCGCGAGGCGCTCGAACGTATCGCCCCGAAGGATGCGGTCTATGCCCACGACCGCCGGTGGGGGGACGGCAACGGGCGGTCGCATGTTCGGGCATCGCTTGTCGGACCGGCGCTGAGCGTGCCGGTGCGCGACGGCGCCCCGGTCCTCGGGACCTGGCAGCAGGTCGTCCTCCTCGAACTCGATGTCAGGCCGCGGCGCGAGCGGACGGTCGTCTGCACCGTCCTGCCGTAAAAAGATGGTATCTCGGAAAAAAGATCCGGTTAATCGAGAGGTATGCTCTCGAGCTGAGAGACCAGTTCCCAGATGCGGGTGCGGGCATGAACCGGCATGTTGGGATCGTTGCTGATCTCGTCGATGGTGGAGATCGCTTCGGCGGCGCGCAGACCGATGCTTTTCTGTTCGTTTGTGAGAAGAGACTTCGTCTGGTCGGCAACTCTGCGGATGTTGCGGGGAATCGTGTTATCGTCGGATATATGCTGGAGCATCTGGATGCATACGTTTATTGTTTCTTGTGGAGTGGCCATTCATAATCACCCTTTATACTATGTCCCTGCCATTCTTATATAGATTGATTTGTCCGACCGGCAGGTGACGGCATTGACCGAGAGAAAACCCGAGGATATTATGGCTGACCACCTTCTGAAGGGTGAGAAAATGCTCGCAAAGGAGTGTAAGGTCTGCGGCTCGCCCCTCTTTGAGATCAAGGGCGAAACGCTCTGCGTTGTCTGTGCCGAACAGGGGCGAGGCGAGAAGCGCGCTCCTCCAGAGGCCCCGGCCCCGGAACTTCCTCTCCTGCCGGCCGCCCCTGTCGGCGAGGCCGGTGCCGGTATCGAGGCGGCGATCGTCTCGCTCTGCGCGCGCATAGCGGAAGAAGGGGACGAACGGCGGTGCCTCACCCTGATGGAGGCCGTTCGTGCAGGCGCCGAAGCGCTCAGGCTTCTGCGTCAGCCGTAGGGGCGGCGTGCAGTTTCCCAGATAGAATCAGCCGTTTTTTTCCCCACACCTTTTACCGCGGTCAGGTCGTCCTTCTCAGCCTCGACGACGGCCTTCACCGATCCGAAATGTTCGAGGAGGGCCCGTGCCCCTTTCAGGCCGATCTCGGGGAACGAGGCGACGATGTTCTCCAGCTGCTCCTGCCCGGTCGTATAGGTCTTCTTCGTCTGCACCCTGCGGTCGCCAGGTTCGCCCTCCTCACGTCGACAGAGGACGGCGAGCATCTCTGCAGTCTCTTCCGCACTCTTGGTCCGGATCACGGCGACGCCCATGTCCACCGTGATAGCGGCGAGGGCTCCCCTGATGGCATTGGGGTGGATGTCCCGCGCGGCGTAGAGGTCGCCGTCGCCCTCCACGATCAGCACCGGTCGCGGCGCCGCGGCGGCGAGGGCCCGCACCTGCCCGAGGAGGTCGCGGTCGACCAGCGTGTCGGCGAAGTCCTGCACGGTCTTGCGTTCGACAACGATGCGGTCCCCGACGGCGTAGTCCCCGACCTCGAGGCGGGTGAGGGCGATGTGCAGTCCGAGGTCGGAGAGCACCTCGGCAACGCGCGAGGAGGTCTCCCGGTCGTCGACCGTGATCGACGGGCCTTCGGGCTCGGCGGCGACAAAGGATCCGAAGTTTGTCTGCCCCTTTCCTGTGCTGCCGCCCCCGAGCGCCCTGATCCCTTTCTGCATCGAGCGCTCGCGCTGCTGGCTCACGTAGCGGTAGACCTCGTCGGCGGTGCCTTTCGTCGTGAAGACGACGATCCGGCCGGTGCCGCTCCGCCCTGTCCTCCCTTTGCGCTGGATACTCCTGATCTCAGAGGGGACCGCCTCGTAGAAAACGACAAGGTCGGTGGACGGGACGTCGAGCCCTTCCTCCCCGACCGAGGTGGCGACGATCACCGGGAACTCGCCCTCCCTGAACCGGCGGAGGACGTCGATCTGCTTCTTCTGCGAGAGCCCTTTCTCGGCGTCGCGCGACGCCTGGCCCACAAAGCGTTCGGCGCCGATCCCGGCCTCGCGCAGGGCCTCGACAAGGAGAGCGACGGTGTCCCTGAAGGTCGCAAAGACGATCGTCCGGCTTTCCGGGTGGAGCGCCACCTGCTCTTTCACCAGCGCGACGGTGAGGCCGACCTTCGGGTGGAGTTCGCCCTGCCAGGACGCCGATCGCTGGCAGAGGCGCTGGAAGACCGGGTCGCCTGCAAGCCGCTGGCTTGCCTTCGTCCCGGTCGCTGACTGCCCTTCCTTTGAGAGTTTTTCGAGGTAGCCGGCAAGCACGCGGCTCCCCTGCGATTCGGCAAGGGAGACGGCGTGGCGGAGTTTCATCAGTTCGGCATAGATCGATGCTGCCGTAAAGGCGGCGGTGTCCCGCTGTGCGATCCGCCCCTGGATCTCGGCGTTGATCTTATTGAGCGCCTTCATCGAGAGTTTGCTCCGGTCAGGCGCGAAGAACCCGGCCCGTTTCAGTGCCGCAAGCCGGGAGTCGATGAGGATATTGATGTCGCCGACGGCGAGGGCGAGGTCTTCGGGGAGGTCCACCTGGCGGTGCTCGACCTCGCGCTCATGGACGTACGGTATGACGTCCGGGTCTGACTCGGTCCTTGTCTCGACCCCCTCGATCCCGAGGTTCGCCATCACCTCTTCCACCTTGCCGTGGTCCCCGCCCGGCGATGCGGTCATCGCAAGGAGCAGGGGTTTGTCCGCGGTCTGGTGGTAGCGTCGGGCGAGAAAGACGTAGGCGTAGTTGCCGACGGCCCGGTGGCACTCGTCCACCACCATCAGGGTGACGTCGGCGAGGGTGTAGCGCCCGGCGATCAGGTCGTTTTTGATCACCTGCGGCGTCGCGAAGATCGCCCTCGCCCCTTCCCACATGGCCGTTCTCTCGTCCGGGCCGGTGTCGCCGGTGAAGATGGCGCATGTCCCTTCATCAGGGAGGGCGAGGCGTTCGGAAAAATAGCGGAGGTGCTGCTCGACGAGGGGCTTAGTGGGGGCGAGGACAAGCAGCCGCCCACCCTCGCGGTACAGTCTCGACGCAGCCGTGATCAGGGCGACGGCGGTCTTGCCGAGGCCGGTGGGGAGGACCACCATGGTGTGGCGGTCGAGCGCCTGCAGGGCGATCGCGAGCTGGTACCGCCGCTCATCAAGGCTTTCTGCCCTGATGAGGGGGTGGCTGATGTGGCTCATTGTTTCAGGTCTGCAAAGGCGGTGCGGCACCTGATGAGGGACCCGATGGTTGCAACGAGATCGCCTGCAGGGATGCGCACCTGCTCCATGGAGTCCCGGTCCCTGAGGGTGACCGTGCCCGTCTCCTTCGTCTCGTAGTCGACGGTCACGGCGAACGGCGTTCCGACCTCGTCCTGTCGCCGGTACCGGCGGCCGATGGCGCCGTTGTCGTCGTAGTCGGCAAGTATCCGGGCATCCTGCAGATCGGAGGTGATCGTCCGTGCGATCTCCTCGAGGCCGTCCTTGTTCACGAGCGGGAAGACGGCGACCTGCACCGGGGCGATGCAGGCGGGGAGGCGGAGCACCCGCCGCTCCTCGCCCTCCACGATCTCCTCGTCATAGGAGTGTTCGAGGACGCCGTATATCATCCGGTCGATCCCGTACGAGGGTTCGATCACGTGGGGCATCACCTCGGCACCCCTGACCTCCACCTCCTCCTCGTGGACGGTGTAGAGGTCTCCGGGGATGAAGAATGTCTCGCCGTCGACGGTGACCTCGGCGCCGTCAGGGCCTGGCGAGGTCTCGGCCAGGGCGTCGGCGATTTTCTTCGCCTTCCCCCGGTACTTCGGGCCGAGCACGCCCATGTCGGCGACGATCCTCTTTCTCTTCTCGGTTCTCGCCTCGTCGAAGGGGACGAAGACGGTCATGGTGTCGCCGCTCTCGCCGGAATGGGCGCGGAGGTCGTAATCGGTCCGGTCGGCGATGCCGACGGTCTCGACCCAGCCGAAGCGCTCAGACCTGACCTCGGCGTCCCAGCAGTCGATGGCGTAGTGCGCCCGCTCGTCAGGGAGGTGCTGCCTGAACCGCAGGCGGTTTCTGTCGATCCCGATGGAGGTGAGGAGGTCGTGGGTGAGGGCGAGGTAATAGGCGATATATTCGTTGGCGATGATCCCCTCGTCCACGGCCTCGCGCATCGTCTTGCTGACCGGGTCGGTGTTCTGCTGCTGCTGCTCGATCCCCCAGAGATCGACCGCGTAGTCGGCATAGCGCCCGAAGTTCGGGTGGCGCTTGCTCTCCGGGTTGACGAAGATCTCGGCCTCGGCCTGGGTGAACTCGCGCAGGCGGATCATCCCCTGCCTGGGTGAGATCTCGTTCCGGTAGGATTTGCCGATCTGGACGGCCCCGAAGGGCAGTTTCATCCGGTAGAAGCGGGAGAGACGGGAAAAGTCGGTGAAGATACCCTGTGCGGTCTCAGGGCGGAGATATCCCTTCCGCTGTGAGCCCGGGCCGATCGTGGTCTGGAACATCAGGTTGAAGTCGAAGACTTCGGTCTTGCCGAAGACCTCGCCGCACCCGGGACATGCCACCTCTTCAATCGCCGCCGCAAGTTCCTCTCTGGTGAGGTGGGAGGCGCTCGCGATCCCGCAGGCCTCGGCCAGGTGGTCGGCCCTGAAATATTCGTGGCAGTGGGGGCACTCGCACATTTTGTCGGCGAACCCTTTCACATGCCCTGATGCGATATAGATGGACTCTGTTCCGACGGTCGGACACTCGATCTCGTAGTAACCCTCTCTGATGACATAGTAGTGCCGCCAGATCTCTTCGACCCGCCGCTTCATCATTGCCCCGAGGGGGCCGTAGTCGATGAACCCTGCAACAGCGCCATAGACCTCGGCTGAAGGCCACACAAAACCGCGGCGCTTCGCAAGTTCTATGACTTTATCGTACGTGTCACTCACTGCGATCAATCCCTGTATTCTATTTTAACTTGAAGATTAAAAAGGCGACTTTTTTTCAAAAAAGCCGCGTCTTCTCTCCGGACGTCGGAGAGTGGTTGGTGCAGGGTGCAATGGATCGAGGGACGGCGGCATTTATTATGCAAATAATTATATACAAATAAGTGTATTGTGCCGTCGATATGATTGCGCAGGGCGACAATTTCCCGGATCTGCCCTGCAGTTCATTCTCTTCTTCCCTCCCATCACCGGAAATCCAATGAAATCTATTTCAGGTTATTAAAAGTTTCTTTTTTGTTTTAAAATTCTTTTTCCGTCATATAATTATATTGTGCGTGAAGATGGAAAATGCCCTCGCCCCTTGTGCCCAGGCCATATTGAGAATTTTTAAATATAATAAGGCGTATTGTATTTCAGACCTAGTGTGGTAATGTCATGCCTGCAGACAAGAGAAAGAAGGAACTCCTCGCACTCTTCCAGGATCTCACGAGCAAGACCGAGATTGTCGAGCCGATGAAGAAGATCCATGGAAGTCTCAGGGACCGGGACGCGGTCGAACGGGAAGTCGCTCTCATTATGCGCGAGATCCTCGATCAGGGTTTCTTCCAGACGAAGCTCTCGCCCCGCCAGCTTGCCACCCTTGTCATATCCTTCAACGAAGGAAAAAATGACACCGAGATCGCCCGTGAACTCGGCAACGAGAAACTGGCCAAGACGGTGGCGCGGGCGAGAGTGCGCATCAAACTCTTCCGCGATTCAGATTTTGACATGCCCTTTGAACGGCGTGAACTCTCTGATCTGATCGACTCCGGGAAGACGATGAACGACGTTTCGCAGATCCTGGGGATCAGTTCGTCCTCGCTGCGTGAATATCGCCATGTGATCGCAATGGACGAGGACGCCACGCTCGACCCCTATCTCGAGCGGATCAAGGACGTGCTCGAGGACCGCGACCTCACCGAGCAGATGACGCGCGGTGTTATAAACGACGGGCTCTCGGAAGCGATCGACAATACCGAGGCCGAGATGATCGACGTCACCTGATCCCTTCGGGTGCACACCCCCCTTTTTTAACCCTGCGTGCAGAACGGGTTGGCATGAAGATCCGATGGCTTGGACATGCATGTTTTCTCCTCGAGGGCAGCAGGACCGTGCTGATCGATCCCTTTGTGCCTGAGGGCGGGATCGAGGCGGACCCCGATATCGTTGCGGTCACCCACGGCCACGCCGATCATCTCGGCGAGGCCGTGCGCTTCCAGAAGCCCACCGTGGCGGTGAACGAGATTGCAAAGTACCTGGCTGCACGCGGCGTTCCGGCTGAGCCGATGAACATCGGCGGGACGATCGAGGTCGCCGGGGTCTCGTTCACGATGACGCCGGCCCTCCACTCCTCATGGCTTGAGTGCGCGGGCGGCGGGTATTATGGGGGCGTGGCCACCGGGTATGTGATCAGGATGGACGGCACCGCCGTCTACCATGCCGGCGACACGGCGCTTTTCTCCGATATGAAGTTGATCGGGGCGCTCTACCACCCCGACGTTGCCATCCTGCCGGTGGGAGGGCGCTTCACGATGGGGCCGGCCGAGGCGATGATGGCGGCGGAGTTCGTCGGGGCCGGGACCGTGATCCCGATGCACTACAACACCTTCCCGGCGATCGAGCAGGACCTCTCTGCTTTTAAGGAGGCGCTCGAACGGACCGCCGATATCCGCGTGATCCTCCTGGCGCCGGGCGAGAGCGTCGAGGTCTAAAATCCTTTTTATCCTGAGAAAAAAGATTTTTGGGCGTTACCAGGGGTCGAGCCCCTGCGAACGCCGGTAATTGTTGATCGCTTCCCTGATCGCCCCTTCGGCCAGGACCGAGCAGTGGATCTTCGGCTCCGGGAGGCCGCCGAGCGCCTCAACGACGTCGGTGTTGGTGAGCGCCCATGCCTCTTCGAGGGTCTTTCCCCGGATCAGTTCGGTCGCCATGCTCGACGAGGCGATGGCGGCGGCGCAGCCGAGGGTCCTGAACCGCACGTCCACGATCCGGCTGTCCCGGATCTTCAGGTACAGGGTGGTCGTGTCCCCGCACTCCTTGCTCCCCACCTCGGCGACGGCGTCGGCGTCCTCCAGCACCCCGACGTTGCGCGGGTTTTCGAAGTGGTCCATGACTTTCTCTGTGAACTGCATGCTGATCTCTCTTTGGCGCCCCTCGTCTAAACCTTTCTCGATCAGGCACCGGCGCCCGAGAGTCTCCTGAGTTTTTTGACGGCGTCGGGGAGGAGGGCGAGGAGATAGTCGACGTCTTCTCCTGCGGTGAGATCCCCGAGGGTGAGGCGGAGGGAGGCGCGGGCGCGCTGCGGCGGGACGCCGAGGGCGAGGAGGACGTGCGAGGGCGATTCAGACCCCGAGGAGCAGGCGCTCCCCGTTGAGGCGCAGACGCCCTTCATGGCGAGGAGGGTGAGCAGGGCCTCGCCGTCGATGCCGTCGAAGGAGACGTTGATGTTGCTGGGCAGGCGCTCGGTGGGGTGGCCGTTGAGGGTGACGTCGGGGATCGCCTCCATGATGCCGGCGAGGAGGCGGTCGCGCAGCCCGGCAAGCCGCGCCCCGTGGGCCGGGATGTCGGTGCACGCCCGTTCGATCGCCGCCCCGAGGCCGACGACGCCGGGAAGGTTCTCGGTGCCGGCGCGCCTGCCCCGCTCCTGCCCGCCGCCGTGGATGAAGTTTGCGATTTTTGTTCCGTTCCTGATGTAGAGGGCGCCGATGCCCTTGGGGCCGTAGAACTTGTGGCCCGAGAGGGAGAGGAGGTCGATGTTGTCCTCATCGACGTCGAGTTCGAGGTTGCCGATCGCCTGGACGGCGTCGGTGTGGAAGGGGACGCCGTGCTCGCGGGCGACGGCGCCGATCTCGCGGATCGGCTGGACGGTCCCGACCTCGTTGTTGGCGGTCATCACCGTGACCAGAATGGTGCGGTCGGTGATCGCATCCTGCACGGCCGCCGGATCGACCCGCCCCTCCCGGTCGACCGGGAGGTAGGTGACCGAGAAGCCCTGCTCTTCCAGGAAGGCGCAGGTGTGGAGGACGGCGTGGTGCTCGATCGCCGTCGTGATGATGTGGTCGCCCCGGTCGCGGTGCGCATGGGCGATCCCCTTGATCGCCCAGTTGTCTGACTCTGTCCCCCCGGCGGTGAAGAAGATCTCCTCGGGGCTTGCGCCGATCGCTGCGGCGACCTGTGAACGCGCTCGCGCGATTGCCGCCCTCGACTCTTCGGCGATGCCGTAGAGCGAGGAGGGGTTGCCGAAATGGTCGGTGAAGTACGGGAGCATCGCCGCCACGACGTCGGGGTGGGTGGGGGTCGTGGCCGAGTGGTCGAAGTATCTGATCCGGTCTTCTGGCATGGTCTCTCCTGCAGGAGTGTCTGTGCCTGAAAGAAGATGGGGGTTTCGGATAGGGAGGGGTCACTGCTTTTTTTTATGAATCGTTGGCATTATCAAGCCGTGTGTGATATTTTCGAAGAAGAAATGACTTGGTGTCTGATCGTGAGTTTTTGAGATTGAAATACTGATTTTTTTGATGAGCATGATAAATTAAAAAATAATATATATTATACTCCTAAATTGCAATTAATGGCTGATAAAATATTGAACCGAGATTATTTTGTCGATAGGCTCTACAAAGAAGAGTTGAAGCGTTTAGATTCTGGAGAAAGAAAAAAAGACCGAGTAAAGGTTGATAGTGCGCAAGGAAAAACTGTCATTCAAAAATGCGGGGGCAAATGTGTCTTAGAATGTGGCTTATTATATGCGGAAAATCCTCACGGATTCGATATCCACCATATTAATGGGGATCCTGAGGATACACGCACTCAAAATTTAACCTTGATGTGCAAAACCTGTCATGGTACAATACATGGCGATGTCGGTACGAAAATTGCAAACTACAAAGCAAAGATGAACAAGAAAAATGACGCTGGGACATCAAAAACATCGAAAAAGCCCGTTAAACAAAAGATAGTTAGTGTCGATTGTTCTTACTGCGGAGGCCGTGGGGCATTATCATTGTTTCAGGGATGTCCGTCCTGTCATGGGGAAGGGACTGTACAGGTCTATTATCCTCCAGAGAAATGCACCGTGTGCAAGGGCAGCGGCAAGGATCCCGATAGCATACTGCCATTGCCCGACCCATGCAGACACTGTCACGGTACCGGGTATCAAAACGTGGTAAAAATAACCAGAAAATAAAGGCAAATTTTGGCTCGTTAAATCCTATTCTGGCGTGCTTGCGCCGGGGGACTACGCTCCCTGACCCCCGCTCAGGATAGGTGGGGATACGGCACGCTCACTCCTCGGATGTCCTGTTCGCTCTTCCAGGGGACTATCGCAAGTGGGGGTCCGGGTGAAAATCCCGGCAGACAGTAGATGGGGAAGGCGGGGGATCCGCGCTCCCGCCCTGCGATTACAGGAGAGACATCAACATCGGTATGAGGGCGACCATGAAAAACACTTCATGGGGTATGTTTGAGTCCCTTTCCTGGATTCATGTGCGATTCAACAGAGCTCGAATTTTAGAGATTCCCGCACAAAGAATAGTGCGCTTAATCTCTCTTTTTCCTATTGGGCTGGGTAAGGCATCTGAATCTGGCATGTCAAACCCTGAAATTCTTTAAGCAGAGACTTGATCCATTTCCCCACCCGGAGATCCTCGCATGGCCTGATCCTGATCGAAGGTCAATATATTTTTATTTCTCTGAAAGAATCCTTAAATAAGACAAGATTTATTGACCGAAGGGTGCCAGATCTTTCCTGTGTACGGTCGCTACAGCCTGGACTTTTGCATCGAGAAAGACGATTTAAAGATCTGTTTTTCAAGAGATGGCGATGTCGTCCGTTATTCCCGAACGCTGGGTGATTCGACGATGGAGCGGATCATCGCCTCGGACGGCGGGCAGGTGATCATCAACCCGGTGGAGCCCCTGAACCTCCCTGAAGAGGTGACACGGTTCCTTGAGATCAGGTTCGAATCGATCATCATCGAACCCGAGGCGACTCGCAGGATATATCTCACCTTCCCCATCGAGATCGGGATATTTATCTCGAAGAAGGCGGCGTTCCGGTGCATTGACATCTTCTCGCGCCTCCCGCAAAAATACTCCCTCTATGGCCCGACGGACACCGGCGTGATCACCCGTTATCACTGGAGTCCCGTGTCTTTTACGCTGCCCGCACATGATCCCTGCTTTGAGGGCGTCGTCGAACTCGATATCGTGAATACGACAAAAGGATGGGTGGAGGTCTCTCGTGTCGTCCTGGAGAATTACGGAATGAAGATCTACTATGATCAGGGCCTTGTCTCGATGAAGGCGCAGATGAGGGTCATCAAGTCGACGATTGCAGAGACCTGCTGTATCCGCTCCCCGATCCGGGAGGGAATGCGCAAATCGATCGAGCTCTACTATACACGCACGATCGGGCTGAGCGAGAGCGCCCTCACCTTTACGATGGATGCGGGGGTGCACTGAGTGGTCTTCAATGCCGTTGCCGAGTACTACCACAATATCTCTCTTCTCGGGGAGACGACCACCACCGACATCATTTCAATCGTTCTCATCCTCCTGGGCGCATTTATTATCATCCGTATTGTTAAAAATCGCCTTAAACGGAGTTTTGGGGATCAACTCCCCAAGTCTGATCTCGACTTTGTGATGACGCTTTCGACCTACCTCATCTACCTGATCACGATCCTCCTCCTCCTTCCCTATCTCCACTTCGACCTCTCCGGCCTCTTTGTCGCCGGAGGGATCGTCGCTCTGGCGCTTGCGTTTGCCACTCAGAACATCGTCTCGAACCTGGTTTCAGGGCTCTTTCTCATGTTCGAGCGGCCGATCAAGATCGGCGACAATGTCACCATCGGGTCCCTGACCGGCACCGTCCAGAATATCCAGATCATGTCGACGATCGTCCGGACCTATGACGGGATCTTTGTCAGGATCCCGAACTCGAAGATGTTCACCAGCGATATCACAAATCTCGTCGCCCATCCGGCGCGTCGGTTCGAGTACACGGTCGGGATCCGGTACCAGGACGATGCGGCAAAGGCGATCGCCCTGATAAAAAATCTGATCGACAGGCAGCCCTATGCCTTGAAGAGCCCTGGTCCATCGGTCTATGTCGACAAACTCGATGACTCAAGCGTGAATATCGTCGTCAAGGTCTGGGCGCCCTCTCTCTTCTGGTGGGACCTCCGGACAGCACTGCTCTGGAAGATCAAGGTGGAGCTCGAGAAGAATGGCATCCAGATACCCTTCCCGCAGCGGGAGCTCTGGTTTGACAACACGTTAAAAACCGATATGAAGACTGTCCAGCCGCCGCCGATCCGGGAGGTGCCGTACCAGGAGGCGGATGACCATCTGGAGGTCGGCAAACCCAGACCCGGCGAGACCCACGACTGGTGAGGGTGCACGAATCGTAGCGCGGAGGTCTGGCCGTACCTCCCCCTCATCTGCCGCCGGATATTTCTGGCTCCTCTCTTTTGTGTGGGTATAGCAGTTTCCGGGAGCAGATGGGGGATTGGTGCGCCGCTGCTGAGGGTCTGCTGCCCCTCGGAACTGCGATTGGGGCAGGGACGGGAAAACCGCGCCAGCACGCCGTTCCATCATTTTTCATCGAGAGATGCTCCGCCCGTCCCCCCCTCGCATATCCAGGGCAATCGCACGCAGGGGTCCGGGGGTGCAACCCCCGGCACGGTGTCCGCTCCACCCTCGGAGTTATTCCCACATCCAGGCGCCGAGAGCGAGAGGGTTCCAGAAAACCCGAGCAGACACCACCCCGGGGCCTGCCGCCCCCTCCCGCAAAACCGCGATTGGAGCGGGAACGGTCAGCACACCAACACGCTCACTCATCATTTTTCACAGATGGAGGCCCTGCTCGATCGTGAACGGGCGAAAAACCGGATAAAAAAATGGGTCGGGTTGCGCCTGGCATTCTCTCCGGGCGCACCCTGATACTGACCGATTAGAAATCGGTCATCACGCGGAACTGGTCGATCTCCTCGGAGTCCAGCTTCTCGATGAACTCCTCGGCGGCGTGGCGGATGTCCTTGCTCGCGGTGATCGCACGGCCGACGACCAGAATGTCGGCGCCCGATGCGACGGCCTTGGCGACGACGTCCTGCCTGATCCCGCCGGCTGTTGCGACGAGCAGTTTGCCGCCGGCGGCCTTCTTAATCGCCGGGATATTGCCCCAGGCGTATTCGTCGCCCTCGGCGTCGATGGCGCGGTGGAGCTCGACGATATCGGGCTTCACTTTCAGGGCGGCGACCAGGGCTGCCGGGTCGTCCACGTTGAGCATGTCGATGACCGAGTAGATGCCGGTCTTCTTCGTCTCCTCGATCGCCTTCTCGATCGTCGCCTTCGGGGCGAGGCCCGAGATCACGACGGCGTCCGCGCCGGCGTCCGAGGCCATCCGCGCCTCAAGGTTCCCGGTGTCCAGGGTCTTGAGGTCGGCGATGATGAATGCGTTCGGGCGGATGCGCCTGATCTCAGAGAGGACGTTGAGCCCGAACTGCTTGATCAAGGGGGTGCCTGCCTCGAAGAGGACGTGGTCGTTCTCCGGCACGGCGGTGAGCACCTGCTCGACCCTCTTCAGGTCCACGAGGTCCATCGCCACCTGGAGGTACGGCGGGTTCCAGAGCCGCTGGACCTTGAATCCCATCACGGCGTGAGCGGCGCGGTCCTTCTCGTAGACGAGGGTGTCGACGTCGGGGAACTGCTGGAGGGCCCGGCGGATCGCGAGCTTGGTGGCGCCGTAGTTGTAGCGGTAGATCATATTGTAGTTCTGTGCTTCGGGTGCGAGGTAGACGCTTGCGAGGATGACGGTATTCTCGATATCGATACCCTCAAACACGCCTTCCTCCACGGAGTCGGCGACCGCCTTTGCGACCGCCGCCTGCACCGGGCCGAACATCTCCTTCACCTGCTCGCCCTTCTTCAGCGTCACCTTCGGGATCACGAGGGTGGCGGGCTTGGTGAGAAGGTTGGGGCGGACAACGGCGAGGAGCGGGGTGTGGCCTGCGGAGAGCTGCGAGATGCTGTTCGCAAAGGCCATCCCGACCGGCCCTTCCTTGTCGCCCATCACGAGATCGATGTGCGCAAGTTCGGCACCGGTTCCTACGAGAGCTTCACCTATCAGATACATGGACAATCCCTTCAAATGCTGTATGAAGATGGGGCGGGCTGATAGATAAAGTGACGGGAGCCGCCGGTCCCGCCCGGTTGGCGACACGGGAAAACCGTTGGTTTGCGGGGAAAATCTTCCGGTTCTACCCCGGGTAGTTCGTCCCGGCGACCGCTCCCTCCTGGCAGTCAACAGGCGGATATGGCGGCAAACCGGCCGGGAGCAACGGGGTATCTTGCCCTTACGGTCAGCAGAACAGACAGACAAAAGCAGACGATGTTACAGAAACGTGGGGTCGGTGAGATTTGAACTCACGATCGACGGGTCTCTCCGAACATGCGCGGGGAGCATGACTCGCATCAGTGCTCCAACGGGTCATCATCATCATCAGCAGACCCATTGTTCATCACACGCAAAGACCGCTGGAGCCCGTCGCCATTCCGGACTAGGCCACGACCCCTTACGTACCTTATAGAATCGGCTTTCCCTGATTTAATGATTACGTTTCCAGAACAGTAATCATATATGGTCTCCCTTCCCCATGTACTTCGAATCATATGGTCACCGGCAGTTACGCATGCGGACACTCGGTCAAACCGCTGATGGGGGAGACCATCGGCGATATGCTGAACCGGATCGCCGCCAGATACCCGGACAACGAGGCGATGGTCTCGGTCCACCAGAACATCCGCTGGACATACAGGGAGTTTTGCGAGAGGGCCGACGCCCTTGCCAGGGGCCTCATGGCCCTCGGTGTCGAGCGCGGCGACCGCGTCGCGATCTGGGCGATGAACTATGCCGAGTGGACGCTTACGCAGTTCGCCACCGCAAAGATCGGCGCCATCCTGGTGAACATCAACCCGGCCTACCGGGTCTATGAATTCGAGTACGCCCTCAAGCAGGCCGAGGTTTCTACCCTGATCGTGCAGGGCAGATTCAAGAACTCGGACTACGTGGGGATGTTCTACGAGGCCTGTCCCGAGGCGATCGACGCCCGCGCCGGCAGGATATCCTCTGAAAAATTCCCCTTCCTCAAAAATGTCGTCTTCATGGGCGACATCCCGTACAACGGCATGTTCACCTGGGACGAGATGATCGAGAAGGGCGCCGGCATCAGCCCGGACGAACTCAGGGAGCGCGAGGCGTCGCTCAACTTCGACGACGCCATCAACATCCAGTATACGAGCGGCACCACCGGCTACCCGAAAGGTGTCGTCCTCACCCATCACGGCGTCATGAACAACGGCTACTTCATCGGCGAGGGGATGGGCTTTACCGAGAAGGACCGTCTCTGCATCCCGGTGCCCTTCTACCACTGCTTCGGTATGGTCCTCTCGAACATGGCGTCGGTCACCCACGGCACCACGATGGTGATCCCCTCCCCGGTCTTCGACGCCGAGGCTGTGCTCCAGGCGCTCCAGAACGAACGGTGCACCGCCGTGCACGGCGTGCCGACGATGTTCATCGCCGAACTCTCCCACCCGAACTTCGGCAAATACGATTATTCGACCCTGCGCACCGGGATCATGGCCGGCTCGCCCTGCCCGATCGAGGTGATGAAGAAGGTCAACGTCCTGATGAACATGCGCGACATCGTCATCGTCTACGGCCAGACCGAACTCTCGCCGGGCGTGACGATGACCACCGTGGACGACCCCCTGGAAAAGCGGGTTGGGACGGTCGGGCGGGCGTTTCCGCACACCGAGATCAAGATCATCGACCCGAACACAAAGCGGATCCTCCCGCGCGGCGAGGTCGGGGAGATCTGCGCCCGCGGCTACATGTCGATGAAGTGCTACTACAACAATCCCTCGGCCACCCGTGCGACGCTCGACGCCAACGGCTGGCTCTATACCGGGGACCTCGGCGTCATGGACGAGGAGGGCTACGTGAAGATGTCAGGCCGCCTCAAGGAGATGGTGATCCGCGGCGGCGAGAACATCTACCCGCGCGAGATCGAGGAGTTCCTCCACCACCACCCTAAGATCTCCGACGCCTACGTGATCGGCGTCCCTGACGAGCGCTACGGCGAGGAACTGATGGCGTGGGTCGCCGCGAAGCCCGGCATGACCGTGACGCCCGATGAGATCATCTCGTTCTGCAACGGCCAGATCGCCCGCTACAAGATCCCGAAATACTACAAGTTCGTCACCGAGTTCCCGATGTCGGTCACCGGGAAGATCCAGAAGTTCAAGATGCAGAAGATGGCGATCGAGGAGCTCGGGCTTGAGGCCGACTCGAAGATCGAGACTGCCTGATCATCCTTTTTTTCGAGCCCGGTTTTATGTGCCTGGAGCGCCATCCTCCCGTATGGTCTACGCAGTTCGCCTGATCAAGGCCGGGGAGAAGGAAGAATATGCGGGGCGTTATGCCCCGCAGGTCAGGTACGAGGTGAAGTCTGAGATATATGGCTGTTGCATCAAGGTGCTGACCGACGATAAAACGGTGAAGGAGCGGTGGGAGGAGAACTTCTACTTCATCTCGCAGGGGATCCGCTCCCACGGGCGGCTCTATGTCGTCGCCGATCCGGCCGTCCCGGAGGACACCGTGCTCTATGAACCCGCCTCGAAGACGGCTTTTCTGGTCAACATCAGTTATTACGGCTGGATCAAGTCCCTTGCCCTCTCGGTGGCCGGGGACGTCCTGGAGGACGGGCACGGGATCTCCTCGGTCCACGGCGCCTGCATCGATGCCGACGGCCGGGGGTGCTGCATCATCGGCGTTTCCGGTGCCGGGAAGACCACCCAGACCTACGGGCTTCTCCGGGACAGAACGACGCGGGTTGTCGCCGACGACTGGTTCTATGCCCGCACCTTTGGCGACGAGATATTTGCCTACGGTTCAGAGAAGAACTTCTATATCAGGGCCGACCTCGCTACGGTCTGGCCCGAGTACGCCGGTCTGATCGAAGAGGCCGAGTTCGATGCCCAGGGGCGGGCGGTCGTCGATCTCAGGCTGGTCACTGGCAAGGGGCGCATCCTGCCGATGACGACGCTGAGGAAGGTCTTCATCCTCTATCGCGATCCCGCCCTCTCCCTCGCCCCCCGGTACCCCTCGGTCGGGGAGACGCTCTCGATACTGGAAGAGAACAGGTGGTTCAATCCTCACCTCCTGGTCAAATCGCCACTCAAAGAGGACCTGAGGCGGCGGTTCTTCTCGGCGCTCTGCGCGGCTGCCGAGGTCGTCCTGGTCAATACTGCCGGAACGCCGGAAGAGACCCAGCGCACCCTGGCTGCTCTCATACACGGATGAACCGGTGCGCTGGAAAAAAAGTTATTCTTCGGTCCTGGCTTCGGCGGCGCGGGTGAGGAGGTTTGTTGCCGCCGCCCGCGCTCCCTCAAGGATCTCTTCCTCGCCCGGGACGACGCGGTCCTGCATGAGCACGCGCCCCTGGCAGAGCACCGTCGTCACGGCCGATCCGTTGCAGGAGTAGACGGCGTTCGAGACCGGGTTGTGGAGCGGGGTGTTGCAGATGGCGTTGCGGTCCAGGAGGACGATGTCTGCCGCCGCCCCTTTTTCAAGCCGGCCGCCGTCGAAGCCCATCGCTGCCGCACCGTTTGCCGTCGCCATCGCCAGCACCTGCTCGGCGGGCAGGAGGGTCTGCGAGTTCCAGAAGAACTTCTGGAGGAGGGCGGCGAACTTCATCTCCTCGAACATGTCCTGGTTGTTGTTGGAGGCGCAGCCGTCGGTGCCCAGGCAGACTCCGGCGCCGGCGTCCTTCAGCCAGGCATAGGGCATCGCCCGGTGCACGGCGAGCTTCATGTTGGAGGTCGGGTTGTGCGAGGCATAGGCCCCGCGGTCGCCGAGCAGGGTGCAGTCGGCGGTGTCCAGCCAGCAGCAGTGGGCGGCGACGGTCCGCGGGTTGATGCAGCCGCACTTGTCCAGCAGTGCCGGCGGGCGCATCCCGGTCTTTTCGACGCATTCTTTGACCTCCTGATCGGTCTCGGAGAGGTGGACGTGGATGCCGATGTTCTGCTGGCGCGAGAACTCGGCGCACCAGCGCAGTCCTTCAGGCGAGACCGTATAGACGGCGTGCGGGCCGACCGCCGCCCGGATCCTGGGATTTCTCCTGTTCTTTATCGCGGCGACGGTCTTTTCCGTTGCTTTGATCTCCTTCTCCCGCTTCTCCTCGTCGAAGAGGTCGATAAAGCCGTAGGCGAGCTGCGCCTTCATGCCCATCTCGTCGACGGCCCGCGCCGCATCCTCCATGAAGAAGTACATGTCGTTGAAGGCGACCGTCCCCGAGCGGATCATCTCGAGGCACGCGAGTTTTGTCCCCCAGTAGACGTCTTCCCCGGTCAGGTGCGCCTCAAGGGGCCATATCTTCGTGGAGAGCCAGTCCTGGAGGGGCATGTCGTCGGCGTAGCCGCGCAAAAGCGTCATTGCGGCGTGGGTGTGGGTGTTGTACAGCCCGGGAAGGGCGACGGCGCCGCGCCCCTCGATGACGACTGCCGCTTCCCCGCCGGCATCGGCACCGATCGCGGCGATACGGCCGCCTTCGACCCTGATGTTCACCCGCGCTCTTCCGACCTCAACATCCCTGATGAGGAGGCTTTCACCCTGCTGTATTTCCTTCATAGATGGTCCTTATCCCATTTCTTCGATGACCGATTCGACGATATTCTCTGTTCTCTGCGCAAATTTCTTCGAGGTGGCGAGGATGTGCTCGTAGGTGAGCACCTCTTCGGAGAGGCCGTTTGCATAGTTGTCCACGGTGCAGACGGCGGCGACCGGGATGCCGAGTTCCCGGGCGAGCGTCGCCTCTGAGGCGACGGTCATCCCGACGACGTCGGCAACCTTCGCGAGGCCGCGCACCTCGGCGACCGTCTCGATCCGCGGCCCGCGCGTCTGCGCATAGGTGCCGCCGACCATGGCCCCGGGGAGCGCCGCGGAGAGATGCCTGATCATCCCGTCGTCGAGCGCCGGCATCACATGCTCGATGGCGTGGTCGTGGAAGGACGGGATGTCGGTGAGGCTGAGGTAGTCGGTCGGGACGATCACCGTGCCCGGCGGGATCGCCGTTTTCAACGAACCGACCGAGCCGAAGGTGACGATCCGGTCCACCCCGCAGAGGGCGAGGGCGGCCATCTGGGCCCGGTAGTTGATCCGGTGCGGTGGCATCCCGAACTGGTGGCGCAGCACGATGGCAATCTCTCCGGCCATCACCTCGGCCGGGCCATAGGGCGTTGCGACCGTTCGTTTCTCGAGTGCCGGGAGGGTGCAGTAGAGGAGGCTGGTCCCGCCGATGATCCCGAGCATCACCGGCACCTCCTGCTCTCGATGTGCCTGCCTGCCATCAGGAATGGTTGGGTGCCTGAGAGTAAAAGCACTCCTTTTTCCCCTGGGTCGTCTCAATACGAGGGTTGAGGAGTCCTATGAGCCGGTTCCATATCGTAAACGACGATACGATCGCCCGCGGCGGGTGCACGGACATCTATTTCGCCCGCTGCGAGGAGGTCCTTGAGAAGGAGGGGAAAAATCCCCGCGTCACCGTTGAGGTGACGACGACCGGCGTCCCGGGTGGCCGCGGGATCTTCTGCGGCCTGGACAACACCCTGGCCCTGCTGGAGGGGCTGCCGGTGGACGTCGATGCGATGCCTGAGGGGAGCGCCTTTTACCCGCGCGAGCCGGTGATGCGGATCGCCGGGCGCTACCGGGACTTCGGGCGGTTCGAGACCGCCCTCCTCGGTTTTCTCTGCCATGCCTCGGGCGTCGCCACCGCCGCCGCCCGGATCAAAGGCGCGGCCGGCGGGCGGCAGGTCTACTCCTTCGGTTCAAGGCGGCAGCACCCGGCGATCGCCCCGATGATCGAGCGGGCGGCATGGATCGGGGGCGTGGACGGCGTCTCGAACACCACGGCCCCGCCCGGCATCCCGGTGGTCGGGACGATGCCGCATGCCTATGTGATGTGCCATGCCTCGCCCGAGGAGGCGTGGACTGCCTTTGACCGTCATATGCCGCCGGGTGTGCCGCGCCTGATGCTCTGTGACACGTTCGGCGACGAGAAGGAGGAGTGCCTGAAGGCGGCCGAGACCGGGGCGGCGACCGCCGTCCGCCTGGACACGCCGCGGTCGCGGCGGGGGGATATGCGCGCCATCCTCGAAGAGGTGCGCTGGGAACTCGACACCCACGGCCACGGCGACGTCGGGATCTTCCTTTCCGGCGGGATCACCGAGGAGGATGTCCTCGCGTACCGGGATATCGTCACCGCCTTCGGTGTCGGCGGCGCCATCGCCAACGCTCCGGTGATCGATTTCTCTCTCGATATCGTCGAGATCGAAGGGCGGGCCTGCGCGAAGCGCGGCAAGTGGAGCGGGACAAAGCAGGTGTGGGAGCGCCCTGACGGTTCCCATACGATCCTGCCCGTATCTGTACCCGGGCCTGCGGAAGCGGCCCCGATGCTCGTCCCGCAGGTCAGGGCGGGGACGATCGTCGGCGACACCGGCATGGGGGCGGCCCGGGCGCGTGTGCTCGCGCTCCTCTGACCGTACATGCCCTTTTTGACCCCTCTGTGGGGTGGGTGAACCCAATCCTTTTATTAGATGGAATTCAACATTGTAGGGTAGCAGCGGGCCGATAGATCAGGGGAAGATCGCTTCCTTGGCATGGAAGAGGCCGCGGGTTCAATTCCCGCTCGGTCCACTCGTTTTTGCGAACATTTTTTTTCATGATCATTTTTCCGTACCGGCCGGTTTCCGTCTGTTCCGGGGTTCTGAAACAACGCTCGTGCCGCGGATGTCCACCCCATAATGCGCCCTCCCTCCCGCGGCATCGCCGGGCACCGGGAAAAAACGTGGTTTCGCCTGTCTTTTCCCTCTGTCGCCGGCAACACCGTGGCAGCAGAGGTAAATCGCCCCGCTGCGAATTAAATGAAGAGCTTGAAATACTACGCTCACCATAACATTCCTCCGCTGGAGGTTCCCTTCATTTTGCTATCGGTATTGTATGTCGACGACGAACCATCACTGCTGGAGATCGCATCGATCTATCTTGCGGAAACCTATCCCGACATCGTCTGCGAGACCGCAATTTCAGCGCATATCGCCCTCGATCTGGTCCGGGAGAAGCACTTCGACGCTATCGTCTCTGATTACCAGATGCCGGGTATGGACGGGATCGCCTTCCTGAACGCGCTGCGGGATGCGGGGGACACCACGCCCTTCATCATCTTCACCGGGAGGGGCAGGGAGGAGATCGTCATTCAGGCGATCAACTCCGGGGCCGACTATTATATCCAGAAGGGGGGCGAGATCTGCGCCCAGTACGCCGAGCTGGAGCATGCGATCAGAACAGCGGTAGAACGAAAACAAACGGCCGAAGCCCTGAAAAGCAAGCACGAGCAACTCACGCTGATCATCGAAAAAATACCTGCGCTGTTGTCCTATGTCGGTTCTGATCTGCGGTGCCTGTTTGTGAACCGGAAGTTTGCCGAATGGTATGGCCTCTCCGAAGAGGAGTGCATCGGCAAGGATCTCAGGGAGATCATCTCTGAACGCGTCTACCAGGGCCTCAGAGAACGGCTGGCCGGGATTTCCTGCAATACCGATCTCACCTACGAAGAGATTGCCGAACCGAAAAACGGGCAGCCACGCTACTTCAGGGTTTCCGTGATCCCGCATTGCTGTGATGGGTGCACGGTCGGGGCTTTCCTCATCGTGGCCGAGGAGATCACCGATCTGAAACGATCCGAGGCGCTCGTTGAAATCCGGGCACGCCAGCAGGCTGCCGTCGCCGAACTCGGGCGGATGGCCCTGACCGGCGTCGATGTCCAGACTCTTCTGGAGGCGGCGGTTGCCCGGGTTGCCGATGCATTGGGGGTCGAATACGCCAAGGTGCTGGAGCTCGCGCCTGACGGTCGGTCCTTTCTTCTCCGCGCCGGTGTCGGCTGGCGCCCCGGTCTGGTGGGGTGCGCCGCGGTCGATGCCGATGTCAGGTCGCAGGCCGGCTACACGCTTCTCTTCAGCGGCCCGGTGGTCGTCGAGGATCTGCGCACCGAGAAACGGTTTTTCGGCCCGCCTCTCCTCTTCGATCACGGTGTGGTCAGTGGGATGAGCGTCATCATCGGTGGCAGGGGGCGGCCGTTCGGCGTGCTGGGGGCGCACACCGGAGATAAACGCCTCTTCACCGAGGACGACGTCCACTTTCTCCAGGGTGTCGCCCACATCCTTGCCGCCGCCGTTATTCACAGCCAGGAGAGGAAGGGCTGAGTGCGCCCCTCCCTCCCTGTCCTGGTGTGCGAGGCTCTCATGCCCGTTCAGTGTCCGAATATTCGGGAAAGACCTGGTTCCCCGAATAAATGGTGCTGATTTGCGGCTTTGAAACGAAAATATGCTTCCAAATGGCCGATACGGCCTCTGCCCCACCCGGGCGGTGCGCACCGGGAATGTGACAGAGGTTTTTTGCCCGGTGGCGACCGATGAATCTTGGGTGTATTGTGGGCCTGAAAGAATGGATTGTGCCGCAGGATAAGGCATTTTTTGACCTCTTCGAACAGATGGCCGATACGGTGAACGAGGGCGCCGTTTTTCTCAACGTTATCATCAACAATTATGTCGACGTTCAGAACCAGTGCCACAAGATGAAGCAGATCGAGCACCAGGGGGATCTGATCGCGCATCAGGTGTACGAGCAGTTGAACCGGACGTTCATCACCCCGCTCGAGCCCGAGGAGATCTCGAGGCTTGCCACGGCGCTTGACGACATCCTGGACTATATCGACGGCACGACCCAGCAGATGTACGGCTACGGCGTAACCGAGACCGACGATTTCATGAAAGAGCTTGCGCGGCTCATTCTCCTCTCGACCCAGGAGGTCCAGACGGCGGTGCGCCTGATCCGCAAACTCGACGACCCCCGCGCCGTGGAGCAGCACTGCATCGAGATAAACCGGCTTGAAAACCTCGCCGATGTCGTGCTCGGCAACGCCATCAAGAGCCTCTTCGCCACCAACGATGCCATTACGATCATCAAACTCAAGGACATCTACGAGAACCTTGAGGTGGCCACCGACAAGTGCGAGGACGTAGCGAACGTGCTGTCAGACATTGCGATCCGGCATTCGTGAGAGCATGGAAATCATCATCATCCTCGGTATCGCTCTGGCCCTGTTGTTCAATTTTGTCAACGGCCTCAACGACGCCGCAAACTCCATTGCAACGGTGATCGCCACCAAGGTGCTCTCGCCGTTCAAGGCCGTCCTCCTCGCCTCTTTTTTCAATCTCATCGGTCCTCTCCTCTTCACGACGGCGATCGCCAAGACGATCGGGCGCGGCCTTGTCGACCCCGGTATCCTCACGCCGATGCTTATTCTCATGGCCCTGATCGGGGCGGTGCTCTGGGTGTTCTTCTGCTCGTACTTCGGGATACCGGTCTCCAGCAGCCACGCCCTCATCGGCGGCCTTATCGGGGCGGCGACCGCCCGGGCCGGCATCGGATCGATCCTCTGGCCCTCAGGGGTGCTGGTGGTCGAACTCGTCCTGATGCTCCTGATCGGGGCGGCTGGCGGGATCGCCGTCGCAATATATCTCTCGAAGACGCACGGCGAACACTGGGCGCGGTATATTCCCATCGGGGCGCTCTCCGGGATCACCGTCCTGATCCCGATCCTGGTCGCCTCCCGCCTTCTCCCGGTATCAGGCATCCTGGGTGTCATCGTCTTTATGGTCGTCTCACCGATGCTCGGGTTTATGGTCGCCTATGGTTTCGGCATTGTCATTATGCGGCTTTTTTCTCACTCGAACTCCCCCCTGCTCAATCACGGTTTCAAGAAACTGCAGATCGTGGCGGCCGCCTTTCAGTCGATCGGGCACGGGAGCAATGACGCCCAGAACGCCATGGGTATTATCACGGCGATGCTGGTTGCGGCCGGGATCCTGACCGAATTCACCGTTCCTCTCTGGGTGATCCTCCTCTCCTGTGCTGCAATGTCCCTTGGAACCCTGCTTGGGGGGTGGCGGGTCGTCGATATGATGGCGAACAAGATCACAAAAATGCAGCCGTATCAGGGCTTTTGCGCCTCAAGTGCCGGCGGTGCGGTGCTCTCGGTCGTGACCGCCTTTGGTGTTCCTGTCTCGACCACCCATGCGATGAGCGGGGCGATCATGGGGGTCGGGGCGACCAAGGGCTATTCGGCGGTGAAGTGGGGGATTGTGCGTGACATCGTCGCCGCATGGGTGATGACCGTCCCGGCCTCGGCGGCGGTCGCATGGGGCTGCTATGTCCTTGTCACGATCTTCTTCCCCTCACTATAATACCGGCACCAGGGCGTGAGCATGCAGGCGGCGCAGCGCGGCCGCCCGGCGATGCAGACCGCCCGGCCGTGCTGGACGAGGAGGGCGTTGATTTGCCCCCAGACCTCCTGCGGGAAGAGCGCCTTTAAGTCGGATTCGATTTTTACGGGGTCGGTCTCGTCGGTCAGCCCGAGCAGGCCGGCGATCCGTTTCACGTGCGTGTCGACGGCGATCCCTTCGTCGATCCCGAAGGCATTCGAGAGCACGATGTTCGCCGTCTTTCTCCCGACGCCGGGGAGGCCGGTCAGGGCCTCCATGGTGCGGGGGACCGATCCGCCATGCTCCTCCTGGATCCTGCGGGCGGTGCCGATGATATGGCGCGCCTTCACCCGGTAAAATCCGGTCGGTTTTATGATCTCGCCGACCTCCTCCTCGTCAGCCGCTGCAAGGGCGGCCGGCGTCGGATAGCGTGAAAACAGGATCGGCCGCACGGCCTCGACGGCGCGGTCGGTGGTCTGTGCCGAGAGTATGGTGAGGATCAGCACCTCGAAGGGATCGCCGTAACTGATGCCGCCAGGAATGGTGTCAGGATAGTGCCGGAGCAGTGCCCGGTAGATTGCGCAGGGGGTTGCAACGTCCATAAAAGTGGGGTAGGGCAGATTCGAACTGCCGTCAAAGCGTCCCAAACGCTCTAGGATGGACCAGGCTACCCTACTACCCCGCAGCCCCTATACTTTCTGTGGTCTGTCCTAAAATAATTATGGTGTTTTTTTGTTTTAGAGAGGGAGGGGGGTGCATTTACCGTCGCTGACGATGGTTCCGGTGAACGTCCCCTCGCATACCGCCGCGGTGAGATTTTCAGGTTTTCTGCCGTCGATGACGAGGAGCGGGATGCCGCTGCGCTCGACCACTTTTGCGGCCACGATATCGATGACCGTGTTGGACCCGGCGTCGAGGCGAGCGCCCGAGATGATGCCCAGGAGTTCCTGCGGGGTCATCCTCTCATAGCGCCGCGCCGTCCGGTCGGTCTTCGGGTCGGCGCTGTAGATGCCGTCGACCGAGGTGCCGTTGATGATCAGGTCGGCGCCGACGCTCTCGGCGAGCACCGCCGATACGGCGTCGGTCGTCTGCCCGGGGGTGACGCCGCCCATGACGACGATCTTGCCCGACTCGCCGTACTCCCGCGCCTGCTGGTACGAGGTGGCGATGCTGGGGTATGCGGCATTGCCAAGGGCATAGCAGAGGAGGGAGGCGTTGATCCTGGTGATCATGATCCCGATCTCGTCGGAGGCCGCCTCGTTGATCCCGAGCGAGCGGGCGACGCCGATATACCGCCGGGCCTCGCCGCCGCCGCCGACGACGACGAACACCTGCCCCCGCCTGGCCATCTGTTTCAAAACCTCTGCATACTCAGGGATTGTGTGGGATTCAAGGGCCGGTACGAGTATTGAGCCGCCCAGAGAGAGTACGATCTTTTTCATGCTGATCCAACCTTATCCGTTTGATAATGACCCACATATATCTTGTTGATACCTGCCGTCGATGCCCATACCTTTAACCTCTTCCCTGCCCCAGGCAGGCATATGCATGAGGCGCACCAGTATGAGCGTATCGGGGACGGTACGGTGCGGTGCTCGCTCTGTGCCCACCGCTGCACGATCGCCGATGGAAAACACGGGATCTGCGGTGTGCGCATCAACCGCGGCGGCACCCTGTACGCCGCCACCTTCGGAAGGGTCGTTTCCGAGGCGGTGGACCCCATCGAGAAAAAACCGCTCTTTCATTTCCTTCCCGGGACGCTCTCCTACTCGCTCGGGAGCGTGGGCTGCAATTTCCGGTGCCAGCACTGCCAGAACTGGGAGATATCGCAGGCCGGCCTCGAAGACCTGCCGCTGATGGCGATCAGCCCTGAGGAAGGGGTGGAACGGGCGCTCGCATCCGGGTCGGCCAGCATCGCATGGACCTACAACGAACCGACGATCTGGCACGAGTACCCCCTCGAGATGGGGGCGCTCGCCAGGGAGCGGGGGCTCCAGACCGTCTATGTGACGAACGGGTATATCACCGAGGAGGCGCTTGCTGAACTCGCTCCCATGCTCGGCGCCTTCCGGGTGGACCTCAAGGCGTTCTCCGACGACTTTTACCGGAAGGTGTGCAGGGCCAGGCTTCAACCGGTGCTCGACGCCACGGTCGCCGCGCACGAGCACGGGATGCATATCGAGACGGTCACCCTGGTGATCCCTGGCCTCAACGACTCGATGGAGGAGATGGAGGCGCTGATCAGGTGGGTGATCGAGAACCTCGGCCCGGAGACGCCGATGCACTTCACCCGCTTCCACCCGGACTACCATATGCGGGACCGGGAGCCGACGCCGTTCGCCCTCCTCGAGCGGATCTACCGCCGGGCGCGCGAACTCGGCGCGCACTACCCCTATCTCGGCAACGTCCCGCCGGGGCCGTATGAGAACACCCTCTGTCCGTCCTGCGGGTCGCTTCTGATCGAGCGCTCCGGGTTCATGAGCAGGACGGTCGGGCTCTCGAAGGATCGATGCGGCTCCTGCGGGGAGAGGATACCCGGTGTCTTCCCGGCCTGAGGGTCGTGCGCGATTTGTCGCCGACCGGATGCTCGGGACCCTGACGCGGTACCTCAGGCTGATGGGCTACGACACCCTCAGTGCGAACGCTCTCTCTCCTGGAAACCCGCGCGAGGATACGGTCCTCCTCTCGATCGCCGCTTCTGACGGGCGCCTCCTCTTAACCCGCGACGCCGAACTGGCGCGGCGGGGCGGAGAGCGTGCGATCTATCTCTCTTCGGAGGATCTGACCGAACAGGTGCGCCATCTTGCGGCGATCGGGCTTGTCGTGCCGTCTCTGCGGTTCGATCGCTGCTCCCTCTGCAATACGCCTCTTCGGCCGGCGAAAAAACGGGAGGTCGAGGGTGCGGATTATGCGCCGAAAGAGCGGCAGGGGCTCTCGTTTTACTGGTGTCCCCTCTGCCGCCGGCTCTACTGGGAGGGCTCGCACACGCGGCGCATCCGCCGGCAGATCCGGGATGCCGTCCCTGACCTCAGGGCTGATTGAAGATCACGCCGGTCTCGACCCGGTAGGTCCGCGCCGGGTCGGCGTTGCTGAGGGTGATATCAAAGATCTTTGTATCTCCGGGCATGAACCGTTCGATATACTGGTTTTTCGTGTCTGTGATCCTGTTCGCCTCCTCGTCGATGAGGGTGACTGTGATCACGACGCCCCGGCCCTCGATCGCTCCCTGGTTCTCCGCCTCGATCCGGGCGGTGAAGACGAAGGGTCGGTCAGGGCTGTAGCGGGGGGTGAGGGACGCAACCGTGACGACAATATCGGGTTCCTCGCCGCCTGCCGGTCCCGGGGTGGCCGCGGTCGTCGGTGCCGGCGACTCTTCGGGCGGCGGGGCTGAGCACCCGGCCGCACAGGCGGCGGTCAGAACCAGGAGGAGGAGTATGGCTATGCTGCGCATACATCCTTTTCATATTTGGGGTATATGAACGATATGATTTTTATTTCTGTGCCAGTGCACTCCAGTAATCATATTCGTGCTTCCAACGCTCTTTGTTTGCGGTGACGAGTGCCTTCATCCTCTCCGCCATCTCCGCGTGGAACGTCCCCTGGTCCGGGTACGCCCTCCCCTCCGCGATCGCTGCGGCGAGGTCCTGCCCGAGCCTGAATGCCTGCGCCTCCGCAGTAAAGAGTGCTTCAGCGTCGGCGCCGATATCGACGGCGACGGTGCCGACCGTGTCGGCCCCGAGCACCCTGAGCACGCCGTTGAGGTAGTTCGCCACATCGCCTGCGCCCGATCCGCCTGCGGTCGAGACTGCGCAGCCATATTTTCCGACGAACCGCTGGCAGTGGATTACATCTGCCATCCTGTCCAGCAGCACCTTCAGCTGCGCTGTCACGTTGTTGATGTAATTCGGCGAGCCCAGGACGATCCCGTCGGCCGCGATCATTTTGCCGAGGGTCTCTTTATAGTCGTCCTTCTTCGGGCACTCGCCCTGGTCGTAACAGAGCGTGCACCCCGTGCAGAACCTGATGTCGAGGGCCGCGGCGTCGATCCGCTCCACGCTGGCCCCGGCCTCCTGTGCTCCCCTGAGGACGGCGTCCAGAAGCGTGCCTGTCCTGCTCTCCCGCCCGCGCGGGCTTCCGTTGATCCCGACGATCTTCATCTCAATCATGGGGGATGGCGCGGCCTGCCATTTTACATTTTTGCTCCCTGGTGATTCCGCCCATGGGGAGAGGGTCGAAAACCCCGGGGGGGATGCCAGGGGAAGGGAGGGGACGCATCTGTCTATAAAAACCATTTTCCGGGTTTTGTTGCCGTGGTGAACGGTCTGGTAGCCCTTTTTGTGGTATGCCGGTGTTCCTGCAATCGCCCGTGCATGCCTGGCTCCAGGGGGTACGGTCGGGAGAACTGCCAGGTCTGATCTGCATCATTATACCCTGTTCTGGATTTTATGCCTGAACTGTGCGGATCTGCTGCGATTCCGGATATTTTGGTGTCATGCATGAGTATTTATACTGAGGGGACAAATGGTTGTTGCAGCATCCCACTGCATAGGTAGCGTAATGTACGGCAACAGATTTGGTGGCCAGAGGGGTGGAGACAACTTCTCCCGCGGCCCCCGCGATATGCACAAGGCAGTCTGTTCTGACTGCGGTAAAGAATGTGAAGTGCCCTTCCAGCCGACTGAGGGGAGACCTGTCTACTGCCGGGAGTGCCTTCCCAAGCATAGGAAACCCAGGTACTAATTTTTTTTCTTTTGTGATGCCCGAAGCCGGGCTTATTCTGTCTGTTCGATTCTTCGAGTATGTGCGTACGGCAATTTTTCCGGTTCTTCTCTGTTTCCCGTGGGTTATTCCCGGCGCCGGCATCTCTTCACGCGAAGAAATAAGGCCCGGATCGAGTCCGGGGTGACTGTGTAGAATTCTCGCCTGGAGCGTGGGCCTCCCCCGAAAACCCCCGTTATCGCCCAGCTCCGCTCCCCCGCATCTATCGCGGCCTTTCATGCACGATCATCTCCATCATCCGGATGTGCCGGGTGGATCGTCAGGTGGGGGTATCGGGGCCGCCCATACACAATACCGGCGTCATTTTTTCTCAAGTCTCTTCGAATCATCCGTGGTCTCCCTGCGTGTACGCTCCTCTGGGGCCTTTTTCCGCGCTGTTCCTTTATATCTGTGTTTTATGCGCGGCAAAAAGGTTATTAGTCGTGATTCAGACCTTTTAGTGCTATCAGAGCAGATGTTGATTCTTGTTCTGGCTAATGTCCTCTATCCGTGGGTTTCGGAGGTCTGTTTTTTTATCTATGTTATTGTTACTTGATGTGATTCTTAATACAATATTTATGATTAAATATGTATTAAAAACGGGCTTATATCTGATTTTTCGATAGATTTTAGTAATAATCGCTCTTTATCTATATTAGGGCCTATAATTGCCATATTTCAATATTATTTTTTTATAATTAACGATTATAATTTAGCATGAACTGTTAAAATATCCAATTTACTTAGGAAATTTTATATGTGGCTTCCTGAAAACATCTAATGTCCCAATTCGGGGCTTGCAGGTAGTACGCTCCGGGATTTGTTCCGGTTAGCCGGCCTGAATCCTATGGGAACGTTTCTTCCTGCGCAAAGGGTAAAAGGATGAACTGATATGGCAGCATATTCAGAAACAATCGATCTCTATTCAGATGATGGGAAGCTGCTGAAAAGCGGCGTCACCCTCGATAAGATCAGCCCGCTGGTGAACCCCGCGACCAGCAAGATCATCGACCTGACGAAGAGAACGATTAATGTAAACCTCGGGGGCATTCAGAATGCTCTCAAGACCGGAAAGCTTGGAAAGGGCAAGAGCAAGATCCGGGGCCGTGAACTCGACCTCGCCATCATGGAGAACAAGGACGCCATCGTCGCCAGGATCAAGGAGATGGTGCAGGTCGAGGAGGGTGACGACACCGAGATCCTCGAGTTCAACAATGGTCAGCTCCTGCTCGTCCAGGTTCCAAAGAAGCGCCTGATGAACGCCGCCACCTACGACGCGGCAATCACCGCCGTCGCCTCGGCGACCACCTATGCGATCGTTGACCAGTTCAACATCGACGCCTTCAACGCATCGACCGTCAAGGCCGCATGCTGGGGCGGCTACCCGCACACCATGGACATGGAAGGCGCGCTCGTCTCCTCTATCCTGTCCATCCCGCAGAACAACGAAGGTATCGGCTTTGCCCTGCGCAACGTCCCGGTCAACCACGTTGTCATGATGACCGGCAGGAACTCCCTCCAGGGCGTCGCTCTCGCCTCGACCCTCGAGACCGCCGGTGAGTTCGAGATGGGCGCCGCCATCGGTGCCTTCGAGCGCTACCAGCTCCTCTCCTACGCCTACCAGGGCCTCAACGCCAACAACATGGTCTACGACCTTGTCAAGGCAAACGGCGAGACCGGCACCGTCGGTACCGTCGTCCAGTCCCTGGTCGAGCGTGCGATCGAGGACAAGGTCATCCTGCCCGGCAAGAAGGGCGGCTACTTCCAGTTCTACGACACCAAGGACCCGATGCTCTGGAACGCCTATGTTGCAGCCGGCTCCCTCGCCGCCACCATCGTCAACTGTGGTGCCGGCCGGTTCGCCCAGGCCGTCTCCTCGACCCTGCTGTACTTCAACGACCTCATTGAGCACGAGACCGGCCTGCCCTCCTGCGACTTCGGCCGCATGATGGGTACCGCCGTCGGTTTCTCGTTCTTCAGCCACTCCATCTACGGTGGCGGCGGTCCGGGTATCTTCAACGGCAACCACGTCGTGACCAGGCACGCCAACGGCGTCGCCATTCCGTGTGTGGTCGCCGCCTGCGCCCTCGATGCCGGCACCCAGATGTTCACGCCCGAAGGCACCTCCAAGGTGATGGGCGAGACCTACGGCAAGATCGATGTGTTCAACAAGCCGATGGACCAGATCGCCAAGGGCGTTGATCTTATTGCCTGATTCAGCCTTCCCCCAGTGCAGGATCGTTCCCCTGAGGCTTCTCTCGCCCACAACGGCAGAGCAGCTTCTCACCCGGATTGCAGGGATCCCGGGAGTCCGGCGGATCGTGCTCAACGGTCCCGGCCTCCCGGCCACCGTCCCGTACGGCCCGGCGAGAGGCTCGGCCAACCCCAATACCAACAGGCGAACGATTCAGGTCTGCGGTGCCGCATTCGAGATGAAGATCCAGACCGGGACGGTCACCCTCGAAGTCGAGGACGAAGAGGCGATCGGGGCGGTGAAGGCGCTCTGCGACGAGTTCTTCACCATGATGCCCTATCGCCTCCAGACCGGCCGGTTCATGAAGAGCAGTCCCACCATGGTGGACTATGCACGCTATGGGCCCAATGCCGATGAGCGTGTCATCGGGCTCTCCGATCCACGGAAACGGGACGGACTGATCATCATCCCGGCAGCGCAGAGCGGGGGAAGTCTGTCTGACAATATGCAGATGGAAAATACACCAGATTCAATCAATTGAGGTGACAAAATGGCATACACACCACAGTATGGTCCGGGTACCTCTGTCGTTGCCCAGAACAGGCGCAACCAGATGAACCCCACCTATGAACTCTCGAAACTTCGTTCAGTTACCGACGAGGACGTCGTCCTGGTTCTCGGCCACCGCGCTCCCGGCGCGGCCTACCCGACCGCCCACCCGCCCCTTGCCGAGCAGCAGGAGCCAGCAGACCCGATGCGCAAGCTGGTCAAGCCCACCGAGGGCGCAAAGGCCGGCGACCGCGTCCGCTACATCCAGTTCGCTGACTCGATGTTCAACGCCCCGTCCCAGCCGTACCAGCGCACCTACATGGAGTGCTACCGGTTCCGCGGCATCGACCCCGGCACCCTCTCTGGCCGCCAGATCGTCGAGTGCCGCGAGCGCGACCTCGACATGTACTCCAAGAACCTCATCGAGACCGAGGTCTTCGACCCGGCGACCGTCTCCTGCCGTGGTGCGACTGTGCACGGTCACTCCCTCCGTCTTGCAGAGGACGGCATGATGTTCGACGCTCTCCAGCGCTGTGTGCTCGGTGAGGACGGCATCGTCCGCTACGTCAAGGATCAGATCGGCGTTCCCCTCGACCGCCCGGTCGAGGTCGGCAAGCCCATGGATGCAGCGTGGCTCAAGGAGCACAGCACGATCTTCCACTCCCTTGCAGGGACCGCACTCCGTGAAGATCCGGAATACATCGAGTACCTCCAGCGGATCCACTCGCTGAGGACCAAATACGGCTTTATGCCGAAGGAGGAGTGAATACAATGGCAAAGATTGAGAGATCCCAGAAGCTTTTCCTGAAAGCGCTCAAGGAGAAGTTCCAGGGGCAGGACGTCCAGTCCGAGAAGACCGAGTTCTACAAGTTTGGCGGCGTCCGCCAGTCCCAGAGAAAACTTGAGTTCATGAAGGAGTCCCGCTCCATCGAGATGCAGCGCGGCATCTCCATGTATGACCCCGAGCGCTGCCACCTTGGCGGCATCCCGATGGGCCAGCGCCAGCTGATGACCTACGAGGTCTCCGGCACCGGCGTCTTTGTCGAGGGCGACGACCTGCACTTCGTCAACAACTCCGCGATGCAGCAGATGTGGGACGAGATCCGCCGGACCGTCATCGTCGGCATGGATATGGCCCACGCCACCCTGCAGAAGCGTCTGGGCAAGGAAGTCACCCCTGAGACGATCAACGAGTACCTGCACATCCTCAACCACGCCATGCCCGGCGGTGCGGTCGTTCAGGAGCACATGGTCGAGACCCACCCGGCGCTCACCGACGACTGCTACGTGAAGGTCTTCACCGGCGACGACGAACTCGCCGACGAGATCGACGCCCAGTACCTGATCAACATCGAGAAGCTCTTCCCGAAGAAGCAGGCCGAGGAGCTCAAGGCCGAGGTCGGCAAGTCGATGTTCCAGGCAATCCACATCCCGTCCATCGTCTCCCGCACCTGCGACGGCGGTACTACCTCCCGGTGGTCTGCGATGCAGATCGGTATGTCCTTCATCGCCGCGTACCGCATGTGCGCCGGTGAGGCGGCAGTCGCTGACCTCTCCTACGCTGCAAAGCACGCCGGCGTCATCCAGATGGGTTCCATTCTCCCGGCCCGCCGTGCACGCGGCCCGAACGAGCCCGGTGGCATCAAGTTCGGCCACTTCTCCGACATGATCCAGGCCGACCGCAAGTACCCCAACGACCCCGCAAAGGCGTCCCTTGAGGTCGTCGGTGCAGGCACGATGCTCTTCGACCAGATCTGGCTCGGGTCCTACATGTCCGGCGGTGTCGGTTTCACCCAGTATGCGACCGCCGCGTACACCGACAACATCCTCGACGAGTTCACCTACTACGGCATGGACTACATCAAGGACAAGTACAAGGTCGACTGGCGGAACCCGTCCGCGGCAGACCGCGTCAAGCCGACCCAGGACATCGTCAACGACATCGCCACCGAAGTCACGGTGAATGCGATGGAGCAGTACGAGCAGTACCCGACGATGATGGAGGACCACTTCGGCGGTTCCCAGCGTGCCGGTGTCATGGCCGCTGCCTCCGGTCTGTCCACCGCCATTGCCACCGGCAACTCCAACGCCGGTCTCAACGGCTGGTACCTCTCCATGATCATCCACAAGGACGCATGGAGCCGCCTCGGCTTCTTCGGCTACGACCTGCAGGACCAGTGCGGTTCGGCAAACTCCCTCTCCATGGAGCCCGACCGCGGTCTGATGGGCGAGCTGCGTGGTCCGAACTACCCGAACTACGCAATGAACGTCGGTCACCAGGGCGAGTACGCCGCTATCGTCGGCAGCTCCCACTATGGCCGCGGCGATGCGTTCTGCCTCGAGCCCCTGATCAAGATCACCTTCGCGGACCCCTCGCTGAAGTTCGACTTCGCCGAACCCAGGCGCGAGTTCGCAAAGGGCGCGATCAGAGAGTTCATGCCGGCAGGCGAGCGCTCCCTGATCATCCCGGCCCGGTAAGGCAACCCTGCCTTACTTTTTTGCACGTCTCTCTGATATGCGCTGTACCAGTGAACGGTCTGCAGGTCCGGTTTTCTGTATGGATGCGCCATTCATGCAGGTCGGTTTGTACTCCTTTTCACCTGGATAATTTCACCTCAATACTTTTTTTCTGCCGGCGCTTTCTGCACTGTCCGGGCATTTCACCGTAATCTCCCGCCTGTGTCGGTCTCTTCTGATTGCGTCCCTGTGCCCATGGCCGCGAGCGTCGTCGCTATCGCCCTGCCGGATGGATTCAACTAATTCCGCAAGGAGGCCCCGGACTTCAGGCCGGGGAGGAATTGCGGCTCACCAGCACAACTCTAAATACTGTTGAGTGAAATGGACCTCTGTGCTCGCCACAAAGACGATCATCCTCAAGATGGACTGTCCTGACCCCGATCTTCTCGACCGGACGGTACGGACGTACACCGAGGGAATGAACTACGTCTCTGCGGTCGTGTACAACCTCGGGAAACCAAAGGGTTCTGCCGCCCTCCAGAAGGATGTCTATCCTACCCTCCGGGAGCAGATCGGGCTTAAGTCCCAGATGTCCTGCAATGTCGTCCGGCAGGTTGCCGGAACGTACCGGACACTTCAGGTACAGGTTAGAGCGAAAAAGACAGAGTGGCAACAGATCACGTACGCTCCCACCTCCATGACCTTCTCCTTCGGGAGAGACTTCTCGCTTGACGGAGACGAGATCGGACTTACAACCCTTGAAGGCCGGAGAAAGTATCGGTTCTTCCGCTATCCCCACATGGAGCAGTATCTCGACGGGTCATGGAAATTTGGAGCGTCGAAACTGGTGAAGCACCAGGATGGCAGATACTACTTCCATCTCTGTTGCGAGAGGGAGACAGAGACCCGTGAGGTCACGAAGTCTTCTACCTTCATGGGTGTGGATCTCGGCCAGAACTTCCTTGCGGTTGCTTCGACGACCGACAAAAAGTGTCGGTTCTTCTGTGGCGGGAAAGCGAAGGATCTCCGAAATGTCTATTCTACCATGCGGAAACGTTTACAGTCTAAGGGCACCCGGTCGGCAAAGAGGATGCTGAAGCATCTCTCTGGCCGGGAGAGACGGCTGATGACTGATATGAACCACCGCGTCTCGAAGGAGATCGTTTCTTTTGCCGTTCAGAAAAACGTGGATGTGATCGGGCTGGAGGATCTCTCCGGGATCAGAGATCGGACAAAGATCTCAAAGGTGCGGCGATACACCCATCATTCATGGGCGTTCTTTGAACTCCAGACCTTCATCGAGTACAAGGCGCGAGAGAAGGGTATATCGACGATCTATCTCGATCCGGCATACGCCTCCCAGACCTGCCCTCGATGCAACCATATCAGCAAGAACAATCGGAATGGACGGTCGTTTGTCTGCGAATGTTGTGGACATTCGCTTCATGCCGATCTTATCGGTGCTCAAAACATCGAGTCCAGAGCACGCACCTATAGGTATACCTTAGAGGTGCAGGGGTGCAGTCAGCCACCCATACGAGAACTATTGACAAGATAGAGTCTCAAGCCCCGGCCTTCAGGCCGGGGTAGTTGACACATCCGCGGGTTCTGCCGGAGTGACCTCCCTGTGGGATCGTCAGGGGACTGGCCGGTCTCTGCGGCGCCCTATCGTTCGCCTGCCGGTCGGCTCAGGGGGTCTTTCTGGCAAACGTCGCCGTCACCCTACCGGAGATCTCTTTTGCGGTCTCTGCGCTCCTGCCGCCGTTCCATCTCTGATTTTTTCTCACCTGGCCGGTCTGGTGATGGCCGTCTGGCGGGCCTCTATGGGGGTTGATGCGCGCTTTGTCTCCTGGTGCGGGTGATCCTGCGGGGGCCGGTGTCGTGCAGAGGGGTGAGTCTCCTCTCTTTGATTTTTCTCTGCGCTTTTCCGGAGCGCTCATGGGCGGGGTGGCGACTCCTGTGCGCCTGTGCAGTGCTGTATTTCGTGTTTTTTTCCTGTCAGGCCGGCTCTGTGACCGCATCCGGGGGCGCATGGGCCGGTCGGGTGGTGGTGCGTCTCCTGTTCTCCGGTCCTCGTGATGAAAGGGTATATATGTGTCAATGCCAGATTCTATTGGCACGCAACGGCGGCAGGGCCGGTCCTGAACCGATCGGTCTTGAGATGTTTCATCGTGATCTGTCTCTTCCTTTAACGTCCCCTCCGGGGGTCGACTGCGAAGATATATATCGTGAAAAGAACAACATTGTTGCCTTGCACTATGCGGGTCCGACGACGCCGGCGAGACCGGAATCGGACCTGAGATTTCAGAGGGAACATACGGGTGATGCCTTTCTTTAACGTCCCCTTCGGGGGTCGACTGCGAAGGTATATATCCTGCACCGTCCAAGATGGTTACCTCACACAGTCAGCAACGGTCCTGACGGATATTCTTCTGCGCCTTCCGGGGTGCGAAGGTATATATCCTGACGTGCCCTATGTTGTTGGCACACGAGTGACTGACTGCCGAGCGCGCCGGCGAGACCGGCATCGGCAGGGGGCGGTGTGTACCGGGGCGAAATCCCCGCAGCCGACCGAGGCTGCAAGGGTTTATATCCTCGGAGCACAAATATCGTTCCCTCACGGGATGGCTGCATCCGGCGTCAAAATCGCCGGGTGCAGGGCGCTGCGAAGGGTTAATAACCTCGGGCGTGCAATACTGTAATCCCACGAAATCACTCGGAAGCGACGCATGCGTTCGCTTCCACACAAGGGACGCAGAGGTTGTTCTGCGTTTTGATGGAGAATCAAAATCACCGAGATGGTCGGTGTTGATTCTGACGTTGGCATTGGCAATGCGGAAATCTGTTTAGTAACCGCTAATTCCTTTAGTTAAAACACAACTGATAGTGTGCCTACTTCAAAATTCTGGTTGATCCTGCCAGAGGTCACTGCTATCGGGGTTCGATTAAGCCATGCGAGTCGAGAGGGGTCAAGCCCTCGGCATACTGCTCAGTAACACGTGGACAACCTGCCCTGTGGTGAGGGATAACTCCGGGAAACTGGAGATAATACCTCATAGTTTACCATCGCTGGAATGCCTGGTAAGCGAAAGGTCCGCCGCCACAGGATGGGTCTGCGGCCGATTAGGTAGTTGTTGGGGTAACGGCCCAACAAGCCTGTAATCGGTACGGGTTGTGGGAGCAAGAGCCCGGAGATGGATTCTGAGACACGAATCCAGGCCCTACGGGGCGCAGCAGGCGCGAAAACTTTACAATGCAGGCAACTGTGATAAGGGAACCCCGAGTGCCCGTATGGACGGGCTGTTCAGGTGCTTAAAAACCACCTGGAGAAAGGGCCGGGCAAGACCGGTGCCAGCCGCCGCGGTAATACCGGCGGCTCGAGTGGTGGCCACTATTACTGGGCTTAAAGCGTCCGTAGCTTGGTCGTTAAGCCTCTGGGGAAATCTTCCGGCTTAACCGGAAGGCGTCTCAGGGGAACTGGCGACCTAGGGATCGGGAGAGGTGAGAGGTACTCTGGGGGTAGGAGTGAAATCCTGTAATCCTCAGGGGACCACCTGTGGCGAAGGCGTCTCACCAGAACGACTCCGACAGTGAGGGACGAAAGCTGGGGGAGCAAACCGGATTAGATACCCGGGTAGTCCCAGCCGTAAACGATGCGCGTTAGGTGTATCGGTGACCACGAGTTACCGAGGTGCCGAAGGGAAACCGTGAAACGCGCCGCCTGGGAAGTACGGTCGCAAGGCTGAAACTTAAAGGAATTGGCGGGGGAGCACCACAACGGGTGGAGCCTGCGGTTTAATTGGACTCAACGCCGGACAGCTCACCGGGTAGGACAGCGATATGATAGTCGGGCTGAAGACTCTACTTGATCAGCTGAGAGGAGGTGCATGGCCGTCGTCAGTTCGTACTGTGAAGCATCCTGTTAAGTCAGGCAACGAGCGAGACCCACGCCAACAGTTGCCAGCACAGTCTCCGGACTGGTGGGGACACTGTTGGGACCGCCTCTGCTAAAGAGGAGGAAGAAATGGGCAACGGTAGGTCAGCATGCCCCGAATTACCCGGGCTACACGCGGGCTACAATGGACAGGACAATGGGTATCGACACCGAAAGGTGAAGGCAATCTCCTAAACCTGCCCTTAGTTCGGATTGCGGGCTGCAACTCGCCCGCATGAAGCTGGAATCCGTAGTAATCGCGTTTCAAAATAGCGCGGTGAATCTGTCCCTGCTCCTTGCACACACCGCCCGTCAAACCACCCGAGTGAGGTTTGGATGAGGCTGCGGTTGTTGCCGTAGTCGAATCTAGGTTTCGCAAGGGGGGTTAAGTCGTAACAAGGTAGCCGTAGGGGAATCTGCGGCTGGATCACCTCCTAATGAACTCTAGGGGATTGATGCGGTTACTGAACAGACCGTAAAGTTGCCAATGCCAGCCAAGGGAAATCGGGCTCATAGATCAGTGGGAGATCGCCGCCTTTGCGAGGCGGAGGCCGGGGGTTCAAATCCCCCTGAGTCCATTTCAATGCACCTGGAGATGCGAATCTGCAGGGAAGGGCTGAAGGTCAGATACCCTGACCTGAGGAGGCCGTGTAAAGGTATGCACAACGGGCGTCAAATGGGTTCAGCGGAAAGCTGGACAGAAGCCTGTCAGTGAATGGCTCGGTTCGAGTGCTGATGAAGGGCGTGCCAAGCTGCGATAAGCTCCGGGGAGAGGCATGGAATCTACGATCCGGAGATACCCTAATAGGACATCCTAACACTTCGGTGTTGATCCGTCAGGATCGGGAACCCCCCGAATTGAAACATCTTAGTAGGGGGAGGAAAAGAAATCAATCGAGATGTCGTAAGTAAAGGCGATCGAAAGCGACAGAGTTCAAACTGAATCCCTCCGGGGAGATGTGGTGTGGTAGGCCTGCCGTGTGGTTGTTGCGACGAAGTGGAAGTCCTCTGGAACGAGGTACCATAGGGGGTGATAGTCCCGTACACGTATGTCAATGCAACCTGGCAGAGTCCTGAGTACCGTGGGTTGGAATTCTCGCGGGAATCTGGGGGTCATCAACCTCCAAAACTAAATACACCTCGAAACCGATAGCGTATTAGTAGCGTGAGCGAAAGCTGAAAAGTAACCCTGAAAAGGTGGTTAAAAGCGCCTGAAATTGACAGGTTATAGTGTGTTACGGCGCCAAAGGATCTTCCATGCGAAGGAACCCGTCGCGAGGCGGTAGTACGGGTATGGTTGCCAGTGTCGTAACTTACGTTTTGAAGAACGGGCCAGAGAGTTTATCTCATTGGCGAAGGTTAACCGTAGAGGGGAGCCGGAGCGAAAGCAACAAGTCCGTAGCCTTCGGGCATGGGACGGCGTATTAAAAGTGCGCGAAGTCAGTGGGATAAGACCCGAAGCCGGGTGATCTATGCGTGGGCAGGTTGAAGCGTGACGAAAGTTGCGTGGAGGACCGCCTGAGGTTTTGATATGCAAATCATTCTCGTGACCTGCGTATAGGAGTGAAAGATTCATCGAACCCGGCATCCGCTGGTTCCTTCCGAAACATGCCGTAGCATGACCTGGCCTGAGATCGTCGGTGAGGTAGAGCACTGATTGGGGGTAGCGGGGGAGAAATTCCTCGTCCTCCTGTCAAACTCCAAATTCCCCGACATCTAAGACGGCTGGAAGTCCGCATTACGGGGTAAGCTTGTAATGCGTAAGGGAGACAACCCAGACCGTGGTTAATGTCCCTCAATGTAGGCTCAGTGTCAACACTGAAAGGCGTCCTAGGCCAAAAACAACTGGAAGGTGAGCTCAGAAGCAGCTATCCTTCAAAAAGTGCGTAACAGCTTACCAGTCTAGGTTTAGGGCACTGAAAATGGACGGGGCTAAAGCCTACTACAGAGACCACGGAGCACCGTAAGGTGATCTAGTAGGAAGGCGTCCCGCATGGGTAGAAGCAGGGTCGTAAGTTCCTGTGGACCGTGCGGGAATGAGAATTCTGGCAGTAGTAGAAGCATAGATGGGTGAGAATCCCATCCGCCGAAGGGGCTAGGTTTCCTCAGCAATGTTCGTCAGCTGAGGGTTAGTCGGTCCTAAGATACACCGTAATGCGAGTGTGTCAACAGGGAAACAGGTTAATATTCCTGTACCATTCAATCTTTGCTTAGCAATAAGCGCTGACGCTTCGGGATATACCGGGCGGGGCCGTCGCCCCGTCTAAGCATGTAAGTCCGGGGAGTACCGTAATGGTGAGAACCGGGTGAAAGTGTGATAGGGAAACTTGGTAAATTCCTGGAGCCCATGAAAAGGCGATTGAATGTCCGTACCGAGAACTGACACAGGTGCCCCTAGCTGAATAGGCTAAGGCGTGTCGGATCAATCGTGTTAAGGGAACTCGGCAAAATGGCCCCGTAACTTTGGAAGAAGGGGTGCCTGCTTGGTGATCAAGCAGGTCGCAGTGACCAGGGGACTCTAACTGTCTAATAACAACATAGCTGACTGCAACTCCGTAAGGACTAGTATAGTCGGTGATTCCTGCCCAGTGCGAGTATCTGAACACCGGTTCCAACCGGACGAAGGACTCGTAAACGGCGGGGGTAACTATGACCCTCTTAAGGTAGCGTAGTACCTTGTCGCTTAATTGGCGACTTGCATGAATGGATTAATGAGAGTCCTACTGTCCCTAACACGAATCCGTTGAACCTTTTATCCTGGTGCAGAGGCCAGGGACCCCAAATGGGAAGTGAAGACCCCGTGGAGCTTTACTGCAGCCTGTCGCTGTAGTACGATATTCCTTGCGCAGTGTAGATGGGAGGCGTTATATCCGTTCCTTCTGGGGAACGGGGAGCCGTCGATGAGACACCATCCTTGGTTTGTTGTACTACTCACTCTTACGAGGACACCGATAGGTAGGCAGTTTGGGTGGGGCGCCACACCCTCGAAAAAATATCAAGGGTGCCCTAAGGTCAACTCATGTGAGTCAGAAACTCACAGAAGAGTGTCAAGAGCAAAAGTTGGCCTGACGCGATTATGAATAGCAAATAATCGCGAGAGGAAACTCGGGTCTAACGAACCAATACGCCCTTTTGGTGAGGGCTATTGACGACAGAAAAGCTACCCCGGGGATAACAGAGTCGTCGCCGGCAAGAGCACATATCGACCCGGCGGCTTGCTACCTCGATGTCGGTTCTTTCCATCCTGGCTGTGCAGCAGCAGCCAAGGGTGAGGTTGTTCGCCTATTAAAGGGGATCGTGAGCTGGGTTTAGACCGTCGTGAGACAGGTCGGTTACTATCTATTTGGGGTGTCAGGAGTCTGAGGGTAAGAAAGAAATAGTACGAGAGGAACTTTCTTTCGTCGCCACTGGTCGATCGGTTGTCCGACAGGGCAATGCCGAGCAGCTACGCGATAAGGGGTAAAAGCTGAAAGCATCTAAGCTTGAAACCCGGCCCAAAAAGAGACTCCGTTACAGGACATGGGTAAAAGACCCGCTTAATAGGCTTGGGATGTACGCACGAAGGCAACGACGTGTTCAGTCCGCAAGTACTAACGTCCAAATCCAGTTTTCCGTTGAACCCAGACGAAACCCGCTGTGCATACCTTTAAAATCTATAATCGCTAACATTATAGAGCACACACGGTCGCCAAGGTGGCGGAGTGGCTACGCGGTTGACTGCAGATCAACTACATCCCGGTTCGATTCCGGGCCTTGGCTTTGGGTGATAGCGGCCATAGCAGTGGGGAAACACCTGGACTCATTCCGAACCCCGCAGTTAAGCCCACTCACGTAACGCTCGGTACTGAGTTGCGGGAGCACTCGGGAACAGCGATACGCTGCTATCCCCTCTCTTATTAAAATGCATTGAACATTCGTTTCTTCTCTCTTGATTCATCTGGACTATGTAAAAGGCGGATGCGCTTGACTCTCATGTGTCAATAAAAAGGGAATCCATTCTCAGTCCAGCGCTGTATGGCCCTATTTTATTCGATCCTGATCTTTGCCGTCTCTATGATCCCGACCGGGATCGGGGCCGGGAGTTCTGCGATGGCGTCGGGGGCGTCAGGCGCCTGCGCGTGGACCCGGATCGTGTAGTAACCGGCGGGCAGCGCCCTTATGTCCAGGGCGGCCGCCTGTGTTCTCTCTCCTGCGGATACCTGTGGCATGGTGTGGAAGTGGTTCCAGGTCCGGCCGCCGTCATCCGCATAATAGAGGTGCTGCCCGGCGGTATCGCTGCCGGTGTAATTGATCGTCCACCCCACCTGCAGAAAGTCGGTGACCGGTCCGGAGCCGACCCGCTGAAGGTCCCTGACCTCCAGGGCGGCGGCGTCAAGGCCGGTGATGTTCAGGTCAGGGACGACCGTGATGAAGGTGTCGGGCAGTTCGAGGTTGTCGGAACCGCCGTTGAACGAGATGACCGAACCCGGCCCGAAGATGTTGATATTCCCGCTCATGAGGGTTTTGAGGGTGTAGGTCGCCGTCCAGGTCTGGTGCAGCCTGACCGTGTCGATCTTGAAGTGGAGGACCTGATCGTCCTCCCAGTCGGCGGTCTGATCCTCGGTGTGGGGCTGGACGATCACATGGTGTCCGGTCTCGTTGTCGATCCAGCTGGTGATCCTGGTCGAGATGCCCTCGATGTGCCGGTAGGCGAAGACCTCTCTGCCAGGTTCTGGCGTGTCGTTCACCTCAATGTCCTGGAAACTCAGGTCCATCGTGGTGTCCACGCCGGCCTCGGTCTTGAGTTCGCCGGCGATCCGCCGGTAGATCGTCTGGAGTTCCGCGGTGTTTTTTGCCCAGGTATAGGTCGCACCCGTGGATCTCGAGAGGGTTGTGAGGTCCTCTTCGACACGCGGATCGAGATTTGAGACAAAGCCGATGGTGTACACCCTGACCTTTTCGTCGTCTGCACCGCTGTTCGCATAGACCGACATGTTCTGGTTGGTGAACCGGCCGTCTGTACAGATGGTGCCTGCGAACTCGGCATTATAGGGGTATTCCCGGTACCATGTCGCACTCACCGCCGCGGTCCCCCTGGGCTCGGGGAGGTCGTGGTACCACTCGTACTTTTCCGCGCTGAAGTCGTATGTTCCGACATAGCCGCTCCATGGATAGCCGGCAAATGTCTCGGGGTATGCCTTGTGGTGGGATGAGAGATAGGGATCATTGTCCGGGTATCCGGGCCCGATGGCGAGGGGGGAGCCGTGGAGGTTCCAGTCCCCATCAGACATTAGTACCACCGCTTTGACTGCATCGTTTCTGCCTGTTGTCTTGAGCATCCGGATCGCTTCATAAAACGCCCTTCTCATGTTGGTCCCGCCATCAGGTTTCAGGGCGTTGATCGCCGAAACGATGCTGGCCTCATTTCCGGTCAGGTCCTGGTCGATTGCAGCGCTCCATGAGAAGGAAACCAGCCCGACCCTGTCGTTCTCAAGGTTCATCTGTTCGATGAAGTCGATTGCCGCTGTTTTTGCGGCGGCAAGTCGGGTCGGGCTGATGTCCGTGCCCCCCATGCTCCCTGACCGGTCGATGACGAGCACCACGTCGATCGGGTCGGGCTGGAGCGCCCAGCCGTCGCCCTTGAGGGTGACGGTCACGTTGACGCTGCCGTTTATTTCGAGGGTCTCGGGATCGACGGTGGTCGAGATGGAGAGGTACGGGTAGTTCTTCCAGGTGAGCGGGATGGAGCGGGTGACGCCCTCCCAGGCGGCGGTCACGGTGCAGGTGCCGGTGGCCGTCGGGCTGTAGTCCGGATGGTTTTTATCCAGGGTGAAGGCGCCCGGCCTGAAATAGACCGTGGCATAGCCGTCGGCGTCGGTCGCAGCCTCTGCGGCGAGGAGCGAGGGGGCGGCGGTGGCGGCATACCCTGTGGTGTCGATCTCCTGGACCGTGAAGGCGACCGTCTCGCCCGGCACCGGGTTGCCCTTGATGTCCATCACCTTCGCCCTTACGGCGGCGGTCTGGTCGGGTTTTACGTCCAGGCTCGGCATGGACTGCGGGCCTGCGGTGAGGATCATCTCCACCGGGTCGGTGCTGGTGAAGGAGAGGGTCGTCGAGCAGGTGACGTTCTGGTCATCGACCGCGGTTGCCGTGATCGTGACCGTGCCGGTGGTGTCCCTGGGGCCGTAGGTGATTGTGGCCAGACCGTTTGAGTTCGTGGTGACCGTCCGGTCCTCGCCGGGCAGGGCGGCGATCGTCAGGGACCGCCCTCCGGCCGGGTTGCCGTGGAGGTCTTTCAGGGTGTAGACGAGGGAGAACCTGCTCGCGCCGTCGGCCGGCACCCAGAGGTCGGGGGTGACCGCACAGTCGATCGAGGCGGGGACGGCGTTTGCGAGCCCTGTTATCAGGATGTAGTGGTCGGCGACGGCGCCGGGGAAGTCGGCGTAGATGATGTTCGTGCCGCTCTTCAGGTCGGCCTGGAAGGGTGCGGTCAGGTAACCGGTGGCGTTCACCTCGATTGTGGCATCGCTTGTGTATGCGCTTCCGTCATGGATGCCGGCTGACCCGGTCGGGGAGCCGACGAGGAAGCGGGCGGTCTCCGCCGTCTTACGGGAGTCGACCGGGTTTCTGTACCGGTCTTCCAGTCGGATGGTTATGGAGGTGGTGGACCCCGCGGTGATCTCGCTCTCGTAGTCGAGGGAGGCGATCCGGTACGGGGTGGCGTGGTCGATCTCCAGGGAGCACGAGGCCGAGGCCTCTTTGACGGTGGCGGTGATCGCGGCCGTCCCGCTCTTTGTTCCGGGTTTGAAGAAGGTTTTTGCTTTTCCTTCGGCATCTGTGGTCATCCCTGTATTTTTTATCGAGCCCATCGCCGGGTCGCAGGAGAAGAGGACGTTTATGTTTTTCATGGGGATGCCGGCGCCGTCGGTGACCACGGCCGTGATGGCGGCACTCTCTGCACCGCCTGCGACCAGCCAGCCTGTGCCGGCGGTCACGGTGATCCTGGGGGGCTCGGAAGCCGCCGCCGCGGTGCAGAACAGCAGCAGGCCGATGAGGAGGAGCCCTATTTTCGGGGGTATCATGGGGTGTTCTGGCCGGCATATGTCTGCTATAATATATAATTGTATTTGTATAATTGTGTGTTGTTTTTTCCCCTTGCGCTTTATTTCATTTTTTTCCGGGATTGAATGGGGGATTGCGGGTGGCAGGGATCACAGAATTTCTGCCGTGGGTGGCGGGGGGTGCTGTGTTCTGGCCTGACCTGGGGGCAGCAGAAGGGGCGGCGGCGGCATTTTCTGGCTATTTGGGGCGATTTCCGCCGGCTCTCCCTGCCTCTCTGTACCTTCCTGGCCCTGCCCGTGGGCAAAAGTCCTCGCCCTTCGCGGGAGGGCGTCCTGGGGCTGATGGAGTAGGGCTGTTTTTGGGCGAACCTGGAAGGGGGGGCCGGAAATGGCACTTTTGAAAATGAGGCTATTTCCGTCGAGATAAGGGCGGTGGGATTGACAAATGGCGGCGAAATTGGGGAGATCTGGGGTGGGTTGTGTCACCGCCCGCGTCGTGGTCCCGGGAGATGGGGTGCAGGATCCGGGCTTGAAATGGGGTATTTTGTCGGCGAAATCCTTAAAATGGTGCATGATGTGCTGATTTTTTGATGTAGGCAAGGGAGCGTTTCCTGTCTATGGGTCTTCATCTTTTTTATACAATGCTCGTATCTGCTCCCGCCCCGATACTGCGGTTATCCCGCGAGCCCCCCTCCTCTCGCAAGTGAGTATGAAGAGGGATGAAGAGAAGATGGAGAGGTGATGGCTTGGGGGCCCTGCTCCTGCTCACCGCCGCTCAGGTGACGGTGCCGGCGGCCCCATCGCCCTGATCGTGGTGCTCTCCACGTTTGTCCGGGCTCTTCTTGATCTGGGGGCGTATTTCGGTGTCTCGGTCGCCCTCACCAGCCTGACCATGATCCTCTTCTTCAGTGCGGGGATGGTCCTGGGGCACCGTGTGCTCAGCCCGGGGATGATCAAAGGGGTGGTGGGGGGCGGTGTGCCGGTGTTGTGATCTTTAGATTTTACAGATATAGCATTGGAATAAATTCATCATAGGCTACATCATCTCTGGTCTCAGGAGTTTATTGGGTAAATCCAGGAAACTAAGGATCAAATTACTCTGTTGAAATCCTTCCCCCAACGCGCTCAGGGGGCGAGGGTGACTACGGTTTCGATCTTTTGAGATGCCCTAATACCGTCATTCTCCACGGGGCGGTGGTCGACAGACCCCGGGCACCCGTGGCTCCATCACCATCCAATGCCCATCCGATCAGGTTATCAACAGAGCCAGAATTTTCTTTTTTGTTATTGAGAAGGCAGGGATGCCATGAGGGCATAGAAAAATTCCGGTTTCCTTAACGTAAAGAGCCCGTACCATGCGTCGAGGGTTGCGGGATTCATGACATCCAGTTTCCTGAATATGCTGCAGGCAAATTCAACCGGTGCAAGCCCGCTTGCCGTGATAAGGTTCCCGTCTGTCACTGTAGGCTCTGTCCGGTAAAATTGCTCTCCTTTGTATCCGGGGCAGAACATTTTGAGCACTTCGGGATCATTGCTGGTGTGGGGCCGGTTGTCAAGCAGCCCGGCATTGGCCAGGCCGAGGGTAGCCCCGCAGATTGCTGCAACAACCATCTCCTGCTCAAGGAGCGTGTCTACCATATTGATAATCGACGCATGGGCGGGATCAAGCCAGGTGTCTGCGCCGGGCAGGAGCAGGAGATCTCCTTTTTTGGCCCTGATATTCTCAATGGTGATACCCGGTGTCAACTTCAATCCGCCCATCGTCGTTATCGTGTCCAGGGATTTTCCGCACAGGACGACATCGTACTTCAGCGACGGGTCTTTGAGGTACCTCCCGGAATGGAGTTCGCCAAGGGCGTGGCCGGCTTCCCAGTCGGAAAGCGTATCAAGGATATAGAGATAGAGTGTCGGCATCTGGCATCACTACGCCATCACCACTTGGCGGGATGAGATATCAATTTTACTTCCCGAAATTACCGGCAATTTAAAAAAAAGTGCTCTGTTGAAATCCGAAACTAAAAGGGGTAGACCGACGACCGAAAGATCTAAGGTACAGTGTCTCCTTCATTTGATGTGTGGTCAAATAGAAAGGAGACAATTAAAAGATCGGCGAGCCGGAATATCAGGTTTATCCAGGCCGCAATGTAGGTCATAAAGTAGACTCACCTCAAGCCCTATTCCTGTAAGTATTCGAAGAAGACTTACGCCCAGTATCAGCTTCTTGCTCTCGTTCTTTTCAAAGACTTCAGGAACCAGCACTACCGGGAGTTTATTGAAGATGTTGGTGACATGGAACAAGTTCAGGATATCCTGAACCTCTCAATCGTACCGCATTTCACCACACTCCAGAAATTCCTCTGCCGGATAAAATCTCTGTACCTTCGGCTGACATTCAAGAAAACCGTGAACCTGTTCTACTCCACTGACGATACAATTCCCCTAACCGCAATCGACTCATCCGGGTTTACCAGCGGATACTGCAGTCATTATTTTTCTGAGCGAACCGGTAAAATCCGAAAACATTTCCTCAAAACATCAATCTCGGTTGATACCGAACAACAGGTTATTACCGGATTCGTTGCCTCGAAAAGCCGGGTTCATGATACCCGGCATGCAGAGAAACTACTCAGGCAATGCCACAATCTCCGGAAATCCGATTGTTATGTCATGGATCTGGGATACGACTCTGAAGCCATTCACCGGCTGATCAGGGAAATCCTTCATGCCAATTCGGTTATCCCTCTCCGATCCTGGAATGCTGACTTCGTTGGTGGGACGTACCGACAGGAAATGGCCACTCGGTTCAATGACATCATCTACCCTCGACGACAACTCGTTGAAAACAAATTCTCTGTCTTGAAAAGAAAATTCTCCGGGGATCTCAAAGCAAGAATATTTCTCATCCAGACAAAAGAAATCGCCGGAAAAATGATTGTCTGTAACCTCCACAGATTCTTACAATTTCTCATCGTGGAGGTTTTCTACAGTGCAGAAAATCTTATATCCATTTCCCTCCTATCCCCTCATAACAGAGGAGATCATTTCCGATCAGCATCCGATAACGTGCGGATTGAAATGTTTTCCAAAAACAGGCGTTGATCAGGGCTCCACGCCCGCCCTCACCCCACCACATGTGCACCTATGCACCCATGTGCACCAGCCTGCACTCCATAAATGCACCCAAAAAAACAATTCTAAATCCCCCAATTCCAAATCCATCCCCGCCAACCCCCATCCTCCCCCTCATGTGCACCCCAACACCGATCGCACACACCCCCCCACCCACAGACCCCGACCGACCAGGTGAGGTGGGTGCCTCTATTCTGGTGCAATCTACTGGTATAGGAGAGAGAGATCTCTCTCCTCTCTATAGAATATACAATTCCAGCTCGATCCTCCGTCCTCGTCCTTTGCACATTTCCGGTGCATTTTCGGTGCACATGGGGTGCAAGAGTGCCACCGCCGCCGGGGGGAACACCCTCCTCTCGCCCTATACCGCCGGCCAGAAATGCCGTCATCCACCCCCATCCAAAGGTTGAAATCGGCGGCGACCAGAGGTAAGGAGAGATGCAGCGCACAACGGGCCAATCCGACACAGACCCCCCCTCCAGGGTCACCCCCCCTCCCCGGCCCTGATCTCCTGGAACATCACCCTCCGCTGCCCCCTCAAATGCGCCCACTGCTACGCCGACGCCGGCGAGCAGGAGGCCGAGGGCGCCCTCACCACCGAAGAAGCCTTCCGCGTCCTCGACCAGATCGCCGCCGCCGGGCGCCCGGTCGTCATCCTGAGCGGCGGCGAGCCCCTGATGCGGGAGGACATCTTCGAGATCGCCCGCCACGGCACCGACCGTGGCCTCATCATGGCCATGGGCACGAGCGGCTACCTCCTCGACCGGACGACAGCGCACCGCCTCGCCGGGGCCGGGATCAGGTCGGTCGCCGTCAGCCTCGACTCCGCCGACCCGGCGACGCACGACGCCTTCCGCGGCGTTCCCGGCGTCTGGGAACGGGCGGTTGCGGCGATCGGGCACTGCCGGGAGGAAGGGATCGGCGTGCGGATCAACATGACCGTCACCCGCCCGGCCCTGGACGACGTGGACGGCGTCCTCGCCCTCGGCCGGTCCCTGGGCGTGCACGACTACCAGATCTTCTTTCCCGTGGAGACCGGCCGGGGCAGCGGCCCGGGCAGCCCCCATGCATACGAGGCCCTGATCAGGGAGATCCTCCTCCGTTACCGGGACAGCGGCCTCCGTATCCGCCCGACCTGCGCCCCCCAGTTCCGCCGCATCGCCGAAGAGGCCGGGATCGAGAACCCCGGCTGGAGCCGCGGCTGCCTGGCCGGCATCACCTACTGCCGGATCTACGCCACCGGCGAGGTCACCCCCTGCCCCTACCTCCCGGTGAGCGCCGGCACCCTCTGCACCACCCCCTTCGCCGAGATCTGGCAGACCTCCCCCCTCTTCCAGGCCCTCCGCGACCCAGACCGCCTCACCGGAAAATGCGGGCGGTGCGGGTATAAATCGGTCTGCGGCGGCTGCCGGGCGCGGGCGTACCGCGGCGAGGCCGCCGTCCCTGCCAGATGGTGCGACGGCCTCCTCCGCCCGGACGACCCCGACGGCGAGGTCTGCGGCGAAGACCCCTGGTGCCCGTACGACCCATCCCTCGACCTCGCCCTCCTCGACGCCCTCCAGGACGACCTCCCCCTCGTCCCCCGCCCCTGGGCCGGGATCGCCGCCTCCCTCGGGACCACCGAAGCCGACCTCCTGGAGAGGATGCAGCGGCTCCAGGCCGCAGGCGTCCTCCGCAGCATCTCGCCGGTCCTCGAGTCCAGGCGGTTCGGCATCACCGCCGCCACCCTCATCGCCCTCCGCGTCCCCGAGGACCGCGTCCGCGAGGTGGCGGCGATCGTCAGCGCCTACCCCGAGGTCTCGCACAACTTCAGGCGTGACCACCCCTACTCCCTCTGGTTCACCCTCGCCGCCCCGACCGAAGAACGGCTCCATGCCGTCCTCGCCGAGATCCTGGACCGCACCGGCATCCCTGAGGGCGATATGCTCAACCTCCCCACCGTCCGGGCCCACAAGATCGATGTCCGCTTCCCGCTGCTCCAGGAGGACGCCCGTGGACCAGACTGACCTCGCCCTCCTCGCCGAGCTGGAGCAGGGCATCCCCGCGGTCGAAGAACCCTTCGCCGCGATCGGGCAGAGGATCGGCATCTCCGGTGAAGAGGTGCTGGAGCGGGTGCAGCGCCTCAGGGACGACGGCGTGATCAGGAAGATCCGGGCCAGGATCAACCAGCGGCTCGTCGGGATCACGGCAAACGCCCTGGTGGCCTGGCGGGTGCCCGCGGGCGGGGAGGAGCGGGCAATCGCCTATTTCTCGTCCTCACCCGGTATCTCCCACTGCTACCACCGCCGCCCGGTGCCAGGGCGATGGGAGTACACCCTCTACACCGTCCACCACGGCCGCAGCCGAACCGCGGTGCTCGCCGCCGTCGAAGAGGCGGGGCGGGCGTCCGGCTGCACCGACCCCTGCGTCCTCTTCAGCACCGAGGAGTTCAAACGGGTCCCGAACGTGCGTATCGGCGAGAACAGAGGCGATCTACCATGAACAGACTGACACAGTGCATACACGGACGCGGGACGATCAGCGGCGTCATGCGCCACCAGAACAGACCGCTCACCGAAGTGCCGGGAAAATACCTCGCCTTTGTGCAGAACTACCGCCCGGTCGTCTTCTGGAACCTCACCGACCGCTGCAACCTCGCCTGCGCCCACTGCTACAGCCGGTCGGGCCCGGACTGCCGGAAAGAGGCAGAACTCTCGACCGCCGAAGCCCTCGCCCTCATTGACGACCTTGCGGCGGCAGGCGTCCCCCTCATCCTCTTCACCGGCGGCGAACCCCTCCTCCGCGAGGACCTCCTCGACCTGGCGTGGGCGGCGGCAGACCGCGGGATCCGGACCGCCCTCAGCACGAACGGCACCCTGATCACCGCCGACGCCGCCCGGATGATCCGGGAGTGCGGGATCGGCTATGCCGGCATCTCCCTCGACGCTGCGAGCCCCGCGATCCACGACGCCTTCAGGAACAGCAGGGGGGCATTCGACCGGGCCCTGGCCGGGTTCGCCCTCTGCCGGGAGGCCGGCGTCCGGACCGGCCTGCGTGTCACCCTGACGACCGAGAACCTGGGAGAGCTTGCGCCCCTCATCGACCTTGCGGCAGACCTGGGCGCCTCCCGCTTCTGCCTCTACTGGCTCGTCCCCACCGGGCGAGGCGGCGAGGCCTACGAGCGCCTCCAGGTGGGGCCGGAGGAGGTGGACGACGCCCTCACCCTCCTCTACCATAAGGCGAAGACGACCGACCCCGGGTCCATGGAGTTCCTCACCGTCGACGCCCCCCAGGACGGCGTCCACCTCCTCAGGTCCCTGGAGCGTGACGGTTCCCCCGACGCCGCCGATGCCCGCACCCTCCTCCAGTCCACAAACGGCGGGTGCAGCGCCGGCCTCAGGGTGGCGAACATCGACCCGCAGGGCAACGTCTACCCCTGCCAGTTCGCCCGTTTCCCCGAATTCCTCGTCGGAAACATCAGGGAAAAACCGTTCTCACGCCTCTGGCAGGAGACCGACAACCCGGTCCTCTCCCTCTTCAGGGCCAGAGACCTCCCCATCTCCGGCCCCTGTGGGACCTGCACCTACCGCACCCTCTGCGGCGGCGGCTGCCGGGTGCGGGCCTATGCCGCCACCGGCGACCCTCGGGCCTCTGACCCCTTCTGTTCGGTCAACCAGGAGTGAGAAAAAAGGTTGGTGGGCTCACTCCACCCGGTCCATCGGGATCCCCAGGGCGTCTGCCACGCCCTTTCCATAGGCCGGATCGGCCTGCATGCAGTTGTTGATATGCCGGATCTTGATGAACTCGGGCACACCCTCCATCGCCCGCGCCGTGTTCTCGCAGAGCACCTGCTGCTGCTCAGGGCTCATCAGGCGGAAGAGTTTGCCGGGCTGGGTGTAATAATCTGCATCGTCCTCGCGGAAGTTCCAGGCGCCCCCGTCGCCCGAGAGCTCCAGGAACGGCTCCCGATACCCGGGCTGCTCCTGCCACGCCCCGAAGCTGTTCGGCTCATAGCCCACGGTGGACCCGGCATTGCCGTCCACCCGCATCTGGCCGTCGCGGTGCGAGGGGTTTGCATAACACCTCGGGCGGTTGACCGGGATCTGGTGGTGGTTGACCCCCAGGCGGTAGCGCTGTGCGTCGCCGTAGGAGAAGAGGCGCCCCTGCAGCATCTTATCCGGCGAGAACCCGATCCCCGGCACCGCCGCGGCCGGGTTGAACGCCGCCTGCTCCACGTCCTGGAAATAGTTGTCCGGGTTCCGGTTCAGTTCGAGGACGCCGACCTCGATCAGGGGATATTCCCCCTTGTACCAGACCTTGGTCAGGTCGAAGGGGTTGTACGGCATCGCCTTCGCCTGCTCCTGGGTCATCACCTGGATAAACATCGTCCAGCGCGGGAAGTCGCCCCGGTCGATGCTCTCCATCAGGTCGCGCTGGTTGCTCTCGCGGTCCTTTGCGACGATCTCCGCCGCCTCCTGGTCGGTGAGGTTCTTGATCCCCTGCTGGGTGTGCAGGTGGAACTTCACCCAGACACGCTCGTTCCCGGCGTTGACCATGCTGTACGCGTGGCTGCTAAAACCGTGCATGTGGCGGTAGGAGAGGGGGATGCCGCGGTCGCTCATGGTGATCGTCACCTGGTGGAGCGCCTCGGGCAGGGAGGTCCAGAAATCCCAGTTGTTCGTGGGCGAACGCATGTTGGTCCTGGGGTCGCGCTTGACCGCCCGGTTGAGGTCAGGGAACTTGTGGGGGTCGCGGAGGAAGAAGACCGGGGTGTTGTTCCCGACCAGGTCCCAGTTCCCCTCCTCGGTGTAAAACTTCATCGCAAAGCCGCGGATATCGCGCTCTGCGTCGGCGGCGCCGCGCTCCCCGGCCACGGTCGAGAAGCGGACGAATACATCGGTCTTCTTCCCGATATCCGAGAAGACCTTTGCCTTTGTGTACCGGGTGATGTCGTGGGTGACGGTGAACGTCCCGAAGGCGCCCGACCCCTTGGCGTGCATGCGCCGTTCCGGGATCACTTCGCGGTCGAAGTGGGCGAGTTTCTCCATGTACCAGACGTCCTGCAGCAGCATCGGGCCGCGGGGCCCGGCCGTCATGGCGTTCTGGTTGTCCCCCACCGGTGCGCCGGCGGCCGTTGTCAGTTTATTCTTGTTTTCCATAGGTCATCCCTCGATCTTTAGCGGGCGGGGCCGCGAGGTGTATGATGGAAACTATCCCCGGGCTGATTTAAACCTTGCCCGAAACCCGGCGGCCGGATCACAAATGTTTTTGCGCTAACAGGGAGGTATCTGGAGTATCATGGTGAAGAGAAAGATCATCGAGATCGACGAGGAGAAGTGCACCGGGTGCGGGCTCTGCATCCCTGACTGCCCCGAAGGGGCGCTCCAGGTCATCGAGGGGAAGGCGCGGCTGGTGAGCGACCTCTTCTGCGACGGCCTCGGCGCCTGCATCGGGACCTGCCCTGAGGGAGCGATCCGCGTCGTCGAGCGGGAGGCCGGCCCGTACGACGAGCGGGCCGTGATGGCGAAGATCGTCCCGCAGGGCGAGGCGGTGATCCGGGCGCACCTGGAGCACCTCCTCGGCCACGGGGAGGAAGAACTCTACCGCCAGGCGGTCGGCTACCTGACCGAACACGCCGTCCCGGTCCCCTCGCACAGCACCCCCGGCGCCCCGGCGGCCTGTCCGGGGTCTGCGGTGCGGACCCTCCCTGACACGGCCCCACAGGACCGCGGGACGATGGCGTCGGAACTGCGGCAATGGCCGATCCAGCTCTCCCTCGTCAACCCCGCGGCCTCGTACTTCGACGACGCCGACCTCCTTGTCTCCGGCGACTGCGTCCCCTTTGCCTATGCCGGTTTCCACCGGGACTTCCTGCGGGGCAGGGTCCTGCTCCTCTTCTGCCCGAAGCTGGACGCTGATATCGAGGGTTACGTCGCAAAACTCGCCGAGATCTTCTCGCGGCACACGATCCGCTCGGTGACCGTCCTGCACATGGAGGTGCCCTGCTGCGGCGGGGTGCGCCATGTCGTGGACCGGGCCCTGCAGCGCTCGGGGAAAGCGGTCCCGGTCGAGGACCGGACGATCATGATCACCGGGCGGGTTGCGGCCGAGGGAGAGGTGACCCACCGGGGATGCCGGGGATGACCTGAACCCTCAAATACTCGCGGCGCAGCAGAGAGGATCATCCCGGGAGGGAACAGTGATGAAGAAAGGATTTGTCGCAGATATCGAGACCGAGACGGTAAAGAACACCAACTTCCGCAAAGTCCTCTATACCGGGCGGTTCAGCCAGCTCGTGCTGATGTGCCTTGAGCCCGGCGAGGAGATCGGCGAGGAGGTGCACGACGACGTCGACCAGTTCTTCCGGTTCGAGGAAGGCGAGGGGTCGGTCGTGATCGACGGCGTCGCGCACGCCGTTAAGGACGGCAACGCCGTGATCGTCCCGAACGGGGCGCTGCACAACGTCATAAACACCTCGAAGACCGCAAACCTCAAGCTTTACACAATCTACTCGCCGCCCGAGCACCAGGACGGCGTCGTCCGCCGGACCCGTGCGGAGGCCATGGCACAGGAAGAGCATTTCGACGGGAAGACGACCGAGTAGGTCTGCCTGGACGCAACCATCTTTTTTTCCAGCCCCCGTACTTCGCCAACATGTTTGAGACAGCCATCCGGAGATCAAACCATCACCTTCCCTTCGCGCATCTTCGCGGACTATAGCGTGAGTTTTCCAGAAAAAAATGACAAAAAAATCATGCTATAGAACGCGAAGCCGCGAAGTTCGGGTGCTGCTAACGCCGTTTTGAGTCGTCGCGTGAGACCAGATCGCTCGATGTCGGCTGTCAAAATGAGAGAAGTACCAGGCCCCTCCTCCGGAGTATGCGCTATGTCAAACTATTTCGAGAATCTACCGCCAAAATACAACAACATTCATAAAAAATCGGTATTATCGCATTTAAAATTTCAATATATCTAAATATTATGGATTAAAGAATCTCGCACAATCTCATAGTTAGGTGATAGACATGGTTAAAGCCCCCGGGGTGGGGATACTTCTCCATCCAAGACTTCTTTTTGCGCTGATGGTGCTCTTCTGCGTGATGCTGACGGCACCGGCAGCTGCGGTGGCCCTGCCTGACAGGGTCGCCGTGAACGAATCGTACACTGACCAGACGCCCGACTACGGTTACTTAAACTTCTCCAGCATCCAGGAGGCCATAGACGGCGTGGCGACGGGCGGCGAGGTATGGGTCCATAACGGGACATACCGCGAGGCTCTCGTGATCGACCGGAGCATGAGCGTCCTGGGCGTCTCCGCACTGACCGCCCTCGATGAGGGGATACCGATCCTCGACGTCCCCGGCGAGGCGATCGGTGTCGAGATCACCGCGGATAACGTCACCTTCAGCGGTTTTGAGGTCGCCAACGCCACCGAGATCGGCATCTTCGCCCATGGCGCCGATGCCGTCTCCCTCGAGCACAACTACGTCTCTCTCCTCAACGATGCCGCCCCGGACACCTGCGGCATTCTCGTCGAGGACGGCGCGGGGGCCTGCATCGGCGACAACATGGTGCTTGTCATGGGATCAGGCCACCAGATGGGTGTCACCCTCGACAGGGCGCCTGAAGCCCGCGTCCGCGACAACCGCATCCTTGCCGCCTCACGGGCCCCGGAGGTTGGGCCGGTCGAGGTGGGCGCCGTCAACCTGGTCCTTGCCGCCCTCGTTCCTGAGGATAACAAACCGCTCTCCACCATAGAAGAGGAGCAGTACCTATCACTGGCGCCCGACGGTGTCACGGTCCTGGAGAGCCCCTCTGTTCTCGTCGAGGGCAACCAGGTCGTCTCCATGGGTCTCGGCGACGAGGTTGAAGGGGTCTACGTCTCTGCCGACGTATGGGGGATCAGGTCCTGCGACTCGGAAAGTGCCTCAATCATCGAGAATGAGGTCACCGTCGTCGGGCTTGCACCCAACAGAACCCGGACGCTCGGCATCCACGGCGCCGGCGACCTCACCCTCATCGAGGGCAACACCGTCGAGATCAGCACCGTATCCAGCATCGTCCAGCCGGTCGGCATCCGTCTCGGTTGGGCCGAGAAGGGGCGGGTCCTCAACAATACCGTCTCTGTGGAGGTAGAATGCGCCAGCACCGGCGGGAACGACGGGCGGATGAGACCGGCCGGCATCACGGCCTTTGAATCCGTCAGGGCCCAGGTCACCAGGAACGACATCTCCTATACCCTCTCTGCCAGCGGGTCGCCCGAGACCTGCCGCGTGGCGGTCGAGGGCATCTATCTCGAGGAGTGCGACGCGTGCCGGGTGAGCGAGAACGTCGCCGTCGTGGAGAGTATGACGATCCGGGACCGGACCCGCGACGGTGATGACGACCTGCTCCGGGTGTCCGGCAGCGTAAACGGCATCGATGTCTATGAGAGCGACGAACCCGAGATCCTGGAGAATGTCGTCGAGACCTTCGGCGGCGTGTTCGCCCATGACGGGGGGACGCCGGACGAACCCTTTGCGGGCATCGCCGGCGAACTCATGATGACCGGCATCTCTGTCCGGGGCTGGTGGGATGAACCCGTCCAGAGCCCGGTAGTCGACGGGAACGCGGTCTCTGTTTCGGCGCAGAGCATGACGTTTCTTGGTCCGCTCTCCGGCGTGTTCGGCGACGCCCTTGCGGATAACAGCGACCTTCAGGCCAGGTACGCCGCCGTGATGGATGCAAAGGAGAACCGCGCCTCTGCTCTCTCCGCCTTCGAGGAGGTTGAAGGCCTGGACGTCGATCTGAGCAGCGCCCTTGCCTTCGAACCCCGTATCGACGAGGTGTGCCTCGCCCAGGTCCGCACGGTGACGGCCGGCATCGTCCTCGAAGACGTCGTGGACCCGACGGTCTGCCGCAACATCGTCCCGGTCTCCCTGAACGCCCTCTCCCTTGTATCCAGCCTGCCGGTCGGAGAGGAGGAGGCGGCGGCACTCTGTGAGGGTGCCATGCCGCTCGGGCTCATCGAGCAGGCCTTTGCCGGCGAACAGATGCAGCAGGCCGCTGTCCTCAGCCTCATCGACGAGAACGGCGATGCGTGGCAGAACCTCTCCGTAGAGGAGAGGGCGGCGATCACCGACGCCGTCATCAACGGCGACGCCGACGCCCTTGCACTCTATGCCGAGACCGACGGCCTCTTCCCCGCGGGATCCGGCGTGGACGAGATCATCGCCGGTTACCAGGAGATCCTTGAGAGCGATGAGCTGTTCGGGTTCCTGAACGGGACCAGGCTTGCAGCCGCCGTCCCGGTCTCGATGAACTACGGCCTCCTCTACACTGCCGAAGGTGAGACGCAGGTCTATGAGAACACCTTCTCGGTCCTGACCTCGAGCATCGGGATCGCCGTCGCCGAGAGCGAGAACGCCGATGTGCCCGACGCCGCCGCCGGATCTGCCGGTCTCGTGACCTCCTTCGGCATCATCGGGACGAGCGATGCGGCCAGGCTGGCGGAGAACACCGTCGAGGTGGGCACCTCCGGCATATACCTGAACATCGCCTCTGGAAGCGATATCGAGACCTCGGACGCGGCGGCCGGCACCGCTCACCTCTTCCTCGCGGCGGGTATCTGTGCAGACGGCGATGAGAGCCTGGTCCAGGGCAACAACATCACCGTCCTGCAGACCACGGAGGCGATCGCCGAGGCGGTCGCCCTGGTAAAGGACCGGATAGCCCTCAGCGTTGCGGCCACGGCGGGCGTGGGCGTCGGCATCGTCCTCGATGCCGGCACGATCCTGGACGCCGGGACCTACGCCCCCGTTCCTCCCACGATGGACGACGCCTTCGGCGACGTGATCCAGGGCAACACGGTCTCGGTCACCGACGAGATCAACGTCGCCTCGCTCGCCGGGATGCTGCTCGACCCGCCTCTTGACGGCTCTTCCCATGCCCTCTCTGCGGCGGTCGGTGCCGCGGCGAGTTTCGGTATCGTCGCACCCGAGGCCAGTGTGCTGGACAACACCGTCAGCGCCGTCGCAAGCCAGAACAGCATGGCCGTTGCAGAGGTCACGGACCTCTCTGATCCTGTCATCCTGGCGGCAGGCTCCGGCCTGCCCGGTGCCGGGGCTGCAAACCTGGGGATCGCCGCCTCCGGGGGTATCGTGACCCTGCGTTCGTGCATCACGAACAACACCGTCTTCACGGCGGCGAACGCCGAAGGAACTGTCGAGGCGGCGACTGAGGAGCTCCTCGAAGACGCCGGTATTCTCGGCGTTATCGGGGTGATCAACGTCGGCATCGTCAGCCTGAACCCCTCGTATATCGACGCGAACACCGTGGACGGTGAGGCATGGGCAGCCCTGGTGGGCATGTGCCGGGGCGACCGGGTGGACGGCGAGACCCAGCTCATCGGCCTGGACCTTGGTATCCTCTCGGTGGGCGGCGACGCCACCTTCAACACCATCAACAACGGCTATGCAGGTTTCCCGTACTCCTATGACGGGGAGGTCTACGAGCCCTATGCCACCCACAACTGGTGGGGCGACGCCAGCGGGCCGTCTGGCACCGGCCCCGGAACAGGGAGCCCGGTCTACGGCGCCGCCCTGTACGAGCCCTGGCTGACCAGGCCGGCGGACGTCGTCCTGGAGACCGGGAAGTCGTACTTCGGGCTTGAGATCGGGTCGCCCTTCATCGGCGGCGACGGTTACCGCACCGGGCTTGAGCCCGGATGGAACACCCTCTCGTTCCCGCTGGCCCTTGAGAACGCCACCTGGGGGGCGGCCACCGGCCTCGGCGACGGCCTCGATTACGCCGTCGCCTATGCCTGGGACGCCGGTGCCGGGCGCTGGGTCCAGGTGACCGATGCGAGCACGATCAACCCGCTCGATGCTGTGTACGTCAGGATGAACGACTACGACCGCCTGCCGGTCCGGATCAGCCCGGAGGTCACGAGCCCGCCGACCCGCACCCTCGAGGCAGGGTGGAACCTGGTCGGCCCGGCCTATGCCCTGGTCGGTCTCCCTGAGCCGATCGGCCAGGCGTACTTCTGGTGGGGCGAGCCCTACGGGACGTCGGTCACGACAGCCCTGACCACCGTCGCGTACACCCCTGACGGCCGCGACGGATACACCGTCGTCGTCTCGCCGTCGATCAACCCCGAGTCCTGGGTCTTCACCCGCGGGGACGATGCACCCGATATGGACGCCACCTGCGGCTACTGGGTCTATATGGAGAACCCCGCCACCCTTGCCGGGTTCTCCACCACCCCTCTCCCCATGCCCGAATGGGCGTGGAACCTGTGAGGCAATCATGACGCGAATACCAGCACACGCAATCATCGCGGCGCTCATCATCGCCGCGAGCCTCCTGGTCGCCCCGGCGCTCGCGAGCGAGGGCGCCCCGTCGACGATCCCCCATGCCTTCTATGGGCAGGTCTATGGCCCGGACGGCTCGAATGCCCCGGCCGGTTCGATCATCGTCGCATCGGTGGAGGGGAACGAGGCCGGGACGATCCTGGTCGGTCCGACCGGAGTGTACGGGACGGCGTACGGCGGCGGCGCAAAACTCGTCGTCTGGACGCCCGCCCTGCAGCCGGGCAAGAACATCACCTTCTATATCGACGGCGTGCGTGCGGTGGAGTCGGCGCTCTTTGAGAGCGGCGGCGTCACAAACCTGACCCTGACGGCGAGCGCGGCCCTGCCGAAGGAGCGGCCCGAGGAGAGCACGACGCGGCCGGTCAACGCCACCGGCGGTCAGTCGGTTATCGTCGACGGCGGCGGGGCTTCGGCGGTCCTGACGACGACCGGGGACTTCCAGGGCGAGACGATCGTCTTCACCCTCTTCACGTCGTCCCCGGACGACCAGCCCGTCCCCCCGGGCACCCGCGATGTCGGTCGGTTTGCCGAGATCACGAGCACGATCGGGAATGACAACATCCAGACGGTGATCGTGCGGGTCCACTACACCGACGCCGACGTCGTCGGGATCGATGAGTCCTCCATCAGGGTCTACTGGTGGAGCACGACCGGCGCCTGGGAGCAGCTCCCCGGCGGCGTCGACACCGCTGCGAACGTCGCCTGGGGCGAGACCGACCACTTCTCGACCTTCGGCCTCTTCGGCGCGGCGCCGAAACCGTCGCCCGGCGGCGGTGGGAGTGGAGGTGCGGTCCCGGTCGTCACGCCCGACACCACGATAACCCCGGTGGAGACGACCCCGGCCCCGGTGGACGCCCCTGAGACCGGAGCACCTCTGGCGGCCGTGACCGGGACAGCCGGAACCGCGGCGCCTGCGGAGGATGAACCGGTTGCTGGAGCGGCCGAACCCCTCCCGGTTGCGGCGGTCGTGCTCATTGTCGTCGCGATCGGCGCGGCGGGCTTCCTGCTGCTCAGGCGGACCTAATTTTTCTTTTTTTGTGCGGGGAGTTTTCGCGGCGGTGGGTGCGGTGCTGAACGCTCACGCGAAGGGAAGTCGATGGTTTGACCTCCTGATGACGGTTTCAAAGATGTCGGCGAAGTTCTGGATCCTGAAACGTCAGGTTCTCGGGGAAGCGTTGAGAAAAAGAGTGCTGCCATGGGGATTCGAACCCCAGTCGTCGGCGTGAAAGGCCGACATGATTGGCCACTACACTATGGCAGCAGAAATGCTATACTATATATCCGGATCCTGGTACTTAAACCTTCGGCCGGCGCCTGGCCGCCCTTATATGCCGGCCGCTCTCCTTCTCCCGGAAAAAGCGGGGTGCGCCGGCCTCACCGCCAGGTGACCCGCACCGGCTCCCGGCCTGGCACGCGGGGGAACCGGTACGCCGGGTAGCCCAGGGCCATCGCATACTGCGGCGCGTGCCCCTCGGGCAGGCCGAGCGCCTCAAGGAGCGCCGGCGAGGACGCGGCGGCGATCTGGAAGAACCCGGCCCAGCAGGTCCCCAGGCCGAAGGACGGGGCGGCGACCTCGAGCCAGGCGAGGGCGATGATGCTGTCGGTGTAGGCCATCGGGTCCTTCGCATCGGCGTGGGCGACGACCAGGTGCGGGGCGCCCCGGCAGATCTGGTCCACGCCCGCGTCCCAGGTCCGCACCAGCACCCCGAAGAGATCGGCCATGGGGTGGCCGGCCCGACTCGCCTCCCGCATCCACGCGATCGCAAGCCCCGCGAGGCGGCGCACCTCGGCCGGGTCGTGGACGACGAGCCAGTGGACCGGCTGACCGTTCATCCCGGAGGGTGCGAACCTCACCACGTCGAGCAGGGCCTCGACCGTCTCCTTATCCACGCACGCCTCCCGGTACCGGCGGACCGTCCGGCGGGCCCGCAGGTAGGCCGCAAGGTCCGCGGGGGCGATCGCCGCCGACCCCCCGGGAAGATGCTGCGGCCCTGAGGCCGGGTACAGGGCCGAGACCGCCCCGGCCGGGCAGACGGCCTCGCAGTGGCCGCAACGGCTGCACACCGCCTCGCCGCCGGGAACGAGGCGCGGCAGATCGTCGGGCCCGTCCTGCGCGATGATCCCCATCGGGCAGATCTCCATGCAGATGCCGCAGCGCGTGCAGGCATCGCTGTCAACGGTGATCGGATGGTCCATGGGTGATCGAACGGCACAATCGGATAAAAAAGGATGGGGGAGAACCTCAGAAGATCGGGGTGCCTTCCTTTGCGGTCACCGCAGAGAATCCGGCCATCAACTGCCTGGTGACCGGGCCCGGGTGTCCGTCGCCGACGATCCTGCCGTCGATCTTCGTGATCGGCGCCACCTCGGCGGCGGTACCGGTGACGAAGACCTCGTCGGCCGTATAGAGGTCGAAGTAACCAAGGTTCCGCTCCTCGATACCGATCCCGAGTGAGGCGGCGACCTCGAGCGCCACCTTCCTGGTCACGCCCCTGAGGTTGTTGAGGGTGTGCGGGGTGGCGATGACGCCGTCCTTGACGACGAAGATGTTGTCCCCCGAGCCTTCGGCGACATAGCCGTGGGTGTCGAAGAAGATCGCCTCGTCCCCGCCCTTATAGTTCGCCTCGATCTTCGCCAGGATGTTGTTCAAGTAGTTCAGGCTCTTCACGTTCGGCGGGAGGGCCTCGGCCGGGTTCCTCCGGACGGAGACGCTGACGGCGGTGAGCCCCTTCTCGTAGAGGTCGCCGTACATCGCGCCCCAGCTGGTGGCGATGATGAAGATCGTCGGCTTCGGGCACTTCCGCGGGTCGAGGCCCAGGTCTCCTTTGCCCCGGGTGACGACCGGCCTGATATAGGCGTCCCTGAGGTTGTTCCTCCGCAAGACCTCGAGGAGCGCCTCCTTGAACTCCTCCTTCGTGATCGGGACCTTCATGTCGATCGTCTTCGCCGAGTCGTAGAGCCGGTCGATGTGCTCGTCCAGCCTGAAGACGCGGCCGTCATAGGCGCGGATCCCCTCAAAAACGCCGTCGCCGTAGAGAAGGCCGTGGTCGAAGACCGAGACCTTCGCCTCGCTCTCAGGGACGAACGCCCCGTCCAGGTAGATAATCATAAAGAGAGTATTGGCGCAGGATTGATATAGTATTTTATGGTTCGGCTTCAGGAGCGCGGCCCCTGCCTGCACGCCTGAAGAAAACCACGGAAAAAGTCGGCACTCGCCGCCGGGTGGAGGTGCGTGTAACTTGCCAGGGTCTGTTCGGTCACCGCCCCGTCCAGCGCCCCCTTAATCCCGGTGCCGCGGGAGAGGGTGTAGGCAAACGTCGTCTCCGGCGCGAGCCGCACCTCTGAGTAATGGAACTCGTGGCCCCGGAACGCCCCCTCGCCGAAGGGGCACGCAGCCCCGGCCCGCCCCTCCACGTAGCCGAGGGTGCGGTGGGCCGGCATCACGGTCTCGCCTGAAAAGACCCCGCACATGGTGCAGGTCTCCTCTCGCTCCCGCCCCTGCCACCCGGCCCGCAGGACCAGCCGCTCGGTGAGGTAGATGAGCCCGCCGCACTCGGCGTAGATGGGCACGCCGTTTGCCGCGGCCTCCTTCAGCGCCTCCCGGCACCGGTCGTTCGCCTCGAGCGCCGGGGCGTGCATCTCGGGATAGCCGCCGCCGACGATGTAGCCGTCGGCCGCGGGCAGGGGGTCGTGGACCGGGCTGAAGGTGCGGATCTCGGCCCCGCCGGCGTGCAGGACGTCGAAGAGATCGTTGTAGTAGAAGTTGAAGGCCTCGTCGTAGGCGACCGCCACCGTGACGTCGGCCTCGTGGGTGCGGGCGAACGGCCCGGAGGCGCCGACAAAGCGGTAGTCCTCCATCAGGGCCTTGAGGGCGTCGAGGTCGATGTACGACCCGATCACCTCTTTTACGGCGTTGATCCGGTCGAGGAAGTCGCCGCTCTCCTGGCCCTCGCGGTACGGCACCAGCCCGAGGTGGCGCATCGCAAGCCGCATCTCCTCGCTCTTCGGGATCGCTCCGATGACCGGGATGTTGCAGAAGTGCTCGACCGCCTGCACGGTCTTCCTGCGGTGGCCCTCGCTGCTGATGTTGTTGAGGATCACCCCGACGATCCGCACCTTCGGGTCGAAGGCGGCAAAACCCTTCACCAGGGCGGCGGCGCTCCTGGTGATGCTCCGGGCGTCCACGACCAGCACCACCGGCAGGTCGAGGGCCTTTGCGACCGAGGCCGTGCTCCCGGCGTCGCCGATCGCCTCGGCCCCCTCGTAGAGCCCCCGCACCCCTTCGACCAGGGCGATCTCCGCACCCTTCGCCCCGTGCTCGAAGACGGCCCTGATCAGGGTCGGGTCCATCACGTAACTGTCCAGGTTCCGGCACGGGCGCCCGGTGACCGCCGTCAGGTACGAAGGGTCGATGTAGTCCATCGCCACCTTGTAGGTCTGGACCGGCGCCTCCTGCGCCAGGAGGGCGGCGACGGCCAGGGTGATGCTCGTCTTCCCGCTGCCCGAGCGGTCCCCGGTGACAAGGAGGGCCTTCATCTCATTCACCCCGGGCGATGCTGCGCACGACGGCGCCGAACTCGCTCTCGACGATCGAGCGCACGCCCAGGGTCTTGGGGTGGAGGTCCACCTCGACGACGACCGCCGCGTGCCCCATCTCGCGGAGGGGCGCCACCTGCCGCGGGCCGTTGGTGACCGAGACCACCTCGACGCCCGCCGTATACTCTGGCGGGACCGCATGGGGGACGCCGACGATGAGGGCGAAGTCGGGCTCGATCTCCCTGATCCGCTCGCCGATGGCGTCGCCGTTCGCCCCGTACTCGTCGAGGGCGCCGAGGAGTTCGGGCTCGAGCCCGGCCTCGCGCATCCCCTGGAGGACCCGGGCGGCGTCGGCCCGCACCTTGGGCAGGCCGCGGTCTTCGAGGTTGGCGATGTAGGTGATCTCGGCGTCGGGGCAGGCATCATGGAGGGCGAGGAGTTCGTCGGCGAACATATAGGCGGTCTCCTTCTTGGCGTTCATGACGGCGATGCCCCGTTTTCCCTCCCGCGCCAGGTCGATGAGGCGCCTGGCCGCGACGTGCTTGAGGTCGCCGCGGGAGGGCTCGATATAGGAGCGGGAGGCCGCGCCCCGCAGGTGCTCGACCTCGTTCGCCGCCGCGAGCAGCCGCCGCTGCCGTTCGAGTTCGTCGGCGCTGATCCAGCCGATCGCCGCCGCCGGTTCGAGGGCGGCGAGCACCCCCTGGATGTTCTCCCTGAAGCCGGCGTGGATGTCGATCGCGATCGTCGGGGTCTCGACCCCGGAGGCGTCGATCGCCGCCTGCAGGTCCTCGCCGATGATCATCGAGACGCAGGTGCCGACCACCGCCATCCGCTTCGGGGCAAAATCTTTCTCGGCTCCCTTGAGCACCCGCTCGAGAACCGCCTGACCGCCGAAGATGAACTCGTTGTCGGCGAGGGAGGTGGTCAGCACCCGCATGCCGTCCTCTTCGAGGAGGCGGGCGTGCTTGAACGAGCACCCGGACGGGCCGTGGAGGATCGCCACCTCCACCTCGAGGTCCCGGGCGGTGTACAGGGCTGCGACGATTGAACTGGGCCTTGGCTGTATGTAATCCATGGTTATCTCCATGTCTTGACGGCGAGGACGACCGCGCCGCCGTCGTTTGCGATCTCTTCTGCGATGCCGGCCCCTTCTGCAAGGTCTCCGGCCGTTATTCCCTCGATCTCCGGGTAGTCGCCGACGAGCACCACGCGGTCAGGGCGGATATCGTCGATCGTCCGTTTCACCTCATCTGCCGGGAACCCCTCGCAGATGGTCTGCCCCTCGGTCCCGATCACCAGGGTGAGGGGGCCGCCGCCCGCGAGGGCGCGGGCATAGGCGGCGGCGCCGACCGCCGTCTCCCGGCAGGTCCCGCTGTTGGCGTTGTCGACGATGACCTTCCCGTCCCGCCGGGCGACGGCCATCCGGCCCTCTAAGGGTGCAAAAGCGGCGAGGGCCGCGGGGTCGGCGCCGAGCAGGCAGGCCGCCGCCGCCGCCATCTGGAGGGGCGTCCTGTAACCGGGCAGCGCGAGGAGGGGGTTCTCGAACGCGCCCTCGATCCCTTTCCACCGGTAGCGGCAGAGCGTCCCGGTGACGACGGCGATCGTGTCGGCGGCGCAGGCACCGGGCAGATCGGTCCCCGGGGGGATGAGCACTTCGGCGCACCCGCTCATGGACCTGATCTTCTCGGCAAGGGCGCGCCTTTTCCCGGCGGCGATCGTGTAGTCCCCGGTCGCGGTGAGAATAGCGAGGTCCCCGGCCCCGGTGACGCCGAGGGACTCCTCGGCGACGAGCCAGCCGCCGATACGGGCCGCCTCCGCCGCCGCCGGGAGCACCGAGGCCGGGGTGATGGAGCGTTTCCAGAGGGTGACGCCCTCAGGATAGCGGACGGTGCCCATCGAGGTGTGAAGGATGCCCGGGCCGGGCAGCACCGAGGCAAGGGCGGTCGCCGTCGTCGTCTTGCCGCGCGCGCCGGTGATCTCGATCATCCGGGCCGGGCGGTTCCCGACGAGGAGCATCCGCACCGCCTCGTGGTGGGTGATCCTCCGGGGCGCCGCACAGAGGAGAGGATGGGCCGGGTCGAGGTGGACCGGGGCGGCGACCAGGTCGTAGCGGCGCCGTGCCGCCTCTCCGGCAGGTATTCCTTCGCGTCCCCGGTAGACGTCCACCATATCGACGGCATGGCCTGCCCTCTTCAGGGCCTCTGCGAGGGCGGCGCCGCCGTGGATGGTGTCGAGGACGAGGATCTTCATTCTCAGGAGTTCGACCGGATCGCCGCTTCGGCGTTCTTGACCATCAGGTCGGCGAGCAGCGGGTCGCCGCCGATCGGGTCGGCATAGACCAGGGGGATCGCTCCGGTGGCGTGGGCGAAGGTGCCCTTCTTCGCGCCCTCGGGCAGGCCGAGGAGCTCGGGGATGTCCTGGAGGATGTGGACGCCCTTTGCCAGGAAGAGGGGCACGACGATCAGGAGGTCGATCTCGTCCTTTTTGAATGCGTCCAGGGCCTCGTCGACGCTCGGTTCGTTCATCGACATGAAGCCCGGCCTGACGAGGTACTCCGGGTGCTGACTGGCGATCAGCGCCGCCGTGCTCTCGATGAGCTCCTTATTGTAGGGGAGTTTGCTGCCGTGTCCGACGAGTAATAATCCTGTTCTTGCCATATACTACTGTGTACAACTTTCAGATCATAAAAGTATTACGAATCCTGCTCCTCTTCCCTCTCCTCCCTGAGAGAAGGGGGTGCGGGTGTTCGCCCCCCGCACCGCGGTGACCAAAGGACTTTGTGATGGTGGGGCCAATCTGGATGGAATTATGATCGACAGCTACGAGCGCTGCGGACTGATCATCAACGGTCAGGTGGTCAGGACCCCGGTTGCGATTGCATCCATGGCCGGGATGGTGAACGCCGCCTATGTGCTCGCCCGGGCTGACCATATCGGCGCCGCCTTTATCGGCGGCTATTCTATTGACGAGGCCACGATGGAGGCGAGCCGGCAGATGGCCGCCGAAGGGCGGGCCGAGTTCCTGTACGACGACCCGATCGCCGCGCTGCGCACAGAGATCGGCGCCCTGGAGGGGAGCGGGGTCGTCACCGGCCTCAACCTCCGGGGGAGCGCTCCGGCCTCCTATGCGGCGGTCGCCGACGCCATCGGGGACGGCGTCGTCTACGAGATCGACGCCCACTGCCGCCAGCCGTTGATGACGGCGGCCGGGTGCGGCGAGACCCTGCTGAAAACGCCGCACCTTCTTGCCGAGACCGTCCGCGCCCTCAAGGGCTTCGACGTCACCGTCTCGGTGAAGATCCGGGCTGGCGTGGCAGCCGACGACCGGCGCCTGGCCCGCCTGCTCTGGAAGGCCGGGGCCGACATCATCCACGTGGACTTAATGGACTTCGGCTATGCCCGCCTGCGGCAGATCAGGAACGCCTGCCCGCTCACTCTCATCGCGAACAACTCCATCACCTCGTTCGACCGAGCGATGGATATGTTCGCCCACGGGGCCGATATGGTCTCCCTGGCGCGGCGCTCTGACGAACGCACCCTGGCCGGGATCGACGCCGCCATCTGCCGCAAGGCCGACGAGACCGGGTGGTACAATGCGCCAAAGCAGCTCTGCCGCGGCGGGGACGTGCGGTCCCTGACCTTCTGCTGCATGCCGGTGAAGCACTGCCCCCTGCTGCCGTTCCTCGACAACATCGGGTTCTCCCGGGAGGCCTATATGGAGGTGAAGCGCGAGGCGGTGAAGGGCACGCCCCTCGAAGGCGGCCGGACGACCTGTTTCGGCTCCCTTGCCTGGTGCTGCAAGTCGAGTTCGCCCTGCATGCTCAGGGAGGTCGCCATGAAGGAGGCCGGCGTGGATACGCCGGCGTACATGCGGGAAAAGCGTCTTCTTTCGGAAAAAATCATGGAGCGGGTCTTCGATGCGGTGCCGGACGATCACGAGGACTGAAGCGGCGCAGCTGGCGATGGTGCTGGAGGTGACCGCCTCCCCCAAGCCCGGCAATGTGGACCGGGGGCACGACTACCCCGACACCCGCCTGGAGCACTTTCTGGCGTCGGCGGTCTTTGCCCGGGCGGCGCTGGAGCGCGCCGAAGCGGGCGAGGGCGGGATCGGCGCCCTGATCGAGGCGGCGGTGCGGGACACGAACTGCCATGCCGGGGGGAACACCCATTTCGGGGCGTTCATCCTGCTGATCCCCCTGGTGATCGGCGGGGGGGCGTCGGCGGCCTTCCGGGCCGCCCGTGAGACCACGGTCGAGGACGCCGTCGCCTTCTACCGCGCCTTCTCGGCGACGCAGGTGCGGGTGCTGGAAAAAGACGAGATCGACGTGAACGATCCCGGCGCCGCCGATCTCCTCCGCGAGCGGGGGATGACCCTCTACGACGTGATGGCCTACTCCGCGGAGCGGGACATGGTGGCACGGGAGTGGACGAACGGGTTCGCCCTCTGTACCGAGACGGCCGACCGCCTCATGGCCCACGGTTCGGGGAGAGAGGCGATCGTGCGGACGTTTCTCGATATGCTCGCCGCCTATCCCGACACCTTTATCGCAAAGAAGCACGGGCCTGCCGTCGCCGGGGAGACGGTGCTGCGGGCGCGTGAGGTGCAGGCCGGACGCCTGGCCCTCTCGGTCTTCGACGAGGAGTGCCTGGCGCGGGGGATCAATCCGGGCTCCCTGGCCGACATCATGATCGCCGGGATCTATCTCGCCCTGCTGGAGGGGTGGCAGTGGGACTGCTGAGGGAGGGGATCAACGAGGTGATCGCCACCACGCGGGACAACGCCGCCCCGATGGGGATCATCTGCCGGAACGGCGCCCTCTCGATGGTGCTCTTCAAGGGCTCGCACACCGAGGCGAATATCCGCCGGGACGGCTGGGTGGTGGCGAACGTCACCCATGACCCGGCGGTCTGGGTGCGGACGGCGTTTGCAGACCTGCCGCCAGAGGCGTTCGTCGAGATCGAGGCGGGCGGCCGTGCGGTGCAGCGGCTTGCCGCCTGCGAGGCCTGGGCGGCGTTTAGGGCGACGGTCAGGCACGAGACTGCGGAGACGTATTTTGTCGCCCTCGAACCCCTGGGGGAGGGGGTGATCGCCGGCGGGAAGGTGCAGGCGCACAACCGGGGCTTTGCCGGGATCATCGAGGCGACGGTGCATGCCACGCGCTATGTGCAGAACGGCGATCCGGCGCTCAAGGCCCTGATCGACCACCACCTTGCCATCGTGCGGAAATGCGGGGGACCGCGGGAGCGCGAGGCGGCCGCCCTGCTGGAAGAATATATTATTTGACCGGCGCCAGCGTCACCGCCGTGCCGTAGGCGAGGAGTTCGGCCGCCCCCGGCGCCGTCTGCGAGGTGGTGAACCTGACGTTGACGACGGCGTCGGCGCCCATCTTTTTTGCGGCGTTTTCCATCCGGTTGATCGCCTCCAGCCTGGCTTCGGTGAGCATCTCGGTGTAGGCCTCGAGTTCGCCGCCGACGATGCTCTTGAGGCCGGACATGATGTCTTTGCCGATGTTTTTCGACCTGACGGTGTTGCCGTAGACGATGCCGACGACCGTGGCCGTGTAGCCCGGTACGGTTTCTGTTGTGGTGAGGATCATCTCTTTTACTCCTGGACCTGCTCGATCCGGTCTTCCCGGTTCCGGAAGATGATGAGGGCTATGCCGATCAGGATGAGCGGGACGGCATAGAAGAGGAGAAACGGGAAGCCGAAGGGCAGGAGGATCGCACCGAGGAGGATCAACCCGAGGCCCCATTTCACCTGGCTCTTCATACGTATGCGTGGGGGGCGGGGAGATGATAAGATCGCCGTGTGCGGGTTCTGGAATGCTTTCTGATTATTCTGATCATTCTGATAATTCTAAATACTCTGGCGCTCCACGTTGCTGCGGGAATGCTCATGCCACGAAATACTCCTGATGACGAATTGTGTTCGCCCGACGGCCTGCCGTGCAGGTGCAGCGCCGAATCGCTCTGCACGGTTGAGGCGGTGCTCAGCGTGGACGAACGGGGACAGATGGTGCTCCCCAAAGACGTGCGCGAGAAGGCGGGGATCAGGCCCGGCGATAAACTCGCCCTGATCTCCTGGGAACGGGACGGGGAGGTCTGCTGCCTGGCGCTGATGAAGACCGGGCGCCTGAGCGGCATGGTGAAGCAGGTTCTCGGGCCGCTGGTGGACGGGCCGGAGTGAGGGGGTGGCGCAGACGGATTGCGATTGCTGCCCGGAAAGCGCCCCGTGCGACTGCACGCAGGGGGTCCCGGAGGTCAGGACGACGGACAGCCTGATCACGCTCGCCCACCGCCTCGATCACGTCCTGGCGCGCTGGGGCGTGGACCGGATGGGTCACCGGGTGGAGCCCGGGCTGTACAGCCTCGGCCGCCCCACGCCGGCGTCGCCGGTCTTTGTCTCGGCGAACTATACCCTGAGTTTTGACGCCCTGAGGTCTGCCCTCGCCGGCCATGACGGGTATATCCTGGTGCTGGACACCCGCGGGATCAATGTCTGGTGCGCCGCGGGCAAGGGGACGTTCGGGACCGACGAGGTGGTCGGGCAGATTGCACGCACCGGGCTTTCGTCGGTGGTGGAGCACCGGACGCTCATTCTTCCGCAGCTCGGCGCCCCCGGGGTCTCGGCCCACGAGGTGCTGCGGCGCTCAGGTTTCCGGGTGACCTATGGGCCGGTCCGGGCCGCCGATCTCCCTGCGTTCCTGGCTGCGGGAACGGCGACCCCCGAGATGCGCTGCGTCCGCTTCCCGTTCGCCGACCGCATCGTGCTGACGCCGATGGAACTGGTCCATGCGGCGCTGCCCACCCTCGCCGGCGCCGTCCTCCTCTATCTCCTCGCGGGGCTGCCGGCGGCGCTTGGAGCGCTCGCCGCCGTCCTCGCCGGGACGGTGCTCTTCCCGGCCCTGCTGCCCTTCATCCCGACCCGGGACTTCAGCACGAAAGGGCTCGTTCTGGGCGGTGTCGTCGCCCTGCCCTTTGCGTGGGCCGTCTCCGGCGACCCGGCCCTGCCCGGGTGGGCGGCCCTTGCGCCCCTGCTCCTCATGCCGGCCGTGACCGCATACCTCGCCCTCAACTTCACGGGATCGACGCCGTTCACCTCGCGGACCGGCGTGAAACGGGAGATCTTCAGGTACGTGCCGGTCATGGCGGCGATGGCGCTCTCTGGCGTCGTCCTGGTCCTGCTGCTGGCCGCCGCCCGCCTGACGGGGGCGATCTGAGTGTTCTACTCGTACGGAGAGAATACTCTCAGGTACCACCCTGAGCGCTGCTTCAACTGCCGGCGGTGCATTGAGGTCTGCCCCCATGGCGTCTTTGCAGCCGGCGACCGCCGCGTAGCGTGCGTCAGCCCGGAGAGGTGCATGGAGTGCGGGGCGTGCGCCCGGAACTGCCCGGTGCAGGCGATCGAGGTGGAGAGCGGGGTCGGGTGCGCCTGGGCGATGATCGGGGCGGCCCTGCGGGGGAAGGATATGGACAGCGGTGTCTGCGGGTGCGGGGATGGGTCGTGCTGCGGCGGCGGCCAGGAGGAGCCCTCCTGCTGCGGTGAGCGGTGAAAAGAGATCAGAATTGTTTTTCCAGGATCATCATCTGCGTCCCGTCGGTGAACGAGGCCGCGAGCACGATCCGCTGCCCGGCGACGCTGCTCGTTGATGTGTTGGTGGCGCCGGCCGAGGGCGAGGCGCCGAAGAAGTGGTGCTCGACCGTGCCGTCCTGGTAGACGAGAGCGATCCCGGTGACGGTCTTGAGGTCCTCCCCGCCCTGGATGGTGAAGGTCGCCGTCCCGTCGTCGTTTTTCTCGCCGACGACGCTCACGAACTTCATCGTCTGGAGGCCGCCGGTCATGCTCAGGACGAAGCTGGCGGTGACGGCGGCGAGGATGACGGCGAGGGCGACCATCAGGGCGACGCCGAGGACATGGGAGACCGCTTCTTCAGGGTGGTGCCGGTTCATCTGCAGTTTTCTGGTGGGAGGGCGTATCTATAGGTGTCGATCTGCGTCCATAAGAGGGGCCGTTTCAGCCTGGTCCACGTATCTTTTTCTGTGCCCCTGCACGGTCGAGGGGCTCTTCGTCGTCGGCTTCATTGATGAACTGTGCAAGACCGTAGTCTTCGAGAATAGATTCGATCCGTTCAAAGGTCGCGATGTCGATGATGACGCCGACCGGGGTGTTGTCTTCGGCGATCACGTACCGGCGCTTGATGTCAGACATCGTTGTTCCCCGCTACGCGCTATCATGCCTCATTTACGATATTTCATCCAGGATCTGCAGGAACTGGTCTTTCGTCAGGCCGGCCTCTCTGATGATTGTTCGAAGAAGTCCTCTGCCTATCTCCTCTCCTTCATGGACCGGAACGACGGTCATCCTTCCATCGGGGTGCTTGAGGATGACGTGGCTGCCTCGCTGTCTGATCGGTTCAAAACCTATGTGCTGGAGGGCCCGAACGACTGTTTTGCCATCAGCAGCCCTCAACTTCGACAAATTGCACCCCGATGAACTCCCGGTGTTCGCCGATATCTATGCCGCTCACCTCGATATAGAGGGCGATCGCCTCTTTTATCCGTTCCATCAGTTCGTCGATGCTTTTCGCCTGTGTGTGACATCCCGGCAGAGTGGGAACGTTTCCGACATAATAGCCGTCTTCGTCTTTTTCGATCACAACACCGAGCTTCATGGATCGTTCACGTAAGGTTCATCGATATGTTCTCTTATAACAGTATGGTCAGGGCCGCGTTGCTCAGCGGCCGCCGATGAGGCCGGAGATCTGCAGGCGATGCCGTGACTGTCGTCGTTGATCACGACGCCCGATCCCCTTCGCTCCCGGACCTCCTGGCGGCCACCAGATGCTCAAGATCATCTATCACGGGTGGGAGGTCGGATTTTACGGTGTCCCGGAAGATATCGTAGTTCACGTCGAAATATCCGTGGATCAACCGGTTTCTCATGCCGACCATCGCACTCCAGGGTATTTCGGGGTTGTTACCTCTCCTCCGACAATACCCATTCTTCCCGCGAGATCCCGGCCTGCTTCAAGATCCGCATCAACAGGTCCACACCGATCTCCTTTGTGTGCGGGTCTGGGACGGGTCGGCGGGGTTACGGCGGAGAGGAAGTGCTCTCTCGCGATCGGACGCTTTGAATCGTCAACGAAGACGGGAATTTCACAGGCGATCATAGACATTTTTTCGGTGGTCGAGATCGAGTGCCATGATCACGAGTTGCTGATGCTCAAACGCCAGGATCACCCGGTACGCTCCTACCCTCAGGGAGAAGAGCGGCGAATCCGTCAGGCGCTTCACCTTGAGGTGAGGGTATTCTTCTTCCGCCAGCAGTTCGAGCGCCCCGATGATGCGTGTGGCAGTTTCCTTCGGGAGATGCTTGATCGTGCGCTGGACTCTTTTCGAGTAGATGAGCGAGTATCTCACTCGATCCCCAGATCCCGTTTCAGCGCTTCATGTGTTACAAACTCGCCTCGCTTGATCTCGTCAAGCGACGCCTGGATCTCGGCGATCGTCTCTGGGCTCAGCGGTTCGGTATCCTCGCTCTGTTCCAGCAGCCGGCGTACGATGGATCGATATGGTTCTCTGGGGTAGAGACGGAGGTGGTTCAAGCGGTCCCGGTCGGATCTGGCGATTTCGATCGTGGTCGTCTCCTCTTGCATAATAGTCTATGGCCAGTTATGGGACATAAAAGCATGGCCATGGTATATGGCATGGGGCTGCCAGATCCCCGGCTGCCCTGAATGGACATGGCCGCGAGGAAAACCTTTCCTATCTTTGCCGGGGTTACAGGCGTGATTCGTCGTCTCCGGTTGCATCGATCTGATCGGCCTCCGGGCTGTCAGGGTCTGGCGGATCGCCGTCCTCCCCCCGCCACACAGACCACGCCGCGGCGAAGACGAGCGGCACCCCGACCGGTATGCACACCCCCGCGGGGCCGTGGAGGGGGGGGGACTGTAGTGCGTAGCGCAGGAGGGGAGGGCGACGACGTGCGGCGTTCGTCATACCGGTAGGTATCTTCGTTCCATGCTTCTCTCCGGGTCACATTTATTATCTCGAACAGAAGAGTACCCGGAACGATGACGATGGACAGCCCTGGAGCAGATCTCTTCGGGCCGGAAACCGGCCGCCTCCATCTCCTCGACCGGGAGGAGAGGGCTCGCCTTCTCCGGGAGATCGGGTTTGTCATGGGTCGGTTCCCGGCAGTCTCTCTCGGGTATGTCTTCGGGTCATTTCTCCGGGGGCCGTTTCATGACCTCGACTGCGCAGTTCTCCTTTCCGGGTCGTTCTCCCCGTATGAGGCGATGAAGGTCGCCCGGCGCATCGAAGGGGAGATCGAGCGGGCGATCGGCTACCTCTGCGTCGTCGAGTGCCGGGTCCTCAACGATGCCCCGGTCTCGTTCGCCTATGAGGTGATCAGGACCGGGCGTGCGGTGTACGTGCGTGAGCCTGCTGCACGGGTCAGGTATGAAGCGGGTCTGATCTCGGCCTGGCAGGACTATCGAGAGACGCTGGTCTGGTTCAACCGGCGGTACCTGGGGGGATCGCCGTGATGTTCCAGGATGAAGAGGGGATCATCGTTCATCTCCGGGAACTGGATCTTTTCCTCCGCTATTCGGGCGTGAGGCGACGAACGGTGAGAAAGGGGCATCTGGTAAAATCGTTGTCGAAGGTTGCGATCTCGGCGATCGAGTGCTGAAGGCACGTTGCGGCGATAAGAGCGTCGTTTGGCAAAAGGCCGTAATCTTTCATTATTTTTCGTGCGGTTTCTTCTTCTGAATAGGTGATTGGAATCGTCCGGGCGAGTTCGATGAGTTTTTCGACTTTCTGGAGTTCGGTTTTGATCCCGGTTATAATATCAGGGTTTGTTTTTATTTCGTGGGGTCGTTTGCCGGTATATAATCGTATGAAGACATGGACGACCTCGCTTCTGACAATTGCGTTTCGATATATCTGCTTTTTCTGGCTGATGGCTAAAAACTGCCTGTAGATCTCCGTGTCTCCCTCCAGAATTTTGAGGAAGACGTTCGAGTCAATGAAGGCCCCATTCATCGTCCAGCTCTTTCAGCGCTTTTGTCGTGTCTTTTCCTTTCAGGAGGCCGAACGCATCTTTGATGACGGCGGACGGCTCTTCTATGGAGATCCTGATCCGCGTCCCCTCCTTCAGGTCGATCTTCTGGAGGGGCCGGAGTACGCCCGATTCGTACACGGCATCGATCACTTTTGTCATCGGTGTTCCTTTTGATTTGGTTGAGATGAAGGTATCGCTCCTGGCGATCGCTTCAAAGTCCGTATCAATAGATCGCCGTCGTTCTGTCCCGTTCGTTGAGCACGGCCACACACCCGGCGATGGCGTCCCTGATGTTTTCCAGCGCCTCTTCAAGGGTCTCTCCCTCCGAGTGGCAACCGGGGAGTGCGGGGCAGCTGACGATAAACCCGCCGTCTTCAGGGTCGGGCGTGACGACGACTTTGAAGATCATAATCAGATGATTATTATCAATGGTATTGGATAATGGTTTGGGAGCACCCGTTTGGGAAGGCACCGCCTGCTCTTTGAACCGGATGCTTGATCAACGACGCCCGATCCCCTTCGCTCCCGGACCTCCAGGCGGCCACCATACGCTCCAGATCCTCTATCATGGGTGGGAGGTCGGATGTTGCGGTGTCCCGGAAGATATCGTAGTTTACGAAGAAATATCCGTGGATCAATCGGTTTCTCATGCCGACCGTCGCACTCCAGAGTATTTCGGGGTTGTTACCTCTCCTCCGACAATACCCATTCTTCCCGCGAGATCCCGGCCTGCTTCAAGATCCGCATCAACAGGTCCACACCGATCTCCTTTGTGTGCGGGTTCGGGACGGTGAGGACCAGATCGTCCCTGATCATGAACGGGTGTTTGCCCCCGGAATATGGTCCTTCGAATCCGAAATTTCTAAGCCCCCGAACGAGACCGTTCCATGATACCGGCCGGATCTTATGATCCGGCATCGGCATCCATTCTGGTGGTCTCCCGGATGGTGATCCCGTCGATCGGCGGGATGGGCATCCCTCTCCTCAGCCTGATCACGAGCCAGTCGTCGATGACCTCGGCCAGACGTTCCCGGCACGCCTCAAGCGTCGTGCCGGTGGCCCAGACCCCCGGCAGTTCGGGGACCTCGCCGTAGTAGGGTTCGTCGTCCTCGATGATCTCATATCGGGCGTGATGCAGCGCCGCGGTGATGTATTCGACGATCATGTCCCTTCAGGGAACGTCTGGTCCCGGAGGGAGATAAGGGTTTGTCAGGCGCATGTGGAACGTGACCCACGAAGCAGCGAAGGACTGTGGCGAGGGCCGAGCGGCGTGAGGATAATTTTGTGGTGGCCGTACTGCCAATGCTTATATCGGGTCGGTCCCATATATCGCGCTGGTATGAAATTCACCATTATACTGGAACGGGACGAAGAGGGGCGGTATGTCGCAGAATGTACCGACCTGCCGGGGTGCATGTCCGAGGGCGACACCCCCGAGGAGGCGATCCAGAATATCAACGAGGCGATTCTGGGGTGCATCACGTCCCGCCTCAAGGTGGCGGCCGGTTCGGTTCATCTGCCGCCGGTGGACCGCACGGTCACGATCTCGCTCGATATTTCCGGGCCGACCTATGCCTAAACTGCCCCGTGAATCCGGGGAAAAACATGTTGCCGCCCTGAAACGCCGGAGATCAACCCGGTTGAGGGAAACGACCATCCCCCGCAGGCAATTATCGCATGCATGCCTGTATCCCGGTGTAAAACGATTGAAAACTTTTTGATCGGTTTCTTGCCGGTATCATCTTTCTGGATATGTTCGATGCAACTTTCGTTTTCTGTTGAGGCCCGGGATACCCGGCCTGTTGAAGTACGTGTTCGAGTGCTTCCCATGTGTCAGCGATCGCGTCGGGGTCTCGATATTTTTCTCTGGTGTCCAGGGTTGGGGGTATCCCGGGATATGCAGCCGCAAGAGCCTCAATGTCTCCGAAAAACCAGGCTTCAAGTTCTTCTATTGCGATTCTATTTAAAACCTGGAATGTACCGTCATAACGGGGCGAACTCTTTGTTGAGAGTCCTGCCTCTCTCGCGATCTCTTCCAGTTTCCTTTTCAGCAGGATGCAGTCATCGCGATCTCTGTCAACCAGAACAACGATGGTATAGTCTGGAGGGATCCACTTTTTATAGCCGCGTAATCTCTGGGGCAGTTTGTTCAGAATATCTTTTTTGCCGTTATATGGATGAATGCCGAACGAATCTTCGTTTCGTATTATGTTCGGGAGGATATTTTCCAGCGCGACGCGTGCCGATTCTTCTTCGAGGAGGATTTCAAAATGCATCGGATCACGTTGTATATTTCGCCTGTTCGGCCTGCTCAGCATGTTTCAAGCGGCTCTGGAGCCGTTCCGGATCATCAAACGGAAAATACTCTTCCATCCAGAGATCACCTAATTTTGCACCCTCTTCGACAAACTCCCTGATCCCTCTCACGTCCGATGCCCGCCGGGCCTGTGTGTATCCCTGAACATTCCGGTAGAGGATCCAGACCTCTTCCGGGGCGAGGGCGTTCACGAAGATCGGCGAATGGGTGGTCACCAGCACCTGGGTCCTTGTTGAGGCGGCCCTGAACTCCTCGGCAAGCACCGTAAGATGACGGGGGTGCAGTTGATTCTCAGGCTCTTCGATGCCGATCAATCGGGGCGGCTCCGGGTCGTTCAACATCGTAAGATAGGCGAGCATCTTGATTGTTCCGTCTGATGCAAACTTTGCAAGCACCGGCTGTTCGAACGGGGCGTCTTTTATCTGGATGAGAAGCCTGCCGTCAGCAAGAAGGACTGCATCGACCTTTTCAAGGCGAGGGATCCTCTCGGAGAGAGCGGAGAGAATGGTATTGAGCGTGCCCGGGTGCTGCTCCTTGAGGTACTGGATCACGTTGGGTAAGTTGTCACCGATCGAAGAGAGGTGTTCCTGGGGGCCGGCCTCAGGCAGACCTCTCATTGCATCCGCGCTGAGATATGAGAGATACCAGTCTGTGATGAAGCGGCGAAGAGCGCTGACGCGAGGGTGCTTTGCGAGTTGCCCCAGGGTGTTTACTGCGAGATATTCCGGGGAGTCAAGGGTTTCCTGTCTGCGTTCATCCTTTTCATCGGGTCTTTCACCGGTGATGACTTCGCCGGACCCGCTCCTGAAATCAAGAAATTTAAATGGTTTCCCACTACGCTTTCGGCGCCATTGAAGCCATTCCTCGGCGACGTATGGGCCTTTTGCGTCTTCGCCGATTGCGATATGATAGGTGATGAGGGGATCGTCTGGCTGCTCTCTGTATTTCAGTTCGATGACGATATCCCCTTCCGATCCCCGTGTTCTGAGCTCTTTGAATCTGCCTCTTTTATCCCATGCCCTTCGAAGACCGATGGTAAAACATTCCGAGAGGAATGCAAATACATCGAAAATGGTTGATTTTCCGCTCCCGTTGGGACCGAGAAATACGGTGAACGGCTGGAGGTCTTTGAGTTCAAGGTCGTGGAGGGCGCGATAATTTTTCACCTTGAGGTATTCTATTCTGGGCGGATGAGGGTGGGAGGGATGGTCGGGTGTGTGCATTGGAACTCCATTGTGTGCGGCGATCGAATGGTCGTCTGGCCGGGACCTCTTGATGGTATCTTTTGGATGTTCTGATAAGAAACGATAGTGGAGTTCTTCTGCTAAATAATTTCTGCGTTAATTGCCGCGGCCAGGAAACCTTGTTTTTCTGGTTCGGGACTTCTCCTCTCCAGCCGGCCCGGTCGTTTCCAGGATCCTATGACGTCCTGTCTCCTGGATGTGGTGCGACCGAATGTGTGGAAGCCCTGACCCTCCGTTGAGCCGGAGATGAGGGGGAGTTTTGCCATGGCAGTTACAAGGAAACGTCGATGCTGCTGCTCCCTCCCTGCCGGTGTGCACGCTCGTTGAGCACGGCCACACACCCGGCGATGGCGTCCCCCATGTTTTCCGGCGCCTCTTTAAGGGTCTCTCCCTCCGTTGCCTCACGCTATAGGTGCGATTGATCATGAAGGTCGGGGGACTGTTCTGGAATAGCTCATCTTCGCGTTCTTCGCGCCTTCGCGTGAGCCTCTCCGGGGATCTTCGGGGGATAAGCTCACGCGAAGACGCGAAGGCCGCGAAGGATAGAGTATTCGGCTTTGTAGAAATCATCACTTTTCCGGATGCGAGCGTGATTCATTCGCTTTTCCCCATCTTCGCGCCGGCGGTTCTTACCTCCGACCCCGGCGTGCGGTTGTCCTGGATAGGGGGAGGAGAGGCCGAGCGGAGCATCTCTCGATGAAAATGATGGATGGACATGCCGGCGAGGTTTGCCCATCCCTGCCCCAATCGTAACCGGCGGGGGGACCGGGGGGCAGCAGGCCCCCCGGCAGAGGTGTACCCTGAGATCCCATACGCTCACACAACGCCCGCACCGCGCCGGGGGTTCTTACCCCCGGACCCCTGCATGCGATTGCCCTGGATATGCAGGGGCAGGGAGGGTAGATTATCTACCGGAAAAAATCTTGATGGCCTGGCTGGCGTATTTTTCCCGTCCCCGCCCCACTCGCAGTTTTGCGGGGCACTGATCCCGCATCTGCTCTCGGAAACTGCCGGGCGAATAGCCTCTTCCAGACCATCCCGGAGCCTGGTTCCACGATAAAGGAAGATCTATCATGCCCTCACCAAAGCACCTTCAAGCGATCTCGATCGTTGTTGGAGGGGAGCTTTTCAACAAAGCCCCTCAAAGGCAATTTACCATTCGCGTTCAAAGACGTACGTATGCTTTTGAAAAAGACATGAAGCTAGATTCAACGATGGGATTCAGATCCCACAAACCCGACAGCTTGCTCTCCCCATGAACCACCAAAGAAACCAGAACACACATCAGGTTTTTCATCCCGTATGCTTGAGCCTTAGGTTCATGCCTGATTCAACGAAGCCGAGTATTCGGGACTTCGCACCTTTGCGTGAGATCTCCGGCTCATAATCCTCAGGAAGAGTCCGAAGAGGATGGTTCGTCCTCCCCGTCCTCTCCCTCCACTTCCTCCCCCCGCCACACGAACCACGCTGCGGCGAAGACAAGCGGCACCCCCACCGGGACGCAACAACCCGCGGGGCCGTGGAAGAGCGGCCCGTACTGCGCCACGCAGGAGGCGAGGAACGCCGCCCCGGCCCCGGCGAGGAGGAGGGCAACGGGCCGCTGGCCCTCCTCGTACCACCTGACGACGAGGAGGCAGGCGGCGGCGATGAGGAGGAGGGTGCCGAGGGTCCAGAGGTGGATGGCGAGGGCCGAGCGGCCGGTGATGAGGCCGGAGACTTGCAAACGATGCCGTGACTGTCGTCGTTGATCACGACGCCCGTTCCCCTCCGCTCTCAGGTACCATAGCGGCCACCATACGCTCAAGATCATCTATCACGGGTGGGAGGTCGGATGTTACGGTGTCCCAGACGATATCGTAGTTCACGTCGAAATATCCGTGGATCAACCGGTTTCTCATGCCGACCATTGCACTCCAGGGTATTTCGGGGTGTTTCTCGCGAAGCTCCGGCGAGACGAGTTTCGCCGCCTCGCCGATGATCTCAAGGAGGCGGACGACGGCAAAACCGAGCATCTCGTCCTCTTCCAGGTCTTCGCGCCTGCGGCCTTCAAGAAACGAAACCGCTTTTTTCGCGGCATCAAGGGTGTGCCTGAGGGGAACAACGTCATCCTTCTGCATAGCAGACCTCGGCGGCGGCAAGGACGTCGTCCCTGAAATAGCGGCTCAGGTCTCCGGGCGTGAGGAGGTCGATCTCCTTTCCGCCGAAGGCGCGGGAGAGTTCCTCCCTGATCGCAAAGAGCCGAAAGAATCCGGGGGTGTGGCCTTCTTCAAATTCCACGAGGATGTCTATGTCGCTCTCCGGCCCGAAGTCCTCCCGGAGCACGGACCCGAAGAGAGAGAGTTTCCTGATATGGTGCTTCCTGCATATCTGCCTGATTTCACCATACGGGACGGGGACATGCGGCGTGCCGGTCATGGAGGGTCACTCGTGTTATTCAGGTCGTATCTCCTGATTAATCCTTCGCCGGAGTGATGGCGACATGTATCGTCCTCCTGTTCTGGTCGGGAGACGTGGGCGCCTGACCGCCTTCGATCGCACGCGAGGGCAGATCGGTCCATCTTTTCGTGCACTGCTCAGGGTCGCGGTCCCGTTAGATGGGTGTTGTGTCCCGGCTGTCCCGGGATGCATGATCTGATGGTGGGACCGATATTCTCTGCAAAAAATCGTCTGATTCGCCGGATGCCCTCTATGCTCCGGGATATTTTTCCCTGTCCCGGCTGTCCCGCCTGTCCCGGCTGAAAACATGCTCGCACGTTTTTGTGCGAACGTGTCCCTCGCGCGCGGGATGAAGGGATCATCCCGGGACATTTGTGTCCTGGTGTGATCTGCCGGCCGGTTCACCTTTCGGTCCTGGCGTATCTCAGAAAATATCCGAAGAGGGGTTTTCGTCTTCCCCGTCCTCTTCCGCCTCTTCCTCCCCGTCCTCCCCCCGCCACACGAACCACGCTGCGGCGAAGACAAGCGGCACCCCCACCGGGACGCACCACCCCGCGGGGCCGTGGAAGAGCGGCCCGTACTGCGCCACGCAGGAGGCGAGGAACGCCGCCCCGGCGTCGGCGACGAGAATGGCGACGGCAAAGAGGAAAGAGAGGAGGCGGATAGGGGCATTCCATTGGTGACTCTTCCCCCTCGCCCCAGGAAGGTTATCCAGATCTAAAACCGGCCGTCATAGATCATCTGCTGTGTGTTGTCGTCGAAGGAGCCGACGAGGATGACCCGCTCTCCGGTCACAACCCTGCCTGTTGTCGCCGAATCTCCCGCCGAGGGGCGGCTGTTAAAGATCTTCTCTGAAGACCCGTCGCTGTAACGCGCCGTGATGTTCTCGACCCGCGGGAGGTCTCCGCCTCCCTGGACCGTGAATGTGGCGGTCCCGTTGGAGTTTGCAGTCCCTGATATGCAGACCACCTTCATCTCCTCCTGCTCGCCGATGGAGCCGAAGATGAAGGCGGCGCTGATGGAGGCGAAGATTACGACGAGGGCAACGACCAGGACGGTGCCGATGACCTCGGATACTGCTTCGTCACTGAGGGGTAGTCTCATTCCTGTCACCTCTTTTGCGTGGGGGGTTGGTGCCCGGTGCGTCGGTACCCTCTCCGGGGATGGTTTTGAACGTGTTGATCTGTTCATGGTGGTCGTCCGGGGTGTTTTTTCAGGGATGGTAGTTCTCGTGCTGATCGTCTGCATGTTAGAGGGGGAAGATCCAGTACTGGATGTACCAGATGTACTGCGCCGCCGGGATCCAGAAGTGATACCCCTCCCAGCAGGAGGTGGCGAAGCGGAAGCCGACCACGAGTTGCCATGCGAGGGGGAGGAGCATCAGCACCGGGATGGCGTACGCAAGGGTTGATGGCCTGACCTTTTTCAGGATGACGCCGACGGCGAGCGCCCCTGCAATGGCGAGGAAGAAGAAGGTGAGGTACATCAGGAAGGCGATCTGGCCGGCCTGCCATGTGCCGGCGAGGACCTGGAGGACGATGTAGATGAGGGGGAGGTCGATGAGGACGAGCCAGAAGAGGGTCTTCAGGGAGGTCGTGACCTCACCTTCGCTGAAACCGATGTATTTCAGGGCGTAGAGGCCGAGGACAAGCATCGGGAGGTAGATGGGGGAGAGGTAGCGCATGTCAGGGATGACGCCGGCGCTATCGGGCATCCAGGGGAGGGAGCGGCCGTAGGTGAGGAGGACGAGGGCGACGGAGAGGGTGAAGAAGGCCAGGAGGTGTGCGTCGCGGGAGGGCATGCCGGTGGTCCGGGAGCGGCAGTACGCGTACCCGGCGGCGAGGGCGAGGAGGAGGGCGAAGGCCGAGAGCGGGGAGACCTGGAAGATCCCGGCGGCGTTCCCGAAGACCGGGTCGATGAAGGTGCCGTAGAGGCCGGAGATGAAGTCGCTCGATGAAGGGGTGAGCTGCCCCAGGACCGTGGCCTGGAGAGTCCCCATGCCGCCGGGAACCGGGGATCCGGCGGCGGCGGCGTAGCCGGCGATCCAGGGGAGGACGAGGGGATTGCCCGAGAGCCCCAGGTTGTTGATGAAGAGGGGGAGGGCGCCGAGCGGCACCCCGAGGACGGCGAGTGCCGTGGCCCCTATCCTGCGCCACCCCTTCCTGACCGAGAGGGCGAGGGCGAAGAGGAAGAGCCCGGCGGCGAGGGCGGGCCCGAGTTCGGGCCGGGCCCAGGCCGTCCAGCCGACGGCGATGAAGGAGGAGAAGAGCCAGAGGGGGTCGTCGCGGGAGAGGTAGAGGGTGAAGAAGTAGAGGGCGGTCGCGAAGAAGAGGGCAACGAGCATGTGGTCCTTCGCGTTTCCCGACCAGAAGAGGTACGACGAGGAGGTGACGACGGCGACGAGCCCGAAGAGCCCCCAGCGTTCGCTCTCGAAGACCTCCCTGAAGATCAGGTAGGCGAGGACGCCGAAGAGGGCGAAGGCGACGCCGTTCGTGAAGACGATCGCCGCCACCTCGGGGTACACGCCCACATCGGCGGGGTGCACCCCGCGCACGAACCAGAAGGGGCGGTACAGGGCCATGTTCAGGACGAGGAGCACGCCCCAGGAGATGATGGCGGCATAGGTCCAGGGCACGCCCCGCCAGCGGGCATACTGCGGGTGCCAGCACTCGACCATCAGGAGGAGAGCGAGGAGCAGGCCCGACCAGAGGAGGACCACGACGAGGCGGAAGTTGTCGCCGAAGAGGGCGAAGAGGTAGTAGGCGGGCAGGGAGACGATCGGGAGGGCGAGGGTGTAGCAGAGGACGTTGTGGTGGGAGGCGGCGTAGGCTGAGGAACCATAGGGTGTGTAGCCGTAGAGGAGGTCGCCGCCGGTGACGAGGTGGTTGAGCTGGGCGGCGGTGATCCATTCGTCGGTGAGGAGGAGGTGGGGATAGATGAAGGCAAGGGAGATTGTGAAAAGAAGAATAAAAATAAACGCAGTTTGCTTTGCTAAATTTTTCCTCATAAAAAAGAGGGGGTTTTAGACGTAGGTGTCAAGGACAACCTGGTCTGAACCGTCAGTAAAGTGACCTACAACAACGACATGGTCTTGGCCTGACGTTCCGCTAGAAATTGTAATTACAGTTCCAACTGGTAGAGGGTCAAATGTAATACTGCCTGGTTCAGCTGTCTGCTGGGTTACATCAGCGTCTCCATGTTCAAAGAAAGCATAGTTTGTTACAGCGCTTCCTGTCGATGGGGTTACAGTAACTTTAAAATACTGTAATGCTGTTGCGTCCGCACCGCCCTGATATGTCAGAACAACATCATTGCTGTTCTGTCCGGCAGTGACCGCAATGGTCTTCGTCGTCTGCACATTCCCGGTCATCCCGAACACGAACGCGGCAATAACCGCGGCCAGGATCACCGTGATGGCGACCATGAGGATGACGCCGATAACCGGCGACACCGCTTCTTCATTCTGTACGAACTGTTTCATCGGTTTTCACCTCCACACCCCGGGGGGGCATGGCTACTACATGCTATACTCTTCTTGTATATAATGATTTTCATTTTAATGCGCCTGCGATATAGTAATATGATATATATTTCCCGGCCCTGATCCTGCGAATCCGCAGGAGAAGTCGGAGAACTGTGGTTTCTTCCGGGGTGCGATACCCGCCCCGCCCTGGAGGGCCGGCCCGGAGGGGCGGGCCTCCTCCGGGGAGGGTGGCGGCCGTCTCAGCCCCCTCGCAGGATCGGGGGGTGATCGCCCCGCGGCGGCTGGGTCAATTCAGATGATGAAAATATAAACATTGCGTATTTATTGTGCCGAAGAAAAAATCGTATTTTGATAAATTATAGAAAAATAACGATTTTTTGCGATCGCGCCGCTCTCCCTCATCCCGATTTTTCCTCCCCCCTGCCGCACCCCCACAGGGGGCGGACCGACCGCCGCCCGGCGCGGTCAGGGACGGCGTGGAGGATCGCCGCGGCGGTGAACGCCTTCGCCGCCGGGAAGGCCTCCCGCAGGCGCATGCCGCGGGCGAGGCCGGCCGCGAGGGCCGCAGAGAAGCAGCACCCCGAGCCGTGGACATCGTAGGGCGAGCGGGTGCCGGTGAGGAGCACCTCCCCCTCGTGATCGAGGAGGAGGTCGGCCGGCGCCCCGGCGAGGTGCCCGCCCTTCACGATCACGGCGGCGGCGCCCATCGCCAGGACCGCCTCCCCCGCCTCCCGCATCCCGTCGAGGTCCCTGACCGCCACCCCCGCGAGCGCCTCGGCCTCCGGGATGTTCGGGGTCACCACCGCCGCACGGGGGATGAGGTGGCGCACCAGTGCCTCGGCCGCATCCGCGGCGAGCAGGCGGGCGCCCGAGGTCGCCACCATCACCGGGTCGACGACGAGGGGAACGCCGGGCGGGAGGGCCGCCGCCACCGCCCTGATGATCCCGGCCTCGGCGAGCATCCCGGTCTTCGCCGCCGCCACCGGGAACGCCTCGAAGACCGACCGCATCTGCGCCGCCACCGCCTCCGGGGGGAGGGGCCACGCCCCCGCGACCCCGCCGGGGTTCTGGGCGGTCACCGCCGTCACCGCCGCCGTCCCCCAGACCCCGAGGGCGGCGAAGGCCGCGAGGTCGGCCTCGATCCCGGCCCCGCCGCCCGAATCCGAGCCGGCGATCGTGAGGGCGCACGGATAGGAATACATGGGGGAGAGGTGTGCGCCGGGAGGAGAAGTAGGTGGCGGCATCGGGCCGCGGTCCGGAGCGTGAGTCCATCCACGACAATCTCAAAATCAGCTCGCTCGAAGGCGCGATATTCCTGAACGCTTCCCATCCCCCTCGCGGCCTTCGCGCCTTCGCGTGAGATTTCTTCTTAAAATCTCAACATACGTTCACGCGAAGCCGCGAAGAACGCGAAGAGCCAGAAAAAGACACCTGCATCCAGGTCCGGCAATCCGATAATCCGTTCTCCATCAATACTTCCTGTACACCGTACGCCGATGCCCCACCTCGATCACATGGATGACCATCACGTCATCGACGATGGTGAGGATCGCGCGGTATTCCCCGACCCGGAGAGAATAAAATGGGGGGTTCTGTCCTCCCTGCACCCTCTTCACCTGCCTTTTCGGGTCTGTCTCCCCGGCCAGGGAGACCAGCGCTTCACCGATCCTGAGGGCATCGTCCCTCGGGATGCGCGTGATCTCACGGCGGGCCGTCGCGGAGAAGAAGACCCGATAGCTCATTCGTCTTTCAGCTCCGAGATGACCTGCTCAAGGGTATAGACCCGGCCCTTCTTGATATCTTCGAGGGATTCCTCAATGGCCTTGATCGTCGCATCGCTGAGAGGTTCGTCATCGACGGCCATCTCCACAAGCCGCCCGATCACGTCGGTATAGGACTCCCGCGGGTGGATCTTCAGAGAATCCAGGCGGTTCTTAAGGGGGACCTTGATCTTGATGGTCGTGGTGTCGGTGGCACATGGCATACTATGGTATACGGAGGTATCCAATATCTAGGTTATGATCGAGAGATCCCCGCCCCCTCCGGGGATGGTGGACAGGCAGTTCACGCACCATGAATACCCAGTTCACGGATCGAAAACAACCCTCTGCCCCAAACGTACACAGGGAGTTCCGGTCATGCTCCAGGATGTGCGACGCGGCAGGCGCTGTCGCACATACGCCCTCGCCGTTCATCAGTACCCGACGACCTTCAGCCCCCGGACCGAAGAGAAATGCTCGTCCCTGGTGATCGGACACCGTCGTGCTGAGGGCGATATCCTGCTCCTCGTACGAGGTGGAGAGTTCGATCGCCCCCGGCCTCCGCCGCATCAGAAAAATAGGTGTCGGCGACTGGCATCAGAGGTCGACCTCTCTCAATCGAGCCCCCCGCATCTCCTTCGATGCCCGCTCGATGCTGCTGGCCAGTTCATCACACTCCCCGATCTCCTTCAGCACCTCGGACGATCTTCTCTTCCTGGGGTAGTGGCGGAGGATCACATCGGAGAAACTATCCCTCTCCGATCGCTTCAGCCCTTTCAGGAGGTCGTAGGCTTCATCGGTGATGGAGATCGTCCTTGTCGCCATGTGGCGGTGTATGTATGTGTATCCATATATGAATTACGGGGAGGAGACGGCGTCGGCCTCTCCCGCATCACCGCCCGCCATCCTCCTCACGGTCCTCAAAGATTTGTTGACACATGAGGAGACCACTCTCCTATCAACTTCTTATTCAAGCGTGTTGCGCCGGTCCGCAGGGGCGTCCTCTGCCCGGACCCCGGCACCTCTACCATCGAGACCGGGTTCTTTTGCGTTCTCCAGGTACACCTCCACAGCCTCCTTCAAATTCACCAGCGCCTCCTCCGGCGTATCCCCGCAGGTAGCGACACCCAGTTCAGGGCATTCGGATACATACACCCCGTCTTCCTCCCGGAGAACTGCCGTCAGTGCCGACCTCTTCATCTCGCCCGCCTCCCTTGCCTCAGGCATACCTGATGAAACGCCTCTTGGCGTCATCATCATTTCGCCTTCCCCCGCATCACTGCCTTTAACACCCCTCCCGTCGATCCTGATCTATGGATATCGAGGGATTTGTCCGCCGGGCATTTGCCGCGGGCAGGGGCGAGGACGAGATCGTCAGTGCCCTCACACACGAGATCACCACCATCAAGAGGCGGGTCTCAGACGAATATGCACAGGAATTCGCCCGCGCCGTCGTGCAGGAAGTAAAAAACACCTCCGGGCTTGAGGGCGACCTCTTCGCCTACGAACGTGCCGGGGTCACGATGGGCGAGTTCGGCGTCGGTTCCCGGGGCAAAGGCGACTTCTTCGCCCACCGCCAGTTCCCGCGGATCATCGGCAAGGCCGCCGCCGCCGTCGGCGTCGACGAGATGGACGACGCCGGCGCCGTCCAGGCCGGCGGGCAGTACATCATCACCACCGTCGACGGCATGCACTCCCGCCTCTCGGACTTCCCCTTCCTTGCAGGGTTCCATGTCACACGGGCCACCCTGCGCGACGTCTATGTGATGGGCGCAGCACCCGTCGCCCTCCTCTCCGACATCCATGTCGCCGACGACGGCGACGTGGCGAAGATCTTCGACTACACCGCCGGGATCGCCGTCGTCGCCGAAGCGATGGGCGTCCCCCTGGTCACCGGCTCCACCTTACGCATCGGCGGCGACATGGTGCTTGGCGACCGCATGACCGGGTGCGTCGGCGCCGTCGGCGTCGCCGACTACCTCACCGCCAGAAAAGAGACCCGCCCCGGCGACATCATCCTCATGACCGCCGGCGCCGGCGGGGGCACCATCGCCACCACCGCCCTCTACTTCGGCTACCCCGAGGTCGTCGAGGAGACGATCAACCTCCACTTCCTCAGGGCCGCCGAGGCCCTCCTCAAGAGCCCGGTCCTCCGCCACATCCACACGATGACCGACGTCACCAACGGCGGGCTCCGCGGCGACGTCTACGAGATGGCCGAGACCGCCGACTGCCGGATCGTCATCGACGAGGCACACCTCCGCTCACTCGTCGAGCCGCGGGTGCTTGCCATGCTCGACGCCCTCGAGATCGATTACCTCGGCGTTTCCCTCGACGCCCTGCTCATCGTCGTCCCGCCTGAATACGTGGACGAGGTCAAGACCATCATCCGCGGCGCCGGCGTCCCCATAGAGAGAATCGGCTACGTCGAGGAGGGGCCGGCGGCATCGGTCCTCCTCTCCGGCGGAAAAGAATGCGACTTCCAGCCGCGGTTCAGGGAATCGGCCTACACCCCGGTGAAAAAAGTGGTCGACACCGAACCCCGCGACTTCGACGAGATGAAAAAACGGGTCGAACAGGCGGCCGACGCCGCCGTGGCAAAGAAAAAACGGATACTCGAGCGGCTCCGCACCCCGGAGTAGAGCCGCACTATCGCTCTTTTTTTCCGCTCGCACAGATATTGAAGGCGAGGTACGGGCACCGGCGCTCCACCAGGGGCTCGGCCCGCTGCGCCAGGTCGAAGATGGGTCTGGAGAGGTTCACGTGGGCGAACGAGCACCGGTTCACTTTCGTCTCCACGAACCCGGCGGCCGCGAAGAGTTCCTCCATCTCCTCCTCGGTATAGTAGTGCTCCCCGAAATCCCCGACCCCGATCCGGCGCCAGTGCACCCGCTCCCCCAGGCGGTAGACCGCCGGCAGCGCCGAGGTGAAGACGTTGCGGCCCAGGGTGCAGATCGCCACCCGCCCGCCCGGCCGCAGCACGCGGTTGACCTCGGCGAGCATCGCCGCCGGGTCAGGCACGTAGCTGAAGGCCAGGATGCTGGAGACGGCGTCGAACGACTCGTCCTTGAACGGCAGCCGATCCGCCGTTCCGGCCATCACATGATCGAGCCCGTTCTGGAACCGCGCCGCATGCACCATCGCATACGAGAGGTCCAGTCCCACCGCCGTCCCGCCGTTGGAGAGGTAATGGGCCATAAACAGCCCGGTCCCGCAGCCGAGATCGAGCAGGTCGCCCCCCGGCGGGAGGCACCGCATCACGTGATCCCTGATATGGCCGTGGTACCGGTTCCCCACGCTCCCGCCGTACCGGGAATCATAGACCCCGGCAACATGGTCGTAGTGCTGGCGTATCTTCTCGAGGTTACGCTTCATGAAAAAACCTCCTGGCTGATCCTCGCCAGCAGGGCGTTGATCTGAATGAATTCGTTCGAGCCCCGCCTGATCACCAGGTCGGCGTCGGCAAGGGCGACGGCGATCCTGGGATCGTTGTACTCCCGCTCGGCCGCCTTCGCAAGTTCCCTGATCACCTCGGGCCCGGTGAGCCCGTAGTCGATGAGCAGGGACTCGGCCCGCTGCCGCGCCGCCGCCGGGTTCCCGCTCATCAGCGCCGCAAAAGCCGAGGCGGCGACGGTTTCGGTCTCTGACGAGGTGGTCTGTGCAAGATCGACCGGGCCCTTTGACTCGGCGAAGACCTGGAGCAGGATCGTCGCCCGCCGCAGGTCGCCCCCGGCCGCCGGCACGATCAGGTCGAGGTCGTCCGCGGAGACCCGGTCGGCCGCCACGCCCTCGCCCTCCAGGATCGCGGTGAGCCGCCGCCTGATCAGGTCGTCGTCCACCGGGACGAAGGTGATCGGCAGGCAGCGCGAGGCGATCGCCGGGATGATGGCGCTGCCGTTCGTGGTGAGAAAGACGAACCGGCAGGTCCCCGAGTAGCGCTCCATGATCCGGCGCAGCCCCTGCTGGGCCTCGCGGCTGATCGCCGACGCCCCCTCGAAGACCATCAGTTTGAAACCGGCGTCGAGGGGCCTGATGGCGGCGTACCACTTCACCAGGTACTTGAAGTTCGTCAGGAAACTCTCGTCTTTCTTATAGATGTGCCCGAAGCGCTCGTCCGCTTCAAGGTATTTCTTCCCCTGCTCGAAGAGGTCGGCCGCAGGAAAAACGGTGGTGTTCTCCTGCCAGTTGGCACCGTACAGCGTCCGGGCGAGCGCCTCGACGGCGATGCTCTTCCCGGTCCCGGTCGGCCCGACGATCAGCAGGTGCGGGACGTTCCCGCTCTCCGCAAAGGACGAGAGCACCCGCACCGCCTCTTCCTGGCCGAGGACGCCCTCCAGGGTCGACGGCCGGTATTTCTCACTCCAGAGCATGCCCCATCTCCTCCAGCCGTGCGGCGATCGCGGCGATCGCCTCTTTCAGGTATCTCTTCCCGTCCACGCCGCATGCACGCTCCCGCGCCGCGGCAGGCGTCATCGTCCGGCAGGCGGCGGTGATCGCCGGCACCGCCCGCCGCACCTCGTCGATCACCGGCAGGGTCGCCGTCTGCGCCGTCCTGGAGAGCGGGTTTAGGTCGACGGCGATCACCGCCTTTCCCATCTGCCGCAGGGCGGCGCACCTATCCCCGTCCTCGAGCGGGACGAGCACCAGATCGGCGGCGCCGATCCCGTCGGGCAGGCAGAGGGCGCGGTCGTGGGAGAGGGGGATGAGCCGCTCCGGGACGCCGGAAAGGACGTCCACGCCGTGCTCCTCCAGGAGGGCCGTGATCCGCTGCATCCGCTCCTCGGTCCGGTGGAAGAGGTTCACCTCCACCAGGGCCCCGCTCGCCTCCTGCAGGTCGGCGAGCTGGTGGGCGGAGAGGGCGGCGGTGTTCCCGTTCACCGAGATCACCGGGCGCCGTGCGGCGAGCAGCATCGCGGCGGCGTCCACCTCGGCCCGGGCGGCGCTCGCCGTCGTCCGCTCGCCGAGCAGGTAGTCGAAGGCCTCGCCGCGCCCCTGGGCGATCAGCCCCTCGGGCGCCACGATCCCGGCCCGCATCGCATCGGCCAGGCGCTCCCGCACCACCAGGGCAGCATAGCGCGGGTGGTCCTCAGGGATCACGCCCGCACCTCCAGCAGCCTGAACCCCTCGCGGGCGATGTGCAGGGGAATGGGCGGGGCAAACCGGGAGAAGACCTCCTCAGCACCGTCACCGGCGGCAAAAGCCCCCCGCCCGAGCATCGTCATGCTCGCCCGCACCCCGGCGGCGTCGCAGGCGGCGAGCACCGCCCCGACCTCCGGGGGGACAAGCCCGCTCCGGCCGGCAAATGCACGGGAGAGCCTGAAAAATTCAGGGAGGTCTGAGGGGCACCCCTCGGGAAAGGCTGCGGCGATCCGCTCGATCTGCGCCTGCGACCCAATCACCTCGGGCGTCGGGAGCGGCCCGAACGAGACCGCCCAGATCGCCTCCTCGGGGTAAAACCGCCTGATCTCCCCTTCGGGCCCGGGCGTCGTCCGGCAGACGATCCCGCCGCCCTGGCAGGCGGCGACGTCCCCGAGGCCGGTGCTGTGCACCACCTCGGCCTCGTGGGCGAGGGCCGCAATCTCCCGGCGGTCCATGCCGAGGTCGAAGAGGGCGTCGACCGCCGTGATCGAGGCGAGCAGGGCCGCGGCCGAGAGCCCGAACCCGGCCCCGATCGGGAGGCTGCACCGTGTCTCCACGCGGGCGTTCACGCCAAGACGTTCCAGGGCGTACTCCACCGGCGGCGACCCCGCCGTCTCGGAGAGCACCGTCCCTTTCTCGTCGTTCCGGCCGACCACGACTTCGGTCACATCAGATGTCGAGACCGAGGCCACGACTCCCTCCTCGATGACGATCCCGGCCCCGAGGCTCCCGGTCGTCGCCGGGCTCTCCCCGGCTACTTTCATGAAGTAGCCTGAGATGTGCCCGGGCGAGAACGCTACAGCAGTGCGGACCATATCGCCGCTGCCACCTCCTCCTTCGTCCCGCTCACCTGTTCGCTGCTTTCCCCCGTCATAATCACAAACTCCCCCCCGGGGGCGCCCATCGCCGGCGGCGCATTCGTCACCACCATGGCGACGCCCGAGGCCAGCATCGAGCGCGCCCGCGCCTCCTCGTCCCAGCCGAGTTTGAAGGCGACCGCCGTTCCGGCAAAAACATCGAGGACGGCGTCCAGCACCTTCGGAAGCGGTTCGAGGCGGATCGTCCGCCCCGCCCCGCTCGGGATCTTTCCCTCTGCCCGTTCGGGCAAAAAGTCCGAGATCGCCGCCGCCGAGATATAGATGTCCGCCGCCGGCGCCTCTTGAAGGACGGCCTCCATCATCTCCCCTGCCGTTTCGGCATGCACATTCCGCACGCACGGGAACCGGCCCGCGTGGACGACCGTTACCTCGGCCCCGAGCCTGAACGCCTCGAGGGCCAGGGCGCGGCCCATCTGTCCGGTCGAGCGGGTGGTGAGCACCCGGACGTCGTCCACCGCCTCGGCGCAGGCGCCGCTCGTGATCAGCACCCGTTTTCCGGCAAGGGGCCGACCCGAGAGGGCACGTTCGGCGTGGAGGACGATATCCTCGATCCTGGCGATCTTCGCCCGCCCCTCCTCGATCCGCGGCGGGACGATATCGATGCCCCAGGCCCGCAGGCGGTCGAGGTTTGCGGCGACGCCCTGATGGCGGTACATGCTCTCGTGCATCGCCGGCGCCACCACCACCGGCATCCCGCGGCCGAGCGCCGTCGTCGCAAATGTCGTGACCGGCGTATCGTCGATCCCGCAGGCGATCTTCCCGATGGTGTTCGCCGTGCAGGGTGCGACGAGCAGCAGGTCGGCCTGGCCCCCCTCCCCGCAGTAGAGGACGTGCTCCACCATGCCGGTGCAGCGGACGATCGCCTCCCTGCCTGTCGCATAGGTGAGGGCGTCCGGGTGGACGATCCCGCAGGCCGCCGCCGTCATCACTGCCTGGACGACGGCGCCGCGCCGCCGCAGCTCGTGGGCGAGCCGCACCGTCTCGACCGCCGCAATGCTGCCGGTAACGCCCAGAACAATCGTTTTCCCTTCGAGTTTTCCGCCGCCGGTCATGAGAGCACCATGTCGTGTACGATATGCCATATATGCGGCCCATATTTCTTTACTTTGCGGGTGGCGATTCTGACCTTGAAACCGGTCGATTCAGCCGAAACCCGGGCCGCGTCCGCAACGTCCCCGAGGGCGTGGAGGTGGATGACGGTTCCCCCCCGCGCATGGGCGAGGGCTTCGGAGAGAAACGCAACGGCGTCGAAATGCCCCATCACGATCCGGTCGTAGGTGCCGGCGAGCAGGCGTCGGCAGTCGCCGCACTCCGCCCTGACCCTCCCGGTAAGCCCGTTCGCCTCGATATTCTCTGCGAGGTAGCCGAACGAGACCGGGTTTATCTCCATCGCATGCACATTCGCCCCGGCCGCCGCCATCGGCAGCGTGAAGTAGCCGATTCCGGCGAACATGTCGGCCACCCGCTCGCCCTCCTGCGCTGTCCTGCCCATCAAGGCCCGCTCCTCCAGGTTCCCGGCCGCATACATCACCTCGGCCGGGTTGAGCCGGTAACAAAGTCCGTTCTCGTGGTGGCAGACCGGGTGAGCCTCGCCGTAGAGCGTCTCCACCGCGGGCAGGCGTCGGACGCCCTCGATCGCCGCGAGGTACAGCACGCAGGCCGGCCGCCGCCATGCGAGGATCGCCGCCACTTCCTCCGCGGTCGGCCGCCGGCCGCGCACCACAGCCGTGTCGCCGATCATCTGGAAGGGTCGGCCGCCGTACGGCCGCCGCTCAGGGAGGTCATCGTCGCAGGGATACCCATCGCGCACCGGCACCCAGGCGGTCTCCCCCTCGACATACGGCCTGCGGGAGGGATCGGCCCACGGCTCGCGCACCGCTGCCGCGAGCGCCTCTTTTCCGACTCTCCGCACCCGCATGCTCACCCGACGAGCACGAACTGTCCGGTCTCGCCGTCCCTGATCACGAGGACCGTCCCGCCCTCTTCGGGGTGGAGCCAGGGCAGCGCCCGGCACTCCACGGCTCCTTGCGTCCGCGGGTCCAGGATGCCTAGGACGTCGTCGTAGAGATAAGCGACGAGGGCGCTCTCGGCATCGCCGACATTCCCGACAAGCCGTTCGATCTCGTCCTCCCTGACGATCCGGTTCGAACCGTCCTGCAGGTCGAAGACCTGCGCCTGCCCCTGGGTCGCCGAGCGCACCTCAAGGTACCGGCCGCGGCTGAGGACGACGTCCCCGCGCTGGTAGCGCGGCAGGCGGACCAGGAAGGTGATCCGGTAGAGTTTCTTTCCGTCCTTCTCCCCCACCAGTTTCGGGTGGGTTGAGAGACGGCCGCCGAGGGCGCCGGAGATCTGGCTCGCGAGGAGCTGGCCCATATGGTTCGAGCCGACCACGATATCCAGCCCGTCCCTCGTCGCCTCGACCTTCGAGACAAAGGCGAGCCGTTCGCCCGCCTCCTGGAGGGAGGTCTCGAGTTCCTCGGTGATCCGGGCCGCCCGGTCGATCTCGCGCGTCGAGGGCCGCCGGTCGGTCGCCCGCACCTGGATGATCCCTTCGTAATACCCGCCGCTGATCCGGTTGCACCGGTCGCACTGCTCTTTTATCCAGACGATCTTCGTGCTGCACTCGCCCGAGACCTCGACCCCGTAGAGCAGGCCGCGGACCTCCGCGGTGACGGCCGTCCGGTTCGGGCTCGTCTCCCTGAAGGTGAACTGCGCCTCCGGGCGCCTGACGTCCGGGTGGAAGTGGAGCGCCGAATACGCCAGCTCCTGGAGCAGGGCCGCCCTATCGACGGTGGTGTCGCTCCAGGTCTTCCCCTGTTTGCGCGAGTCGCAGACCGGGCAGTAGATCGTCTCCACTCTCGGGTCGCAGGTGAACCATTCTGTCTCGGCCGCCCGGCACTCGTTGCAGAGCCCGGCCGAGGGTTTGCCGCATCGCGGGCAGACGCTCCTGAGGATTTCCATGATCAGACGGTGATGATGATCGCATGCGGGACGCCGCCGACAGACAGGCATCCCTTCTCGGTGATCAGTCCCATGGCGATGGCGACCCCGGTCGCCTTCTTCCCCATGAGGTTTGCATTGCTGGCATTTTTAAGGGCGGCGCGGATCTCCTCCTCGGTCGCCTGCTCGGTGCCGTAAAACGCCCCGGTGATGGCGATCTGGACGTCGCCGTGGTTGAGGGTGGTGTTGAGCAGGTCGGCATCGCAGACCGCCACCACCTCACCCTGTGGTGTATGGTGGACTTTCAGGTACATCAGTAGTATGTCGGCGGCACCGATAAAAAAAGGGTGGATCGTCCTAGAGGGCGATCTCCACACCGTAGACGCGGCCCGGGGTTTCGGCATGGATACACCATGCGTCCCCGGGCGTGATCGCACCGCTCTCCAGCAGGTGGCGGGTGATCCTGGGCACGGACTTCGGCCCCATCACCGCTCCGGGCCGGCTGTTCTCGTCCATGTAATCGGTCTCCATCATGAACCGCCGCCCGGCCCGCGCCATCCCGGCCAGCCCCTCCTGCTTTGCAAGAAACGACGGGACCAGCGGGGTGTCGGGGGTCGCATAGTGTTTGACGACGCGGCTCCCATCCATGCCGGCCCGTGCGGCAAGGTCGAGGATATCGGCGCAGGGGCCGCTCTCGGCGTGGATCTGGAGGGCGCACCCGGCATCGGCGCTCAACTCCAGCGCCCGCACCAGCACGCGTTCGGACGCCGCGGCGATCTCGGGCGCCACCGGGAAATGCGGCCGCCCGCTCTTGAGGGCGACGGCCAGTCCTTCCTCCACGTATCCGGCCGCCACTTCGAGCCCCGCGCAGACGATCTCCTCGGCGGCCTGGAGGCCGACGCTCTCCGCATACTTCAGGAGTTCGACCGGGTGGACGCCGAGGACCGGGAAGACCGTGATCCCGACGCCCCGCACCAGTTCGGCCACGCGGAGCGTCTCATCGAAGGCCTCCCGGTAGTCGTCGCCGGTCCGCGGCAGAACGCCCAGGGAATACGCCGGCAGGGAGACCATGAACAGGTGCGTCCCGCCGGCCCGCCAGAAGTCCTTCGCCGCCTCGACGCCGCGGCCTGCACGCGGGTTGAAGTGGATGTGATCGTCGGTGATCGGGATCTCAGGGGACTTCATCGACACTTCGAATGCTCATCAGCGGGTATTCGCCGGTATAGTGCAGGTCGGCGACGCAGCGAGCCCCGCCGTACTCGGTCGTGATCGTCACCGCGAACATCTCGCCCCGCAGCTCAGAGTAGCCGAACGGGTTCGCCGTCATCAGGTCGCGGTTGAGCCTGACCGTGATCGCGGTCACGTAGGGCTGGAGCCCGACCGCCGCCTCGATCGCCGCCTCCACAGAGGCCGCCGTCGCCCGCGATATCGGGGTGCCGACCCACTGGTGGTACAGGGCGCCGAGTTTGATCCCGGCCTCGAAGACCGCCTGTTCCCTGTCAGAAACCATGGCATGAGGTTGGCGTCCGGCTGATTTATATCATCGCCGGACTGCTGCCGAGAGCGCCCGCTCGAAATCCAGAAGATACGCCCGGGAGTTCAGGCTCCCGTCGGGAAACCGCGCCGAGGGGTCGCGGCAGGCGGCGATCGTCTCCTCCGCCGGCGCAATCGTGACCGGAATGGCGGTGCGCTCCACCGCCGCCGTCATCGCCGCCCTGAAGTCCCCCAGGCAGTAGGCCACCCGCCGGCGGTAGATGTCCTCTGTCTTCTCCAGGTACGCGGCGATCCTGGGGGTCTCGATCCTGAGAAAGGAGCGGTGGACTATCGGGTCAGGGCACCGGCCCAGGTTGTAGCGGTACGTGGCATAGGGGTACATCCGCTCCAGCTCCCGTGGCACCACCCCGCAGGTGCCGAAGACCACCACATGGGCCTTCCCTGCCGGGACCGCCGCGGCGATCACCTCGTCGAACTTCCGGTGGCTCGGGCTCGTGCTGTAGGGTTTCTGGACCGAGCAGGGGAGAAACACCGCCAGTTCAGAGGGCCGGACGGCATACGCCCCGACGATAAACCGGAACGCCTCCTCGAACTCCGGGCGGAAAAACGGCGGCGTCCCGTCTCCCCTCCCCTCCGGACTCCTCTCCGTATCATCCCGGTCTTTCATGGGCGTTCACGCTCCCCTATATATCTGAGAATCCCTTATAATAAGTGGCCATGAAAATGCTCTTTGAGCTCTCGGGGGAGCATCCGACGCTCCCCTACGCCGAGCTCGAATGTGTGGGCCGGATCTGCGACCGCCGCGACCGCGTGGCCGTCGCCGAGTGCCCCGACCCCGCGGCGACCGACCGCCTCGCCCTCACCCATACCGTCATGGAATATCTCGGCGAGTGCGAACCGACAGCGGACGCCGTCAGCGCCCTTCTGGCCGACCTCGCCCTCACCTCGGAGCGCCCCTTTGCGGCGCGGGTGAAGATCATCCCGGGCTCCCGGGAGTACCCCTCCCAGCTCGCCCTCGAACGGCTGATCGGACACGGCATCGCCGGCCCGGTCTCCCTGAAAGCGCCTGAAACGGTATATCGAGCGGTTCTCACCGAGGACCGCTGCTACCTCGGCCGGGTCATCTATAGCGACCTCCGCACCTCGTACGAAAGCAGGAGCCCGTCCACCCGCCCATATTTCCACCCGGGCGTCATGATGCCGAGGACGGCGCGGGCCCTCCTCAACCTCTCCCTCGTCATGCCCGGCGAGGTGATGGCAGACCCGTTCTGCGGCACCGGCGGCATGCTCGAAGAGGGACGGCGGATCGGGGTGCGGGTCGTCGGGAGCGACTTCGACCGCACCATGATCGCTGGCTCACGCCTCAACGTCCCCGAAGCCGACCTCCTCCTGGCCGATGCCACGGCCCTGCCCCTCCGCACCGGTTCAGTCGACGCCGTCGTCACCGACCTGCCGTACGGCCAGTCGGTCTGCGTCCTCGGGGAGAACTTCACCCGCCTGTACGAAGGCGCCCTCGACGAGATCGGGAGGGTGCTGAAAGGGGGGCGGCGTGCCGTCGTCGTCACCCACCGGGACATCAGAGAGATCGCCGCCGCCCGGTTCAGCATCGTCCAGTACCATGAACAGCGGGTCCACAAGAGCCTCACCCGGCGGATCCTCGTTCTCGAATAACCCGGTCGGGATTGCCCGTAAAACTATATACCCGCCGACCGACCAACACACCGGAAAGACAGGAACATCAAATGGTATCGAATAACGGAATGGAGATGGTGGAGTGGCTGCGCGCGCACCTCAATGCGATCACGCCGACACGCACCCAGGCCCTGAAAGCCACGCGCCATCTCCGCAAGTCCGAGAAGAAGAACTTATTTTCAGAGGACATCTCCCTGATGAGAACCGCCGAAGGGCGGTGGTACGAGGGGGTCATCTATGAGGCCCTGCTCGAGACGGTCGCGGACTGCAACCTGATCAAGGGCGTCGTCAGAAAAGGCGCCGACGCCCCCTATATCAGGCAGAAGATCACGCAGGAACAGAACGGCACCTTCTACTCCAATTACGGCGATATCAAGGTCCGCGGCAACGGCCAGGACCTCGCCGAGTTCGACCTGATGTTCCTCGACGTCCAGAACACCGTCGGTTTCGGCGAGATCGTCACCTCCCCCTCGGACTTAAAAGAGTTCGAGCAGGAGATCATCTTCAAAAAACGGCTGATCGGCTACCTCTTCGGGCAGCCGATCGTCCCGTTCATCCTGGTCTCCTCGGTGGACATCTCGCGCAACTCCATCGTGCAGCGGCTGATGAAGGAGCCCGAGTCGGTGCTGATCACCACCTCGTCCTGCGAGGAGATCAAACGGGTGCTCAGCCAGCGGGAAATACGCTACCAGCCGAGAAAACCCATTGCCCACCCGAAACTTCTCCACCTTGCCGACATCCATACCAGGCGCTCCTTCGACTACCGCAAACTCCACGACGAGCGGAGGGACCGGATGCTCGAACTGATGGATGCGGGCGCCACCCCTGCCGACCTCCTTAAACCCGACGAGATCCCCCCGATCGTAAAAAAGATCGTCTTCGGCGGGCTCTACCCGCCGGCAATACGCCTGCTCTGCCAGAAGAGTGCCATCACCATGAGGGGCGAGGCCCTCACCTACGAGAGCATCATGAGGGACTTCTCCAAGGTGATCCTCGCCGTGAACCTCCCCGACCTCCGCCCGATCCTGTACTTCAGATCGCGCAAGAAAAAAGAGTACTTCAAGATGGTCCCGGCAAAAGTCGGCGGGTTCAAGTACGAAAGCCGGCGCACACCCCATATGGCGGGCTTTTTCCTCTGGCTCGAAAGCACGCGCCCCACCCTGGGCACAAAGATGACGCGGACGCTCATCGAGTATTTCGTCGAGGGCGAGGCCGCCGGGAAGAAGTGAAGCCGGGATTTTGAAGGGGCAGCAGGCTCCACCAGGGAGAGGTCCCTGGATCTTCTAGAATCGCACATGAGTCCGGGAAGGGGACGCAAGCATACCCCATGAAATGTTTTTCATGGTAACCCGTATGTCATAGCGAAGGTCGCCTCTGGCCGGGGGCTCTCACCCCCGGACCCCCCCGCGAGGATTGTCCTGGACATGAGGGAACGGGAGGGGGCGGCGCATCTGTCGATGAAAAATAATGGACGGGCGTGCCGGCGTGGTTTGTCCGTCCCCGCCCCAATCGCAATCTGCAGGGTGACCGGGGGGCGACAGGCCCCCCGGCAGAGGCTGCTCGATTGCCCGTACACGCACACACCGACCACCCCGCACCGGGGGTTGCACCCCCGGATCCCCGCATACGATTGCCCCAGACATGAGGATTCGGGCCGGGCGGAGCATCTGTCGATGAAAAAATTATTGATGGACGTGCCGGAGTGTCTTGTCCATCCCTGCCCCAATCGCAATTGGCAGGGGGACCGTGGGGCGGCAGGCCCCCCGGCAGAGGCATAGTCATATTTCCCATACGCTCACACAACGCCCACCCCGCGCCGGGGGTTCTTACCCCCGGATCCCGCGCATGATTGCCCTGGCCATGGGAAGGGGGACCAGGCGGAGCATCTATTGATGAAAAATAATGGATATCCATGCCATAGTGGTTTTCCCGTCCCCGCCCCGATCGCATGTGCGAGGGAACCGGGGTGTCAATAGCCATCCTGAACCGCGGAGAAAAGAGCCAAAAAAAGAAATGGTGTCCCTGTCCGCCCTCAGACGACCGGCGTCTCTCCGAAGACCTTCAGCGACGAAGGTGCGAACTTCTTCACCTGATCGTAGAAATATCGCACATACACCGGATCAGAATCGTCGATCGCCCCCTGAAGCGTCCTTCTCAACCATTCGGGGAACTCCTTCCCCTCCTCAAGGGTGTTCATGATCACGACCACGGCCTCATCCACATCTTTGTTGCTTACCCATTTGTACGGCATACTGTCCCTCCCGTATGGGGCGATTACAGGTGCACCTTATTTAATTGTTTCGCAGCGCCCGACCACATCCGAAACATATTAATAGAGCATCGCCTATCACCATCCATGACCTGCTGGATTGGCATTTCTGAGGGGAAAGCGCCGGAAATTGTCCGGGAAAAACGGATCTGGGGCGTTGCACAGCGCCATGCCGATACGATCAGCAAAGTACACCTCGGCGACCGTATCCTCCTCTGTGCACCGGACATGGGAGCCCCCTCCCTTTTTGGCGTCTATGAGGTCATATCTGAACTCTTCGTCAACCAGACGCCCATCTTCGGGGGCTCCGGCGAAGTCTACCCGCTGCGGCTGAAACTCAGGCCGGTAACCATCTTCGACCACCCCCTCCCGCTCGCCTCCGTCGCTGGCGACCTCGAAACCTTTGCCGGTTCTGCGGACTGGGTGGCTGATCTCCGGGAAACAGTGATGCGGGCAATCCCCGACACCGACTGCACGCGTCTGATCGCCGCCACCGGCAGATCCTGACCCCGTCCCCCTTCTCTTTTTCAGGACCGCAAACGAGCGCACAACATTAGTGAACTTAAAAAACGCTGACGCGCCATACCTATACGGACCGATCCCATGGCAGAGCATAACATGGAAGACTACGAAGAGACCAGAGCGTCTTTTTCTATTGACGTCCCCGAGGCGTTCAACTTCGGCTACGACGTCATCGACGCCTGGGCCAGAAAAGACCGGAACCGTCTGGCCATGATCTGGGTTGACCAGAAAGGCAACGAGAAGAAGTTCACCTTCAGGGACATGATGAACCTCTCGAACCAGGCGGCAAATATCCTTCTCAAATACGGCATCGGCAAGGGCGACCGTGTACTCCTCCTCCTTCCGCGGATCCCTGAGTGGTGGATCTTCGTCATCGCTCTCATCAAACTCGGCGCCGTATACTGCCCGTGCCCGACCCTCCTCACCCCCAAAGACCTCAAATACCGGATCAGGGCAGGAAAGTTCAAGATGGTCATCACCGACCTGGAAAATACCTGGAAGATCGACGAGATCTGCAGGGAATGCCCGTCATTGCAGGTCAGGTTCCTGGCCGACGGCGAACTCGAGGGATGGGCGAGCTTCCCGTACGAACTGATCTACCCGGCGCCGGTTTCCCACCGCACCGTCTCGATGCCGGTGGCGAAACGGACCCGCGCCACCGACCCGATGCTCATCTACTTCACCTCAGGCACCACCGGGGAGCCGAAGATGGTCCTCCACAACAACGCCCACCCGCTCGGCCACATCATCACCGCAAAACTCTGGCAGGACCTCACCGAGCACGACCTCCATTTCACCCTCTCCGACACCGGGTGGGCGAAATGCGGCTGGGGCAAGATTTTCGGGCAGTGGATCGCCGGTGCGGCGATCTTCGTCTACGACATCAGGGGCAAGTTCTCGGCGACCGAGATCCTCCCGATCCTTGAGAAATATGAGGTGACCACCTTCTGCGCCCCGCCGACCATCTACCGGATGCTGATCCTGGCCGACCTCAAGAAATACGACCTCAGGGAACTGCGCCACTGCACCAGTGCTGGCGAACCCTTAAACCCCGAGGTGATCCGCATCTGGCAGGAAGGCACCGGCCTCACCATCAGGGAAGGCTACGGCCAGACCGAGACGGTCTGTGCCATCGCCTCCTTCCCGTGCATGCAGCCGAAATTCGGGTCGATGGGCAAACCTTCGCCCGGCTGGCACATCGAGCTCCACACCGAGGAAGGCGGCCCCTGCGAACCCTTCGAGGAAGGAAGGATCGCCATCTCCCTCAACCCGCGGCCGGTCGGCCTCATTGTGGAATACCTTGAGAACAAAGAGGCAAACGAGGAATCGTTCAAGAACGGCTGGTACTATACCGGCGACCGCGCCTATATGGACGACGAGGGCTACTTCTGGTTCGTCGGCCGGGACGACGACGTGATCAAGAGTTCGGGCTACCGTATCGGCCCCTTCGAGGTGGAATCGGCGCTGATGGAGCACCCGGCCGTGCAGGAATGCGCCGTCGTCGGGTCCCCAGACCTGATCCGCGGCCTGATCGTCAAGGCGTTCGTCGTCCTCAACGCCGGTTTCGAACCCTCGGAGCAACTCGTAAAAGAACTGCAAAAACACGTCAAACGGACGACCGCCCCGTACAAGTACCCGCGCACCGTCGAGTTCGTGGACGAACTCCCCAAGACCATCTCCGGCAAGATCAAACGCAAGGAGCTGAAGATGAAGGAGATGCAGCAGTTTGAAAACGGTCAGACCGGCGACCGCCCCGACGCCTGACCCCCTCTTTTTTAATCGAGCCCCTTATCTACCTGTCCTCCAAATCTAGTACCGCTATGCAAGACGCCGAGCATACTGCAATGAATTACGAGGACGTCTATGCCTCCTACCATGCGGAGGTGCCGGAGTACTTCAACTTCGGCTTCGACGTCGTCGATATGTGGGCAAAGCAGGACCGCAACCGCCTGGCGATGATCTGGGCCGACCAGGAAGGGCATGAAAAGTTCTACACCTTCCGCCACCTGATGAACCTCTCCAACCAGGCGGCGAACATGCTCCTCAAGTACGGCATCAACAAGGGCGACCGGATCATCATCATGCTCCACCGCATTCCCGAGTGGTGGATCTTTGCCACAGCAGCGATTAAGCTCGGCGTTGTTTTCTGTCCGACCCCGACGATGCTGACGGCCAAAGACCTGAAGTACCGGGTGAACGCCGGCAAGTTCAAGATGGTCGTCACCGACCTGGAAAACGCCGCAAAGGTGAACGAGATCTGCGACCAGTGCCCCTCCCTGGTCTCCCGCTTCGTGGTGGACGGGGAGCTTCCCGGCTGGGTCAGTTACCACCAGGAGCTCACCTACCCGGCCCCGGTCTCGTCCCAGCTGATAAAACTCCCTGGCATGAAGAGGACCCGCTCGACCGATCCGATGCTCATCTTCTTCTCATCGGGCACGACGGGCGAGCCGAAGATGGTCCTCCACAACCATGCCTACCCGATCGGGCACATCATCACCGGCAGGTTCTGGCTCGACCTCAAGCAGAACGATCTCCACTTCACCCTCGCCGACACCGGGTGGGGGAAGTCCTCCTGGGGCAAGTTCTTCGGGCCGTGGATGCAGGGCGCCTGCACCCTGGTCTACGATATCCGCGGCAAGTTCAAAGCGACCGAACTCCTGCCGGTGCTGGAGAAGTACGAGGTGACCACCTTCTGCGCCCCGCCGACGGTCTACCGGATGCTGATCCTGGCCGATCTCGGCAAGTTCGACTTCTCCCAGCTCCGTCACTGCGTGAGCGCCGGCGAGCCCATGAACCCCGAGGTGATCAGGGCGTGGAAGGAAGGCACCGGGCTTACCATCTACGAGGGCTACGGCCAGACCGAGACGGTGCTCTGCATCGGGACGTTCCCGGGCATGGAGGTGAAGCAGGGGGCGATGGGCCGACCTGCGCCGGGGTGGCGGATCGAGCTCCACGACGATGACGGGCAATCGGTTCCGGTCGGTGAAGAGGGGCGGATCGCCATCTGGGCCGAACCGCGGCCCCCCGGCATGTTCCTCTCGTACATCGACAACGAGGCGGCGAACGCCGACGCCTTCTGCGGGGACTGGTATTACACCGGCGACAAGGCCTACATGGACGCGGACGGCTATTTCTGGTTTGTCGGCCGCGCCGACGACGTGATCAAGAGTTCGGGCTACCGGATCGGCCCCTTCGAGGTGGAGTCGGCCCTGATGGAGCACCCGGCCGTGCAGGAGTGCGCCGTCGTCGGGTCGCCCGACGTCATCCGCGGCATGATTGTCAAGGCGTTCGTCATCCTCGCCCCTGGCTTTACGCCCTCGGAGACCCTGGTCAAGGAGATCCAGCGGTTCGTGAAGAATACGACCGCCCCGTACAAGTACCCGCGCGCGATCGAGTTTGTGGACGAACTCCCCAAGACGATCTCCGGCAAGATCAGGCGGAACGTCCTGCGCGAGCGCGAGAACGAGCGCTACAATTCGGTCAAAGAAGACTAAAAAATAATATCTCTTTTTTTGGCTCCGGAGAAATCCTGTTCTGGAGGGCCGGTGCCGGGGGGCTGGATGCCCCCATCATTGAGAGGGAGATGCGTACCCTCTCAGGATCCTGGGTCTGCCTTCCCGGGCCAATCCGCACTGAAGGAATAAAAACTCCGGGCACAGGGATGCCGGGAAGCCGCGAACGAGTGGAAAAATGTATTCGAGATCGCCATGCGGGCTCTCCGGTCTATCGCGTGAATCGAGGGCCGTATCGGTGGAGGCCCCTCTATATTCTCCGGCCGTTCTGGTTGATGCAGTGGATCAGGGCGGAAAACCCTTCCATCTCCATCTGGAGGACCTCGTTCTTGTTCATGCCCATGGAGGTCTCGGCGTCGGCGGTGAGCATATCGGGCCCGCGCAGCACGGTCCTGATCCTCCCGTCGGCGCTCAGGAGGTCTGACGCCTGCCGGTCGTGGACAAAGCAGCGGCCCGGGATGATCACGGTCTCGTCGAGGTCGGCGAGGTCGATGCCCCTGAGGTCTTCCAGGGTGATCAGGCATGCGATCTCCTTCGAGACCGGGACGACCTCGCACCCCCCGCCGCAGGCATCGAGCACCCGCCTGATAGAGGGCGCCGCCACGCTCCCGGTGATCACCGATGCGGAGGCCCGCACCGCCGGGAGTTTCGCGAGGAGGTCGGGCTCCCCCAGGATGGCGAACGGAGACCCGATCTCCGGGTCCCAGAGCGGGGTGCCGCTGATCTTCAGGGCGTACCTCTCATTGAGGGCGGTCACCCGCTCCCTGAACGCTTCGACGCTCTCGACCGGCTGACCCGGTATAAGCGGGGCGTTGCCCAGGATCAGGCCCTGCTCGGTGGTGTTTGCAAACCGCATCAGGATCAGCCCCTTTGCCCCGGCCTCATCGAGCCATGCGCAGGTCTGCTCCAGGTCGGCGCCGTCGTTGACGCCCGGCATGACCACGGCGGCGGCATAGACGTCGATCTCCTCGCACAACCTCCGCATGACCGCAAGAGACACTTCAGGCGTCGGGTCGTGCATATACCGTTTCCTGAGAGCCGGGTTGGCGGAAAAGATGGTGTACGACACCTCGGTCAGCCCGTTATCGATCAGAAAATCGGCAATGGCCGGGTCGTCGAACCCCTTGCCGCTGGTATAGCCGATATGGAGCGGGGCCTCCATGCTCCCCAGGAGTTCGATCAGGTCTACAAACTCAGGATAACAACTCGGATCCCCGCCCCCGCTGATCGTGACCCGGCTGATATCGTCCGGGAGCATCTGCAGGCTGGCCAGGATATCGTCTGCAACGGTGGACAGTGGCTTGAACCCGCTGTACTGCTCTTTAACGCCCCTGCTGCAGTAATCGCACCCTACCCTGAACGGGGGGCAGTACCGGCACCCGAGGGGTGCGACGTCCCTGACATGCCTGAAATAACAGTATTCGCAGAACCCCCGGCAGTCCACACCGGGCCGTCCGCCAAGGTCCACGGTCAGCTGAGCCATCTGCTAATCTTTTCTCTCTCCGTGTGGTTAAAGGCTTGCGACACCGCCCGGCCGCGCCTGAGGATCACAAAAACAAAAAAAAGGATGGGGCGGTTTTCTGCCGTTCTATCTGAGCCGGTTGCGGGTGAGCATCATGCCGGCCGCTCCCAGGACAATAAGCCCGATCACGGTATAACCGAGGGTTGTCGGGGTGAGACTTACCCCGCCGAAGGGGTTTGCCGTGCTGGCCGGTTCCGCTCCGATCGCAGCAGCGTTTGCAACGTTCATATCCCTGACCGATGCATCGCCAGCTGCCGATGCCGAATTTGCCGCACCCTCTCCCCCTGCGTCACTCCCGTCTCCAGACAGGCTCTCGATCTCTGCAACGTTCAGATTGGCGTTTGCATCTGCTGCCTTGGAATCTTTGACTGTCAGGACCTTTCTGGTCTTGGAGATGTCCAGCTCACTCCAATCGGTGTTGTCGGATTCGTAATACAATGCCGCTCCTCCATTTTCAGAACCGATGGCGACCTCTTTCTGGTCGAGTGCAACGACCGAACCGTCACCGCCGATGCCGAGAAGGATCACACTGTAGGTCCCGTCACCGAGAGCCGAGAGCGCCGCTGCCGACACCGTCACCTGCCCGCCGACTTCGGCCCCTGCGATCCCGTAGCCGGTCGATATCGGAATGACCGAGTTGATGTCGTCGGGCGCCTGCGCCGCACCGTCGACGATCAGTGCCACCTCAATCGGGCTGTTTGCATAGGTGTGGCCTGGCACCTGCTGTTTGAGGAAATCAAAGAGACAGGAGACCGTGATTGTCGGGTGGTTCTTCAGTGCCTTGAGGTTCTCTGAGTTCACGCTCATTTCAGCATCGAAGACGGCGTTCTTCCGCACGATCAGGTAGGCACACGCCGCCACATCGTCCCCGTCTTCAAAGGAGAGTGCGGCATCTCCGCCGTCCTCCCACGCACCAGGCGTGGTGCTCCCGTTCCAGGTGAGACTGCGGTCGCTGTCCATGACGATCACTGCCGCCATACCGAGGACGATGATCTTCTTTGCATCGGGATCGTACCTGAAGATGTAGCAGGCGTACTCGCCTGCCGCGGGTAGGGCCTCAGGGTAGATGTCCCCCATCATCTGCGCGAGAGCCGCGTCGCCGGTGTAAGCGTCAAGGTCCACCTCAGTCGCCTTCAGCGTCTTTGCGAAGTTGCTCGGGTTGTAGTCGCCGGGATTGACACTGCCCCACAGGATATAGGAGTTCGTCTGCGGGTTGCAGTAGATGATCCCGCCATCGGTGTACATGTACATCGTATCGGTCGAGGTCAGCAGGCTTTTGAGATCCATGAGGTTGTCGGCGTCAGGAATATCCGGCACCTTGATCAGAAGAATATTTCCTGTCTCGCCGGGCACAGCTGCATTGATCGTCGGGATCACCGGCGTGGAGTAGAGATGGTAGGTATTCAGACCTGACCGGTCAACCTCGCCGACCTCATTGACCGAGATCGTAAACCCTTCAATCGTAATGGTCGCGGCAGGGTAGTCCCGCTTAATGTATCTGATCTCCGGTCCTGCTATGCTTTTCAGATCGTTCTCACCGGTTGCGGCAAGCTCGACATGCGATACCGATGGATCAAGCAGATCGATCACGTCGATCCCCTGAACCTCAACTCCTTTATAGGTGAATGACTGACTGCCAGATACTGTGACCACAGGTGCTACTGCTGAGACAACTGTTATCATTCCGCAGATCAGGACCAGAAGGAGCATAATACGTATGGACGCTACGCTATACTCTGAGGTTATCTTCATCACGTTCCCCCGTAACCCAAGTAACATTTATAATATATAATGGTTACTATCTCACGTAATCGGGGGGACGGAAAATTGCGTTTCAGAATTGCTATTATTGCCCAGATTATCCTTCTGGCAGGTATCGTCGCTGGATGCAGTGCGGTCAGCATCGCCGTATCGCCTGACGCCGTCGAGGCCGGGGATCAGATCACCATACAGGTGACGGATCTTCCCGACCGGGTGTCATTTGCCATCCTTGTTGAGGGTAGATTCGAGGTAGGTTCTGGAGAGCGGTTCATATTTGAAGTGGACGATTTCCAGATGCCTCTCTCTCTGAGCGGCGGATGGATCTCTGCCTCGACGCAGAACACGGTCTATACGACACTCTCCACGTATATCAACGGGAATACGATCAACGTGGGAGGGCCCTCGAAGAGCGGCGTCTTCACGTTCACCAGGGAGGAAAACATCCCGGCAGGAACTTATGACTATTTCAGGCTCCAGGGACAGGCCATGCCCGACGCCTCGGCTGTCGTCGCACAGTTTCGCCTGACCGGGACCAAGACCGGGCCCTCTGATAGCCAGATCACCTTTGTCGTAAACGGGGTGGAAGAGGGATCGAGCAGGATCGTGGTCAGCATCGATGGAAAGGACGTCTTTGAAAAGACCATACCTATCGGAGATGGGTCGCCCACCACCGACCCGACCACCCCGCCCACGACTTCACCGACCACGTCGCCTACGACGTCACCCACAACATCGCCCACGACCTCGCCCACGACTTCACCGACCACGTCACCTACGACGTCACCCACATCATCGCCCACGACCTCTCCTGGTTCGGGCGTGGTGTCGAGCGGCGGCTCGGACGGCGGCGGCATTCTTTCGACGACGACAGACCCTGAAGACGCCGTCCAGATCTGGTCTGAAAGTCTTGGCGCATGTATCGTAGGGTGCGCCCTTGAGAATGTCGCCCTTGTCGAGACCGATGCCGGGAATGTGCCTGAAGGATGGAGTGTTATCGGCAGACCGGTTTCAGTAACACCCGAAGGAGCGGTGTTTCCCGATGCCGCGCGTCTGCGGTTCGCCCTGCCCGAGGACCTGAGGAGCAGTTCTGCCCTTGTCTTCATCGCCGCCTACATCGGCGAAAAATGGGAGATACTCCCCAGCACCATCGAGAACAACATGGTCTGTACGGAGATCGCCGGCGGCGGGACTTTCTGCCCGATGCGTTTTGCCGATGCCGGGGCGACCGACGCCCCGACCCTCACTCAGACCGGCACCTCTGCAACCGGGGCGCCGACGACTGCGGCACAGCAGCAGCCCCTGGGGCTGGCCGCCTGCCTGATCGGCCTTCTCGTTGCGTTCCTCCTCTTTGCAAGAGGCAGGAAATAACCTTTTTTTTTGACCCGGAATATTTTCTCGGCTCTTCGCCCTTTCACGCAGGCGACCCCTTCGCACCGACCTGACGATCAATCGCCTCCCCCCCGCATGTTTGGCCGGAGGTTGCACCCCCGGACCCCCCGCGAGGATTGCCCTGGACATGTGGGGACGGGGAGGGCGGAGCATCGGTCGATGAAAAATTCTGGGTGGTCGTGCCGGAGGGTTTTGCGGGTTCCTGCCCCAATCGCATTCGGCGGGGGTGTGTCGGGGGGCAGCCAGCCCCCCGGCTGGTGTCTGCCCGGGCTTTCGGGAACCCTCATGCTCTCAGCGTCTGGATGTAGAAATCGCTCTGATGGGTGGAGCGGACACCGGCCGGGGGTTGCACCCCCGGACCCCCGCATGCGATTGCCCCGGAGACGAGGGAGCGGTCGGGCTGGAGAGGCGCTCATCAATCATCCCCCGATCGCACCGGTGGATGGATCAATCAATGTTCGTCCAGAAACACTTCACCCCATCTCATTGTGGCCTATCGTCCCGGATCGCCTGAGCGGTGTTTGATAAAGGTGTCATGGCTACCCACACACACGAGCGAAGCGCCATGTTCCCGGCGAACCTGCCATGCCCCTGCGTGGGCATGACGTCCTGCTCCATGGATATTGGCACCACTGCAATTGAGATCGAGCGGCATCGCCTCCACAGGCGCCAGAACTGCTCCATCCTCTCCGCCGGTACGCCTCAACGGCCCTGGGTACTAACAGAAGCGGTGGGAGACCGCCTCTCCACAGAGGTGGCGGCGGCCGGATGGGCACGCTGAAAATGACGGCGGAAAAAAAACCGCCAGCCGTGCATCCCCCTGTCAGGATGCGTCTGCAAAAGTATAGATCAGGGTGAGTTGTTTGTTTTTCTCGTCGGCCTCGGTCCGTGAGAGGGTGCAGGGCCTCCCGAGTCCTTCTGCAAGCATGCAGGCGATCAGGCTGCAGACCGGACACCCGATCATCGTGCAGCACTTCGGCGACTCGGCGCGCACGGCGTTGCAGCCAGAGAAGAGACGGTATCGATCCAGCCTCACGACGATGCTCTCCCCGCTTCTCACGGCAGTCGTGCTCTCGGCTATCTCCAGTATCTCTGAGCAGACCTCCTTGAGTGAAGCAAGCACCTTGGGTTCGCTGGACGGCACGACCAGTCCGGCATCTCTCCGGATCTGTTCGAGGAGGGGCAGCCCCTGCGGGATCATGACCAGTCCGGTCGAACCTTTTTCCGTCGCAAAGGAAAAATCGCCCTTCAGATCCGCGCCCTCAAACGATCCGGCCGGGACGAGCTGGAGAACCGAGGGTGAACCGCCTTTCTGCGGGATATAGATCCCGTCGCCCATCAGGCCGAGGTCCGATGCCACCCGGCTGAGGTTGATCGTCCCGGCAGCAGGGAGAATGCCCACATATGCCGGGTCCACAGGCTCACCTTTCGAAAGCGTCAGGACAAAGAGCCCACCGACGAAACACGCGATCCCGCTCACGACCAGGACGGCTCCGGTCATGTCGCCCCTCCCCATGACGAGGGCGACGACGATCACCAGGGCAGAGAGCCCGATCAGGACTGCACCGCTGAGGAAATAGTCATTGTACTCCTGTTTTCTCATCATTGTATCCCGACCTTTTTCTTCAGGCGGAGTTCGCCAAGCCACACGATTGCGACGGCAGCGATCCCTGCACACGCCGCGCCGGAAAGAAGCGGCAGGGCATGAACGGTGCGGATCGCCCCTATGCCTGCGATCCCGACGATCGCCCCTCCCAGAACCACCCATTTGAGAATCGAAATCCGGCCTTCCCCTCCCCAGCCGCTCAGCATCGCCGCCCAGAGCACGGTAACCTGGACCGGGACGATGAAGATGGGGGACGCCGCCGCCGTCGCCAGCACAAGCGGCTCTCCTGCGGCGAAGACCAGTATCCAGCCTTCAGACCCCCATTTTATCGAATAAATGGCGGCGAAAAGGTACACGATTGAAAATATACCCGAATAGATCCCCAGATTGGCATATGCAGCGATACCGGCTGCAACAATTGCCGGCAGGATCAGGACGGCCCATGCACCGGCCCCGGCGTTCATGCCGCCTCCGCCCCCGCTCTCTGATCGAACCCGATCCGCTCGAACACCGCCGTCTTCTCCTGGCCCTTCTGTGCCCAGACCTCCACCGCTATTCCCTGGTGCTCTGCGATGCTGGTCACCAGACGAATATGACTCTGATCTCCTGTGTTGCACGAGAAAATATCGATGCGTCCGGGGTTGAGCCTCCAGAGCGCTCTGGCGACCTGCTCTTCAAAGACCGAGAGGCTTCTTCCGGCCAGAACCGCGGTGTAATATGCCGAGAGGTTGGCAAAGTATTTTTTAGAGTCGCTTTCCTCCCCCTCTTTTTTCGCCATCTTTGAAAGGGCGGCGATCTCCATCTGCAGACCTGATGCAGGGCGTGAACGGTAGAACCATGTCTCTTGAATCGTGTCCCATGAAGCCGGAATGGCACGCAGCACCCCGGCGTAATCGGTATCTTTAGGGAGAAACGAGAGGACTGCCGGCCCTTTTATGATCATGAGGGAGACTGATCCCGACTCCTGCATCCAGGTGGCGACCGCCGCCTGCACGGTATCGAGAAATGCCGAGCGCACCGAGGGATCCACCGGCACCTGCGGGATATCGACCAGGATCAGGGGGGGTGCAGCGATCTCTGCTGAATATTCCTTTATATAGAGGGCATCGTGTTTTGCCGTCATTTTCCAGTCGACGTTCCGGTAATCGTCGCCGTCGACAAATTCTCTGAACGACCTGACAAGGTCCGAAGACGCCGAGTAGAGTCGGCGCTCTTCAGGCCCCCGCGTCTCGTGCCCTCCACGGTGCGTCAGAAACAGCCTGTTTGGTTTGACCATAAAACCGGGCATCTGCATGGATTCCCCGGCAAATGTTGCCGATTTCGGGAAAAAGTGGTCGGGTATATCGACCCTCACCCCGGCGAACCTGACACGTCCCTCTGTCGGCACCGTCATGCGGTAGGTGGTCGTCTCTTCACCATCAAACGGCCCCTGGATCTGAAGGGAGCAGACCCCCTCTATAACCCGCGCCCCGACCGGCGGGAGATCCTCGATCAGCAGGGCGACCCCCTGCGGCACCCTGACCCTGACCTTTATCCCGACCTCGATCGAGGCGTCCTGTTTTACCACTTTTTTTTCCAGCGTGCGTTCGATGGAGAGCGATCCGGCAACCGTCCTGAAATGAAACGATGCTACGGCAGAGCGCGAGACCAGAAACGCCCCGAGGGTGCAGGCGCCAAGAGCGGCGGCAACGCTGTCGGCGAGGATCGAGAACCCTGCAAGTATGACGGTGAAGAGGAGCGCGGCCTGCACACTCCGGCCGACCTCCACTTACAGCACCTCGACCGCCGCAAGGATATCTTCGGTGACCTCGCCGGTCGTCACACCGCCGAGATCGGACTCTCGTCTCAAGATCAGGCGATGGGGCAGGGCGAGCCGTGCGATCCGCTTTACATCGTCAGGAATAACATATTCTCTCCCGTTCAGTGCAGCAAGGGCCTTGCTGCCGCGCACAAAGGCGATTGACGCCCTGGGGCTGGCGCCGAGCCAGATATCGTCGTGTTTCCGCGTTTCGAGGACGATGTCCCTGATATACCTGAGGATCGGCTCTTCAGCCCGCACACTCCTGACCGTCCCGATGAAATGCCGGATCATATCGGGCGTAAGCACCGGGGCGATCGCCGACCGGTAGGCGTCCCAGTCGAGATAGCCGGTGCTCTCCCGTCTGATGATCTCAAGTTCCTCGTCGGCGTCAAGGTACCTGAGTTTTGTGCTGAACATGAACCGGTCCTTCTGGGCCTCGATGAGGGGGAAGGTGCCCTCGAACTCGTACGGGTTCTGGGTGGCGATCACGAAGAACGGATCGGTAAACGGGTGCGTAATCCCGTCGATCGTGGTCTGCCGCTCGCTCATTGCCTCGATGAAGGCGCTCTGCGTGCGCGGGCTGACCCGGTTGATCTCGTCGACCAGAATGAAATTGGAGAAGATCGGCCCTTTTTTCAGGACAAAATCCTTCCGCTCCGTATCATACATCCGCACCCCGACGATGTCGGCTGGCTGCATATCGACGGCGCATTGAATGCGTCTGAAATCACAGCCTGAAAGGGCTGCTACCGTCTTTGCAATGACGGTCTTGGCCGTGCCCGGCACTCCTTCAAGAAGGATATGCCCCTCGCTGAGCATGCTGACGAAGATCATCTCGATGAGGGGTGTGTTGCCCACCACGAATTTTCCAACCTGCTCTGCAATCCTGGTATAAGACTTCGATATCGCTTTGAGTTCACGCTCGATTGTTTCGCCTGTCATGATTGACCCCCTGGACATACTCTTCTTCTCCACGCAATCCCGGCCACCAGAAGGCAGGCACCCATGATGCCTGCCTGCAGGGGAGGCGACGCCTTCAGGTGCGCCAGAGCCTGCCCGATGCCCCCGGTCGCGGCGGTTGCGGAGTGGGCACTCTCCAGAATTGCGGTATTCCTGTACGAAAGCAGATTGTCGGCGAAGATGGCGCCGTCCCCGGGCACGCCCCGCCCCAGCATTGTGTTGATCAGGATGCTCGGGTCCGCGCAGACGATCACCTCACCCCCGCCGACCGGCTGGCTGGAGATGAAGACGAACCTTCCTGAAGGCTCTCCCACCTCCATCCGCCCGTTCCCGTCCAGGTCGTACCAACTAAAGATGCCAGAACTGACGAGGGCCTCGCCTCCCATCACCTGTGCAGGGTGGTTGAAGGCGATCGACGCCACGCCTTCGAGCAGCGGATGATCGCCCTCTGGATAGCCGTTCGGAAGGAGCGGATCCGCATATCCCGAGTCGAAACCTGCGATTTTGCCTGGAATAACTCTGATATCCGAACCGATTTCTTTGAGCAGTTTGTTTGACGCCCCTGACTCGTCAGAAATAAAAAGCGTGTTGTTACGCTTAAGAAATGCTCTATAATCGCCGATCTCGCTATCAGGGATCTCTCCCTCCGGCGCGATCAGAAGAAGGACGGCGTCCTGGTAGTTCGGCAGGTCCGCAGTCTCGTGCAGGACCACGCCGCCGGCATCCTCCAGGTTCCCGGCAAAGACCGAGGTGCCGTTCCACCCGATATTGTATCTGCTGAACTCGTGGTCGGTCGTGGAGAGGTGGAGGAAAAGGACAGAAACGGCCAGAAGAGCGATGGCGGCCGCTGCCAGTCTGATGAACTTAATCCTGACCACCACCCATGGCCTCGGTGACGCTGCCGTACCACCGCAGCAGCGCCTCAGCCTGTCCGTGCGAGGTTTCCGTGGTGCCGTAATGGGAATGTTCGTACTTCCCGATAAATTCGGCGAGGTTTTTGGCCTCGCTCGCGCCCGATGTAGCGCCAAGAATCTCCCGCGGCGTCCATGCGATATAATTCCTGATCTCTGCCTTTCGTCCGATCCTGTCTGCGAGGGCGAGGTACAGGGTCCTGATCGCCTCTCTGTAGTCGCCGTTTCCAACGTGGAGCGCATACTGCCGCGCCACCTCGGCGGGAGACAGCGGCTCGGCTATTGGTGCGGGTGGCAGGGCGGGCTGCCTGAGGACAGGAATTTCGTGACGGCTGATGGGAGTGGCACGCCTCTTTGAACGCTGTTCCCGTATGCTCCTGACCATGAACTCCAGCCCGAGCCCGAGGACCAGGATTACCGCACCCTTCATCACAAGGGAGGCAAACCCCATCCATGCATGGGGTACGTCCACGGTGACCGGGCTGCTGGCGGTATATGCAAAGGGGAGGGACTCGCCCGAAACGACTGCCTTCACCTCTCTGATCCCCGGATCCAGCAGGCCGGTGCAGGAGTAAACTCCCTTCTCGTCGGTGAGCACCTGGATCGCCGCCCCTTCGTCGGGCACGATGGAGACCAGGGCGTTTGAGACCGGTCTGTCAAGGCTTGAGAGGGTGCCGGTGAAAAGGACGTTTTCCCCGGCCCCGTAATCCCCCTGCGTGGCCTCGAGTGTCAGGGCGGCCGGCGCCGGCACGATGGTGAACTCGATCACATCTGAATACCTGCTGCCCCGGGAGGTATAGATCAGGTGTTTTCCCGTGCCGATCGCTGTTACCGGATAATAGGCCGTATATCTGCCGTTGATGTCGGTGATCGCCGTCCCCCACAGGCGGCTGTCGATAGAGATCCCGACCTCCTGCCCCGGGCTCCGGTACAGGGTGCCCGCGATCAGGATCCGATCGCCGAAGGTGGCGGTGGTCGGTTCTATCCCGAGGGTGAGAGGAAAGACATCGTTTTTCGGGATTGCATCCAGCCGGCTCTCCTGTGCGGCGTCGGTCTCGCCGACGACCGCGGCAAACTCGGTCACGCTCTGGTTGTATGAGGCGGTGGAGAGGCCGTAGCGGCTGCTCACACTCTGAAGGGACGACTGCTGTGCGGCGTAGCGCTGATACGCCTCTTCCATTTTCATCCTGAGCGCTTCTCCCTCGTAGGCAACCGAGTAGAGCGCTTCAGGGTTCTCCTCGTCCCGGTATACCACCTCAAGGCTGGAGATCTCCTCAAAGCGTTTGCTCTCCTCAAAGAGGGTGGAAAGGGATTCAATGTTTTCCCTGTTGATCTCCACGAACTCCCCGATCTCGCTCTCGGACAGGTCCAGGTTGACGACGAGGCTGTTGAATGACCTCGAGGCGGCCATATAGGCTTCCAGATCGGCCTGTGCCGCTTTAAAATCCTTGTTTTTAATGTTCAGAACAATTGTTCCCGTGCTCTCGATAAGGTTGTCCATGGCAGGCACGACCGATCCTGCCCTGTTCTCCGCCGTTCTGGAGATGAGGGACGGGTCGGCATGATGCGCCGTGGAAGAGGCGTTTTCGGCCGAGTACAGTATCGGCGAGGTGATCATGCTCCCGCAGATGAGGATGATCGCCAGGGATACCCCTGCCAGAACCCATTGCATGTGTCTCCTCTTCATGCCTGAACGACCCTCACCACTTTATCGACGATGACGGTGACGAAAAACACAAGCCCGACAGCGACCCAGTATTTAAGATACATGATATGGGAGGGTTTGGCGAAGGACGTGTCCAGTACTTCTATGAGTACGAACAGCCCCAGGGAAACGAGCAGGAGGAAGATGGTGAGATCGATGCTTCTTATGAAGATCAGAAAAAAAATGATCATAAAAAGCCACCCCATCAGCCCTGCGGCGGCGAAGTGTTTCTTCGGATAGCCCATCATCACCACCGATGACAATTCTAATATAAATATATTTTCTATATTTCTGGTGGACAGGCATCCTGTTCAGTATGTTTATATGAGGAAAGCCAGATGTATATCTGGAGTTGAGAGTATGGATATATGGGTTCGCATCGGGGTCGTGCTGCTCCTTGTCGCCGGCCTAACTCTGCCTGCAGGAGCGTTCACCGCAGACAGGCTGGATATGTCAATCGATGAAAACGGAGCGGCGATCGTCACCTTCGACTACACCCTCTCGTGGATTGAACGGATTGCGGTCTTCTTCAAGATCGCCGATCCCTCTGACGAGTTTAAAAAAGCACTCGAGACTTTTTCCGGCCAGAGTGTCGAGTCAGTGGCCCTGGACGATCACGCGGCCTCCTTCAGGGTCGAACATTTCGCGAAGATCTCACGGTCCGGGAACGAGACGACCTATACTACCCCTGCCATCGACCTGCGTGATGCAGAGCAGGCATTGAACAGTTACTGGTTTGCGCCCCTTGTCCAGGCCGATTTCTCCCCGGCGGTGACCACCGTCACCTTCCCTGACGGCTCGGTCGAGACGCTTGAGAATGTCGCCGAGATCCCGAAGGTGTCGCGGACCATCCCCGCCACCCCCTGATCTTTTTTCCGGGCTTTTGCCCTTTTACGGCGCTAACCCCGGCACCTTCGCGCCTTTTGCGGCTTCGCGTGAGCCTCTCCCGAAAAATTTCAGGGAGAGCCCATGAGGTGCGCCATCACCCGGTCCACCACCTCGGCGTTCCGCGGCAGCCTGATATGGCCGTAGTGATCGGGGTTGCACCTCAGCGCCGCCGGCTCGGCCGGCAGGATCTCGATGCCCGCGCCGGGCAGGTACGAATCGGTATGCGGCACGATCCCATCGCCTGCATAGGTCATCTGCCACTCACCATCCGCGGAGCGCTCCCAGGTTTTTCCGTCAAAACAGGGAAAGAGATCCGGGGTGGCGGTGAGGTTGGCGCTCAGGATGAACCGGTACGCCACGTCCTGGCGGACGCCCGCAGACCGCAGGGCGGCCATCGTCCGGCTTCCCGGCCTGACCTCCTGGGCGATGACGTCGTCTGCCGGATCGTAGCGCCGCGGCACAAATACACCGGCGAGCTGATCGAGGATCTGCGGCCCATAGACCGGATCGTTGAAGAGTTCGGCCAGAGCGGAACCGTTGTTCGGCGGCCCGATCCCGATCAGGTGCCTGACCTGCTCTTCCCGCTTCCGGCCGTCGAGGACTTCGAGGAGGTACCGGGCGATACACGTCCCTACGGAATGGCATACGACGTCGACCGGTCCGGGATATGCGTTTTCATCCCGCATCGTTCGGATGAACTCCTGCAGGGCCAGAGCGATCGCTGCCGGTGGGGTATCTCCCATGGAGGTATGGTCGAAGTTCCAGTACGGTATGGATGCACGCTCAAGCTGCGGCGTGAGGTGGTTCCAGATGCCTGGATGGCTCTTCCATCCGTGCACCAGGACGACCGGCGTCTGCTCGGTTCTCATGATCTCGTCTGACCGCATCATATGGGTGGTTATATATTATGGTCTTTGGGCGAGCATTAAATATTCGGCCCGGAGTGCAGGACGAGGAGTTTTTCTCTCAAAACTGCCGATCGCTTTTCTATCCGGCGCGTGTTGCGGGATGAAGGAAAAAAAGAGTCAGGGCGCCGTGCTCTCCCGGATGATCTCGTTAAGTTCGGTGATCAGCGGCTCCAGTGCCGCCGGGACCGCTCCGTCCTCCGCCCGCACGCGCTTCCCCCCTGCCGTCACCTCATAGGAGATGAGGTCATAGCCCTGCTGCTGCGGCAGATACGATTCTTCAAGGGACTGGAAGGCTTCGGACGCAACGATGGCGCGGACCCGGGCGAGGGCCTGCGGATCCGGAGAGAAGGTTGTGAAGGTTCCGTGCCTGGAAACGGTTGCCGTCCCGTTCTCGTAGATCACCAGGCGATCGTCGAAACCGGCGATCCCGCCGGTGCGGTGATACTCGACGACCGCCACGTCGTCGTCTCCCCCGGAGACGCATCCCGCCGCAAGGAGCGGTGCGGCGAGGCAGAGAAGAAGTATGGCTATGGGGATGCACTTCGTCGCGGTCACCGCCCGGGCTTCACGAACGTCCTGTCCCTGTTCTTCCCGGGTGTTCCTCGCGATAGAACCGGCTCCCTCGAAGGTCCCTCTTGCATCCGGCACCCGCGCCGCAGATCTCGCCCCGACCATGCAGGAGAGAGGCGATGGCGGTATATAGTCCTGCGCATCCCCCCATGCAGCTGCGGTCTCTATAATTCCTGCGCACGGGGCGTTTCCCATCGCCGCTGCCGCCGGTGCGGAAACGTTGCCCCGACCGTCAGCAGGTGGGTGTTCGACCGGGAAAAAGTGTGACGGTGAAGTGCGATCTCACGGCCCCGTGATCCTGATCCCCTCGTTGTCGACGGCGGTGGCGAGGGCGATCGAAAGCCCGAGACGTTTTGCAATCGCTCTGACCTCCTCCTCTGTTTTCTCCGTGATCACCGCAATCGACGGCCCGACCGAACTCATGCCCACGAATTCGATCCCGGCGTCCCGCAGGCCGCTCATCATGGTATAGATCGCAAAGCTGTGGTGCTCGATCTCGGCCCGTTTCGAGCCCCTAAACTCGATCTCCCACATCACCTCTCCGGCTCGTTTGAGGTTGCCCGCCTCTATCGCCGGGATCAGGTCCATCAGGACCATGTAGGCCTTGAGCGGACGGTCGCGGTAATCGAGGTCGCGTGCCCGGTTCATCAGGACGTTGAACTCCGACGTCCCGGACGAGGAGATCTCGCTGGAGGGGATGATGATAAAGACGTTCTTGTCCCCGGCAAAGGGGTGGCGGTAGGCGAGGCTGAGGTCGTCGCCCAGCACGACAAACCCGCCATAGGTGCTGGCGGCCGGGCCGACGCCGGTCTCGAACCCGAAGGCGACCCGATCGTCGGCCGTCTCCTCCACGAAATTTCTGCCGACGAGGATGCGGAGTTCCTCGGCGGTGAGGGGCGACCCGAGGGCGGCGTTCATCGCGTGGCAGACCGAGAGGAGGATCGTCCCGGTCGAACCGAGGCCGACGTGCTTGTAGCGGTGGTCCCGGGCGACGATGTGGAACCCGCCCCCGTATCCCACCGTCGCCCTGAACGCCTCGACGATATGCCTGACGATCGGCACGCGGTCGTAGTCGATCTCGACGCTTCCGTCCGTGCATTCTGCGCTCGCCGTGCAGTAGACCTTCACGGCAAACCCGAACCCGCCGCCGCCGGGCTGACCTGGAGCGAACCTGTTCATGTCCAGGACGGTGGCGTGGATCCGGGCCGGGGCCTGCACGGTGAAGACGCCGGCCTGCGGCCTCGGGATCACCTCCCTCCCGATATCCAGGGGCCTGATCCCCTCGCCTGCGGCGAAGGGCTCGAACTCGTACTCGACGAGGTCGAGGTCCCCGCCCCTGATCATCATCGTTGGCATGGTCTGTTCCTATGTGCGGTCAAAGAAGATATTTTTCCCGGATGCTTTGAGCGGAATCGCATAGACCACGCTGCAATCCTCCATCATGCCGAGGGAGAGGGCGCCGACCCCGCCTGAGTAGAGGATCCGGTTGTCGACGTTGTGGATGGCGGCGGTCCGCGCCGCCGAACCGACGGCGATGCCGAGATCGGCCATCCTGATCACGCAGTTGGGGCCTTTGAAGGGGGCGCCGCCGCTTTCGGGTGCGTCAGCCACCGAAGCCGTCATCCCGGCGCAGGTCTGATACCCGCATCCGCCGCAGTTGATCCCGGCCACCTCCTGCCCCCGGCACCCGATCAGGACGCAGGCATCTGACTGTTCGATTCCTTTCGCGTCCCTTGAGAAAAAGCCGAGTGTGTGCGCTTCCCCGTAGGTGCGCATCGCATCGGCGAGCCGCCCCATATCGGCCCTGCCGACCACCTCCACGCGGATGGTGTCGACGCCCTTCCCCTTCGGCGCCGTTCGTGCTGAGAGCGCCATTAAGGAGGCGACGGTCTGTACTGCATCGTATTCCGCAGTCATGGGTGTATGTACCGCCCCCGGACACATATATCCTCTCACTTTCGCCCTGCACGGCGCCCTCTTATCTTCCTTCTCTGGCCACAGAGGATCGATTATGTCCCTGGGAGAAACCCTTGCGGTGCTCACCGAAGCGGCCGGCTTCGACATGAGCCCGCGCTCTGAACGCCCGGTTCGCGCCCGGTGCGGGCGCCTGCTCAAGGTCCTCCTCTGCGGGAAGTGCTCGTTCGACTGCGCCTACTGCGCGGTCAGGACAAAGCGGGAGGCCTACGCCCTTGCCCCGGCCGACCTCGCCCGGGCCTTTCTGACGATGCACCGCGAGGGCCGGGCCGACGGGCTCTTCCTCTCCTCGGGCATCCCCCGCGACGTGGACGAGACGATGGCCGGGATCCTGGAGACCGGCGAGATCCTGAGGAGGAGCGGATATACCGGCTACCTCCACTTAAAGGTCCTCCCCGGCGCCGCGCGGGCCGACATCGCCGAGGCGGCACGGCTGGCCGACCGGATCTCGATCAACCTGGAGGCGCCCTCGGCCTCGCGGCTCTCCGAGGTCGCCGGCGTGAAGGACTACCGGCAGGACATCGAAAAACGGCAGGCATGGATCGCCGATGCGATGCCGGGACGGCACACCACCCAGGTCGTCGTCGGGGCGGCCGGGGAAAGCGACGCCGAGATCCTCACGTGCATGGAACGGCAGTACCGCCGCCTCGGCACGGCCAGGGTGTATTACTCGGCGTTCACTCCCCTCGCCGGCACGCCTCTGCAGGGCCGCCCGGCCGCCACGCTCTGGCGCCAGAACCGGCTCTACCAGCTCGACGCCCTGGTGCGGGCGTACGGCTGGCGTCCTGACCGCGTCGCGGAGGTGCTGGACGGAGACGGTTTTCTTACGGACGCCGACCCGAAGATTCTCCTTGCACGGGAGATGCCGCCGGTCGACGTCAACGCCGCCCCGTACGCCGATCTCCTCCGGGTGCCCGGGATCGGGCCTGAGGGCGCCAGGCGGATCCTGGATGCCCGCCGGAGAAGGCCGCTCCACTCGGGCGCCGACCTGCGGCGGTGCGGTGTTGCACACAGGGCGGTCGAGTATCTGGTGTTCGAGGAGAGGGATGTGCAGACCACGCTGTTTGCGTTTTGAGGGGAGTGTGCGGGGATAGGGGGGTTTGGGGATGTGCACCTTCGCGCGAGGGGGGAAGGCGATCCCTCCGGGCTATCTGGAGCAAACCTCTCTCCCAAAAAAAAGGTGAAGGGGTGCGGGCGTGGCACCCTTCACTTGTATTCGCGCTTTGAATACGAGTACTTCTCAGACTCGCCGCCCTTCACCACGATATACACCCACTCCCAGAGGGACTTTAACGTGCCGAACTGCTCGTAGCGGCGCATGGAAAACCCGACCTTCAGGGCAGGAACGAGCACGACCTTTCCGGCCTTCCGCGCCCGCCGTGCGATCTCCAGGTCGTCGCCGGCGTCGATGGTGTGGTACATCCCGATCGCCATGAAGGCGTCCCGCCGAAAGGCGGTGTTGCAGCCCAGGGTGTAGTAGATCGTGTGCGTCAGGTAGCCCAGGCGCGAGAAGAAGTTTGCAAGCCAGAGGGAGACCGTATTCTTGATCCCCTTCTCCTTCGGGAAAACGAGGCCGTAGACCTGGACGGCGTCGGGGTGGTCGGCAAAGGTCCGCTCGATCCCCTCCAGCCAGTCGGGCGGGAGGTAACAGTCGGCATCGGTGGTGGCGACGATCTCGCCCTTCGCCGCCACGGCACCGTCGTTTCTCGCCCCGCCGACCTTTTTGCTCGTCTGGACAAAGACCTGGTCGGCATATTTCGCGGCGATCTCGCGTGTCCGGTCCTTCGAGTTCCCGTCTACGACGATGATCTCGTAGGCGCCCCTGGGGATGGTCTGGTTGCAGAGGGATTCGAGGCAGGAGGCGATGCTCTCCTCCTCGTTGTAGGTCGGCACAATCACCGAGATCACGGTATCAACTCCTTATAGAGATTCACATGGAGGTCGGCCACCCTCCCGATGTCGAAACGATCGGTGAAGGGGCGCGAAAGGGCGGCGTGCCGCCTGATGACGGTTTCGTCCTCGACGACCGCCCCGGCCTCCTCAAGGTCGTCGAAGAAGAGGGCGGCGCCCTCGAAGTTCTCGACGAACTCCGGTATCCTGCGGGCGAGGACGGGAACGCCGGTCGCCATCGATTCAAGGATGACCATCGGCAGGCCCTCGGCAAACGACGGCATGAAGAAGAGGTCGGCGCTGCAGTAGGCCGCCGTGATGTCCCTGACAAATCCGGTGAAGATGACGTTCTTGCCGCACCCTTTCTTCTCCTCTTCGATCCGTCTGTAGTCCTTGGAGAAGGAGCCGTACGGGAACCCTCCGACCCAGACGAATTTGATGTCCGGGTGCTCCTTTGAAAGGGCGATGAAATCGTAGATCCCTTTCCGCGGCGTCTGCTGCGCCACCGTGAGCACCACCATCTCTTCGTCGCCGATGCCGTGTTCCCTGCGGAATGCGGCGCGTTTTTCCGGTTCAGGCCTGAAACGGTCCCGGTTTACGCCGTTCGGGATGAGGGTCACCGGCACGTCGGGCGCCATCTCGCGCACCTCCTGGTCGTTCGGGCCGGAGATCGTGATGATGTGGTCGAAGCCCCGGTATATCCCCGGATAGAGGCGGTTCACCGTATCCGAGAAGGCGAGGTTGCCGTTGTTGAGGCGGGGAGTGGAGTGGGCGGTGAGCACCTTGACGCCGCGGCTGTACTTCTTGTTCGCCAGGGCCAGGGGTCCGAAGGTATGGTAGTGGACCACATCGTAATCGTAGCCGTGAGCGTTCCAGGCGAGGTCCAGGTCCGCATTCTCGGCGAGTTTTCCGGCGAGCATCCGTGCAAGGGTGGCGCACCCGATATACTTGAAAAAAAGCATATCCTCGACGAAAAAGTTCACCTTCATCTGCTCGCTCCGAGATAATCGAGGACGTGGCGGATGCACCCGTCCATGTTCAGGTACTCGAACTCGGCGAAACGGCCCAGGAGGTCGATCCCGGTTCCCTCGACAAACTCCCTGATGACCCTGATATTCTCCAGATAGGCAAGGTCGTAGATGACGTAGGCGTATCGCTGCCGCTCGACTGCGGCGTAGACGACATCGTCGGCAGAGGCGATCACCTCCATCTTCATGAGCCCTTCGACCGTGTGTTCGACGAGGGCGTCGTCGCTCATCCGTGCCGCCTCGTCGCCCTCCCGGTAGGTGATTTCGGCAAGGACCGAACTGCACCCGGCAGGGGCGTTGCCGTCGCTGTAGCCGGAGGGGAACGAGATGCGGTTGAAGAGTCCGATCTCCTCCTGCGGGACGTACACCCAGGAATACGGCTTTGTCGCGCCCCTGATCCCGATGCAGACACAGGCGACCGCGTTATATTTCAGTGCCGCACATGCCGCAGCCACCTCCGCCGGCACCTCTTCGAGGCAGGGGAGAAGGGCCTGCAGGGGAATGGTGGCGACGCACCGGTCGGCGACGATCTCTTCGTTTCCGTCGCCGATCACCCACTTCCCGTCCTCCTGCCGCCGCACCGAACGGACGACGAAGCCGGTCCTGATGGCGTCCTCGACCGGGGCGGCGATCGCCTGCACGAGCGCCTCGATCCCGCCGCTCTGCGGGTACGAGAAGACCGACTGGTGGGTGTAGCCCTCGGTCTCGATCCCGATCGCCGACCTGATCACGTCTTCGACCGGCGGCATCGGGACTCTTCCTTCCATCCAGTGCGCCGACATCTGCTCGGGCGGGAACTTCCAGATCTTCCGGTTGTACGGGATCATATAGCACCCGGCAATCCCTGCCCCGAAGGTGGCGACGATCCAGTCCCTGAAGTTTTCCGGCGGGGCGGCAGCCCCTTTCTCGACCGCGATCAGGTTTTTGACGAACTCGTTGATGCAGAAGAAGAGATCCTCTTTCGGCAGGTCGGAAAGACCGTTTTCAAACGGATATTTGACATAGCGCCCCTTGTAGAAGATCTTGGTCAGACGGTCCCGCTCGGTGCGGTTCTCGCCGAGCGCCTCCTTCATGAAGGAGAGCACGGCGGCGTCGCGGGAGAAGATGATGTGCGAACCGCCGGTGTCGAAGGTGAACCCCTCCCTCCTCTTCGAGCGGCAGAGCCCGCCGTAATCGGGTTCCGCCTCCAGGACGACCACGTCCTCCCCCCGCTCGTGCAAGCCCCGGGCAAGCGTCACCCCGGTCAGCCCGCCGCCCAGTATCGCCGTTTTCACGGCATATAGGTGTGCGGTGAGTTCATATATGGTTGATCATCTAGGGCCGCGGGCACCGGCAGACCAGAACAACGGTGAAAAAAAGATGGAGGGTTTGCTCACGAAGATCCGGCCGATTCCTTCGGACCGGCTTCGGGCTTCGCGGGCCGCTCGGGCTTCACGTAGGTGATCTTCACCAGATGGCGCCCCTCATGGACCGTGACCGCAGAGGAGTACTGCGTCTCCATCGTGAGGCAGTGCACCGGGCAGACCTCCACGCAGCAGTTGCAGACATGGCAGCGGAGCACATCGATCTCCCAGGTCTTCTCCTCGCGCGAGACGCAGATCGCGTCCGACGGGCACTTGCGCATGCACATCCCGCAGGAGATGCACGTCGACGGATCGATCGTTACGTGGCCCCGCGAGATCGGGGTGATCTTCGCGGGCTGTGCCGGGTAGCGGATGGTGGCCGGGCCGTGGAGGACCGATTTCAACACCGTTTTTGCCATCTCAAAGTATGCCATATCAGATCACCTCTCGCAGCAGCCGATGCACGGGTCGATCGAGAGCACGATCACCGGGACGTCGGCGAGTTCGCAGCCGGCCAGCATCTTCACCATCGGCGGGATGTTCGTGATCGTCGGGGTGCGCACCCGGTGGCGGGCGAGGTTGCGCGTGCCGTTCCCCTTCACGTAATGGACCACCTCGCCGCGGGGCTGTTCGGCCCTGGCGAAGTACTCGCCGTCGGGCTTCCCGGTCACCTTCACCTCGATCGGGCCGTCAGGTATCTTCTGGACCGCCTCTTTGATCAGGTCGATCGAAGCGTACATCTCCTTTGCCCTGACGGCGCAGCGGGCATAACAGTCGCAGCCGTCCTCGACCACCGGCGTGAAATGGAGGCGGTCGTAGGCGGCGTAGCCGAGCATCCGGGCGTCGGAAGCGACTCCGCTCGCCCTGAGCACCGGGCCGACCGCCCCGTCTGCATAGGCATCCTCTTTCGAGAGGATGCCGATGTTTCTCAGCCTGGACTTCACCGAGCTGTCGTTCAAAAAGACGCCCACCATATCGGTGAGTTCCCCTCTCATCGTTTCGAGGCCGTTCGCCATCTCGTCGAGTTTCTCGGCGTCGATGTCCCGCCGGACCCCGCCCACCTTGCAACTCCCCTGGATCACGCGGCCGCCGGTGGTCGCCTCGAGGTCGTCCAGGATATGCTCGCGCAGCCGCCAGGCGTCCATGAAGAGGTTCTCGAACCCCATGCCGTCGGCAAAGAGCCCGAGCCAGAGGAGATGGGAGTGGAGCCTCGAGTACTCCGACCAGATCGTCCGGAGGTAGAGGGCGCGTTCGGGCACCTCGACGTTCATCACCGCCTCGACGCCCTGGCAGTAGGTGGCGCCGTGGATGAAACTGCAGATCCCGCAGATCCGTTCGGCGATATAGACGTATTCGGGATACTCTCTCTTCTCAACGAGGGTCTCAAGACCGCGATGGATATACCCGATGGAGGGCAGGGCCTCCTTCACCTTCTCGTCCTCGATGACGAGGTCGAGATGGATCGGCTCAGGAAGGACCGGGTGCTGCGGGCCAAAGGGCATGACTATTTCTTTTGACATGTGACCTCCCCCCTGAAGGTGACGTTGCTGAACGGGTACTTTTTCGCCGTCTTCAGCAGGTTCCCCTTGTAATCGACGTTTATACCGGTGACCTCGACCCCGAAGAAGTCGTGCATCTCGTTCTCGTAGATGAACGCCCCCCAGTAGATCCCTGAGATGCTCGGGAGCGTCGTCCCGACCGGGACGGTGATGCGCAGGCTCTCGAGACGGTTGTCTTTGTCGAAACAGTAGGTGATCTCGAAGGTCTCTTCGATTTTTGTGCAGCTGACCTGGACCAGGCGGAAACCTGCCTCGCGGTATGTCCTGACCCGTGCAAGCAGGTCGCCCTGGTCGATCGTCGTTATCGGTTCGTCTTCTATCATGCCGATCCCTCCTGTCCCTTCATTTTCGCTCGTTTCTCCTCAAGAATCCCGAGCGCCTTCACGATCCCGTCGATGATCGACTCGGGACGCGCGGCGCAGCCCGGCACATAGACGTCCACCGGGATCACCTCGTCGACGCCCCCGGCGACGTTGTAGCACTCCCTGAAGACGCCGCCGGTCGCGGCGCAGATGCCCACGGCGACGACGACCTTCGGGTCGGGCATCTGTTCGTAGATGTTTTTCACGACCTGCCGGTTCATCTCGTTGACCCCGCCGGTGATCACGAAGACATCGGCGTGTTTCGGGTTGCCGGTGTTGATGATCCCGAACCGCTCCACGTCGTACAGCGGGGTGAGACAGGCGAGCACCTCGATATCGCAGCCGTTGCAGCTTGAGGCGTCATAATGGAGGAGCCATGGTGATTTTTTCAGATATGCCATCGTTTCACACCCCCAGATAGAAGTAATAAAGGACGACGAGGTTAAGGAACCCGAGTATTGCGGCAGAACCCCATCCGCTCTTCATGGTCATCTGCCACTTCATCCGCGAGAAGGTGTTGTCGATGAAGATCTCCAGGATGTAGGCGACAACGATGACGGCGAGCCCCAGCAGCGGGTTGAACCCGAAGAAGAGGTACACAATCCCGAGGAGCACCACCGTCTCGTACCAGTGGGCGATCTCGATCTTCCCCAGGGTCGCCCCGGAGAACTCCGTGGTCAGCCCCTTCACCAGTTCCTGGTGGGCGTGGTGCGAGGTCGAGATGTCGAAGGGCGATTTTCTCAGTTTGATCGTCAGCACCGTCAGGAAGCCCAGGAAGACGCCCGGCAGGTAGAGGATCACCGGCACCTGCGATGTGGCGATCGTCTCCACATAGAAGCTCCCGGTGACCAGATAGAGCCCGATGGCGGTGAGGATGATCATCGGCTCATAGGCCATCAGGGTGATCAGCTCCCGCTCGGCCCCCACATAGCTGTACGGCGAGTAGGCGGCGTACGCCCCGAGCACGATGAAGATGTGGGCCAGGGTAAAGGCGAAGATCACGAGCAGCAGGTCCTCTCCGGCAAAGAAGAGGGCGCCTGTCACGGCCATGAAGACCAGGTACGAGAGGATGTAGAAGTTCTGCGAGGGGGTGACGGTGACGTCCTCCTTCTCGAAGAGCTTTGCCACGTCATAGAAGGGCTGGAGGATCGGCGGCCCGACTCTCCCCTGCATCCGTGCGGTGATCTTCCGGTCGATCCCGGCGATCAGCCCGCCGAGAACGGGAGCGAGGATCAGGTAGACGATTGCCATGACAACCGAGGTCACAGGATCGCCCCCGCCAGGATCGCCCCTGCGAGCAGGATCAGCAGGATGCAGAGCGGATTTGCCACACGCAGGAGTTTGCCCTCGCCGAAGTACTCGGTGAAGTAGTAGTTGCGCGTTGTCATCGTCCGCTCAATGCCGGCAGAACCGGCAAATTTCAGGTCGGTCGTCACCGGCCGTCCACACATGTATGCGGGCATCTTTTTTCCTCCCTTTGCGTAAAACGGGAGGGAGAACGGCAGTATCAGCAGGAGCGAGATCATCAGGGCCATGATGATGATGTTGTCCTGCGCAAGCCGCGCCGTCTCGCCGAATGTCCCGAGGAGATAGGGCTCGATAAGCCCTGACGAGATGAGCGGGAAGAAGAGTGCGGCGAGCACGGTCAGCGCCGTGAGGGTGGTGAGCACGACCCACTTCTGGCGCGAGATCGTCCCCTCGATATTCTCGCCGTACGGCGTGACCGAGATGATCTTGCCCATCCACTTCGACCAGAAGAAGACCGTCACGGCACCGCCGAAGGCGAGGATGGTGACGAAGATCAGGCCGAAGGGTGCATCGATGAACCCCTCGATCGCCGCCCACTTCGATATGAGCATGCCGAACGGGGCGAGGAACATGCCGGCGATGCCGACGAACATCATGGCGGCGAGCCGCGGCATGCGGACGATGAGTCCGTCCATGTCCTCGATGTCCCGGCTGCCGGTGCGGTGCTCCACCGTCCCGACGCAGAGGAAGAGGAGGGATTTTGCGATGGCGTGGAAGATGATCAGGAGGATCGCGGCCCAGACGAGTTTGTAGGTGCCGACGCCCGCGCAGGCGACGATCAGCCCGAGGTTTGCAATCGTCGAGTATGCCAGCACTTTCTTTGCATTGCTCTGGGAGATTGCGATCCCGGACGCCACAAGGAACGTGACGGCGCCGACCATGGCGATCGAGACCCCGGCGAGACTGCCGGCGAGCACAGGAGCGAAACGGACGATGATATACACACCGGCCTTGACCATCGTGCTCGAGTGCAGGAGGGCCGAGACCGGCGTCGGGGCGACCATCGCCCCGACAAGCCATCCGGAAAAGGGCATCTGTGCGGCTTTCGTCAGCCCCGCAAAGCTGATCAGCACGGCAGGGACGATTGCCACTGCCTGGCCCGAAGCGATGAGGGTATCGAGTTCGAGCAGACCGCCGGCAGGATCGGCCGAGGCGAGATATATGATGGCACCGGCAAAGGCGATCCCTCCGAGCAGGTTCATCTTCAGGGCAAGGAAGGCGTTGTTCGTCGCTTCCTCGCTCTCGGCGTAGCCGATGAGAAGGAACGACGCCAGCGTCGTGAGCTCCCAGAAGAAAAAGACCCATAGGAGGTTGTTCGAGAAGACAAGGCCGAACATCGCCGCAAGGAAGATGAACGTCACGAAGAAGAAGAACCGCCGCCGGTCCCGAACTTCGGGGTGATGGCCGTGGTAGGTCTGCATGTAGCTGACGGCGTAGACGGCGATGAGACTGCCGATGATCCCGATGATCATCGCCATGATGATGGAGAACTGGTCGAAAAAGAGGTTTTTGACCGGGTCCATTCCATGGCTCATCGCAAACTCGTAGTAGACCATCAGGGCCGACTGTGCAAGCACCAGGAGAACGGCAATATATTGTTTGAACCTGATCCCGAGCCAGAGAAGCAGGAGTGCGATCCCCATCTCGATGGCGAACATCATCTGACTCGCTGGCTCAAAGGGAACGGTGTAATAGACCGTACCCCGCGCATATGAGGTTGCGAGAAGATAGATGGACGCCGCAGAGATGACCAGTGCGGCGAGTGCAACGATTGCATATCTAATCCGGTTATTCGACAACAATAACAGGATGAATGCGATTATCGTTGGAAACGCTATCAGGAATATTAGTTCATTCACCCAAATCCCTCATGATGATCCATGATAATTATTGGTTTATTAACCATGCGAAAGCGGCGCCCACCATGACCGGCAGCAGGGCGGATTTTGCATCGCTCGCCCGAAGGCCGATCCTGCCGGCGTCGTAATCCTTTCTTTTCGTACGCACCGTCTATACATACCCCGATCTTTTTGACCTGATCCGTCAAACAGTACTGCCAATGCGTCCGTCATATCTGGGAAAAATACATCTGAACTGGTGCGATACCTGCCACACTCCCGTTCTCGGCACAACCTGCGCCTGCGGATCAGAGACACGTCCGGTCGCCATCACCCCGCCGGGCGACGCACGCCCAGCGTTCAGGGCGGACATCGATCTCGTCAACGAGATCTTCACCGACCACTTCGGCGCCCCCCTCATCCCCGAAGGGCATCTCGCCGTCCTGAACAAGGTGCCCGAGATCGACAGGATGGAGGAGATCGTTCTCGGCGGCGCCATTGTTGCGGCGATCCGGTATCTCCCGGAAAAAGGCGAATGGGAGCCCCTGCCGCGGCCGGCCGCCGCCCGCTATCTTGTCCCGACAAAGCGGTATGTCGTCGCCGATGACGGCGCCGTAGCCTCAATCAGGGAGGGTTCAAGCCTCCTCGCCCCCGGCCTCGTCGAGATCGAAGACGCCGTCCGGGCCGGCGACGAGGTGTTCATCCTCTCGAAGAGCGGAGAATGCATCGGCGTCGGCAGGGCGAAGGTGGACGCTGCAGAGGCGAGGACGATGACACGGGGGGCCATCGTCAGGACGCGTAAAGCCGCACCGGCCGACGCCAGTCCCGGGCCTGCATCCTGGGACGACGCCGTCGCCGCCAACAGACAGATCCTGGACACGTATGAGGGCGCATCGCTCGATTTCATCAGGAACGTCCGGGCGAGCCACACCCATCTCCCGATAAACGTCTCGTACTCCGGGGGCAAGGACAGTCTGGCGACGCTCCTGCTGGTGCTCAGGGAGATGGGGCCGGTCCCGATCCTCTACGCCGATACCGGCCTTGAGTTCCCGGAGACCGATGCGAACGTGAGGGAGGTGGCGGCGCGCTACGGCCTCGAGGTGGTGCGGGCCGAGACCGGAGACACGTTCTGGGAGCACTTCAGAAAAGAAGGCCCTCCGGCGGTGGACGCGCGCTGGTGCTGTAGCGTCGCAAAGCTCCTGCCGGTCAGTAAGATCATTGCCGAACGGTGGGGCGAATCGCTCTCCTTCATCGGCCAGCGGAAGTACGAGTCGCTCTCCAGAAAAAACAGCCCGCGGATATGGCGGAACCGGGTCGTCGGCAACCAGATCTCGGCCGCCCCGATCCAGCACTGGACGGCCCTGCACGTCTGGCTCTACATCTTCAGGGAGGGAGCCCCCTATAACTGTCTCTACACAGAAGGGCTCGATCGGATCGGATGCTTTATGTGTCCGTCCAGCGACCGCGCGGTGCTGAAACGGATCCGGGCGGCATATCCTGACCTCTGGAAGGATTGGGAAGAGAAGCTGCGCTCATGGCAGGGGGAGCACGGCCTTCCCGGGACATGGGTCAGTGACGACGGCTGGAGAAGAAGAGGATCGGGATCAGATGAAGACGATAGTTATAATTGATTACGGGCTTGGAAACCTCCGCAGCGTGCTGCGCGGCCTGGAAAAGGCCGGCGCCCGCGCGGTGGTCTCGGCCGACACCTCCGCGATCGCCGCGGCAGACGCCCTGGTCCTTCCGGGCGTGGGGGCCTTTCGCGACGGCATGGGGATGCTCGGCCCCCTCGAAGGCACGGTGCGGGCGGCGGCGCGGGAGGTCCCGGTGCTCGGGATCTGTCTCGGGATGCAGATGCTCATGGAGAGTTCTGACGAGGGCGGGCTCCAGGCCGGTCTCGGCCTGATCCCGGGCGATGTCCGGCGGTTCCCGCGGGTGCCCGGGATGAAGGTCCCGCACATGGGCTGGAACACCCTCGAGGTCCGGGAGGGCGAACCGCTCTTCGAGGGGATTGCGGACGGCTCGTACGTCTATTTCGTCCACTCGTACTATGCTTCGGCGGCGCCGGCGCATACGATGACCACGACAGAATACATCTGCCCCTTCGCCTCGTCGGTGCGGAACGGGTCGGTCTATGGGGTGCAGTTCCACCCGGAAAAGAGCGGTGCGGTGGGGCTGCGCCTGCTGAAAAATTATATCGATCTGGTCTGAACCTCATCTTTTTTTTGCGCTCTGGCATGGGCCTGACACTCATGGTCCTCACACCATCTGGTACAGCGTGACCACGTCATTGTAGCCGATCATCCTGTTGCCGTCGTAATCGAAGGCTGCAACGGGCTGGTGTTCCCTGATGAACGCCATGTTTTCGTAGTAGACGATGACGTCATTGAATTCGATCAGGCCGTTTCCGTCGACGTCCTCGTACAGCCCGTCGCCGTCCGGGTCGGTGGGGGGATCTCTCTGCCCTGGAAAGGCCAGCGGGCCGGCGCTCTCCAGTTTCACCACCCAGATGTCATGGCCGCCGTGGTTGCCGCTCACATCGCCGTCGTCCGATGCCGTGCTCCCGGCGAGGATATATCCGCCGTCCGCAGTTTGCTCTGCGCTGCCGGCACGCTCATCCGCCGATCCTCCCAGGCACCGCTGCCATTCGATCCCGCCGTCGGCATCCGCCTTCACCACCCAAAGATCATAGCCGCCGTGGTTGCCGCTCACGTCGCCGTCGTCCGATGCGGTGCTCCCGGCGAGGATATATCCGCCTTCGTCGGTCTGCTCCACGCTGGAACACCCGTCATCGCCAGACCCTCCGAGGCATCTCAGCCAATCTACCGTACCGGCGGCACTGAGTTTGACCGCCATCCCGTCAGGCAGAGAGTCGAGTTCAGGGCTCCCGTGATATCCCTCCAGGTCCTCAGATGTGGTGGACCCTGCAGCAATATATCCGCCATCGCCGGTCTGCCTGATGCTGTAGGCATAGTCTCTGCGGATCCCCCCGATATCGGATTGCCACCGGGCGGCACCGGTGCTAGTGAGGTTCAGCACGTATCCGTCGAATATACCCTGTGTCCCGAGTGCCGTCCACCCGCATACGACATACCCGCCGTTCTCGGTCTGCTGTACGCACGTGTTGAACATGAGGGTGCCAAAGAGCTTCTGCCACTCTATCTTCCCTTCAGGGCCAATCTTCAGCACCCAGCAGGTATCAGACGACGATCCGGTCAGATCCCCATCAGATGACGCTGCGTATCCTGCAATAATATATCCTCCGTCAGCCGTCTGTTGTACATATTCGGCTCTGTCGTCGCCGGTCCCGCCGAGACATCTCTGCCATTCTATCGCACCTGTGGTGTTGAGTTTTATCACCCATCCGTCACGCTCGATGATACCTCCCGGACTGGTGCCGCCGTGATGCCCGATCACATCGCCGTCAGTGGACCTGGTGGTCGCCGCAATGATGTACCCCCGGTCGTCGGTCTGCTGTATGCTGGAGGCGGTGTCCTGGTCGCTTCCCCCGAGGCATCTCTCCCACTCTATCGCTCCGGTGGCATCCAGTTTCACCACCCATACATCAGAGCCGCCATGGTTGCCGCTCACATCGCCGTCGGTGGACCCCGTCTCTCCGATGAGGATATATCCGCCGTCGTCCGTCTGAAGGACGGATTTTGCCCGCTCATCGTCCGAACCCCCGAGACACCGCTGCCAGGCGATCGAAACGGGACCGTCCTGATCCTGCCCCTCAAAGACGGCGTCTGATACTGCAGGGAGATCCCGGGAGATCGGTTCACCTGCTGCCCCGGCATGTACGGGGCCGATCAGATGCTGTCTGTTGCCCGGGAAATCGGGCGTTTTGAGGAGGGGTTCATCATGAAGAGCGATCTCACGGTTGCCTGCGATGGTTCCGGCCTGAACAGTCAGGGTCAGAAACGCTCCGGCACATAGCACTGCACATGCCAGAATGATCCCCCGATACCTGAAGATCAGGCTTTCTGTGCCGCCGGTTCTGTTGTGGCCATGATCTGACGGCTGATCTCTGGTCCATCTGCTCTTTTCCATCATGTGCGTCCCCCCCACACGGCGATCTGGTTTTGCCCCGGCGTTTTACTCCTGTAATCTTATTATGGCTCGCCGATTATTTTTGGTTTTGTATGATTCACCCTGTCACGATTATGTCGGGTATGCACGACTCCCCGGGGATCACCCGCGTGAAAGGGCAAAGAGAAAAAAAGCAGAATTCGGGTTTTCTATGAGAATAGAAAGCAGGAGAAAAGAGTCATCTCCCCCGCATCAGTCCCTCGCTCTTCTCCGCCGGTAATAGGTGAAATAGAGATAGACCTCGTAGACCATCAGCGCCAGCACCACGGTGCTCCCGCCCAGGAAGAAGGCGGTGACCGCATCGAGGGCGACCGACGGGACAGCACCGGCGCCAGCGGTCGGGGCCATGGCCTCCTTTGCATCGAAGGCCATCAGCCGCGGCTCCTGCGCCGGGGCGCCGCCCCCCAGAAGGGGCATGAGCATGGCGACGACGATGCTCGCAAAGATGACCACCGCAAAGAGCGATGCATACTTGAGCAGGATCGCCCTGATATCCTTCACCGGTGGCGTGACGATGATCAGCCGTGAGGTGAGGCCGTAGACCTTCACCTCCCGCCCCTTCGAACTCCACCGCGTCCTGACGACCTCGATCAGGCCGGCGTCGGCCAGGTTCTCGACATGATACTTCAGGGTGGTGAGGGGGATCGCGAGGCGGTCGGCGATCTCGGCCGCGCTCAGGGGTGCGTCCCTGAGGGCAGACAGGATATCGCTTGCCGTCTGACTCGCCATCGCCTTTGCGATCCGCTGCGCCCGCTCGTCGCCGGGCTCCATCACCACGATCTCTTCAGCCATTCAGGTTCGACTCGATAAGGGCGCGGCCGCGGGCGAGGGCTTCTCCGATCCGCCCGACCTCAGGGCCGCCGCCCTGTGCAATCTGTGGTTTTCCGCCACCTTTCCCGCCGAGGACTTCACAGACCTCCCTGATCACCTCGACGGCGTTCAGGCTCTCGACCGGCGAGGCCATCACGGCGTGGACGCGCTCTCTGCCCCCGGCGAGCAGCGCGATATCGCCGCCCTCCGAGATCCGCGAGGCGAGGGCGACGAGTTCCTGCGGCGGGAGGTCGACCTCCCTGATCACGACGCCAAAGCCGCCGATCTCCTCGGCGACCAGCTGCTGGACTTCGAGGTCGACGACCTTCTGCTGGAGGCGCTCGATCTCTTTCCTCTGCTCCTTCCACTCGGTGAAGAACCGGTTCACGCTCGCGGGGAGGTTCTCCTGCTGGACCGAAAGGGTCTCGGCCGATACGGCGATGAGATCCTTGAGGTGCTGTATCGCGGTGATCGCCGCGATCCCGGCCGAGAACTCAAGGCGCTCGATCCCGTCCTGGATATGCTCGACTTTGAGCAGGGCAATCGGGCCTATCTCGCCGGTGGAGCGGCAGTGGGTGCCGGCGCAGGCCTCGATATCGCCTGCGACCTGCACGATCCGAATCTGCCGGCCCGGCGGGACGCCTCCCTGGTAGAGCCCGAAGCCGTACTTCTGCTCGGCCTTTGTGCGGTTCTCCCAGGAGACATAGACCGGGGCGTTCTCCATCACCATCTGGTTCGCCCGGATCTCGATCCGCTTCATCTCCTCAGGGGTGATGTGCTTGAAGTGCCTGATATCGATACGGGCGCTCTCGCTCCCCTTCTGGGCGCCGGCCTGGTGGATATGGGCGCCGAGCACCTCCTTTGCGGCGCGGAGGATCAGGTGCGTCGCCGTGTGGTGGCGCATTAAGGACCAGCGCCGCTCTTCGTCGACGATCCCCTTCACCCGGTCGCCCCGCTTCAGGGTGCCCCCTTTCACGCGGTGGAGGATCACCTCGCCGAGCTTGATCGTGTCCTCGACCCTGACCATCGTCTCGGTGGTGACGAGCGTGCCGGTGTCGGCCGGCTGACCGCCGCCCTCAGGGTAGAAGAGCGTCTGGTCGAGGACGGCGCAGCCGTCGAAGTAGTCGATGACCATCGCCTCGAACTCCACTTCGGCCGGCTGATCGTAGTAGGCCTTCTTCGTGGGCGGGAGGCCGGCGATCCGCTCGCGGTACTTTGCGAGCGGGTCTTCGGCCGCCTTCTCCGGGAGGTTCTCGGAGTGAAGGTCGGCGATCTGCGAGTAGAAGTTGTCCGGGATCTCGACGACCGCCCCTTCCTGTGCGGCGATGTCCTTCACCATCTCGGGCGGGATGCCGTGGGAGTCGTACAGGGTGACGACTTCCTGCAGGGGGATGCGCTCGCTCTTCTTCTTGTAGGTGCGGGCGATCCGCTGGACGATCCGCGCCCCGCGGGCGAGGGTTGCGGCGTACTTCTCCACCTCGCGGTCGATGATCTCGCGCACGCCGGCGATGCTCTGCTCGAAGGAGTCGGTGCCGATGATCCGGATCTGCATCTCGACCAGGTCGGCAAGGTTGTCCTTGAGGTCGAGGTCGGCCATCATCCGCAGGGTTCGGCGCAGAACGAGGCGGGCGAGGTATCCTTCCCGCACGTTGGAGGGCACGACGCAGTCGCCGAGCATATAGGCAAGGCAGCGGGTGTGGTCGGCGATGGCGTAGATCTTCTCGATCGGAGTGATCAGTTTGTCGAGCTTCTCCTGCGGGACGTCGATCGCCGCCGCCACCTTCCGGCGGAGCTGGAAGAGGTTGGGGCCGCTGATGTCCATGAGACCGGCGAACCTGGCGTTGAGCCCCAGGATCTTCGTGAACTCCTTGTTGTCCAGGAGATGTTCGAGGCCCGCGGCGTGCATCAGGCGGCTGACCATCTCGGGAAACACGGCGTCGTAAACGGTCGGAGAGCCTTTTGAGGCCCAGGTGAGCCTCTCCAGCCCGTAACCGGTGTCGACGATCCGCATCTTCATCGGATAGTAGAGCACGCCTTCGAGTTCGACCGGTTCCTGGTCGTTTGGCACCCTGGTCAGGCTCATGAAGACGAGGGTCGCCACCTCGAGGCCCCCGATCAGGACTTCGACCGACGGGCCGGCGTTGCCGCCGCCCATCCAGGGGTGCTCCTTGTAGGTGACCCGTTTCAGGTCGGCCCCGATCGAACTGAGGAACTCGTCGCAGAGTTCGACGGTCCGGTCTTTCCAGTAGATATCCTCACCCGGCGAGTTGAAGGCGTGATGGGCCATCATCTCGAAGAGGGTCAGGTGCCGGCCGGACCGTCCCACCGAGTCGAGGTCGTTGAGCCTGATGCAGGGCTGCGAGATGGTCAGGGGGTTTGCCGGCGGCGGCACAAGGCCGTTCGTCACGAAGGGCTGGAAATCGGCGATCGAGGCGATGGTCAGGTAGATATCGTCGCGCCAGCGTGCGACGACCGGGTAGCGTTCGATCCGCGTGTGGCCGTGCCGCTCGAAAAACGAAAGATAGGCCTCCCTCATCTCATCCAGGGAGTGCGGTGCGAAGACCGGGTTTGCAATAAAGGAGTACGGCTCGCAGGGTGCGTCCCCGCAGGTCTCTCTGGACGGGTCGCGTGTCCAGTACGCCGCCCCGCACTTGCTGCAGACCTTCCGAACCAGTCCCTGGGATTTGAAATATTCAAGTTGATACTCTTCTTCGAGCATTCAAAACCACGTCTTAATAATCTATTATTCGGAATTGTTCATTATATTGTTTGTTGTGATACCGTCTCCCTGCAGATGATCGATATACCACTCCTCCCGCCGTTCAAAGCAGTCTGATGCAAGAGCGATCCTGACGGCGAGGATATGCCAGCAGCACCCCCCGCGGTAGGTGAAGTCCTTGCAGGTGCAGAAATCGTCCTCGACGACGTACTCCGCCGTCCGCCCGCTGACCACGAAAAAATCGAGGTACCGCCTCACCGCCCCGGCGTCCACGGCGGCCAGGGCTTTTCGCCCCCGGTCGCGGTACGTCCTGACGACCTCCTCCCTGAGGGCCGCGGTAAGGTCCTCACTTCTGATCCGGTCAAACAGTTCTTTCATGCGATCGTGCGGACTGCCGGCCGGTCTTCGAGGTACTCCCACCCTGACCGTTCGGCGAGCGCCCGCATCGCCGGGGCTTCGAGGGCGTAGTGCGTCGACTCGATGCAGGGGAGCGGGGATGTCCGGGCCACATGGTGCTTCAGTTCTGCCGAGAGGAAGGCGTCGGCACCGAGGGCGACTGCCTCTGCGATCAGGGCGGGGTCGAACCCGCTCCCGCCGACGACGGCAAGACGGTCGGGGTCGTTGATCTCTCCCCAGACCCGCACGTTGCCGCCGATCCGTGCCGCCATCTCGTCGAGTCCTGCGGTGCACCTGCCGACAAGCCCGATCGTCATCGGCACCGGATCGGCGAGGCCGAGGATATCGGCAAGGGTGTCGTTCACTCCGCCCGGGGCGCGGTCGAAGTTCGTGTGCATCACATAGAGATTGACCTCCCCGGCAAAGAGTGGGCGGAGGACCGCGGCGGTGCGGCCGGTGATCGCGGTCAGCGGCTCCCAGAGGGGGGTGTGGTGGACGATAAGGAGTCCGGCCCCCATACTGGCGGCGGCCGCGGCAACGGCCGGTGTGGCGTCGAGGGCGCAACAGACGGTCTCGACCTCATCCCGTCCTTCGATGATGCGTCCGATCCTGCCGGTGTCATAGTCTTCGGCGAGTTCAGGGGGGGCGATCTCCTCGAGGTGGGCGATCAGGTCTGCAATGTGCATATTCACAGGTCTCGCTCTCCGCTAATGAAGGCACGTATTACTATTAGTAATAAGAAAGACCTATAAATATGCGGGATAAATACACCACTATGGAGAAATCCATAGACGAGATCAATATAAGAATACGCGATGGCAATGCGCGCGTTGTCACGGCCGAGGAGATGCCTGACATCGTCGCCGAACTGGGCGAGGAGGCGGCGCTGAGAGAGGTGGACGTCGTCACCACCGGGACCTTCGGCGCCATGTGCTCCTCAGGCGCCTTTTTTAACTTCGGTCATGCAGACCCGCCGATACGGATGGAGAGGGTCTGGCTCAACGACGTCGAGGCCTATGCCGGCGTTGCGGCGGTCGACGCCTATCTTGGCGCAACCCAGCAGTCGACGACACAGGGCGACCGCTATGGCGGTGCGCATGTGATCGAGGATCTCATTTCCGGCCGTTCGGTGGAACTGCGGGCGATGTCGCGAGGCACCGACTGCTACCCGTTGCGGACGGTCACCACGAACCTCCTCCTTGAAGACTTCAACACCGCTACGATGCTGAATCCCAGAAACGCATACCAGTGCTACAATGCGGCGGCCAACTCCACCGACCGCGTCCTCCACACCTATATGGGCACCCTCCTCCCGAACTGCGGGAACGTCTCGTATTCGGGCGCCGGGGCCTTATCGCCGCTTGCAAACGATCCGACCTACCATGTGATAGGCAGCGGCGTCCCGATCTTTCTTGGCGGGGCGCAGGGGATGGTCGTCGGCGAAGGGACGCAATCGTCCCCTGCCACCGGGTTTGCCACCTTGATGACGACCGGAGACCTCACGCACATGAGCCCTGACTATATCAGGGCCGCAACCTTCCAGGGCTACGGCGTGACGATGTACGTCGGCCTCGGCGTCCCCCTGCCGGTGACCGATCTGACGGTCGTGCGGAGCACGGCCGTGCGGGACGAGGACCTGACGACCGGCGTCGTCGACTACGGCGTACCCTCCCGCGACCGCCCGACGCTCAGGCGCGTCACCTACGCTGAGCTGAAGAGCGGCAGGATCGAAATCAACGGCGAGGAGGTGAGGACGTCCTCGCTTTCGAGTTACCGGAAGGCCCGGCAGGTCGCCGAGGCCCTGAAGGGCTGGGTGGAGATGGGATCGATCGCACTCTCTCTCCCGACCCGCCGGGTGGACGCCACCAGGCGGACGCGCCCGATGCGCGAGACCAAACTCGTGCCGCGGGTGCGGGAGGTGATGGAGACGAAGGTCGTCTGCATCACCGAGGACGAACCGATCACCGAGGCGGCCCTGAAATTGCTCAGGGGAGAGACCAACCATCTCCCGATCCTGGACGGCGACCACCGCCTGGTCGGGATCGTGACCACCTACGACGTCACCAAGGCGGTGGCGCGGCCTGGCGACCGCCTCTGCGTGCGGGACATCATGACCAGGAAGGTCGTGCGCACGACCCCCGAGGAGGCGGTGGATATCGCCGCCCAGAAACTGGAGCGTCACAACATCAGCGCCCTGCCGGTGGTCGACCCGCAGAACCGGGTCATCGGGATGCTTACGGCCCTCAATCTCGGTAAACTCCTCGGTGGGAGGTGGAAGGCATGAAACTGATGGTCTCGTTCTCGCGCAAAAAGGTCAGGGAACCGATCATCGCCCGGGTGGTGATGGACACCGGGGTGCTGATCAACGTCGAACGGGCGCGGATCGAACCGAGCGAGGGCGACGTCCTCATCGACGTCCCTGACGAGAGCGCGCGCATTGTCTGCATGAAGATGCGTGACCTCGGGGCGACGGTCAGCGTTCTGAAGGATGCGATCATCCATGACGAGAACGAGTGCGTGGACTGCGGCGCCTGTATATCGATCTGCCCGCAGGACGTCTTCTCCTTCGACGAAGACTGGAAACTCAGCCTCGACAAGCCGCGCTGCGTCCTCTGCGGCAGGTGCATTCAGGCCTGCCCGCACGGGGCGCTCTCCCTCCAGAAATAACTCTTTTTTGCCGGAGCCAGGAATGATCCGCGAGCATTTCGAGCACAAACAGACGATCACGACGATCCTGGCCGACGAACAGGCCCATATCGAGGCGGCAAAGGCGGGCATGCTCGCCGCCCGTCATGATCTCGAAGCCTTCCTCCTTAAAGACCCCTACTTCGGCGTTACCTTCGAGCCCTACGACCCGCCGGCTGAGAGCCGGACGGTGCGGAGGATGGGGGCGGCGTCGGTCTCCGCCGGCGTCGGGCCGATGGCGGCCGTCGCCGGGACGATTGCGTGGGCCGGAGCCGAGGCGATGCAGGAGGCCGGGGCCTCGTTCGGGGTCGTGGACAACGGCGGGGACATCGCCCTCTTCTCGGACCGGGAGGTACGGGTCGGGATCCATGCCGGGGCCTCGCCGTTCTCGGACCGACTTGCCTTTCTCGTCCGGCCGCAGGAGGAGATCCTGGGCATCTGCACCTCGTCGGCGACGGTCGGCCCCTCCATCTCCTTCGGGGTTGCAGACGCCGTCTGCATCTTCTCCCGCGACGTCTCGCTCGCCGACGCATGGGCGACCGCCCTCTGCAACACCCTCCTGCCCGGTGAGGAGGAGCCTTTCACCGCCCTTGAGGGCACCGGCGTTAGGGGAGCGCTCGCGATCATCGGGGAAGCGGTCATGACGTGGGGCGACCTCCCGCCGATCGCCGGGGCGAGCGTCGACCCCTCCCTGATCACGCGCGGCGACCCCTGATCATGCCAGTTCTTCGAGGACGTAGTTTTCCGCCGCGGTCCTGGCATTTTTCCCGGCGAACCGCCTGTACTCCTGCTCCCCGTCGGTGACGACGATCTCGGCCCTGCCCTTTTCACAGAGGAAGACGAGGCTGAAGAGTTCGACCTCGTCCAGGAGAACCCCTCTGAGGGTCTCTGAGGCGGGCGTGAGCATGAGCCGTTCCGCGGGGAGTTCCCCGGGATCTTCCCTGAAATAGTAGTAATAGACCTGATAGGCGTTGAGGAGGTCGGACGTGAGGAGTTCTGCCTTCACCTCCGGGTCGATGCCGTCAAGGAGGCGGGCGAGGCGCGTATCGTCTTCATCGGCCCGCTCAAGAAGATCGTCCGCTATCGCCGCAAGGTGCTCATAATCGGTCATTGAAACATGATGCTCTCTCCGGGTACAAAAGTATATTGTGGCTCCCGGCACAGATCTGGGTGTGAAAACCGAAGAATTCGACTGGGCGGTCTATCATGCGATCGCCTGGAACAGGGCTGCGACCCTTCCCGCCCTGATCGACTATATGGGCGGCGATGCGGCGGCAGTCGAATCTTCTGTTCGGAGACTCACTTCATATCTTCTGATCGAACAGAGAGGAGACGATCTCCGCACCCTCTCGATCGAGGAGTCGCTTCTCACGTGCCAGATCAGGCACGGCAGCGGCACCCCCCTGGAGATCGAGAACGGCGTCATAAAAATACCTGACTATGCACGGAAGGGAGAGAACAGATGAGGAAAGTATGTATCCTCAGACTCGGCCACCGGCCTGAGCGGGATCAGCGGGTCACCACCCATGTCGGGCTCACGGCTCGGGCACTGGGTGCGAACGGTATGTACCTGGCCGCAAACGACATCGGCATCGTCACATCCATCGGCGACGTCGTGGAACGCTGGGGCGGGAACTTCTTTGTTGAAAACGATGTGAAATGGAAGAAGTGCATCAGGGAGTGGAAAGAGCGCGGCGGGATCGTCGCCCACCTTACGATGTACGGGCTTGAGGTCGGCGAGGTCGTCGCCGCGGTGCGGGAGCGCCCCGAAGACCTGCTCATCATCGTCGGCGCCGAGAAGGTCCCCGGCGACGTCTACGGCATGGTCGACTACAATGTTTCGGTCACAAACCAGCCCCACTCCGAGATCTCGAGCCTGGCCGTATTTCTCGACCGCCTGTTCATGGGCAGGGAGATCGAGCAGGACTTCCCCGACGCGAAGATCCGTGTCGAGCCCTGTAAGGTCGGGAAGCGGGTGATCGAGCTGTGAAGGGTCGGGTGCTTGTCGCGGGTTTTGCGACCAGGCATGTGGTCAGTTCTGCAAAAAGGGCCGGCTATGAGGTCTACGCTGTCGACCATTTCTGTGACCAGGACCTCTGCCGGGACGCACGCGTGCACCGCCGTTTTGACGAACTCGACGAGATCCCCGATCTGGTCGAGGAGATCTCTGCCGGCCGCAGCATCGACTGGTTTGTCGCCACATCAGGGGCCGAGGGCATGACCGTCCCGTTCCGCAGGGCCGGCACGCCGCCTGAGGTCTCGGCCAGGTTCCTGGACAAATACGAGATCCAGCGGTTCTTCGAGGAAAATGCGATCCCGGTGCCGGCGTGCCGGGCCGGGGCCTACCCGGCGATGGTCAAGCCGCGCCGCGGCGCCGGCGGCTGGCGGAACCGGGTGGCGTCGTCGGAGGGCGACCTGCGGGCATGGGAAGAGGAGTGGCCCGACGTCCCCTATCTGGTGCAGGAATGCGTCACCGGCACACCTGCAAGCGTCTCCTGCATCGCAGACGGGCGCCGGGCGGTGGCCGTCGCCGTCAACGAGCAGATCCTGCGGGGCGGGGAGGGTGATCGGGCATATGGTTTCTCCGGCTCGATCACCCCCTTCAACCACCCCCTCTCGGCACGCATGGCCGATATCGCCGAGCGTGCGGTGGCCCTCAGCGGCTGTGTCGGTTCGGTCGGGGTGGACTTTGTCGCCGGCGACGATGCATGGGCGATCGAGATCAACCCGCGGTTTCAGGGCACCCTCGACACTGTGGAGGCGGCAACCGGGCAGAGCATATTCGGCCTGCACGTCGACGCCTGCACGGGCGTGCTTCCCGCCGCCAGGCCTCGGGCCGGGCAGGTGTGCGCACGGGCAATACTCTTTGCAGACCGCGATCTCACCGTGCATGCAGATCTTTCGCGCCTCTCTGATGTCTGCGCCGATATTCCCTGGCCCGGGACCGAGATAGAAGAAGGGGGCGCCGTGGTCAGCGTCTACGGGCAGGGCCCGGACCGCGCCGCCGCCTGCGCCATGCTGGATAGAATTATAACACGCGTCCGTACATATATCTCGTGATGGTTGGCAAAGACGAGATGCTGGCAGACCCGGCGATCCGGGCCTATCTTCTCCGTCTGATCGGGAACGAGGGAATCAACCTCATGGAACGGTTCCCGCCCGATGGGGAGTTTTCCGATGAGGAACTTGCGGAAAAAACCGGCATCAACCTCAACTCTGTTCGGCATACGTTATATACGCTTTACGAGAGGAGGCTTGCCGAATACCGGCGTATCAAAGATCCCGACACTGGATGGCTGACCTATCTCTGGATGCTGAGGACAGACCAGGTATATCCGGTGCTGAAAGAGGAGCTTGAGCACGTCCTCGAACTCCTGGTGAAGAGGGAGAAATACGAGGAGGAGAACGATTTCTTCATCTGCGACGAGTGCGGCATCTTCACCTTCAATGACGTGTTCGCCACCGATTTCGCCTGTCCCCAGTGCGGAGAGCCCCTGAAGCACTTCGATAATGAGATGCTTCTCGGCGCACTCAAGCGGAGGATCGAGGCGATACGGAAATCTACCGGGCATGTATGAGCGTTTTCTCAAAAAAGCAGGCTGCGATCCGGGAGTGATCGCCCATTGCCTGACCGTGGCCGGGGCGACCCGGGCGTATGCGCGTTCATCGGTCGTTGACCGGCCTCTCCTCGAGGCAGGGGCGATGCTCCACGATCTCGGGCGTTCAGAGACGCATGCACTCGACCATGCCGGGGTCGGGGCCGATCTGGCGGCGGCGATGGGATGTCCCGACGGGGTGGTCCGCATCGTCGGCCGGCACCTCGGCGCCGGCCTGACCCTTGAGGAATCAGCGCTTCTTGGCCTTCTGCCGGTCGACGCCATGCCGGAACGCCTTGAGGAGCGGATTGTCGCTCATGCCGACAATCTGGTGAAAGGGACGCGGGAGATCACCGCCGAAGAGCGGTGGGACCGCTCGGTCGCCCTTGGAAGAAAATATCTGGTGCGGGCGTTCAGGCTCGGTCTCGACCTCGAACCTCTCCGCCACCTCAGATGATCAACTGTTTTACCTGCGGGAGGGCCCGCAGCTCTTCGAGCACGCCGGTGGGCAGTGCCTCGTCCAGGATGATGACCAGTCTGGGCTCCTCGGCGAAGTAGGGGTCGGTGACGAAGATCTGCCTGATGGCAAGGTCGTGCCTGGAGAGCACCCTGACCGCCGCTCCGACGATCCCTTTCTGCTGGGCATCGGTCGGGATAATGGTGATGACCGTGAGGTTGAGGTATCCGGCCACCTCAGAGAGGTCGGGGGTGGCCCTCATGCGCGCGAAGATGTCGCCCGTCTCCCCCATGGACGTGATCCGCCGTGCTGTGGCGTCCACGACCCTGCGGTCGATGCCGATGGCGCGGGCGATATGGGTGGCCGGTATTTCGATGCCGTTGCAGGTGATTTTGCCTTCAGCCGAGACCCCGAAACCGTTTTCAAGGAGAAAACGAACTACTCTGCTCTGAGCGGGCGAATCGGAGAACTCCCGCATGAGTGTTGCCCACATATCTGCCAGAATGTACATCTGTGGTGCATATTAATCCTGGGGTCCTATCCGTGTGCGCTCTGGCGTCTGAAATATGCCCATATTCCGGGGTTTTTCCTCTCTGATCCTGGACGAGGGGCATCCTGGGGCCGGATCGAGCGATAGATTATTTAACCAGTATATCATTGTTTATAGGGTAACAGGCGAGGGTTGCCGAGCTAGGTCAAAGGCGCAAGGTTGAGGGCCTTGTCACGCAGGTGTTCGGGCGTTCGAATCGCCTCCCTCGCACTTCTTTTATGGGTCTCTTTCTCGTGTATTTTCGCTCCGATATTCTGCCATCGCACGTTTCTGCGTTTTCCTCCACCCTTTAAACTCGCATTGCGGGCTCGCTCCTCCCGACCTCTATCGTGATCTTCGCCGGAAAAAGGGAGCAGATCGATTGATAAATATCGTTTCCCATCGAACCATCTCATCATCGTTATGATTTCGGTGCTTTATGTTGACGACGATCCAGATACCCGTGGACGTGTCAAATTCTTCCTTGAGGCTGGCGGTGAGGTCTCGGTTCTGACCGCAGACTCAGCGGATGGTGCACACGTTCTTCTTGTCGATCAGAGGTTCGACGTCATCGTCTCTGATTATCAGATGTCGGGCACCGATGGGATTGCATTCCTGAAACAAATCCGGGCTGCCGGGAATGAAATACCTTTCATACTTTTTGCCGAGCGAAGCCGGGAAGAAGCAGTCATCGAGGCGTTCAACAGTGGAGCACAGTTTTACCTCCTGAAAGAGGGAGACCAGGAAGAGTGTTTTTCAACTCTTTCTCTCAGGATCAGGCAGGCGGTGCGGCGGCGCGGTGGTCATGAAGACCTTGAAAACTCCCTCCCTCTTCCTTTTTTTGAGATCGATATAAAGGGAAATATCCTGCGCATGAACAGGGCCGCTCATGAGGCTTTCCTGTACTCTCGAGAGGATATCGAACGGGGCGTTCACCACCTGCAGCTGATCCTTCCTCGGGAACGGGTGCGCGCCTGCAGGGATATCGAAACGGTTATATCCCGTGATCTGCCTCATTCACAGTCCAATTATATCTTTCAACGCAAAGATGGGTCTTCTTTTCCCGGCACCCTGTATGTGAACCCGGTGCTGCAGGACGGAAATACGATCTGTATCAGGGGTTTGATCGTTGATCTGACCGTCCAGATGGAGAATGAAGCGCTTCTCAGGACATTGATCCACTCAATGCCCGATCTGTTCTGCTTCAAGGATGGCGAGGGCCGCTGGATTGAGACGAACGAACGTAGTCTGACGTTCCTCCGGATCGAAGGCCTCGATTACAAGGGCCTGACCGACGACGAAATTGCGGAATACAGTTCTTTTTACCGCAAGATCCTGGTCCAGTCAGGGGAAAGCGACTCCCGTGCATGGCAGTCGGCCGGCGGCCTGAGGGAAGACCAGACATTTGTCGGGCCTGACGGCTGCGAGCGTACCTTTGACATTATCAGGACGCCCATTTTTAAAGACGACGGTAGCCGCTCCGGACTTGTCATCATCGCCCGCGATATCACGGAAAAAAAGAAGGCCGAGGAGGAGTTGATAAAAGGTCGTCAGTTGCTCAGGGCGATCATCGACAACAACCCGGCGTGGATCGCCTGTGTCGATCGCGATGGCAGGTACCTGCTTGCAAACCGCAATTTTTGCGAGACATTCAACCTGACAACTTCTGAAATCGTGGGAATGGACGGCAGGGATCTTCTTCCGCCGCATATCCTCGAACGTCACATGCCGCTGGTAGAGGCCTGTCTTAACGGTGAGACCGTCCACTTCGCCGATGAAAGTCCTGACTGGGTAAAAGGGCCGAAGTACGATATCGGTTCATACACTCCGATAACCGGCTCCGACGGGAGGGTGGCCGGAGTCGTCCTGATGGTGAACGACGTTACCGAGCTCAAGAGGACAGAAACCGCCCTCTCGCAGGCCAACAGAAAACTCAATCTGCTCTCCTCGATTACCCGCCATGACATCCTGAACTCGCTTCATGTGCTCTATGGCTACCTTGATCTCGCGTCCACGTCCGGCGACGAGGGAGAAAAGACGGTTTTTATCGGGAAGGCCATTGAACAGGTCAAAAAGATCAGGTCTGAGATCGATTTCACCCGTGATTATCAGGACCTCGGGGTGCATGCTCCGGAGTGGCAGGAACCGCAAAAACTTCTGGAGCAGGCATGGCAGTTCATAGCCTCGGGGAATGTGACATTGCATGCAGACCTCGAAGGCGTTGCCGTGTACGCCGATCCCATGCTCGGAAAGGTGATCTCCAATCTCATCGACAACGCTCTCAGACACGGCGGCGCGGTCACCTCGATTACCGCCTCTTTCAGGCTCACTCCCGATGGACTGATCTGGAGCGTCGAGGACGATGGCGTCGGTCTGTCTGAGGATATGAAGGAGCGGATCTTCCTGAAGGGCGTTGGAAAAAACACCGGCTACGGCCTTTTTCTGGCGCGGGAGATCCTCGGGATCACCGAGATCAGCATTCGGGAGACCGGGACGTCAGGAAAAGGGGCGCGGTTTGAGATCCTGGTCCCCCCCGGGCGATACCTTTGTTCGGTTGAATCGTGTGTCAGAGCGGACCGAACCCGGTGAATCTTTTTTTCGGCCGGGTTCACGATGAATGGGTTCGTCCTGTGCGGTCATGCCCTACCGTTGCCGTTTGCCCTTTCCCTGTACTCTCCTGTCGTGGAACCCGGACCGAGCGTTCGATCTCCTGGTATGTGCTCCCGGCAAAAGATCCGATCACCACCGTGACGATCGAGGGGGCCAGAAACTCTTTGCCGATCGGGTTGAAAACAGGTGTGCCCTCTTCAGGGGGGAACGGCAAAAAAGAGTACTGGCGGCGCGGGATTTCCTTCCTTCAGAGATCCCTGATTTCGAGATGGGTTTTTTGAACCGCGTTCAGTTTCAGTGCGACGGCGCGGTAGAGATTGACATTGCGTACACACTCCCTGAACTCTCCGTTGTACCAGTCGTCCATCGAATCCTGATACATCATCATTTTTATTTTCATGTGCCGATCTCCGGTAGGATCTTGTGGCATATATTCTTACTGATATTTATTTTACGGATTTTCAATGTTTTTTGTTAAAAAACTCATAATATTGCATGAATTTCGGCTTTTTCGTCCTGGTGGCTCCTATGGGATATTCCGTCTGTTTCGGATTGGCTTTGAGAATATCTCGGCTTTTTCCCGGGATATGGTCTCATCCCCTCTTATTCAGGCCGCAGGAGGCCTGAGGGATGGTCGGCAGAGAAAAGGTACCTGCGGTCCCCTCCTATTTTATATATCAGTATTACAATATGCCGTCAGGTCACCACGTGAGTGCGTTGACAGGGGGGGAGCGTGAAGCGGGTGGGCATCAGAATGGACGCCCTTGCACAGATCATCGAGGATCTGAATAAAAACGAGGAGTTGAGAAATATTTTTGGGGAACCGGTCGCCGGTCGCCTCCTTGTCATTGCGGAGTTTGCCGATGGCGATGTGGACCTGAGAATCGAAGAAAATGGCGATGTGGGAATGGGTGATACCGAATCGAGGAGGTTTGTGGAGATCATCGACAGAGTCGTCTTCACAAACCTGAATAGAAGTCAGTACTCCAGTGGTTCGAACTGACTCTTCCCCACTTTTCCATAATGCTCGGTGATCTTTGGGTCCAGGCCGCAGACCGGGCAGGTGTAATCCTCGGCAAGGTCGTCGAATTTTGTTCCCGGCGGTATGCCGCGGTGAGGTTCTCCCCGTTTTTCGTCATACACGTAGCCGCAGATCTTGCAGACAAAACGGGTCGGCTCCCATAACTCGAACCCCCAGGTTCCGATGGGCCCTTTTCCTGTGGCGCCGCAGACCGGGCAGATATAATCTTCGGGTAGATCTTCAAACTCTGTTCCGGCCGGTATACCGCGGTGCGGCTCACCCCGCAGGGGCGAGTAGATATACCCGCAGTACTTGCAGATGTATCGCCGTGCTTTCTGCATAGGTGTTCTCCAGAGGTGGATGCGTACCGCGTACTATATAATGCTGTCTGGATCCGGTTACCCCCCGGTGTGCAGGGCCGAGCGATCCCTCCGGGAACAAAAAACCGGGGCTTTATCACGGTATCGGCATATAATCTCAGGACATGAGATGGTGTCCTCTGTTCAGGTGCACGGTATGGACGATCGTCGCCCTCTTTCTCCTCGGGACTCCGGCAGTCTCCGCAGCGACGATCGAGGCCGTACTCGGTGAAGACATCCCACTTTCAGGGACCTCGACCGGGGGCGGCGACGTATATCTCTTCCTCACCGGGCCGAACCTCGCCGCCGGCGGCGTCAGCCTTGACCGCCTCGCTCCGGTCGCGACCGGGTCGAAATCGTCCTTCACCGTCGTCTCCACCGGTGACGACAACCGCTGGAACTACCGCTGGAAGACAGCCGGACTCGCCCTTGACCCTGGCGTGTACACGCTGTACGCCTCAGACACGCCGGCGGCGAGGGGAGACCTCGGCGCACGCAATGCCGTGTACGGCACGGTCGGGATCAGTCTTCGCAGCCCCGGTCTCACCCTTGACACCGGGGGAACGCTGGCAATCGGCGCATCGGTGGACGGTGCCCGGGTTGCCGTGAACGGAGAAGAGATCGGCGCCGCCCCTCTGACCCTGAAGGGGCTTGGGCCGGGCGAATATCGGGTCGGCGTCAACGCAAGCGGTTATGAACCCTGGTCTGGAGTGGCGGTGGTGAATGAGAACGGGACGACGGAGATCAGCGCCGACCTGATCCCGTTGACGACTGTAGAGACAACGGTTCCCACCACCCCGGCGAACACGCCGGCGGCGGCCTCCCCCCTCCCTGCCGCCTTTATTCCCCTGATACTCCTCGCCCTCAGAAAGAGATGAGGATCACTGCTCATATTTTCCTTTGACGTCTGCCCATCCGGTATATCCGCAATAGATGCAGCCGACGCCGCCGCACCTCTTGCAGAGACAGGCGGGCTTTCTGGCAGACACCCGGCCCGATTTATCGCAATAGGTGCATCCGGCACCGTCGCAATGCCTGCAGACGACTTCCTCGTAGATCTCACTGTCCATGCCCTTCATTTTCGTCAGCAGATGGATTAATCCTTCGAAGAGGGAAAACCGCAGGGCTATTATCCTATCGCATACCATCAGCACGCATGGATGAATACGGGCGCCAGGCCGTCCATCTCATCTTCGGCACCGCCATTGCAGCCGTCCTCCTCATCCCTGATCCCCGGATGGCCTCGATGATCTACGCCGCCGGTCTCCTCGGCGGTCTCGTCTGTCTTGAAGCACACCTGAAAGGATGGTATGTCCCGGTCATCGCCGAACTGGTCGGCGCCTTCGAGAGAGACGGCGCCTTCCCGGGAAAAGGTTCGTTTTATTTTGTGGCGAGTGCGCTTTTCTGCTCGATCGTATTCAGGCCAGACGTGGCGTTCGTCGCCGTCCTCTCTCTTGCCATCCTCGACGCTGTCGCCACCGTTGCAGGCATCCGCTTCGGCAGGCACCGGATTGTGAACGGCAGGACGCTTGAAGGATCGCTCTCCGGTTTTGCCGTCCTGTGTGCGGTCCTCCTGACGTTCACCGGGCCGGTCGCCGCCCTGACCGCCTCCGCCGTCGCCGCCGTCGCCGAACTGATCTCCCCGATAGACGACAACCTTGTCGTCCCGCTGGTCGTCGGCGCCGCCCTCACCCTTATTCCGGTTGCCTGATCCTCGCCGTCAGGATGAGGTGCTGTTCGTGCCGGGTTTCCTGATCACCTGGTGGACGCCGCTCACGCGCAGCGGTCGGCCGGCACTGTCCTCCGCCACCACTCTTCCCGCGCTGTGCACCCGTATCCAGGAGTTGTCTTTTCCCCTGAGCCTGAACTCGCAGGAATAATAGGGGGTCTTTCCCTCGAGGTGTTCGCTCATGCCCCTCGCCATCTCTGTCCGGTCGTCGGGGTGGACGAGCATAATCCATTCCAGATCCCCTGACGGAGCGTCTCCGGGCGCGTAACCGAGCATCTCCAGATAATAATCGTTGTAATAGACTTCCCCCGTCTCCAGGTTCCAGTTCCAGATCGCAAGCCCCGCCCCATTGATAATGCATTCGAGCCGCTTTTTTTCTTCCTTCAGGGACATTTCTGCTTTTTTCTGGCTGGTGATATCGCGCATGGCGCTCTGGGCGCCGACTACGTTCCCTTTGCGGATCAAAGGGCCTCCGTTCATTTCAACGTGGGCGATATCTCCGCTCTTTTGGCAAAGAGCGATCTGAAGCCCCTCTGCAGTTTCTCCTGCCAGTGTGCGGACGAAATGGCTCATCAGCCGTTCCCTGTCCCCTGCCGAGACAAACTCCAGAAAGGAGTGTCCGACGATCTCTTCGGTGGGGTAACCGGTGATCCGCGTCATTGATGGCGAGGCGTACGTGATGATGCCGTCCGGGCTCGCGGTGGTGATGCCGTCGAAGATGCCTTCCATGATGAGGCGGTAACGTTCTTCCGCTCTTTCAAGTGCGTCCGTTGTTTTTTTCTTTTCTGTGGCCTGCATGATCTTGTGCGTCAGGTCGGCGAACTGCGAAACCGGGTCCCCTCCTTTCTGGACATAAAAATCCGCACCGCTGTTCAGCGCCTCGATCACCACTTCTTCACGCCCTCGGCCGGTGAAGAGAATGAACGGAAGGTCCCGGTATCGCCGCCTGACCTCCCTGAGAAATGCGATGCCGTCCGTCACCGGCATCTCGTAGTCCGATATGACGGCGTCGAACGGGTGCACTGCCAGCATCTCCAGCGCCGTTACGGCAGATTCTGCCGTTTCTATACTGAACGCTCCCGATTTTTTGAGGAATAGTTTCCCGATATCGAGCAAGGAGGGATCGTCGTCCACAAGAAGCAGGCGGATCATCGCCGGCTCCTCACCGTCTGCCGGTTGGATCCCGTCTCTTCGAAACGATTCATTTCGATAACATTGATCCACGATAAGATATCTAATATCTGTATTTATCCGGACGGAGCGATCGTCTCCGATTGTTCCCGCCCCCCCGGCCAAGGGAGCCGTGCGGCGCGGAAAGCGTCAGGGAGCGTTCTCTCCGGCAGGGCCTGGATATGGCGTCCGGGTGAGATATGTTGATGCCCCCCCTCTCCAAAGAGTACCTGGAACGGTGCGCAAACGATGGCTTGGCGGGATAGGGGCATGAAGGGGGAAGAGATCCGATGATCCAGCACCTCCCCACCCTTTCAGCACGGGTGCTGGGCCTAATCTCCACCCACACCTCCCCCCGTCGGTTCCGGGAGATCGACTTCCTGCGGGGCGTCGCCATCATCATGATGGTCGTCTACCATCTCCTCTTCGATCTCGCCTTCTTCGGCGTCGCGGCGATCGATGTGCTGGGCGGGTTCTGGCGCTCATTTGCCCTTGCCACCGCCACCCTCTTCATCGCCCTTGCCGGTCTGTCCCTGCCGATCAGCTATGCCAGACGAAAAGACCGGGAAACCGGCCTCTCTCTCTGGCTGGACTATGGGCGGAGGGGCGCAAAGATCTTCGCGTTCGGGCTGCTCGCCACCATTGCCACCTGGCTCTTCATCGGCGACGGGTTCATCGTCTTCGGCATCCTCCACCTCATCGGGACCGCGATCATCCTCGCCCCCTTCTTCCTCAGGTTCGGGAGGTGGAACCTTCTCATGGGGGCAGGGATCGTGCTTGCGGCCCTCCCCCTCGACAGGGTGACCGGACCGTACTGGCTCGTGCCCCTCGGCATCCATCCGGCTGTCTTTTACAGCGTGGACTATGTGCCGCTGATCCCCTGGCTCGGGGTTGCGCTGATCGGGATGGGCGCCGGGTTCCTCCTCTATCCCGGCGGTAAAAGACGGTTTTTTCTGCCTGCGTTCAATCTGGCCGGGTCTGAGATCGTCTGCGCAATGGGACGAAACTCGCTCCTGATCTATCTCATCCACCAGCCGGTGATCGTCGCCCTGCTCCTCGCCTGGCTGGCGCTGATCGCATAAAATAGACCTATTCTTTCAAGACGACAACAGTCACGTCGTCGTCTGATCTGGCGATGCCCCCCTGCAGGAGTTCCCGCGCGATCTCCTCGCTCCCCCTTTCAGCCCCTGAAGAGAGGATCTCCCGGGCCGCTTCGTCTGGAAGGCCGTCGCTGCAGAGGACCAGGATCTCTCCTGGCCGGAGATCCTCTTCATAGAGGTCAACCGTCATCGTGATGCCGAGCGCATGGACGATCACGTTCCTGAGGGGGTGATGCCTCGCCTCCGCGGCGTCGATGGACCCCTGTTCGAGCAGCATCTGTACCAACGTGTGTTCCCGCGTCCTGAATCTCATGCCGGTCCCGGTGACAAACGCCCGGCTGTCTCCGCAGTTTGCGATCACGACGCAGCGGTTTGTGATGATGGCGGCGACAAGGGTCGTTCCCATTCTTCCCTCGCTCTTCGCCGTCTCCCTGATCCGCAGGTCCGCTTCGGCAAAGGCGGACGCCAGAAGATCCTTGATCTCTCCCCTTTCCATCCCCCGCCGGTATGTCCCGGTGAAGGCAGCGGTGACACTCTCGATCGCGATCTGCGCCGCCCGGTCGCCGTGCACCTCCCCGCCCACCCCGTCGGCAACGGCGAGAAGGGATGCGTCGGCGATCTCTATCACGGCGTACGCATCTTCATTCCGGCCTTTCTGGCCGGCGTGCGTCATGCCGCAGATATCGTACCTGACCACTCTCACCCCTCTCTTCCTCTTTTTTTAGCCGGATGCAGAGGTCTCTTCGCAGGACCGGCAGGTATACCCCAGCACCGACGCCAGTGCAGCGAGGATTGAATCGGCCGGTGCCTCCTCACCTGCGGAGGGTGCCGGCTGCGACAGTACGTATGCTTCATGGAGGGTGCGCACCTCCTCGAAAAAGGCGGTCCGTGATCGTGAGAATTCTTCTTTCAGTTTTTGCACGGTGTGTTCCTCTTTTCTCCGGGTTGTCTATTAAATTCGTTGGGAATAGGGATTAAAAATCGAAAGGTAGGCATATCCTCTGAAACAGGCCTGCGACGGCATTATCAGGATGTCCTTTGCACCTGACCTCTGGCGGTGCGTACGATCAGGCCCGCAGGTCCCCGACGCCTGGTGGGGAGGAGGGTGAATGAGGCGGTATCCTTCCTTCCCTTCTCCTCCCGTTGTTGAGGAGGCAGCTTTTATACTCGTAGCAGTTCAGGGACCTGCCTTCAGATCAGGCCCACCTGTTTTGAGTATCGTGCGGCGCTCTCCTGAGGACACTTTCTCGTTTTCTTCAGGTGATCCCTCCGATTCGTGTGTGGATGCCGTTTCCAGCACCCGAAGAAAAAATGGACCTCTGAGGTTATATATTTCCATAATGCCTTTGCTCTATTGATTAAACACGACAGGAAATGGGTTGAACCATTCTGTTCTATCCTCTGGTGGGCGGCACCAGGAAGGGATCGGGCATCAATGGTTTTTCGCAGATGTACCAGGCCCGGTGCGGTCGGAGATCATCGAAGAGAAATTGCACCTCTGGTGCTGAACCGGCACTGTCCTGCCTGATGAGGAACGATTTTTTTGAAGAAATGGTTGCTTTTTCCCCAGGGAAAGCCCTCTCACTGGCGATCGGACATGCTCTTACCCGACACCATCCGGTGCGTTCGCCTGCTGGCGGATCATCCATGTGGTCGAGTTCGAATAACTCCAGCGGATGATCTCGAGCTCCTCGCAGGTCTCTGCAAGAATCGCAAGGTTCATCCCGACCTCCTTGGATGACAGCCCGAGGTCTTTTGCAATATACCTGGACTTGAAATAGCGATCGCCTTTTTTTATGCCGTTTTTGAGATAGGTCAGCACTTTTTGCTGGGTGGTCGTGTACTGCCTCCGGAATTGTCCGTCCTGGATCATGGTCTCACCGTACCTCCGGTGTGTGTGGGCGGTCTCGCATGGCATGGGTCCGCACCTGCATGCCTCAGGCATTTCGCTCTTCATGATGGTCGTCTCGCGGTCGCTCTCATCCTGATGCCCCGGACGAGAGGAATGTGAGTTGTCACCGCCGCTTCTCGAGTATTGAGATCAGATAGCGGGAGAGGGAGAACGTCTCTTCTTTTTCCCGGGTTTGCGGATCTTTTTCTGATCGCCGGGATGTTAACGGGTCGGAGTCCTGATTTTTTTCCATAGGTGTTTTCACCCTGAACGTCAGGTGTATCGATAGATCGGGAATGCTGTCAAAACTCAGGTGTAAAGGACGGGAAGACAGGAACCCCCCTGACACGGGTAACATTGTCCTCCCTGTTCCACCATGATGCTACTCTGGTGTTCTGGTTTATGCGTCTGGGTCTGCTTGTCGATCCTGGCCCCCATGCCGGATCCTTGTTGTTGACAGAAGCGTTTCACCGTTCTTCATCTCTATTTCAATCCCTGTCTCATTGGCGACGGTTCTGATGACCTCCCTAAATCGTATCGGGCCCCTTTCGGGAACCCTGATCAAAAATCTCCCGGCGAGCATATATATTTCTAAAATACCCGGGCTTCATGCGAGGGACGGTTCAGGATGATCGTTGAACCGATCGGTTTGAGCGTGGGACACTGCCGTCGTTGCCTGCACGAACTGAAATGAACGGGAGCGTGACCAGACGGCGGGATTTCTGTTTCCTGATGTTATACCGCCGGTCCGGTTTTTTCAAGGCATCTCAGGACAGTCCCATCAAAGATGTTTGAGTGTTTCTGTAATGCTGGACGGAGGGGCAGGTTCGGCGGAGAGGATCGAAACGCTCATTTAGCCCACGCATTCTCCGGCAAAAGGCAGTCTTCCGGTCAAACGTTTGTAAATGATCGTGCCGAGCACCCACTCTTGTGGTATCCTGCGTTCCTGATCTCGGTCCTGGACAGCGTCCAGGAGGTGGGGAAGAGAGTGATCCTTGGTGTCAGGTGTCTTTCCCCTCCCTTTTCTCCATCACGATGCTGCTCTATCCAATGCCGATGCTCAGGCTGATTCCATCTGGTTCTGCCGTTCCCCCGGCCCCATGCCTGCTCGGTGCTGGCCGCGGTCTTCTCCGTTCATGGGTCCGACCTGAATGCCGGTCTCCTCGACTGCGGTCTTCACCGCCTCCCTGAACTCCTCCATTGCCGCCTGTGCAGCTTCGGTGTCACCGCTCTCATGGGCGGTCTTTGCGGTGTCGAGGAGCGCCTGGAGTGCCGTGGTGTCATAACCCTGTTCTGCAAGGGCGTCAAGGATCCCGGCGCCGTGTCCTTCCCTGTCCATTGGTCTGACCTGAATGCCGGTCTCCTCGACTGCGTTCTTCACTGCCTCCCTGAACTCCTCCATTGCCGCCTGTGCGGCTTCGGTGTCTCCATTCTCCCGTGCGCTCTTTGCGGTGTCGAGGAGCGCCTGGAGTGCCGTGGTGTCATAACCCTGTTCTGCAAGGGCGTCAAGGAGCCCGGTGCCCGGACCGTTGCCTCCATGGCCCTTCATGGGGCCAGCGCCCGCACCCTGACCGGTGGTCAGAGCGGCGCTTACCGGGACGGCGATCAGGGCACAGATGCAGAGCATTGCCGTGATCCCCGCGATGCGTGTTTTCGTTGTCATGTCTCATACCTCTCTGGTGGTACCGGTAGCCTTTCCGTGTACCCTGATCAAAAATCGGCCTTTCAGTATATCTATTCCCAGAATACATCCATTTAAGGTGTGATACGGCTCAGGGCCATGGTTGAACCGGGTGGTTGTAGTGGGTCTTCCTGACTTCAGAATGACCTGTCCTCGACGTCATCGAGGTCGAAAAGAAGATCCTGGATGGACTGATACCGCCGGTCAGGTTTTTTCTCGAGGCATCTGAGGACGATGCCGTCAAAAGCACCGAGCGTGTCTATGATCCCCGAGGGCGGGACCGGTTCGGCGGTGAGGATCCCGACGCTCACCTCTCCCACGCCTTCCCCGGCAAAGGGCAGTCTCCCGGTCAGCAGTTCGTAGAATACCACCCCGAGCTGGAAGATGTCGGTCCGTGCGTCCCCGCGCCCGTAGGTCCCGGGCGAGATCTGTTCGGGAGCGGCATAATCCAGGGAAAATGCAATGAAACGGGTTTCCTTGCGGTCGGCTACCTCCTTGCCGAGCCCCCAGTCCGTGATCCTGGGTGTCCCGTCAGGGGCGATCAGGATGTTGCCGGGCTTGATATCCCGGTGGATCAGCCCGGCCGCATGGGCGCAGGCAAGCCCTTCCGCGACACCCCTGATGATCCTGACCGCTTCATCCGGCGGGATGGGCTTATTCATATCGGCAAGAGACGGGCCGACGTACTCCATCTCCACGTACGGAACCGGGAGGATGTTGTAGGCGTAGACCTCGACGATATTTTTATGCGAGAGCCCCTTCCAGATCTGCATCTCCTTCATGAAGCAGTGGCCGGTCATCTCGTCATAGCGCGTCGGCACCTTGACCGCCACCGTTGCGCCGTCCTCGCGTCGTTGCGCCCTGAACACCAGCGCCATCCCGCCCCTGCCCACCAGTTCGGCATCCATGTACCGGTCGTCCAGCTCGGGAGGGAATCCGTTCCCGGTTCTCACCGGCGCAGAGATGCCGCCGCTGACCATCGTCGGCGCCGAGGAAGATCCGCCGGCATTCGGGACAGGAGCGGTCCCTTTCCTCATGCAATACCCGTGGATCCCGGGCAGGAGCGCCGAAGCGATCATGAACCCCGGGAGCAGCACCGGGCTGTTCACGCCGGACAGGGGCTCTGTGACGATCCAGAGCGTCACGAGGAGAGCGATGGCCGGGATCGGGTGGGCGGCCTGGACGAGCACAAAAGACTTCCGGTTGAATACGGCATACGAGAGAAGAAGCGATGCGAGGAGGAGGTAGACCAGCAGAAACGCCGCCGCGCCGGTGGCCCAGATCTGGTTCCCCATCAGAACGGATGCGCTGAACAAAGAGAGCACAGGTATGGACAAAAATCCCGCGGTGAGCCCGAGGATGAGATAACCCCCTGCAAGAGCGATGGAGACCGATCGCGGACAGTCAAGGACGTAGCCTGCCGATATCCGCCTCCCTGCCCTTGAGAGCAGGATGAGCAGCAGCGCCGAGAGCCCGAAGGTGAGCAAAAATATCACGTACGCCCCCGTGATTTCCAGCGCCGGGATCGGGCCGAATGATCGATCCCGTTCTGTCTCATTCTCCATTCGCTCGGGCATCCGGTCAGGGAAAGGAGTGATCGTGGCATTGGCATCGATCGTATCGAGTACCGGAGGATCGGGCAGGTAGAGCGATCTCTGGGTGAGCGACTGCAGCACGCTCCTGATCACGGAGGATCCATCTTCCCTCAGGCTGGTGTCCGGGCGGAAATGCGGATACTGATCGCTCTGGACTGTCTCGTTGGAAGCGCCCGCACTCCCGTCCCCGGCAGCAGATCCACAAACGCTGCAGAAGAGGGTGAGGAGAACAAGAATCCATACTGCTGCTCCTCTTTTATGCATCTTCATACGTTGTTCTCCGCTGTCCGTGGGCCTGCATCCCCGGCATGTCCCGCTTCAGTCGGTACTATTTTTCTGCTCACTATTTATCTTGCGGGGGCGTTCAGGCGGAGCGGGAAGCCACGCCCCACAGGCGCGGTGGAGTTCACATGCAGGCGTGCATGAAGCAGGGATCAGAAAAATTGATGGTTTCAGGCTTTTTCCTCCTCTTTTGGAACCCTGAAGACAAGCCTGGCCCCCCTGACACCTTTTCCAAGATCGATGATATCGCCGTCGCGGATCGCTGTCCTTGTATGGACGGCCAGACGGGTATTGTTCACGAACGTCCCGCCGGTGCTGCCGCAGTCCTCGATCTGCCACAGCCCCGACGAATGAATGAGACGGCAGTGCGGCCGGGAGACCCGCGTGACCGCTGCATACTCCTCTGAGAGGACGATCTCCCGCTCCGGATCAGATGGCACGGCCGCCGCGTCCTCCCTCCCGATGCTGATGATCTCCGCTCCAAGCGCAAAGATCTTTCCGTCATCCGGGCCGCCGAGGAGCACGACGACCGGTGCCGCCGTCCCGAGTTTTTCCGATACCTGCCCGAGAACATCCTCGATCCGTCTGGAGAGGCCGAGATCCCCGAAACTGACCTGAAGATTCGAGAACAGCCCGAGGTTCTGGATGATCGCCTCAAGCCCGCCCGGGATCACCGAATACTTCCAGACCGGGTGGATCCCTTTCGAGGTTGGAGCGCTCATTCCGGCTTCTTTCCTGATCACACCGGCAAGGAGGAGTTTGTCGATATGTTTTTTCGTGTTCTCGTAACTCGTCTCGATCTCCCGCGAGATCGTCCTCATGTCCTTGGGCGTCCGCTCGATGGACTTCAGGATCCGCAGCCGCGTGGCGTTCCCGAGGACATCGAGATAATCCGAGAGTTCGTCGAGAAAGTCCTGGTCCTTCTCCATCACGAGGGTATGCTGCCCTTCTTCCTGCTCCATGCTCATCCTCCCTCTACCTGATCAATGTAGTCATTGCACCATGCCACAATAAAAAATGGGGTCGTTTCCCCCTCCCCCTACTCGGTCGCCAGCGCCTCGATCGGATCGAGGTTCGCCGCACTCCACGCCGGGTACACCCCGGAGAGCACGCAGACGACGATCCCGACCGCTATGCCGTACGGGATATAGATCAGACTGTCGAACGTGAAGAAGTAATCCGTCGTCCCGATCATGACGAGGACGACGAGATACCCGATGATCATGCTCAGGATCCCGCCGACGACCGCCCCGAGCATCCCCAGGATGAACGCCTCGTACAGGAACATCCGGCGCACCACGCTCCGGCGGGTGCCGATGCTCCGCAGGATCCCGATCTCCTTGATCCGTTCGGTCACCGACATCATCATCACGTTGAAGATGCTCACCGAGGCGACAAGAAGCGATATCGCCCCGATGCCCATCATCATAGAGATGATCGTCGAGATCGACGAGGTGATCGAGTCCATCATCCGCGATGCGTCCGAGATCGTGACCTCGTCCTCTTTACGGTTCAACTGGTCGTCGATCGCCTCTTCGACCGCATCGACATCGTTGATATCGTCGAGTTTTACGATGACCTCGCTGTATTCCCCCTCGCCGCCGTAGAACCCGGTGAACCAGCGATCGGAAACGACGATCGCGTTGTCGGTGGAGATATCGTAGGTCATGCCGCGCTCTTCGAGAATCCCTGCGACCCTGACCGTGCTCGTGCCCTCGTCGCTGTCTTCGTCGCCGATCGTGATCCGGCTCCCGATCTTGAGTTCGTAGCGCTCGGCCAGGGTGGGGCCCACCAGCGCCGTCGACGTGCTCTTCAGGAAGGTGCCGTTCGCCACGGTGAGCAGGGTGGCGATATCGTCCGGGTCAAGACCGTAGACCGTCGCCCGGCCTTCCAGGTCACCGACCGTTATCGTATCCGACTCCGAATACACCGGTATCACGGTGTTCGGACTTGCGGCCTGTTTGATATCCTTGAACTGGCTCTCGTCGATATATTCCTCCTCGTCACTTCCTCCTCCGCCGCCGAACCCGGGTCCGCCGCCGCCTCCCGGCCCTCCGCCCGGCGAGACCTTGATGATGTCGCTGTTCTCCGAGAGCGTCGCCGTGACCGAGAGGGTCAGGTTCGCCCCCATGATCCCGAGGGAGGTGATGGCGATGACCCCGATGACGATCCCGATGGCGGCGAGGAACGAGCGGAGAAAGTGCCGCCTCACGTTCCTGACCGAGAGATCGAAGATCACGTTCCCGGTCATAGGGCGATCCTCCCGTCCCTGATGACGATCGTGCGGTGGGCGTATTCTGCCGTCTCCGGGTTATGGGTGACCATGATGATCGTGCGCCCCTGCCGGTTCAGATCGGTGAGGAGATCCATGATCTGCTCGCTCGTCTTTGAATCGAGGTTTCCGGTGGGTTCGTCGCAGAGGAGGATCTTCGGGTCGTTGGCAAGCGCTCGGGCGATCGCCACCCGCTGCTGCTGCCCGCCCGAGATCTCGGTGGGTTTGTGCTCGATCATCGACCCCTCCAGTCCGACCATCCGCAGCAGTTCGATCGGTCTCCCGGTCGTGTCCCGCTTCCCGTATTTCAGGATCAGCGGGTATTCCACGTTCTCGTAGAGGGTGAGGAGGGGGATGAGGTTGAACTTCTGGAAGATGTAGCCGATCGTGTCCCGCCGCATATCGGTGAGTTCGTCGTCGTTCATCTCCCTGATGTTCCTCCCGGCGATGAAGAGGTCGCCGGAGGTCGGGACGTCCAGGCTGCCGATCTGGTTGAGCAGGGTGGACTTTCCTGACCCCGACGGCCCCATGATCGCCACGAACTCCCCCTCCATGATGTCGAGCGAGATCCCCCTGAGCGCCGTCACGTCCCCTGCAGGCAGGGGATACACCTTGACGACGTTCTTCAGGCTGATGACCGGAACGCTGCTCATCTCTCTCCACTCACTCCTTCTTCATCCGGTTCTTCAGGGCCGTGCGGGCGCGCCCGAGGTAGCCCTTGCGCCATCCGACAAGGCCGACGACCAGGACGACGAGGAGGATGCCGATCTGGGTGAACGGTATGGTCCCGAGGCCGCCGCCCGACATGCCGAACATCCCCATGCCGCCGGGGCCCCCGCCGCCGGGTGCGGCGCTCATGCGCCCTGAACCAGATGCTGACGCACTCGTATCGCCGGTGGCGGCGGTGGCGCCGTTCATTTTCATGGTATAGGCCGTCGTGTAATCGTTGCCGTCTTCATCCTTGTACTGGACGATGACCGGCACCGATGTGAGGCCCTGGCCGGTGAACGTCACCTCGAAACTCGAGAAATCATCTGAATCCAGGGAGCCGATCACGTAGGAGGGGTACGGGTCCGCCCCCTGGGCCGGGCTGCCGACGGTGACGATCACCGAATAGGCGTCCTCGAGGCCGGCATTGCTCAGGTCGCCGCTGATCTCGTATGAACTGCCTGAACTGCTCAGGGCCAGGTTGTTGACCACCATGATCGGGGCCGTTTTGGACGTCCCCACCTCTATCGGGACGGTGATGGTAGAGGTGTGCGTGTTCATGCCGTTGCGGTAGGTGACCGTGAAGGTGAGGTCGGTGGAGTGCGATGCCGCAATGTCAAATGAGACAGTCGCCGATCCGTCGGGATCGAGGTTGCCGATGAAGGAACTCGACTGGGTGCTCTGGATCGCCTCGCCCGCGGGGGCGACGGTCACGCCGCTGACGGCGTTCTCGCGCGGGTTTCCTATCAGGAGCGTGACTGTTTCTTTCTTGTCGGCGGCGAAGACATCGGGCATCTCCTGGACCGATATCTGCACCTCTTCGTCCTGCACCTTCACGGCGACCGGGTAGCGGAGGCTTCCGGCGTCCCTGAAGTCCAGGTAGAACGTCGGGTAATAGACGGTCTCCGAACCGTCGGCCTTGATGGTGAAGGTGAACGTCTTCGTGGTCCCGGGGCCCAGGTCGCCGACGGCGTCGTAGGTCTGGGTGTTCTGGACCGAGATCCCGGTGCCGAAGAATGTTGCCCGGGATATGGAGACACTTGCGCTCCCGGTGTTCTTTACCGTGACGGCGACCGTGGCGGTGTCGCCGTTCATCAGCACGTCAGGGCTGATCTGCACATCGGTAACCGCCACCATGGCTGCGGCATCGTAACTGCTCGTTTCTGCCGCAGCGGCTGAGCCGGTGAGCAGGCAGAACATCATCAAAACAATCGAAACTATCTTTTTCATGCATGACCCCCGATGGGTTATACTGTTCCGGTAAATGTTCGGGCGCATCAGCAGATATATTGCCCAAATCGGCTGAGATCAGCCCTGGAACTCCGGGGGGCATTCCCTGAACCCGCCGGTTCAACTCAAAAAAGATCAGATGAGGGGTTCGGGTTCGCGTTTCCCGGCGACCGGGAGCCGCTCCGCTTTGATAAACACCGGGACGTCGGTCTCCCGGATCTTCTCGAGAATGACGTCCTTACCCCGCGGCGTCAGGGCGAAGACCGGGATCGCGGCCCCGCCCTGGAGGAGCGCCACCTTTCCGGCCGCTTCGCGGAGGTGCCGCGATGCGCAGACGGTGACGATATCGGCGGCGGCGACAAGGCGTTCGGCCTCCTCTGCTGAGAGCCCGGTGGTGTGGACGCCGACGATCAGGGTTTCCGGGAAGAGGCGGCGGATCCTCTCTGCATCGCCGGCGCCAGCGACCGTGACCGCCGCCTTTCTGCACCCGAGTTCACGGGCGAAGGCCGCGCCTCCCACCTGGTCGATCGCCGCCGTCGCCGGGTCGAGGACGCGGCCGCCGTTCTCCTCGATCCGCCTGATCACCGCCAGGATCGGTGAGGTCTTCACCAGACCGGACATTCTCCCGCCGATGCCCTGGACGAGCGCGGGGTTCTGTGCGACCAGCGTGCCTGCACCGTCGCAGGCGATGACGGCACAGTCGAGCAGAGCCCTGCGCATGGCGCAGGATATGAGTTCAGAAGCCCCGAAAAGGACGAAATCCGGGCCAGCGAGCACCTGGCGGTCAGGGGTGCACATCCCGAACGAGCGGATCCGCTCCTCGATGTTCTCCCGGATCGCCTCTTTCGTCATCTCACGCACCGGTCTGCCGAAGCGCTCGGCCAGGGGGCAGGCGCGGATCAGGGGGTCGCCGACCTCCACGACCTGCCCGTCCCGCACGACGACCCGCGTCCTTCCTATCGCCTCGATGATATGCTCGTCGTTCATGGCTCCTCCTGAAAGAGGGGGACGTCGGCAAAGGCGTCGCCGTCAAAGACGCCGCGGGGCGTGATGCGCAGGTGCGGGATCACGGTGAGGGCCAGGAACGAGAGGTACATGAACGGGTTCTCGATCGCCCCCATCGAACGTGTCTGCTCTGCAAGGCGGTCGAGAGCGGCGACGACCTCTCCATACGGCGCCGTCGCCATCAGCCCGCCGCATGGCAGGGGAAGAACGGTCGTCCCGGCCTGTGATACCGCCACCATCGCCCCCTTGTTCCTGATCACCGCGCCGACGGCGGCGATGATCGCCGCGTCCGAGACGCCGATCGCCACAATGTTGTGGGCGTCGTGGGAGACGCTTGCGGCAAGGGCTCCTTCTTTCAGGCCGAACCCATGGACCAGTCCGACACCTGCCCCCTCGCCGCGGTAGCGGTCGCAGACCGTCACCTTGAGGATGTCCCTCTCTAGGTCAGGGATCGCAGCCGCGTCCACAGGAAGGGCGATCGTTTCGGTGACGATCTGGCCTTCCACCAGCCCGATCACCCGGGCCGTCCCCGTCCCGTGCAGGGCGAGGTCTTCGGGCCCGGGCAGACGGCAGGTGATCTGCGGTTTCGGGCAGGAGGCTTCCCGGTAGCCCGGGTCCGTGTAGCGGCGGCCGAGGATATAGGTCTCCTTCACCCTGAACTCGTCGCCTTCTGCAAGCACGCAGAAATCGGCCCTTCTTCCCGGGGCGATCGCTCCCCTGTCCGCCAGACGGAAGCGCTCTGCAGCCGTCAGGGTCGCCGCACGCAGGGCGAGTTCGAGCGGGACGCCGTATCCCACCAGTTTCCTGATGCAGCCGTCGATATGCCCCTCGCGGGCAAGCGTATCGGCGTGCCGGTCGTCGGTGGCAAGGCAGCAGCGCGACGCCGTGCACGGCGTGAGCAGGGGGGCGAGGGCCGCAAGGTTCCGCTCGGTCGAGCCCTCCCGCATCATGATGTACATGCCGAGGCGCAGTTTCTCCGCGGCTTCGGCGTACGAGGTGCATTCATGATCGCTCTGCAGCCCTGAAAGCACGTATGCGTTGAGGTCTTTTCCGGTGAGGAGCGGGGCGTGCCCGTCCCTGACCGGGAAGATGCCGAGCTTTTTCCAGACCTCAGGGTCGCCGCCCAGGACGCCGGGGACGTTCATCATCTCGCCGAGGCCGACGACCCCTTTTCTCCCTGCGAAGGAGATGAGGTCGTCTGCAGAGAGGACGGCACCCCCCATGTCAGGCGGCGTGGCCGGGACGCATGAGGGGAGGGTGACGAGGATGGACATGCCTGATCTGCTCCCTTCGGCGAGGATGAACTCGACCCCCTCCTTTCCCGAGACGTTGGCGATCTCGTGGGGATCGGCGATCACCGTCGTCGTCCCGTGCGGAACGACGCAGCGCGCATACTCGCATGGGGTGAGGAGCGAGCTTTCGATATGGACGTGGGCGTCGATGAGGCCGGGGACGACCCTGGCGCCGCCGAGGTCGACCGTTTTTTCTGCTTCGTATTCCCCCAGGCCGACAACGATCCCGTCCCTGACGGCAAATGCGGTCTCCTCCCACGAACAGGTGAAGGGGTTGAAGAGGACTCCTCCGGTGTATGTGGTGTCGGCCGGGATGCGCCCCCGCGCCGCCTCTATCATTCTCTCCATCGTCTACACCGTGATGTCCCTGATCACCGAAACGGTCCTGGCACTCCCCTTCGAGATATAGAGGTAGAGCTTATAGGTGCCGGGTTCGAGGTCAACCGGGAAGGTGAACGTGTTTGACCCCCGCTGGAAGGTCACCACCTCTGCAAAGTTCGCCACCCCGGTCTGGGTGAAATTGTCCGTCCTGAAGACGGTCACCTGCAGCGTCGCCTCCTCGGGTTCGCCGGGGTTGTCCACCATGACCTCAAGTTGCCCCCCGCTATAGGTCACCTCTCCAAAACCGATGCCCGTGCAGCCGCCGGTACAGGCCAGCATACAGAGGCAGAGAATCGTGGGAAAAACTGCAGTCCCTTTGGTCGCCATCAAATCAATGGTGACGTCTCAGAAAAGATATAGTATTTGGTTTTCGCCGGGTTTTCACCCGACAATGGTGCCCACGAATGACGAGAGCGCTTCGTGCACGTTCTCGCCGTTCTTTGCTGAAATGAGGTGGACGGCGGCATCCCCGATCTCATGCGCAAAACGGGAGGGCGAGGAGCCGGGAAGGTCGCATTTGTTCAGCATCAGGACCACCGGCACGCCCTGGTCTTTCAGCCAGGCAAGGAGTTTTCTGGTCATATCGTCGGGGGCGGCCGTTGAATCCACGATGATGATCGCACCGTCCATCCCACGCGCAAGGATCTGGCGGACGAATTCGTAGCGTTCCTGGCCCGGGGTCCCGAAGAGGTAGACCATCCGCTCTCCGATCCGCACCCTGCCGAAATCAAGGGCGACCGTCGTGGTTCCGCCCGGGCAGTTCGCTTCGATATGCCGCGTGTGGGGATCGAGCGCCTGGACGAAACTGGATTTGCCGGCGTTGAAGGTGCCGAAGACACAGAGTTTGAGTTTCCCCTCTCCCATTATCAGATAGTGTGATACCGCCCTATTTCATAGTTTCTCTATGATTTTTTAGATCAGGGTGGAGCAATCGTGAATATGTTTCTGTTGCTATCTTTTAGGGGGATGGACCGATCGGTTGATGCGCAAAAGAGGGAGCGAAAGGATCGTACCTTTCAGATCTTTTCGATGGTGATCCGTACCCGATCGCCGGCCCTGAAGCCGTGGCCCTTTGGCACATCGATATTGAACCAGAGCTTCCCGGGGTCTTCGTTGCTCGAACCTTCCGGCCCCTGCTGCATGAGGCAGTCCTTGACCTCATTGATCCTGGCGACGAACTCGATCTCAGAATCGAACGATATGATCTTTTCCATACTTAAAAATCGAAGGGTGATATAATAATTATGCTGCTCGCGGGCTGACCAGCCAGGTGGTGGAGTTCGAATAACTCCAGCGGGTGATCTCGAGCTCCTCGCAGATTTCAGCGAGTATGGCGAGGTTCGTCCCGACCTCCTTTGACGACAGGCCGAGATCGTTGGCAATATATTTCGATTTGAAATAGTGTTTGCCTCGCTGTATGCCGTTTTTGAGATAATATACAATCCGGCTCTGGGTATCGTTGTACTTATCCCGGATACTTTTTTTATCGACCATCTCGAATCCTCGGCGTGTTAGATGTAATAGTCGATTATTATATATAGTCTTTGTTTTGACGGCCGGTTTGTCTGTGCGAGTGCTCGGGTATGCCAGTGCCCAGTCGGTTCGATGGGGAAAGGGTGATTGAGGGGCGTTCGTGAAGCCAAAATAGTATCTCTTGGACGCGGACACCCTTGCTCCGTCATTACGGGGCATTCGATCCCGTCGGGGATAACGGAAAAGGGGTGGCGGGAGATCTTCCGGGCCGGTCGGAAGATATCCGCGCCTTAGCTCTGTTTAAATCTTATTCTGGCGTTCCTGCGCCGGGGGAATGCTGCCCCCGGACCCCTGCTCAGGATAGGTGGGGATACGGCACTACCCCCCCCGGATGTCCTGTTCGCTCTTCCCGGGCCCCATCGCAATGGGGAGTCCGGGGGTGAAACCCCCGGCAAGGCAGGAGGGGGAAGGCAGGGGATCCGCGCTCCCTCCCTGCGATTACAGGAGAGACATCAAACTCGGTATGAGGGTTTCAGCCGTCATCTGGCCAAACCCCCTTGATTCTCAGTTCCTGAAACTATGAATCGGTGCAGGTATCCTGCCGCCACGGTTGATGAAATCTTCACAGCCAAATGTGTTTACCCGCTGAACCGGTGCATGCCCTAACAGCCCTCCGAACTCCACCGTATCGCCGACGTCTTTTCCTATTACCGGGATCAGGCGGACGGCGGTTGTCTTCTGGTTCACCATGCCGATCGCCGCTTCGTCGGCGATGATGCCGGAGATCGTGGCGGCGGACGTGTTTCCGGGGATGGCGATCATATCCAGGCCGACCGAGCATACGCAGGTCATCGCCTCAAGTTTTTCAAGCGTCAGGGCCCCGCGGTTGACGGCATCGATCATGCCCTGGTCCTCGCTGACCGGGATAAAGGCGCCGCTGAGTCCGCCGACGAAGGAACTTGCCATGACGCCCCCTTTCTTTACCTGGTCGTTCAACAGGGCAAGGGCGGCGGTGGTTCCCGGAGCGCCTGCAGATTCCAGGCCCATTTCCTCTAAAATTTCTGCCACACTGTCGCCCACCGAGGGCGTCGGCGCCAGAGAGAGATCGACGATCCCGAAAGGAACCCCGAGCCTCTCCGAGGCTTCCTGGGCCACCAGCTGCCCGACCCGGGTGACCTTAAAGGCCGTTTTCTTCACGGTCTCGCAGAGGACTTCAAAGTTCGCGCCCCTGACCCCCTCAAGGGCATGCTTCACAACTCCCGGACCGCTGACGCCCACGTTGATCACGGCATCTGCTTCGGTCACGCCGTGAAAGGCACCGGCCATGAATGGATTGTCGTCGGGAGCGTTGCAGAATACGACCAGTTTTGCACAGCCCAGGGAGTTGTGCTCTTTTGTCGCTTCCGCCGTTTCCCTGACAATCTCTCCCATCAATTTGACGGCGTCCATGTTGATCCCGGTCCTGGTGGAGCCGATATTTACGGAACTACATACCCGTTCCGTGGAAGAGAGGGCCAGGGGAATGGAGCGGATGAGATTTTCATCGGTCCTGGTCATGCCTTTGGAAACGAGGGCGGAGTAACCTCCGAGAAAATTCACCTGCGTCGCTCTGGCAGCCTTATCCAGGGTCCTGGCAATCGTCACAAAGTCCTCGGGGCACGTGCAGGCCCTTCCACCCACCAGTGCGATCGGGGTGACGGAGATGCGTTTGTTGACGATGGGAATGCCATATTCACGTTCAATGTCCCTGCCGGTGGAGACCAGATCCTTTGCTACACAGGTGATTTTATCATAGATGTTCTGGTTCAAGATATCCAGATCAGCGTCGCAGCAGTCAAGAAGGCTGATGCCCATAGTAATCGTACGGACATCGAGTTTTTCCTGCTCGATCATCTTGTTTGTTTCATTTACCTCAAATAGGGTGACCATCGGAATTCCTCTCAGATACGGTGCATTTTCGTAAAAATGTCTTCATGCTGGCATCTGATTTTTACGCCGATTTCGTCGCCGAGATTCTCCAGTTCACGTACCATCTCGCCAAAAGGTCTGGAAGACCCGCTGGTATCGACGATCATCATCATGTTAAAATAGCCCTGCACGATAGTCTGGGAAATATCTTCAACATTGACCTGATTGTCTGCCAGGTATGTGCAAACCTTCGCAATGATCCCGACTGCATCTTTGCCTACGACGGTGATGATGGTTTTTTTCATGCTCTGTCGCACCCTCAGCGTACCATTGGCATTCTTTGGGGATTAACTCGCGGGGGCGTGCGGGTTGGAGCGGGGCGTTGCGGGCTTTCGCATCAAGCCCTTTTCAGTCGGCGCCACGCTTATCTGCAGGATTCATCTTCGGTGCCGGGATCTGTGCGGCGCTCCATCCGGAGATCTTCCGTCCCTGACCATCATTCCGGTGATGCCGGTGCTCCCCGTCTTCGCGGTCGTGCTCTCCGGGTCCGTGACGGTGGACGCTGGCAGGAACCGGCAACCTATTTATCAGTACGATCCCCTTATCCTCAGTCATCTGTCTGGAAGGACAGGCACGGGGTGGGGAAGATGATAGAGATACTGCCGGAAAGCACGGGAGGCGTCATCGGGTTTTTGATCAGCGGCGACGTGACCGATGAGGACTACATGCAGGTGTTCATGCCGGCGATCGACCTGGCGATCGAACGCTACGGCACTGTCCGCGTGCTGGTCGATATCGTCGATTTCAAGGGGGAAGACTTCGGAGCGATGGCCGACGACCTCATTCAGGACATCAAGGTTTCCTCGGTCGAGCGTGAGGCGATCGTCGGTGGGGAGGAGTGGGAGACCCGTCTGCTCTCTGTTCAGCCGGCGTTCTTCCTCTTCTCCAGCACCGATGTCAGGTTCTTCAGGCCCGAACACCGCCAGGAGGCATGGAGATGGATCGAGGAGGGGATGTGTGCGTCCGGGCCTGAGTCGCGCTGAAGGGGAAAACTGATTTCTGGCTTATCGGCGACACAGGGTGCAGGGAGGGTTCCGGCAGGTTTGCTCTGAAAAAGGTGTTATTTCCGCCGCAACACCAGGAAGAGTGCAGCCGCCGCACCGATCAGGGGCAGGAGCGCTGTTCCGGCCGCCTGCGTCGTCGGCGCCGTCGTCGGCGGTTCTGTGGTCTCCGTGGCGGTCGGCAGGGCCGTGGTCGCGGTCGTCACCGGCGGTGTCGTGGCCGTCGGTGCAGGAGGTGTCGTCGTCGGCGGCACTGTGGTCTCCGTCGTCGCCGGCGTCACCGTAACGTCCACTCCTATCCGGTCGCCCACAGAGAACGTGATCACATTCGAGTCCTCTGCGGAGTCGGCAAAACTCTGCGGAGAACGCCACCGCGCCTGAACCCTGTATGTGCCCTCTTCAAGACGGTCGAGGAGGATCGGGGCGGCGAGGTCGTCGGTGTAGAACTGCTGGGCCGTGACCGGAAGGTTTGCAAGGTTCGCCCCGCCGAAGGCGGTCATCTCGGCGCCGCCCGGCGTCGTGACGACGATGTCGACGGAGGCATGAGTCGCTCCGGCGACATAATCGGTGCCCACGAACGGCGAGACGACCTTGATCGCGATCGACGTTCCGACAGGTATCGTAATCCCTTCGATCCTCTCGGCATGATACGGGTTTGCGAGCACCGCCTCGATGCTCACTTCTGGATAACGCACGTTGACGCTCTTTGTCGTCAGGCCGTCCGCCTGGCTGTAGGCATAATACAGCCCGGTGTACCCCCTGACCGAAGCGTCCAGCACGTCAAGGTTCGTATCGTCCGCCACCGGGATCTCGTTGACGATCCCTTTTGTGACGTCGTCGTCGGTGAAACGCCTGAGGGCCGTGACCGGGTTGCCGGTCGCGGTCTTCTGCAGGGCGGTGATATCGAGCCCCTCCTCGTAGACAAATATCGTGTCGCCCGGCAGGATATCGGAAATGGTGGCGCCCCGTGCCGAAACCGGAGCAGCAAGTGCCGCAAGGAGCAGCAGTGCAAGGCAGCAGAGCACGCATATGCCTGTCCCTGTATGATCCTCCATAATGATCCTACCCATGCGGTTTGGAAAACTTATGCCTTTCGCAAAATCGGAGAAAAAGAGATGCAGGATATGGATTCCGGGCGCCTTATTCGACCGGGGCCTGCCCGATCTTCTCGATAAGGCCGTTCAGGGAGGCTTCGCGCATCCCCTCGACGAACTTGATCGAGCCGACGACCAGGTGACCGCCGCCGCTGATCCCGCCGCCGGTGATCTCGTCGTGGAGCTCGCGGACCATCCGCGGGATGTTCATGAGCACGCCGCGGGAGCGGAGCACTGCAAAGTCCGGACCGAAACCGAGGGTGACCACCGGTTCGCCCGGGTGCTGCCGGCAGAGCCGGTCGTGGATCTCGCCCGAGGTCTTGCCCGGCGGGGGGAAGGTGAAGCGGTGGGCGAAGATCTCCACGTCGATCCTGAAGAGATATGCCCCGTTCGGGAGCCGCTCCTCGACCACATGGGGCATGGACGCCGCCATCTGCTCTTCGATTGCCGCGTTCGCCGATTCGACCAGGAGACCGATGAGGTTCTTATGGAGGTCGCGGTTCCCCTTGAGGTTGAGGATATCCTTGATCAGTTCCCTGCCGTCGTTGAACCTGAGCCAGAACTGCTCGTAGTCCAGGGCGAGGGCAATGTCCTTGCACTCCTGCTCGGAATAATCCTCTGCGATCAGGTCAAGGTAGCGCTGCCGTTCCGGCGCTTCGCTCCGGTCGCCGACGCCTGCGACGGCCGGAAGGTGCCTGATTGCGTCGCTGACCTTCGGGTTGATCAGCCGCGCCACCTCGGTCCCGAGCATGCCGGCCGTGACCCCGAAATCCCCGCCGACGTGGTAGGGGTTGACATGGGCGATCACATACTCGTCGACGATTGCGTCAGGGTGGTGGTGGTCGACGACGATCATTGGGAGGCTGTAGATCCTGGCCATCTTCATCGAGGGGAGGTCCTCTTCGGTGGAGCCGTTGTCCATCAGGACGATCAGCGGCATCTTCTGCCCGAACCGCTCGTGGTCCTTCAGGGCGAAGTCGAGGTCGCGGGTGATGTCCTCGATCTCATAGAAAGGCGCTTTTGAGGGGGAGCGCTTGAAGAGATAGTAGGCGGTGTCCAGGTCGTCGCCTTCCTCGCGCATCAGGGCGATCACCGCCTGCTCGACGGCGACGGCGGCCGAGATGCCGTCGGCGTCTGCATGGTGGCGGAGGATGATCGGCTGCGCCTCGAAGACGGCCCGCCTGATCATCTTTGCAACCGTCCGCATCGCGGGGCGCAGGCGTTCGAGGACGTCGCTCTCGATCAGGAGGGGGATATCTGCGGGTTCGGCGCGGGCGTCGAGGGCTGCCTCGATCCGGTCGTGCACCCTCTGTGCGTCCTCGCCGGTGAGCGCCTCCATGGAGCTGACCTCGATCTGGAGCTGGTTCTGCCGGCGCATCACCTCTCCGCTGACCATCACGGTGCTTCCGAGTTCGATCTCTGGATATGCCCGGACGCCGGCCTCGATGAAGGCGGCGGCGTTGCCGCTCCCGGACTCGTCGACGAGGGTGAAGATCGTCGGCCCGCTCGTCTGCTTGATCTGGGCGACCGAGGCTTCGAGGGTGACGCTCCTGCCGACCTGCGATGAGAGATCGCCCATTTTTGTCACACGAACCTGCCTGGTGACGGTCTCGAGCCGGTACACCCGGGGCAGGACCTCTGCAAGGTCAATGTTCCCGTTGTTCCTGATATTGATGACCTTTACAAAGATCTGCTCGCGCTCCTGGTGCTCCTGGACCATGTTGCTCTTGTGGATCAGTCCCTTGAGCCGGGCGTTCAACTGGACGAAGGTTCCGAAGTTTGCAAAGCCCTGAACGGTCCCTGCATAGGTTTTCCCTTCTTCGATCTCCCCGATCCCGCAGTTCGGGCCGAGGGAATAGATTATCGTATCTTCTTGATTCGCCATCTTCGTACTCTCTTGAATGATAATGCTTATGTATTTTTACCCGAGCAGAGGGTTGCGAGTTGCTCTTCGCCGTCCCGCCGCCCCTTCGCGACGATGAGGTCGCCGGCGAAGAGGCGCTCGTCTCTGCCCGGCCTGTATGTCCAGCGCTCTCCGCCGCGCCTGATCGCAAGCACGACCATGCCGGTGACGGTAGCGAGGGACATCTCTTTCAGGCTTCGGTTCGCAAGCGCTGATCCTTCTTCCACCTCGAAACGGGTGATGATCTCGTCGGACTCCCGAACGATCATCCTGAACACCGGGGGGATCTCGATATCGCGGAGGAGAACGTCGGCGATTGCAGACGCCGCTTCTGCGATCGTCTCTGCGAATGAGGAGAGGTGGAGGAGGCCCCTGAGGTACTCCACGTTCTCGATGCGTTTCGCTGCTTCCAGCACCCAGAGGTCGAACTGGTAGCGCATATCCTCCATCCGCCCTTCAAGGGCTCTGACCTCACGTGCGAGGTCTTCGTTGGTGAAGAGGAGGGCGGTGTAGGCGAGACCAACGGCGAGTTCCGAGAGGTTTTTCATCTCGATCATCAGGGCGACGGCCCGGTCGAGATCGTCGACGCACCCGGCCCGCGCCCATTCGCGGTGGGGCTCGGGGGTGGCTCCGGCCATCGTATGGAGCGGCGCCACGCCGGCACCGATCCCCTTTGCAAGGAGGATGTCCCCGCCTCTGATCACGGAGCGTTTGTCGGGATCGTAGATCCAGCCGTTTCCGCGCCTGATGGCGATCACCCGCATCCCTGAACGGCTCTGGAGTTTCACCTCGCCGAGGGTCGTTCCGTCGAGCAGGGCGTGGGGGGCGACCTCGACCCGCACGGTCACCTCTTCGGCCTCGGGAAGGGCTTCGCGCAGTTTTTGCGGGAACTTTGCCCCTCTCCTGATGATCCGTGCGATCTCGGTGGCCGAGTTGGCGATCCGTTCAGCCGACTCGGCGATCTGCAGGAGCCCGCTCATCGATTCCGCCTCTTCGACCCTTCTGGCACCGAGCATCCCGGAGATGCGCGCCTGGTAGGTGTGGCGGTTCATGATCTCTTCGAGGTTCTCGATTTCGCCGGCGATCTCCCGGCTCTCGAAGAGGATCGCAGAATAGGCAAGGTCAACCATCAGCTCGGAGATGTCCTTCATCTCGATGAGGACATCCTTGAGGCTGGTCGGCTGATACTCGACTTCCATCATCTCTGTGTACCGTCTCTCATGTACGTATGGTATCGGGAGTATATTAACCGGTAGTTTTGTGCAGGCTGCGGCCGTTTTGAATGTGAAGCGTGACCTCTGATGGCCATCTGTGGCTACAGGAGGTAATTGGATAGAGACGATGGTAAAATGGCAAAAGGAAAGAATTACGTGCGAAAAATGGTTGCCAGACACATCGCGCTCTCGCGTGAGGCGGATGAATTCTTACGGGAATCGGTCCCGAATGCTTCTCGGTTCATCGATTTGCTACTTTTGATTTCTAAAACTAGAATCTGCCCTGTTTTATTCGCAGTTTATCAAAAAAACCCATGGGCCTGCCCGGACTCGAACCGGGGATCTTCGCCGTGTAAGGGCGACGTCATAACCGACTAGACCACAAGCCCCGAAATACCGTTTATTGTTGCACCTTGGATCATATATCTCTGTTGCCCTCCCGGTTCTCTCTCTGGCAGGGCTGGAACACTCCGATTGCACCGCCCCGCAGGAGGGGAGGGGGCGGCGATCACCCGGTGCCGCTAGCGTTTTTCCCCGGCCATCCCTTCGAGCAGGCGCCTGATCGCCCGCAGTTCCGCGATCACGTCGCCTTCCTCCCCGGACGTCTCTGCACCGCCGGTCGCCGCCGCCACCGGCGCTCGTCCCCTCACCTGCGCCATGATCAGTTCCCTGAGGGGCTCGGGCTCCTCGATGCCCATCAGTTTGATCTCGGCCTGCTGCTGCGCCGAGTATCCGGCGGTCTGGATGCGGAGGTCAGAGATGCCGAAATAGCGCATCACCGGCCCCTGGATGATATCGACGTTTGTGATCCGGTTGTAGGGCACGATCCCGGTCTGCCTGAACCAGACGCCCCGCCGCCAGGTCATCTCGGTCGGCGTCAGGTGGTAGAGGATGCTCTGGTAGTACATCGGGATCCATGCGCCGACAAAGACGGCGATCGCCGAGATCACGAGGGCGATCCCGAGTATCACCGGGAGGGGGGCGCCGGCGAAAATGGCCGGGAGGATCGCAAAGGCGACCAGAAAAACGATAACGATGATCAGAGAAAGGAAGTAATAGGCCCTGAACCGGGGGGCCGGTTTGAACTCCTTTCCAATAGTGATTTCTTCAGACATGACGCTTCAACCTCTGTACCCGTTAATCGACGCCGAACCTCATCAATCCATGTGCCGGGTGCCCCCTGCCCTGAACCCCAACGAACCTTTATTATGCCGGTATGCAAGAAGGCGTTCCTATGCCACCACATACCGAAGAAGTCATGGACGCCATCATGGGGAGGCGGAGCATCCGCGCCTATGAGGGCCGCTACCTTGACGACGAGACCGTGCTCTCGATCATCCATGCGGGGATCCATGCCCCGACAACGCTCGGCCTCCAGCCGTGGCGTTTTGTCGTCGTCCGCGACCACGACCTGATGAAGAGGATCTCCGACTACTGCAAACCAATCCTCCTCCTCAGCCTGAAGGATATGACCGCTCCCGAAGCCGTGGAGCAGAAAAAACTGCTCGCTTCAAAGGAGTTCAACATCTTCTATGGTGCGGCGGTCCTGGTCCTCGTTCTCGGGGACGAAAAAAACCGTTTCAGCACCTATGACTGCACGCTCTGCGCCGGGACCATGATGCTTGCCGCCCATGCGCTCGGGGTCGGGAGCTGCTGGATCGGGGCTGCGGGCCCGGTCGCCGACAACCCCGACCTGATGAAGGCCCTGAAGGTGCCAGAAGGCTGGATGATCGTGGCGCCGATCGTCCTGGGCTACCCGAAGGAGATTCCTGAAAAACCGCCGCGGCGCGAACCCGAGATCGACTGGGTCAGATAATCGCGGGGAGGATCATTTCCTCCCCCTCTCAATTCTCTAAAAAAAACGTATTCACTGAAGCCCGAAGGACTTCAGGGTCACTTCGGGGTTCACGCCGCCGACGCGGTAGATGACGCCCTCGGAGAGCTCGTTGATGATCACTTCTGCCGGCGAGAAGAGCGAGGTGTCGATCTTGTAGAAGTCGTAGCCCGCCTCCTTGAAGATCTCGTTGAAAGGCTTGCCGTAGCCCTGCGACGTGCAGGACGGAATCTTCTCGAGGTAGTCCTTGATCTCGGGCGCCTTCATCGTCAGGGAGATCTGGCCGTGGTAGATGGTGGCGTCGTTGGTGACACCCATCGCGAGCTTGGGGCCGCGGACCGGCGGAATCGGTGCGGTGCCGAAGCCGGAGATGATCTTTCTGGTGTCGAACCCGAGTTCGTTCAGCTTGTAGACGGCGGTCTCGACACAGCGGCCGGCGACCTGGATGGACCCGACGATCGAGGAGGTCGGGGCGACGATGGCGCAGGTGTTGGCGACGTCAACCTTGCAGGACTCGGCGATCTTCTGCATGACCTCGCCGTTGGGGAGGTGGTCGCTCTCCAGGCAGATCACGGCCGTATCGCACTCGTCCTCGTAGCCGATCACCTCATAGGTGTGCTTCGGCTTGAGGGAGAGGGCGCGTGCCGGTCCCGATCCCATCGCAAAGTAGTTGCCGACCTTGACGGTCCATCCTGCTTTCTGGGCGCCGAGGCAGGCGATCGCCGGGAAATCGGTGGAGACCTCGATGAAGGGCATCGGGATCCCCTTGATCTGTCCCATGGTGAAGTTGATCTCGGCGAGACCGCCGAGGCAGATGTCCGTGAAGACGCGTCCTGCCCGGTATCCACCTTCTACGCTTACGCCCGCATCGACGATCCGCGCACCGTTGTCCAGTTCGTGGGCGGCGGCATTGTAGTCTTCAGGATATTCGAAGATGTCGTTAAATATATCAAGGGCCTGTTCGTTCACGCTCAGCATGGAAATATCACCGTTCACATAAACAACGCAAAGAGAATAGATAAGACTTGCCAATCGATCGCTCAGTCCAGCAGTTCGAGGACGCGCTGCGGCTCGTACCTGAGCGTGATCACCCGTGTCCGGCCCCGTCCCTCCCGGTAATCGAGGTTTATCAGCCTTATTGCGTCAAGCTTCTTGACGATCTCGTGGAAACGGGTGTAACCGAGTTTTGCTTCCTGTTTTGCATGCTTATAGACCTCGCCGGCGTTCATCTCATTGCCGCCGACGCTCATTGTGGCGATCGTCCTGAGCAGATTTTTCTCCTCGGTTTTCAGGGTCCGCAGGGTGAAGGTGAGGTGGAGGTACTTCGAGATCTGGTATGCGCGGCAGACATCGTCCTCCTCGATCCGCCGGCGTGCATCCTTTTCGGCGTTTAAAGCCGCCCTCTTCAGCAGGTCAAGCCCGACCCGCAGGTCGCCGCTCTTCATGGTCTGCTCGATGACGAGGTCGAGCATCGTATCAGGGAGCACGCCAGGGTAGAGGCCGGTGAGCACCCGCTCGGTGAGGATGTGCCTGACCTCGTCTGCCGAATAGGGTGGAAAATAGATCTCGGTCGGCCGGAAGACCGAGGCGACCCTCGGGTCGACCTCACGCGAGAGGTCGACGCTCAGATCGGAGATGATCGTGATCACCCCTATTCTGGTGCCCGGATAGGACTCGTGCGCCCTGAGGAGTGCGTAGAGCACCCGGTTGATCTCATTTTCGTAGAGGAGGTAGTTGGCGTCGTCGAGGGCGACGAGGAGGACTGCCTCCTCCTTCAGGAGGATCCGGCAGATGGCGTCGAAGATCTGCTTGAACGAGGTGCCCGAGGTCGGCGGGAGATGACCCGAGAGTTTATGATAGATCTGGGCAAAGATGGCGAACTTGGTGTTGTCGATCTGGCAGTTGATGTACACCGGAATGAGTTTTCTGGTGGCCTCCTCGATCTGGGTGAAGAGTTTGCGCACGCTTGTCGTCTTGCCGGTGCCGGGAAGCCCCCTGCAGATCGTGTTCAGGGGGCGGCCGCCTCGCAGGCCGGGTTTGATCTGGAAGGCGAGCTCCCGCATCTGGGTCTCGCGGTAGTCGAACTGCTCGGGGACGTAGTCGATTTCAAACACCTCGGGGTCTCGAAAGAGCGTTTCGTCCCACATGAGCAGGTCCCGTTTCATTATTGATCCCTCGTGCCGGGCCTATATATTATATTGGACGCCGTGCGTCTCCTGCGCCGTTGTCTCACCGCGGGTGGGTCAGCCGGTCCATGCAGGCCTTGCAGAGCGTCCGGTTCAGGAAGAGCTGGCTCATCTGCTTCTGGGTCTTTGTCACGGCGGCTTTGCACTCTTCGCAGAGGTCTGGTGTCGCTGCAGCAGGTTCAGGCGCCTTTTTCGCCGGTGTTTCCGGTGCATGGGCGAGAGGTTTTGCCATTGCCGCCGCAGGGCCGGGCGTCGTTGTGGGTTCTGGTTCTGCCGTTGCCCGGGCCGGCTCTGGCTGATCCTTTGCAACGGCCGGTTCCGGTACGGGCTTCGCCACGGGTTCCTGGGGCGCTTCCACGGCAACAGGCGTCAGCACCGTCTGCACCCCGGGTTCGGGGTGTTTTTCCGTCGCCTTCATCGAGAACACACGTTTTCGATAGGTGTCCACACGTTCTGCCGTCGCCTCGTCGCCGCGCCCGAGACGGGCAAGGGTGGCGTCGAGGAAGCCCGCGAGGCCGTCGGCTTCCTCGGGCGAACCGACCTCGCCCGTGATTTCAAGGCGGATATTCTCGTAGTTGTCCAGGTTGACGGTGATACCCAGAGTGAGTGTCTTTTTTGTCGGCGTCATGATCACAGATAGATGGTGGTCTGATATCTAATATGCGCTGGATACTCTTCAGGGAACCGGATTGCGGACATCCGGGTGAACGCTGCAGGGATGTTTCTCAGGGGAAATGGGGTCCGTGTTTCAGGCCGGGTCTTCGACCGGACCCGAATCTCGCTTATGCCGTCCTGATCTCTGCCCCGCGGTTGCGCGCCCGGGTGAGGACCGTCGTCCCTCCACACCCTCCCATCGCCTCCTTTGCGGCGTGCTCGGCCGCGATCATCCCGGTGTCGCCGATCGCATAGACCGTCGGCCCGAAGGAGCTCAGGCCCACGCATGCGGCGTCTGTGCTCCTCAGCGCCGCAATCAGTTCCTGTGTCCGGGGCGGCTGGAGGCTGTGCTCGACGCGTTTGAACCCGATCTCCTGGATCGTGTTCACCGCAGACCCGAAGAGGTCGAGGTCGCGATCGACGATCCCGGGCAGCATCTGCATCAGGATCGTGTGGCAGAGCGCCTGCACCTCCCCGAGGGGGACCGGGCAGTGGTCCCTGAAGATGTCCTTCTCCTGTTGCCCGCTGACCCCGGCGCCGACCTTCGGGGTGGCAAGGAGGATCTGCCAGTCTGTCGGGAAGGCGTGCCTGAGCACCACCGGCGCCGGCCTGATCCCGCGGGACGCCGCCGATGGCCTGAAGTCGTTTTTCTCTCCCGACGCCCCGAAACTGTGCCCGCCGTCAAGGACAAACCCGCCCGACTCGAAGGCCGCCGTCCCGATCCCTGATGTGCCGCCCCGCCCGGCGAGGGCTGCAATCTCTCTTGTGCAGGGGGGCGCGCCGCCGGGTGCGGGCCGCCGGTAGAGTTCGGCAAGCGCCCGGGCGGTGGCGAGGGCGAGCTGGGTGCCGCTCCCGAGGCCGGCATGCCTGGGATATGTGTGCCGCAGGGTGATATCGGCGCCGCCGTTCACGCCCATCGCCCTGAGCACCTGCTCGGCCGTCTTTTTTACCGTCTCCGCACTCTCTTGATCGCCGTGGACCGCGATCTCCTCGCTCCGCCTCGCCTCAAGCACGATCGTCGGCTCTTCGAGAGAGATCCCGATCCCGCCGTCGACGCGCCCCGAACTCCCGTTCATATCGATCAGGGTCATGTGGATCCGTGCCGGGGCCTCCACGACCACCCGGGTATCGTCGGCAAACGTCCCGTACGGGAAGGTCTCGTTGATGGCGATGAGAGGTTTTCCCCGGTTGATGATCTGGTACTTCCGGGAGAGGAGGGGTTCGTGGCGGTATATTCCGAATATCCGGCTGAGTTCGGTATCGGCGGCGACGACGCCGGCCTCCTTGAGTTCTCTGCGCGCCTCGATCCGGTGCATCTGCATGATCCGGCCGATCGGGATGTCGGCCCGCATGAGGTCCTGCCTGAACGCCGGGTCGAGCCTGCTGAGCGGCGTGTCCGAGACGGCGTACATGAGCGTTTCCCCGGTATCGCCGTTGTTCAGGGTCACGATGCGGTGGTTGACCTCTTCCCCTGCGGGAATGTCGAGGTCTGCCGCAACCTTCTCGTCTGCCGGGACGATCCGCTGCAGGAGGGTGGCGACCTCTACCCGGCATCCGAGCACGTTTTCCAGGATAGCGGTCACGGATCCGTCTGTCCCGAGCAGGATCTTCTGCATCGGCGAGAGGGTGCCGACCTCTCTTTCGATCTCCCGGATCGTGCTGGCGATGCTGAATGGTGCCATGGTCTTCTCTCTGGTGGCAGTTACGAACAATAATTACCGGGGCTCACCAATATAATATTCTCTGGAACCATACAGGGTCCACTGCGGCAGATGATGAGAGTTACCCCCACTGATCGGTGATGAAGCAGGGTGCTGATGCCGCAACCGCTTTTCAAAAAAGAGTTTTTTGTTATTCCTTCTGTTCGAAGGGTTTCTTCCCGAAGAGGAGGGAGAGGAAATCCGGCCCCTCGACCAGACCGAAGGCGCCGTTCGCCGCCTCCCGTTCCGAATAGACGGCGGTTCCGTCCCGCGCCCGGCCGCGGATCGCAAACGGCACCGGGTCGCGGGTATGGGTCTTCAGCCTGATCGGGGTCGGGTGGTCGGGGAGGACGGCGACCGTGCCGTCGAAGTGGTCCAGGATCGTGCCGACGATCCCGTCGACCCCCTCGATCGCCCGCACCTTCTCCTCCACGCTCCCCATATGCCCGGCCTCGTCCGGCGCCTCGACGTGGACGTAGACGAAGTCGAGACGCTCGATCGCCTCCAGGGCGTACCGGGCCTTTGCGGCGTAGTCGGTGTCCAGGAAACCGGTGGCGCCGGGGACCTGGATCACCTCCATCCCCGCGTAGCGGGCGATGCCGTTGAGGAGATCGACCGCCGAGATCATCCCGCCCGAGAGCCCCCAACGCTCATGGAACGCGGGGATGGACGGCCGCTTTCCTCCGCTCCACGGCCATATCGTCGTAGCCGGGAGTTTTCCGGCGGCGATGCGCGCCCGGTTTACCGGGTGGTCGGCGAAGGCCGCCGTAGCCGCCTCCATGCACCGGGAGAGCAGGGGTGCGTCCGGGCCGTCAGGAAGGTGCGGCGCCGTCTCCTGCCCGACGATATCGTGGGGCGGGGTGGTCACCGACCCCTTTGCGCCGTGGACGACCATCAGGTTCCGGTACGAGATGCCCGGGTGGAACTCGACGCCCGGCACCTTCCCCTGCAATGAGGCAATGAGGGCGGCCCCCTCCTGGCTGGTGATGTGCCCGGCGTTGAAGTCCTCCATCACGCCCCTGCGCACCGTGACCAGGTTGAAGCGATACGCATAATCGGTCGGGGCGAGGTCGATGCCCATGCTGGCGGCTTCGAGGGGGCCCCGGCCCGTATAGCAGGTGCCGGGATCGTAGCCGAGCACCGAGAGGTTGGCGACGTCGCTGCCAGGCTCGTAGACGTCTTTTACCGTGCGCAAAAGGCCACAGGATCCTTCCCGCGCCACCCGGTCCATATTGGGGGTATCTGCATATTCAAGGGGCGTTTTCCCGCCGAGTTCCTCAATGGGCTCGTCGGCCATCCCGTCCCCGAGAACGACGATGTATTTCATGGGTATCCTCCAGGTATTCCCTGTATAATGGTGATCCCGAGCATGGTAATGGTAGTGATGGTGATGGCAACGATCATCCCGGCGGCGATCGCGGGGAGGGCGTAGCGGAAGCGGATCCCGAAGACGAACGCCGCCGCGCAGGCGGTCCACGACCCGGTCACCGGGATGGGCACGGCGACGAAGGGGACGAGGGCAAGCGCCCCCCAGCGCTCGAACCGCTCGGTGTGCCGGCGCGTCCTGGCAAAGAGCCAGTCGAAGAACCGCTCAAAAATCTTCGAATGCGCACTCAGGAAGCCCGAGACCGGCTCCAGCAGGAGAAGGAGCACGACGACGACGGCGAGGTTGCTCGCAAACCCGACGGCAAACGCCAGCGCCGGCGGGTAGCCCCCCTGTATGGCGAGGGGGATCGCATACCGCGACTCCCAGAACGGCAGGGCGCTCTGGACGGCCAGGAGGATCGTTGCGATCAGGTCCATATCATCCCTGCAGCATGGCGCGGACGGTCTTTCTGACGCTCTCTTCCGAGCCGATCGCCGGCGTCCAGCCCAGCGCCTTCATCCGCCCGACCGAGAGCTGCATCCGCGGGACGTCCCCGACCCAGCCGCGCGCGCCGCCGGTGAACCGGTATTTCACGCCCGAGAGCCCCATCTCCGCCGTGATGATGTCGGCGATGGCGACGACGTCGATCCAGTCCTCAGAGCCGATATTGAAGGTGTTGACCGTCTCGCGGGAGTGCGCCACGGCGTACTCGAAACCGGCGACGCATGCCCTGACGTCGAGGTACGATTTCGTCTGCCGCCCGTCGCCCAGGATCTCGAGTTCGGCCGGGTTCTCATGCAACTTCCTGATGAAGTCGGTGATCACGCCGTGGCCGCTGCGCTCGCCGATGATGTTGGCGAACCTGAAGATCCAGGCGGTCATGCCGAACGAGTGGGCGTAGGCCGAGATCAGGGCCTCGCAGGCGAGTTTCGACGCCCCGTAGACCGAGATCGGGAGCATGGGGGTGTAGTCCTCCGGCGTCGGTATGGTCGCCGCCTCGCCGTAGACGGTGGAGGTCGAGGTGAAGACGATCTCGGGCACGCCGTGAACGCGCATGGCGTCGAGCACCCGCTGGGTTGCCACGATGTTGTTTTTGACCTGTGCGCCCGGCGCCTGTGCGCTCCCGCGCACGTCCGGGTCGGCGGCGATGTGGTACACCCGGCCGGCCCCGGCAAAGACCGATTGCCAGCCGTCGTCGAGGAGGTCGGCCTTAATGAGCCGCGCCTTCCCGGATTTCAGGTGCGCGGCGATATTGTCAGGGGTTCCCGCGCTGAGGTTGTCGATGACCGCCACCTCGTCGCCGCGTGCGACGAGGGCGTCCACGGTATGCGAGCCGATGAACCCGGCACCGCCTGTGACAATGCAGAACATTACCATTGAATAGCCTTCCAATGCTATAGGAATACTGGTATGTTCATCGGGATCGATCATGGCACGACGGCCATGCGCTTTTCGTCTGAGGAAGGGCATTTCAAAATTTCGCGCGAGGCGGCGCGGGAGTTCGTTGTCGGCGACCTCGAACGCCTCTGTCCCCTCGAGGAGATCGAGGGGATTGCGGTCTGCTACTCGATGGGCGACGGGATCGCGGCGATCACCGGTATCGGAAAGGTGGCGAACCGCGGCGTCGTCTCGCGGGAGGGCGCGGGCAAGCACATCGGTGGCGGCACCCATGTCTACGACGAGATCGCGAGGAGCGGCCTGCCCGCCGTGGTGATCCCGGGGATCCACCGGGGATCGCCGACCGATCCCAGGTTCAAGGCATACTCCCACCAGACCAGCCCTGAGAAGATCGGCATCGCCTACGAGGCCTGCCACGACCTGGGCCCGGACGCGGTCGTCTCTGACATCTCCTCGAACACGGTGACGACCCTCGTCTCCGGGGGAAGAATTGTGGGCGCCTTCGACGCCTGCATCTTCGCCCCGGGCACGCAGCACGGGGCGCTGGACGTGGACGCGATCCGCCGGATCGACGCCGGCCTCCAGACGGCGAACGATGCCTTCCTCCACGCCGGGGTCACCCACACCCTCCCGCCGGCCGAGCAGGACCGCACGATCGCCCTGTTCGCGGCGATGGAGTGCGCCGCCATGCTCCTGTTGAACCCCGGGGCGAAGGTCGCCCTCGCCGGATCGAAGGCGCCGGTCGTCGCCGGCGAGGTGGAAGGGCTGCTTCGGCGGAAGGTCGCGGTGTACGACGAGTGGTGTGCGGCGCGGGGGCTGGCCAGGATCGCGCGGGATGTATTCACGGTCGGCGGGCCGATCCTGGGGCTCCCCGTGGACCGCTAACCTATTTGTGCGATCGAAGTCAATCGATTGAATGATGACGGTCCTCTCTCTCGATCTCCAGATCCTCAAGGCCCTTGCATCTGAGAGAAGGATCGAGATCCTGAAATGTCTTGATCGGCGCAGGATGACCCTGTCCGAGCTGTCCGGCATGCTTGATCTTGCACCCCCGACGGTGTTGAAGCATCTCGAACACCTGACAGCTGCCGGACTGGTTGCATTGAAAGAAGACGGCCATCGATGGAAATATTATGAACTGACCGATCCCGGGCTGGCGGTGATGCGGGCCTCCCCTGATCTGAAGGTCGTTATTCTGCTTTCCTTTGCCGGGGCCGCGGCGATGGTTGCCGGGATCTGCGCAGGGTGTCTCTATTTTATCCTGCCCGGGAGTGATGGCGGGGTGCCGTTCCAGGACGGTCAGTGGTCACCTGACCTCTGCGTGATCAGTCTGGTGCTGTTGTTGCTCTCGATTGTTCTATGGTTTTTTGCGATGGTGGGGTGGAGAAGGACGCTTGCAGAGGTTGAATTAGTATGACTAGATGATCTGCGACTCTAGTTTTTCGTATCGAAATAATATTTATTGATTTCTATTATTTTAGTAATTTTTCTAAGATTTTATTTGAATATTAATCTCCATGTGCTGATGCTCTTTTGTCCGGGCGATCAAGTGCTTCTCTTTGATCGAATGGGCTTGTTTGAGGTGAAAATCGGAAATGATGTTATTGCAGAGCCAGAGTTGCAGAATCTATCTGGCAATATTTGTAATCTTAATATTCGCCCTGGTAGTGCCTGCTCCCTCGTTAGCGTATAGTTATTCGATTTCCTATGTTGAGGATTATGACCTTCAGCAGATGGACATGATCGGTTGGGGAACCGCTGTGAGAGATGTAGTTCAAAGCCGGTTAAACGGTGCTGGCTGGTCCCAGAGTTTCTGCGCTGCTGATGGTAATGTTGATGAAACAGACTTTGGGAGCCAGAACTCCGGCTATCAGGGCCTGGACGGAGCATATCTCCATTATCACTTCGGCCATGGTTGTAATGCGGGTGTTGGTACAGAAATACAACTTGCCCATTGGCAACTATTACAGCACGAAGCCGTTGTTCGTGATGAGGTGTACAAAAAGTGGGATAGTACAAACAAGTGGGTTATCGTTGATGCCTGTCATGTTCTTGAAGATGAACAGTGGGGTGGAGCATTAAAGTATTCTCATGGGATTCTGGGATTTGCCTCCTCGAAAATGACAAGTACGGAGCTTCCTGATCGTTTCTTCCTTTATGTTATTGACTACGATTATACGATTGCTTATGCCTGGAAACTCGCTTCCCAGTCATGTTATGATTCTAATTGTGTTGGGGCAGTCATTTTTGATACCCAGGGACAGCTGGACGATGATCATCTGTCTGGACAGGGGTACGTATCACCGAATGAATACCCGGATGACGATTGTGTCTATGTTTCGACATGGCAATGCTAAAAAAAGAATGGAGTGTGATTGTGATGAATTATATCTTTGGTGTAGTGGTGATGGCGTGTCTCGTCGTAGGGGGCGGGGCGCTCTGGTTCGATCAGCAAAATAGCGGTCCCGGTTATTCTCCGGTATTGCAGTCTTCGATTGGAACGATTGCTCTAAACGCTTCATTCCCGGCCGCAGTTGATACTGCACCGGTATATCGAGTTACAGGGACGCAGGATTTTTTCGAGGGGACACCTGAAGTCATGAACATTCATGAGGGCGTTCCTTCTCTGGATGAAGCGCCGGTTATTGCAGAAAAAGCGCTGACTGCCTACGGGGGTCTCCCTGCCGACGCCGTCCTGCACGACATGGGGGTTATGTGTCTCAAAGAAGTGAATACAACAGATGGGGCGATCATATCAGAACGTCCGCAGTGCGTACAGGTGATCTACACGCAGCAGATCGACGGGAGGCCGGTCGTAGGCCCGGGTGCGGAGATCATGGTCAGTCTCGGCGACGGGGGCGAGGTGCTTGAAGTATCGAAGGCATGGAGGAACATTTCATATGCCCGCGAGACAAAAATCATTCCTGTTGAAGAGGCAATACTGGCGCTCAACGATGGAAACATCCTGAATAGACCGCAATCCCCCATGGAGGGCGTAGAGATCAGGGAGATCCAACTCGGGTATTATGCAAAAGATATATCCTCGCTCCAGGAGGAGTACACGCCTGTATGGATCTTCTCGGGGATTGAAAACGGGAACATGCCCTGCAATTTCATCGTCGATGCGCGAGCAGACGCATGAACAGCACTTCGGAGCACGGGAAAATGCACCTGAAAACATGGGAACTGGGGATATTCGTCGGACTGATGTGGGGTATTGTTGGCGATCTCCTCATCTTTTCATTTTCTCCCTCCTCTCCTCCGGGTTTAATCGGGTATTGGGGAAGTTACCCTCTGATATCTGTTTTGTCCGTCATAAAGGGAGTTATTAGTATCTTCAGTGAAGATCTGGGTTGGGGGTTCATCCAGTACGGGTGGATCGCACTGCCGTTCATCGGGGCGGCGATCCTCGGTGGCGTCGGTTACCTGATGGATCTCTTCAGGCTGGCGTTGACGAAAGGCGTCGACTGATCCGGTTCCTGATCATGGGGGGGCGGCGGTTCACCATATGCACCGTCACCCTGCATGGTAGCTGCCGGGCCTTTGGAATCAAATTATTGTCAGATCCTTGATGCCTGATGCTCCCTGTTGCATTCCCGGACAGTTTTTGGGTTTGGTCTCCGGCACAATGTTCTTAACGATTCATCATGATAATTTATGTGGGGTATTCTGATTGAGAGAGTTACGCATCCATGGCAGGGGCGGACAGGGCTCTGTCACTGCTGCCGAACTGATCGCCGTTGCTGCGTTTGAGGGCGGCGTCTATTCGCAGGCTTTTCCTGCATTTGGAGTCGAACGACGCGGTGCCCCCGTGCAGGCGTTCGTCCGGTTCAGCGACGAGAAGATACGCCTGCGGAGCCAGGTGTACGAACCCGATTACATCATCGTCCAGGACAGCACCTTAATCAGGGACGTCGATGTGTTCAGGGGGATGAAGGAGGGCGGCATCGCCATCGTCAACACTGAAAAGTCCATCGCTGCCACCGTTCCCGAAGGCGTGAAACTGATCGCCCTCGACGCCACCAGGATCGCCCTCGAGATCCTTGGCGTCCCGATCACGAATACGACGCTGATGGGTGCTTTTGCGGCCGCAACCGGGGAGATCGAGTTGCCTGCACTGGAAAAAGCCCTGAGAGCCCGTTTCCCGGGATCGCTCGGGGAGAAGAACGTAAAAGCGGCCGTGCACGCCTACAACCTGGTCAGGGGTGAGGCCTGAATGGCGCTCAACGTGGGATGCGCTGCTGCCCCTGGACGGGCGCGGGACAACAGGACCGGATCGTGGCGGGTCTTCAAGCCGGTCTTCAAGCACGAAACCTGCACGAAATGCGGACTCTGCGAGACCATATGTCCCGAAGGGTGTGTGAAAGAAGATAAAGACGGCTTTTTCACACCAGACCTGGACTACTGCAAGGGCTGCGGCCTCTGTGCGAAAGAGTGCCCGGCAGATGACATCGAGATGGTGCAGGAGGAGAAATAACTATGATGAAAATTGTCGAAGGGTCTCACGCTGTCGCTGAAGCGGTGAAACTCTGCCGCCCGCAGGTGATCTCCGCATACCCGATCACCCCCCAGACCCATATCGTCGAGGCCCTCGCCAGCATGGTCGCCGACTGCGAACTGGATGCCGAATACATCTGTGTGGAGAGCGAATTTTCCGCCCTTTCCGGGTGTGTCGGCGCGAGCGCCGCCGGGTCGAGGACCTACTCTGCGACCACCTCCCAGGGCCTTGCCCTGATGTTCGAGGTCTGCTTCAACGCCGCCGGCATGCGCCTGCCCATCGTGATGACGATTGCAAACCGGGCCATGGGCGCCCCATTGAACATCTGGAACGACCAGCAGGACTCGATTTCCCTCCGGGACGCAGGATGGATGCAGTTCTATGCCGAGGACAACCAGGAGGCGACCGACCTGCATTTCATCACCTACAAGGTGGCCGAAGATCACAATGTGCTGCTTCCAGCCATGGTCTGCTTCGATGGTTTCATTCTCACCCACACCTACGAACCGGTGGACATGCCGTCGCAGGAGGGGATCGACGCCTTCCTCCCACCGTTCAAGCCTTACAACACCCTTGATGCAAAGAAACCGATGTCTCTTGGGATGTACGCCACGCCGGACTACTATATGGAGTTCCGTTACGAGATCGACGAGGCGATGAAGCGGGCGAAACAGGCCTTTGCCAACGCCGGAAAGGAGTTTGCCGAGCAGTTCGGCCGCGACTACTCGGGGCTTATAGAGGGCTACCGGCTCGAAGACGCAGACACCGCTCTCGTTGCCATGGGCTCGATCTGCGGCACGGTGAAGGACGCGATCGACGAGATGCGGGCCGAAGGAAAGCGTGTCGGCCTCCTGAAGATCCGTTCGTACCGCCCATTCCCGGCAGACGAGGTCGCCGCCGCCCTGAAGGGGGCGAGCACCGTCGCGGTCCTCGACAAGAACATCTCGCTCGGCGCAAAGGGCGCCGTCGCCCTCGAGGTGAAGGACGCCCTCTACGGCAGCGGCATCACGGTGCTCGACTATATCGTTGCGCTCGGCGGGCGCGACATCAGGAAGAAGGACATCGCAAAAATCGTCGATCTCGCCGAAAAGGGGACTGGCGATATGTTTTACGGGCTGAGAACGGAGGTGCTCTGAAATGGCCGAAAATTCCCCTGAACTCTTTGATGCAGGCCACCGCGCCTGCGGCGGATGCGGCCCGGCGCTCGCGGCGCGGCTGATCATGAAGGGCTCTGGCGAGAACACGATCGTTGTTGCATCCACCGGGTGCATGGAGGTCTTCTCCACGCCCTACCCGGAGACCGCCTGGAAAGTGCCCTGGATTCACTCCCTCTTCGAGAACGCCGCCGCGGTGGCATCGGGGATCGAGGCGTCCCTCAAGAAGCAGGGCAGAAACGAGCACGTCATCTGCATCTGCGGCGACGGCGCCACCTTCGATATCGGGATGCTCTGCATCTCGGGCGCCTTCGAGCGCGGGCACAATATCACCTACATCTGCTACGACAACGAGGCCTACATGAACACCGGCATCCAGCGCTCGGGTGCGACGCCCTACGACGCCGACACCACGACGAGCCCGGCCGGAAAGTGCTCGACCGGGAATGCCCGGCCGAAGAAGGACCTCCCGGCGATCCTGGTGGCTCACGGCTCGCCCTATGTCGCCACCGCCTCGATTGCCTACCCGAACGATCTCGTGAAGAAGGTCGAGCGGGCGGTGAACACCGAGGGGCCGTGCTATATCCAGGTCCACACCCCGTGCTGCACCGGCTGGGGCTTTGACGGGGCCGATACGATGGCGCTCGGCAGGCTTGCCATCGAGACCGGGCTCTGGGTGAACTACGAGATTGTGGACGGCGAACTGGAGAAGGCAAAGAAGATCGTGAACAGGAAACCGGTCGAGGAGTACCTCAAGGCCCAGAAGCGTTTCCGCCACCTTTTCAGGCCCGGTCGGAACGAGGAGGAGATCGCCAAGATCCAGGCGATCGCCGACCGCAACGCCAAAAAGTTCGGGATCGATGTTGTGCTGAAGAAATAAGGGCGCTCACCCGGATACACTTTTTTTCCGCCAGACGCTTCTCCCCCCCCCGAGAACGCCTGAAGGTACGGGCGGTATCCGCTCCACCCATCAGAGCGATATCCACATCCTCGCGCTGAGCACGTGAGGGTTCCAGAAAACCAGGGCAGACACCTGCTGGGGGGCTGGCTGCCCCCCGGTTCCCCGCCGATTGCGATTGGGGCAGGGATGGACAACCACGCCGGCACGCCCATCCATCAATTTTTCATCGACCAGTGCGCCGCCTGGGCCTTCCTCGCATGGCCAGGGCAATCGTGTGCAGGGGTCCGGGGGTGCAACCCCCGGTGCGGGGTGGGCGTTGTGTGCGTGTACGGGTAATCGAGCAGCCTCTGCCGGGGCAACCTGCTGCCAACGGGTGTGGAAAAAAGGAGTGACAGGGGTTACTGCCCCGGTCGCCGCCGCATCAGCAGGAACGGGACGAGCAGCACCGCCGCCACGGTGAACCAGACGGCACCGAAGATCAGGAGGAGGCGCTCCTGGCCTGAATCATAGAAGCGGACCTCCACAAACCTGGTCCCGTCCCAGCGGATCACGGTGGCGTTGCCCTCCTGTGAGATCGTCCCCCCCTCGCTTACCCGGCCGAGCAGGGGGTTGTGCACGTTGAGCCCCTCAGGGAGGGTGACGGCGATCGCCGATGGTTCTTGGAGGAGGACCTGAAGATTTTTCAAAGCGATCTCGGCCTCGTAACTGACCGTGACGTTCCCCCTCTCAAAGGCGATGGTGTTCCGGTCCTTCTGGGTATAACTGCAGTTATCGCCGCATTCGCCTGAGACGGTGATGTTTTTCACCGTGAGGGGCAACTTCTCGCCGAGCATCCCGGCCTCCCAGAAGGTGTACTCCTCTGCGCCGGTGAGGGTGACCTCGCCGATATAGGTCTCCCCATCCGGCAGTACGGTCACCGTTGCGTTATAGGCTGCTGCCTGCACCGTCAGGAGGACAAGTGCAGCACAGAGAGCAATGCCTGCTCGGTAGCGTCGATCTCGATCGGAGGTGGACATTGTCTGATCACTGTTTCCGGGTCTTTGAGAAGGTGGCCGGTCACCACGCAGACGATCCGCTCGTCCCGGTCGATCCGCCCTTCTTCAACCAGTTTCTTGATGCCGGCAACCGATGCGGCCGATGCGGGCTCGACACCGATCCCTTCCTTCTGTGCAAGGTCGCGCTGCATCGCCAGGATCTCCTCGTCGGTCACCGAGGCCGCCGTGCCGCCGGTCTCCCTGATGGCGATCAGCGCCTTCTCGCCGTTGACCGGCGCGCCGATGCGGATGGCGGTCGCCACCGTCTCCGGGTTTGCCTCGGGCACGACCGCGGGGAGGCTCCCCTGGATCGCCTGCACGAGCGGCTGCGATCCGGCCGCCTGGATCCCGGTCATCATCGGGAGGCGGTCGATGAATCCCAGGGTTTCGAGTTCCCGCAGCCCTTTGTACACGGCCGAGATGTTGCCCGCGTTGCCCACCGGCAGCACCAGGCGGTCGGGGACGTCGCCGAGCTGGTCGACCGCCTCGAACCCGATCGTCTTCTGGCCTTCGAGCCGGTACGGGTTCACCGAGTTCAGGAGATAGATCCCGTGCTTCAGGCAGAGATCCCTGACCATCTCGAGGGAGCGGTCGAAGTTGCCCCTGACGGCGATCACCTTTGCGCCGTGCATCAGGGCCTGGGCGACCTTGCCGAGGGCGACCTTGCCGGCCGGGAGGAGGACGACCGCGGGGATCCCACCCTTCGCGGCGTAGGCGGCAAGGCTTGCCGAGGTGTTGCCGGTGCTGGCGCAGGCCACGCTCTTCATCCCGAGCTGGACGGCCATCGAGACGCCGACGGTCATCCCGCGGTCCTTGAACGAACCGGTCGGGTTCATCCCCTCATGCTTTGCATAGAGGTGCGGCAGCCCCATCTCTGCCCCGAGGCGTTCGAGGTGGTAGAGTGGTGTGCCGCCCTCCTGGAGGGTGACCGGAGGTATGGTGACCGGCAGGATTTCACGATAGCGCCAGACCGAGATCGGGCGACGGTTCCATGCCTCTCTCGAGACGTTGATTGCGTCCAGATCATAGTCGACGGTGAGCAGGTGCCCGCACTTCGGGCAGGTATAGATGATCTCGCCGGGCGCGTATTCGGCACCGCAGTGGATGCACGCGAGATGGTACATAGGGTGATATTGGTCCTTGTGGTAGATGAAAATTCGTGAACCTACCGCCGGGGGCGGGCGGCGAGGAGGAAGATGACCCATAGGGCGGCGGCAACGGCGATGCCGGCATAGGGAAAGAGAGCGGCGGGAACGGCCTCAACTTTACCGGCGGCAAAGAGCCCGCCGGCGGCGACGGCCATCACGGCGGCGTAGATCGTCGGTCTGGGGTCGCCGCTGCCGGTGGTGATCGCCCCGCGCGTCCGGTGTCCTGAGAGGGGGAAGAGCCATGCCACGCCGCTGCGCGTGCACGAGTCCTCGAGGAGGTGGCCGACCGCCCCCCCCAGGAAACCGAGCAGGAAGACGGTATAGCCTATGTCCCAGGGAATACGAAGGCCGATCGTCCCGATCGCCCATGCATAGGCGCCGAGGAGGAGGGTCATCAGGACGACCCCGATCGCCGAGTGGAGGACGCCGCGATGGCGGGGCATCCCGCGTTCACCGAGCAGGGCGATGAAGGGGAGGGAGATCGGGTAGTAGACAAGATAGCGGATGGCGTAGCCGAAGAGCGGCAGCACAATGAGTCGTTTCCCCTTCCCGCCGGGAATACGGGTATGAAAGATCGCCGAGTCGTTGGCGTCGGCGTCCGGGGCGAGCGCCCCGATAAACACCCCGAAAAGGGCGGCGACCAGCCATTCGGGCGGGAGGACGGAGACCCACGGCACCAGCACGACGGCGGCGGTTGCAAGGCTGATGGAAAGGTGCTCGTCACCGTTCACAGGCGTCTCTCCATCGTGCATAGAGGTCGGGCAGTCGGTCCTGCATGACCGGGAGGGCGGCGCGCATTCTCTGCACCTCTTCTTTGCGGATCTCGCCGATGATATGGCCCTGATCTGTTTTTTCCCGGAGGCTGCCGTCAGGCCCGGCGATGCATGAGCGCCCCCATGCGTTCGCCCCGGCAATATAGCACTCGGCGTCCAGGGCGCGCCCGCGGAGCAGCAGTTCCCACTGGTCGAGGCGCTCTGCGGGCCACGCTGCCGGGACGAGGACGCACTCGGCGCCGCACGCCGCATAATGGACGAAGAGTTCCGGGAAACGAAGGTCGTAGCAGACGGCGAGGGCGAATCTGATCCCGCCGGCGTCGAAGACCGCCGGTTCTGTGCCCGGGGTGCAGGTCAGGTCCTCGCCGCCGGGAGAAAAGAGATGGATCTTCGCATAGGTCGCCTGCACTCTTCCGTCCGGGCCGGCGGCAGAGGTCAGGTTCAGAGGACGCGGTGCGCCCCTCCAGCAGGAGCCCACGACCCAGATCCCGTACTCGGCGGCGATGCGACAAAGTGCCGGGAGAATGGCAGGATCCGGGCGGGGTTCGTCCGGTTTCCAGCCGGTGGCAAACTGCTCGGGGAAGAGGATGAGGTCGGCGCCCTCCGCCGCCGCAGCAGCCGCGGCCTCTTCTGCCTCTCTCAGCCCACTCTCGACCGAGGGGGGCGGCGCCATCCCGCAGCAGCAGACCTTCACAATCCTGCTCCTGCCAGCATCGGGAAAGCCGTTTTGACCCCGACGATGATGAACTGGACGGCGATGGCGATGAGCATCATACCCATCAGCCTGTTCACGGCGCGGTACTCGCGGTGACCGATCCGCCCTACGATCATCTCCGAGCGGGAGAACATCAGGTACGTGACCCCGATCGCAAGGGCGATGGCGGCGATGACGACGGCGATCGCCACCGGGTGAATGGCGGTCGCCTCGTTGGTGAGGACGATCACCGTCGTGATCGCACCGGGCCCGGCGATCATCGGGACGGCGAGGGGCATCACCGCCACCTCGTCGGTATCCTGGCTCTCGTACTTCTCGGTCGCCGAGATTTTCGTCCTGGAGGTCTTTGCATAGACCATCTCCATGCCGATCCCGAAGAGCAGGAGACCGCCGGCAATCCTGAAGGCCTCGAGGGTGATCCCGAAGAGCTGGAGGATCACGCCCCCGGCGATCGCGAAGGTGAGCAGGATGACCAGGGCGTATTTGCAGGCGATCGCGGCGACTGCCATGCGCTGGACGTGCTCCATCGTCTCGGTCAGGGAGACGAAGAGCAGCGTCGCTGCGAGCGGGTTGGTGATGATGAGGATGGAGGTGATGCTCAGCAGGACGAAACTCAGCAGTTCGCCATTCATGCAGACTTTTTAGGTCTTCTTCTGGTTAATGCCTTTCGAGGCAGGAAAAAAAAGTCCGGGGTTATCCCCGACGATTCACTCGTACAGAGCCGGTTCGTCGAGCCGTGCATAGGCGACGAATTCGGCGTTTGCAAAGTGGATGGCGATCTCGCGCGCCGCACTCTCGTCTGAGTCCGAGGCGTGGATCACGTTCTTGCCGGTTTCCATCGCCATGTCGCCCCTGATCGTTCCTGGAGCGGCGTCGGCGGGGTTCGTGGCGCCCACGAGTTTCCGCACGATGGCGACCGAGCCCTTGCCTTCCCAGACCATGGCGACCACCGGGCCGGACATGATATACTCCTTGAGCGAGGGGAAGAACGGCTTTGCAACATGCTCGGCATAGTGTTCCATCACCTTCTCCTCGGAGATCATGGTGAGGTTTGCCGCCACGAGCTTGAGGCCTTTTGCCTCAAGGCGGGAGATGACAGCCCCGATGATGCCGCGCTGGACACCGTCGGGCTTGATCATCACAAAGGTCCGGTCCATCAGGCTCACTCCTTCCCGAGTGCCTTGCGGCCGGCTTCGGTCCAGGTGACCCGGCGGGGGACACGCTTGAGCTTGTAGTTCTTCTGGCACTTCGTCGAGCAGAAGTAGAAGAGCGCGCCGTCCTTGCGGACGAAGAGCTTCCCTGTACCGGGCTCGATCATCTCGCCGCAGAAGCTGCACTTGTAGGTCTCAACCATTCTCTTTACCGCCTCGAAAGTTTCTTCGCTTCGCGCTCGGTCTCGAGGAGCATCAGGATGTCGCCCTCGCGGATGGGGCCGACGGTGTTGCGGGTGATGATCCGGCCCTTGTTGTTCCCTTCAAGGACCCGGCACTTCACCTGCATGGCTTCGCCGTGCATCCCGGTGCTGCCGATGACCTCAATGACCTCTGCGGGTGTTCCGTCTGCCATCTGGAATACCCCCTCAGGCCCTCAGTTCGCCGACCTGCTTGGCAACCTCTTCGACGAGTTCCTTTGCCTTGCCGGGCTTGACGATGGCTGCTGCAGCGGATCCCACGTTCAGGCCGCTTGCCGCGCCGATCTCGTTCTGCTTGCTGATGAAGATGTACGGGATTTTCTTCTCCTCGCACAGGGGTGCAAGGTGCATCACAATCTCTTCAGGCTGGACATCGGCGCCGATCAGGACGAGCTGGGCGGTGCCGCGCTCGATGCACTTGGTGGCCTCGTTGGAACCCTTCTTGATCTTGCCGGTGTCGCGGGCGATTTCGAGCGATTCAAGCGCTTTGTTCTGGATCTCTTCCGGAACTTCAAATGTTACGTATACCTTTGCCATGATTCACCTCATTCAGGAGCGTAGCCTCTCCTTCATCAATCATCAGTTGTGATTGAGTAGCCATATGAAATCTACAGGAAAACTGATAAACCTTCCTCAGGTGCGCCTGTAGACCGTTACGCCGGCGGCATTGTACACCGTCACGAGCCCGTCCGCCGGGAGGTCGATCAGGTAGGTCTCCTCTTCGAGGTCGCCGACATAGATCAGGTCGGCGCCGTATCTGTCCATGAGGGCGAGGCACTCTGCCGGGTTCTCGTATATCGCCTGCACGTCAGCTTTACGTTTGGATATCGCGTCCCAATCGCTCCGCCACATCTGTTCGTGGAATGGCTGGCCGAGGACTGTCGGGATGCCGGTGAAGGCCGAGACGCGGCCGGCATAGGTGTAGTCGCCGCCGACCGCCTCGACGAGAATGAGGCTCCCCTCCTCTGCCTGGAGCCACGCAATGGCGGCGGCGTCGCCGGGGTGCTGGGTATCAAGCCAGGCAAGACCGTCCAGGGAGCGCGAGGCGTAGCCGAAGTCGAGGTCGATCGTAAGGGGGGCGATGATCAGGGCGAGGGCGGCGACGGCCGCAAGGGCCTGTTTCCTTTTCCCTGCGATCCGGTCTGCCAGACCGGTCCCGGCGATCCGCTCGCCGAGCATCAGCAGCACGCCGGTCCCGAGGAGGATCCAGGCGACCGAGTAGCACTTGAAGACAGAGTTCAGCCGGTAATACGCGCCTCCCATGTTGTCCTTCAGGTAGAAGAACTCGCAGATGATGATGATCACGAGGCCGGCAGCGCAGAGGAGGTCGATCGGCGAGAGGCGGCGGCGCGAGAGGATCGCCGCGAGCGGCAGGGCGGCGATCCCGGCGGCGAGGTATCCGGCCAGGCCAAGGATCGCTGGCGCCGCAAGGAGCCAGGGACGGGAGAGGACGTCGCGGGCAGAGGCGGCATAGAGCACGGCGAGGAAAAAGCCGTGGACGAGGAGGAACTGGACGGGATCGGTGGGTGCGGTCACAATTCCTGCTCCTTCGACCCCCGCGCCGGCGAACTGGAGGTAATAGGGGGCGTACAGGGCGATCGAAAGGGGCGGGACGGCGACGAGGAAGAGCGGATCGCCGTGCCGCCGCCAGATCAGGAGCCCTGCAACAACGACAAGGGGGGCGTAGAGGAGGATGTCCCACGAGTTGATCGGCGGTATCGAGCCCAGGCTGACGACGGTGCAGGCGATGACCCCGATACGGGCGTTTCGGCTGAGGCCTTCCCATCTCGCCAGGGCGTAGCAGAGGAGGAAGATGAGGAGGAACTGGCCGAAGATCCCGAGCACGTGGGGGTGCAGGTCGCCCCAGAGGAAGGAGAACATGGTGTACTCGTTGATCGTCCCCTCGATCACCCGCGTGCTGTTCCAGAGGAGCGTCTGTACCGGCGTACCGGAGAGCGTCTCCCACAGGAAGGCCGGGTTTACCAGGGGAAAGATGAGGAGGGGGATCCATGCGGCCTTCGGGACGAGCAGGCGCCCGGTCGCATAGGCCATGACGGCCGCCGCCCCGAGCACGGTGGGGAGGCCGAGGTTGAAGACGACCCCGGACGGCACCCCGGTCGTGATCCCGAGCGCTCCAAGCGTCCAGTAGCCCAGATAATAATAGATGTCGAGCGTGCCCCCGGCAAACCAGGGGTCGAGGGGCGGGACGACCGGTTCGCGCATGATAGAGGCGAGGAAGGCGTGGTCCATGAACTTCTCGGCAAACGAGACCGTCGGGTTGACGAAGCGGAAGAGGAGCATCGAGGTGAAAAAGACGAGGAAGACGGCGTCCCAGTGTGCGAATCGTTTGAACTCCTCGACGGTGTATTCACGCCGCCAGAGTGCGTATGCCGCCAGGGCGGCAAAGGGCAGGAGGGCGGCCTGCACCGGGAGGTGGACGAGGGCGAGGTACCAGGATGCGGCCCCGAAGAGGAGGATGGAGAGCGGGTATGCCGCAGGGTAAGCAAACTCCCCGAGCGCGGGGGTGAGGCGCGGCCAGAGGGCGCACTGGATCGCCTTGATCAGGACGATCCAGGAGACGACCATGAGGACCTGCGCCTCAGGGCTCACGCAGTTCCTCCCTGGAGAGCCCCTCGTGGAACGAGCGCTTCATCAGGTGCACCGACCAGTCGCCGAAGTAGTAGAGGGACCCGATCCCGCCGACGAGGGTGACCAGGTTCTTGATCAGGTGGTCGACGACGGCGATGACGGTGGCCGTCGCCGGGGCCGTGCCGGCGAGCTCGAAGGTGACGGCGAGGGCGAACTCGTAGGTGCCGACGCCGCCCGGGGTGATCGGGACGGCCTTGACCAGGTTGCCGATGACGATGGCGAGCACGACGACCATGAAGGGGATGCTCTCGCCGAACATCAGGACCACGACGGCGCAGACCAGGATATCCGCGAGCCAGATCGCGATCGAGGAGGCCCCGAGCACGAGCAGGGCCCTCGCGTTCAAGGAGGCCTCCCTGATCTCGGCGAGCATGCGGTAGACGATCCCGAGATATCTGTTCTCGGAATGGCGGTCGCCCATCAGGAGGAGGAAAGCGGCGAAGACCGCCCCGCCGACGATCGGGACGGCGATGAGGGGCAGGAACCATTCGGGGGTCCCGATGACGAACGGGAGGGCCAGGAGGCCGAGAAGGGCGATCGTCACCACGTCGAAGATCCGCTCGACGACGAGAGAGGAGACGCCCTGCGAGTAGGTCGCCAGGTTCTCGTGCTTGAGGATGAAGATCCTGACCAGGTCGCCGAGGCGGGCCGGGACGATCAGGTTCGCCGTCTGCGAGAGGAGGATACAGGCCGTGGAGAAGACGAGGCCGATCCTGACGGCAAGCCCGCCCAGGATCGACCGGTACCGCCAGCCCCGCATGACCCAGGCGATGGCGCAGACCAGGACGGCGATAGCGAGGTACAGGGGATCGGCGTGGACGAGGGTGACCACCAGGTCGTCCCAGACCCGCCAGAGCATGTACGCCAGGATCCCGCAGGCGATCAGGGTCGGGATGACGACGGCGCTAACTCTTCGCCACATGGATCTGCCACCAGAGCCCCAGGATCTGCGAGCCCATTGAGAAAACGTCCTTGAACCGCACGGTCGTGCCCGGCCCCTGCCGCCAGACCACCGGGAACTCGGCGATCCGGTAACCCTTCCGCTGCCCGCGCACCAGCGACTCGGTGTCCCAGAACCAGTGCGGGGCCTGGATCTCCGGGATCAACTCGAGGATCCGATCTCTCCTGAACGCCTTGAAGCCGCACTGGTGGTCATAGAGCCTGCTCCCCAGGATCGTGCGCACCAGGAAGTTGTAGCCGCGGCTGGCGATCTCCCGCCCGCCGCTCCGGACGATGTTGGAGTCGGGCATCAGCCGCGATCCCGTGGCGATATCGGCGCCGTCCCTGATCGCCCCGACGAGTTCGGGGAGGTGGACGAGATCGGTTGCGAGATCGACGTCGTAATAGCAGACGATCCCATACCTCGCCGCGGCGATCGCCCGGTTGAGGGCCCGGCCCCGCCCGAGCCTCTCGTCGGCGTGGAGGAGAACGACGCGGGGGTCTTTTTCGTGCCACTCCTGCACGTATTCGGCGCTCCCGTCGGTGCTCCCGTCCTCGGCGACGATCACCTCAAAGGTCTCCGTGATCGCCGAGAGGGCGGCGATAGATGCAGGGATCGCCTCTTCGAGGGCGGTGCGGTCGTTGTAGACCGGGAGGATCACCGAGACGCCGTTCATTGCACCGCTCCCCTGATCCGTGCCGCCACCTCCTGCCCGGCGGCGATCGATCCTTCCATCGAGCGCTCCGGGTAATTTGGACGGGAGAACATTCCGGCAAGGTACAGGCCGTGCTCCTCGTAGGCCGGGATGAGGTCGGCGAAACCGGTCGTATAGACCGGCCCGGCGAACCGCTCCACGGCGAGTTCGCTCCAGTGGACGGCGGTCTTCGGGACGGAGAAGCGCCTGCAGAAATCAGAGAGCATCATCTCTTTCAGGTTGGGCGCCGGTCTATCCCCGAAGTAGGAGGCGAGGTAGACCACCTCCTCACCACCATAGCGCTCGCGCGGCGCAAAATTGGTGTGGGTGACAACGGCGCCGTAAGGGGCCGTATCTTTCATGTTCAGCCAGTATATGCCGTTGGTGACGTCCCGGTCGAGCCCGATCGTCATGCAGGCCGCACCCTGGTACGGGATCTCCGCGAACCCCTCCATGCCGCTGAGCCGGCCGATCTCCTGCGGCGGGATGGTGGCGAGGACGGTGTCAAACCGCCGGCCGTTCACCTCCCACGCATCCCCGGTGCGCCTGATCGAGGTGACCGGGGTGCCGGTCTCGATGACGGCGCCCTTCTTCTGCGCCTCCTCTGCCATGCCGTCGACGAGTTCGTGCCACCCGCCCCTCATATACCCGAGTCGTTCGCCCTCGACCCCGCGGTCTGAGCGGATGGCGATCCTGGAGATGAGCCAGGCGGCCGAGACCTCGTCGCGCCGGTCGCCGAACTTGCTCCGCAGCAGCGGTTCGAAAAACGAGGCGTACACGCTCTCGCCCAGGTTCTTCCTGATGTACTCCGATGCCGGCACCGCGTCCAGCGCTGCAAGGTCCAGCCGTTTTGCCCTTAGCGTGAGCAGCCCGAGGCGCACCTTGTCGGCGAGGGAGAGGTGAGGGTAGCGGAGGATCTCGATCGGGCTGGTCAGCGGGTGGATCGTCCCGTCCACATAGTAACCGGTCGAGCCGCTGAGCCATTCGAGGCGGTCCGAGAGGCCAAGGTCCCGGAGGAGGGAAAAGAGGCGCTCGTCGCCGGCGAAGCAGTGGTGGTAGTAATGTTCAATCCAGTAGTCATCCCGCTTGTAGGAGGCGAGACACCCGCCAAGAAGGGGTCTGCTCTCGAATATTGTGACCCCGGCGGTTTCTGTGAGGGGGAGAGCGGCGGCAAGGCCGGTGAGGCCACCCCCTATGATACAAATATCCATAATCTGCAATAGTGTGTATCATCCAAAGCGCATAAGAAAGTTTTTGAACTCTTATGAGAACTCTACTATTAGCTAGATACCAGCTACGAGCGTTCTTGCATTTATGGTAGCCGACTGGATGGTGTAACTGAATGAGAGTATTTTTCATAGGATTCGGTCAGGCTGGCGGTAAGGTTGTCGACATGTTCATCGAGCAGGACAAAAAGTCCGGGATGAACAGTTTCAGGGGGATCGTTGTCAATACCGCCCGCACCGACCTTATGGGGCTCAAAAACATCGAACTCAAAGACCGTATACTTATCGGCCAGACTGTGGTCAAAGGTCATGGGGTGGGGACCGACAACGTCACCGGCGCCCGGATCGCCGCGGACGAGATCGATTCGATCATCAATTCGATCGATACCCGCGGTACCCATGACGTGGATGCCTTTGTGATTGTGGCAGGTCTCGGTGGCGGGACGGGCTCCGGCGGTTCCCCGGTGCTTGCACGCCACCTGAAGAGAATTTACCGCGAGCCGGTCTATGTGCTCGGCCTCCTTCCCGCCCCCGAGGAGGGACGGCTGTACACCTACAACGCCGCCCGTAGCCTGTCCACTCTTGTCAATGAGGCCGACAACGTATTTGTCTTCGACAATTCGGCCTGGAAGAACGAGGGCGAGAGTGTCAAGACCGCCTACTCCCGGCTGAACGACGAGATCGTCAGGCGTTTCGGTGTCCTTTTCAGGGCAGGCGAGGTCAGCAAGGCCGGCGTCGGCGAGATGGTCGTCGATTCCTCGGAGATCATCAATACCCTCCGCGGCGGTGGCATATCGAGCGTCGGCTATGCGGTCACCGAGGTCGTGAGCGATCGGACGAAGCAAAAACGCGGCTTTTTCGGTGGCCTTAAGGAATCCTTTTCAAAGAAAGAGAAGGCGGAAGAGGTGCTGATGGGCGAGGACAAGTCTGCAAAGGTGATCGCCCTCGTTCGCCGCGCCATGCTCGGCCGTCTTACCCTTCCCTGCGACTACTCGACTGCAGAGCGTGCGCTCGTCCTCGTCGCCGGCAACCCGAACGAGATGGACCGGAAAGGCGTTGAGAAGGCGAAGAGCTGGGTCGAAGAGAACATCGCAGGGGTTGAGGTCCGCGGCGGCGATTATCCGGTGGACAGCAACTATATTGCAGCCGTGGTCGTGCTTGCGACGATCGGTGAGGCGCCGAGGGTGCGCGAACTCTTTGAAATTGCGAAAGAAACAAAAGAAGATGTCATCAGGTCGAAGGAGAAGCGTGCTTCGATGTTTGACGACCAGGATATCGATCCGTTATTTGAGTGAGGGCATATGAGATCAGCAATCAAGGTACTTATTGGACTGCTCGTCATCTTCTGTCTGGTCCAGGCGGCATCAGCAGCGGTGAACTACAAGATTACAGGCACGCCTGATGTGAACCCATCATCCGGCGACCTCTCCCCTGGACAGGCCGTAAAGGTCAGTGTTGTTCTGACACTCCAGGACTATGGCTCCTATTCTTTCCCTGCGGATCATAGTCTTGCTCTGTACACCGACCTCGACAATCCCGTCTGGAATTATTACATCGAGCTAGCGGGTCGTAGCGACCCGCCGCGCACGATATCGGCGCGCAACCTCCCCATCAACGGCTTTGATCTCAGTTATTCGGCCGATACCGACGTCAGATTAATGGTCGCCGTTGAGGGCACAGCCCCTACGGTGACGGCGACACAGGAGAAGATCCTGATCCGTGTCCGTCAGGTGGATGAAGAGAAAGATGTCGTTGACGACAGCGAGTACGTGATTAAGCGGACGATCGTGAACCCGCAGGACGTCCAGGCGAACATCGCCACCGCCCAGACCCGCCTCACCGCCCTGAAGACGAGCATCGACGAGAAACTTGCGGCAGGCATCGACACGACGGCGGCGCAGGCGAAGTACGACGAGGCGAAGGCGGCGATCAACCGGGCCTCGTCCACATCGGACTTTGCGGCGGCGAAGGCCGATCTGACCACCGCCCAGAATGCAATGAGCGCTGCCGAGACTGCCCTTGTACAGGCAGAGGCGCAGAAAGAGATCAACGACGCCCAGTCGGCGATCAACCAGATCGACGGGATCATCACCTATTTCGAGGTTAACAGGAGCATGGGGACCGACCAGCGGGTGATGAACCTCAAGACCCAGCGTGACCTTGCCGCCCAGTCCCTCTCCCTGGCCAATGACCAGATGAACGCGAAGAACTATGATGCGGCCAGGATCAAGGGGGTCGATGCGAACCAGAAGGCGCAGTCCACGCTGACCCTTGCCACCCAGGTCCGCGAGGAGATCGGCGAAGGCTTCTCCCTGAATCTCGGTTCGCTCCCGCTCTATATCGGTGCGGGTATCGTGATCGTGCTGATCATCGGCGGCATCATCTATATCAGAAAGAAAAAGCAGTGGGACGAACTGGGATAACCCCCCATCCGGTCGGCATTCCGGCGGTTCAATCCGCAATCTCTTTTTTTTCAGGTGTTTTTTTCCAGATGTATGATTGGGGGAGGAACCCACAAAATGCTCCGGCACGTCCATCAAGAATCATCATCAGCAACTACACCGCTCGGCCCGTCCCCTCATGTCAGGGACAGTTCGCTCACGGGGGTCAGGGGGTGCAACCCCGGGCGGTGTCCACTTCACCCATCAGATCTCTTTCCACATCCTCGTGCTGAGAGCGTGAAGGTTCCTGAACGCCTGTGCAGACACCTGCCGGGGGGCTGGCTGCCCCCCGACCCACCCCCCGCCGGATACGATTGGGGCAGGAACCCACAAATGCGCCCCGGCCTGACCATCCAGAATATTTCATCGACGGATTCTCAGCCCTGCCTTCCCCCGCACATCCAGGGGCAGTCGCATGCAGGGGTCCGGGGGGGTAAGAGCCCCCGAGAGGTATCCGCTCCACCTTCAGAGCGATTTTCCACATCTTCACACTGAGAACGTAAGGGCTCCAGAAATCCGAGCAGACATCCCCCGCAACACCTGCCGCCCCCAGACCCGCATCTCCACTCCGGAGGGGTAAATCAAAACCGAAAAAAAGATCCAGGAGGGACCTTCAGGCAGAGGTCCGTTCTGGCACGAAGACGTCGATCTTCATATTGCCCATCTTCCCGTCCCTGAGGAAGTAATATTGAAGGACGCGGTCCTTGTTGTCGTACCACGAGAACCAGTAGTTGAGGTTATAGGTCCGCTTCTCGTAACCGGGGAGGGCGGGATAGCTGTCCTCGTCCGAGGCGATGACCAGATCGTAGTTTCCTGCCGCGATGCTTCCCTCATCGATCTTCTTGCCGAAATAACTCAGGTTCGCCGATCGGTCGCCGCGGTAGTACCACGGCAGCGGCCAGTAACGGTCGGATGCGATGGCAACGGCGTTCGAACCGTCGATCAGCGCCATCACCTCCCGCATGTCTTCGGAGTTCTGGACCTGCATGATCGGCTCGTTCACATCGGCAGGCACATAGGCGACGTGCCAGAGGGCAAGGACCAGAAAGACGCTCGAGACGACGGCGATGACAGTCTTCTTCTCTGTCATCGCATACGCAGCGACAAAGACCAGGGGCAGGAGCTGGTGGATCAGGAGCCACGGCACCTTCTCGCCGATATAGGCATATGCCGCGATCGAGAGGGCCATCCAGACGATACAGAAACGGAAAAACTCCTCCTTCTTATCGAAGGATGGCGGCGCCGGCAGAACGCTCCGGATCTGCTGCAGCGAGATCGCGACGATCTCGTGCATGCTGCGGACGGCGGCGCTCGCCGCCTTTCTTCCCGCGATGAGGAACTGGACTGTTCCGGCGATGGCGAGGACGAGGATCGGGAGCTCGTAGAGGAGGAGGAGGAGAACGTAGAAGTAAAACGGCCCGCCAAGCCGCTGCTGCTCGTGCATCTCCCACCAGTGGCCGATGGCGTCCGGGATGAAGGTGAGCACCCGGTCGGGGTGGACGCCGAAGGATGAGTAGAAGACGACGATGATCCCGGCGGCGACCAGGACGCCCAGGGCGAGGTCACGCTTCCAGCGGGCGGGGAGTTTGACTTTTCCTGCCCAGAGAAGATAGAGGAGATAGACCCCGAAGATCCCGAGAACGATCGGCATGTTTTCCTTGCACGAAAGACCGAGCCCCGCCGCCGCCGCTGTGATCATGGCATATCTGGCCTGTCCTCTCTCCAGGTACAGGATCAGGGCGAGGAGGAGGACAAACGTCAGAAACAGAATAAAGATGTCGTTTCTGAGAAACCGCGAGAAATAGACCATGTTCGGCGAGATCGCAAGGAAGAATGCGGCGACCAGGGTCTGCCTGCTATCGAGGTAGCCGAGGCGGTAGAGAGGATAGACGAGGGCGACGATGAGAGTGCCGAGGAATGCGGGAACGATCCGGCCGACAAGGTCGGCGTCGCCCAGGAGGGCAAACATCCCGGCCGTTACATAGTAGAGCAGCGGGCCGTGGAAGGAGGGATCGTACACATAGACGCCGGTGGTCAGGAGTTTGTACGAGAACCAGGCGTGGATCGCCTCGTCATGGTGAAAGAGTTTTAAATCCAGGAATGCGAACCGCAGGACCGCCGCGAGGATCAGGATACAAAAAAAAAATCTCTCTGTTGAGAGAGATTTTTGGATTCGAATGGCAAATCCGGCGGCTGAACTGCCGCTCACAGCATCAACTCTCCAGCACGATCTCGATGCCGATATCTTTCGGCACCTGAATACGCATCAGCTGTCTGAGAGCACGCTCGTCAGCGTCGATGTCAATGAGCCGCTTGTGCACGCGCATCTGCCAGCGATCCCAGGTTGCCGTCCCCTCGCCGTCAGGGCTTTTTCTGACCGGGACAACAAGCCTCTTTGTCGGGAGGGGGATAGGCCCTGCCAGATTGACGCCTGTCCGCTCTGCAATCTCCCGTATCCTGTCACAGACCATCTCGACTTTGTCGTAATCTGTCCCCGAAAGGCGTATTCTGGCTTTTTGCATAGACCTTCACCTCAACAACAAACTTATCTCATCTGCTTTGCCTGGATGTCGATGCACATGCCGGCTGCAATGGTTGCGCCCATATCACGGATCGCGAAGCGGCCGAGCTGCGGGATCTCCTTGATCTTCTCAATGACCATCGGGCGGGTCGGGCGGATCTTGACGATCGCCGCATCGCCGGTCTTGAGGAAGGTCGGGTTCTCTTCCTTGACCTGACCGGTGCGCGGATCGAGCTTCTTCACGAGTTCGGTGAAGGTGCAGGCGATCTGGGACGTGTGGCAGTGGAAGACCGGGGTGTAGCCGACGGTGATCGCGCTCGGGTGGTGGAGCACGACGATCTGTGCGGTGAACTCCTCGGCAACGGTCGGCGGAAGCTCAACCGGACCACAGACGTCGCCGCGGCGGATATCGTTCTTGCCGACGCCACGGACGTTGAAGCCGACGTTGTCGCCGGGCAGCGCCTCGGGGACTTCCTCGTGGTGCATCTCAATCGACTTGACTTCGCCGTTGACGTTTGCCGGCATGAAGGCGACCTTCATACCCTTCTTCATGACGCCGGTCTCGATACGGCCGACGGGCACGGTGCCGACGCCGGAGATCGAGTAGACGTCCTGGATCGGGAGACGGAACGGCAGGGTCGTCGGCTTCTCGGGCTCCTTCAGGAGGTCGAGCGCCTCGAGGACGGTCGGGCCGGTGTACCACGGGGTCTCCGGGGACTTCTTCGAGATGTTGACGCCCGCGAACGAGGACATCGGGATGAACGGGACTTCGGAGGGCTTGAAGCCGACCATCTTCAGAAGCTGCGAGAGCTGCTCCTTGACCTCGTTGTAGCGCTTCTCGGAGTAGTCGGCGGCGTCCATCTTGTTGATGCCGACGATCAGCTGCGTGATGCCGAGGGTCCTGGAGAGGAAGACGTGCTCCTTCGTCTGTTCCATGACGCCGTCGGGAGCGGCGACAATGAGGAGTGCTGCATCTGCCTGGGAGGCACCGGTGATCATGTTCTTGACGAAGTCACGGTGACCCGGGCAGTCTACGACGGTAAAGTAGTACTTTGCCGTGTCGAACCGCTTGTGAGCGATATCGATGGTGATACCGCGCTCGCGCTCCTCTTTCAGGCTGTCCATGACCCATGCAAACTCGAAGGAACCCTTGCCCTTGGACTCGGCCTCCTTCCTGTAGTTCTCAATGATATGGGGCGGTACAGCTCCTGTCTCGAACATCAGGCGGCCGACGGTGGTCGACTTCCCATGGTCGATGTGCCCGATGACAGCAAGGTTCAGGTGTGGTTTTTCGGTTGCCATTGATAGTCCTCCACTCAAATATGAGACTGCATACACAGTCGGATTGAAGCGAGTATCATATATTGGGCATCGATCTATATAAATCATTTCGATACGCCTCTTCTCTGTGCAATGGAGGGTTTATCGAAGAGTATCGACATGCTCAAATGTCTGATCGTACAAACACTCAGTGACCTATGAAAACACTGGAATTTCACCGCAATACTGAGAAAGACCGGGTCACCGTCGCCTGCGCACAGGGGGAGGTCTCGGTGCACAGCCACTGCGCCTATTGCAAGCACTGTGCCGGCGTGCGGGTGGGAAAAAGGGTGCTCCCCTCTCCCCAGCAGCAGGCAATGAAAGGCGCACGCGGCGGGGCCGGGATTGACGAGAGCCTCCTCAACGCCGCCATGATGTTCAACTCCCTTGTGCGGGACGGGGATTCGATCGAGTGCTCGGACGATGCGGGCGCCGGTTTTGCCTCTATGTACCGGCGCTGAACTCTTCCCTGATCTTTTTTCTGAAGGCTTCGAAGTCGATATCGTCGAGCTGGTCGGCGAGGTGCCGCCCGCTCCATGCGGTTCTGTAGATCCAGTAGACGATCCGGTCGATGACTTCCACCACGTCTTCTTCCCGTTCGACGCACACGAGTTCCCGTCCCTGCGCCGGATGGCGCCCCCGCCTCCCCCCGACGGTGATCAGGTAGTGGCGGTACTCGGACTTCAGTAGGTCGAAGGGACAGGACTGGACGCAGATGCCGCACTGGACGCAGCGTTCGGGGATCAGTTCTGAGATCCCGTTCTTGATGGTGATCGCCTTCTCCCTGCAGTACTCGGCACAGGTGCCGCAGCCGGTGCACATGCCCGCGACCCGTACCGGGCGAATGCGGCCGACGACCCCGATCTCGTTGAGCACCGGGCTTGTGCATGCGTTCGGGCAGCCTGAGATCGAGATCCTCACCCGTATGGGGGTTTCCTTGCCGAAGACCCGCTCGTCGATCTTTTTTGCCAGACCGAAGGTCTCGATATTGGCGTACTTGCACTGCGCCGTTCCGGGGCAGGCGATGATATTGACAACTTCCTCGTGTTCCGAACCGAGAGGGGTGCCGTTCGCTTCGAGATCCTTCACGATCTCTTCAAGTCTGGATGGATCGACGTGCGGAATCTCCATCGTCTGGCGGGTGGTAAGATGCACCTCCTTGCAGCCGTATTTTTTTGCTATCTCCACAATTCCGGTCATCTTTTCGACCGGGAGAATCCCTGCCGGCAGGCGGAGACGAATGGCACAGAAATCCGGATCGATCTCGGTGATCACACCGCCGCGCGTATGAATGGACCTTCCCTGCATCATCACCATACACTATGGCCGGATGATAAAAAGGTGTATGCGCCTAGAGGACGAGGGCGATGATGACGGCGGCCCTGACGATCTCGTTTGACGCCCCGGCCACGTCCCCGTTCACCCCGCCGAAGAGATGGCGGGCGGTTCCCAGCAGGATCAGGACGACGACGCCGGTGGCAGCAATCGCTTTTCCCAGATCGAACGGGGATATGAGCAGAAGGAGCGGAAGGACGGGCAGCAGTGCGAGCAGGATAAAGTGCGGCCGGGAAAAACCGTGGAGATATGCGTGGATCCCGTCGTGGAACGGCGCGCCAAGCGCGGTGATCCATGCCATGGCCAGTTTTGCGCAGACCTCTGCGGTCAGGACGGCGAGGCCGACGCTCCACGCCTCCCCGAGGCCGACGACTGCAAGCATCGTTATGAGGATGCCGCAGGCGACGCCGCCGGCACCGATCTGGCGGTCAGTCAGTGCGGCGATCCGCTTTTCCCGGCTCCCATGGGCCATCAGCCCGTCCCCGAGGTCGAGGAGGCCGTCGAAGTGGTTTCCTCCCGAGATGATAATGGCGGCGGCGACGGCGGCAGCGGCAGCAATGCCGGGGTGGCCGGAAAGGAGGAGGGCGATGGCTGCCGCGACGCCGCCGGTGACCCAGCCGGCCAGCGGGTAGAGCCAGGTGTGCCTGGCGAAGGCGTCGAAATCTGCCGGCCGTCCGAGGGGGAGGACGGTGCAGAACTGCAGCAGCGCTCTTACAGGTTCGAGAAACATTCTGAGTACAGCCTCGATGTATTCCCTGCGATCAGTCCGGCGACGGCGTCGTCCAGGAAGGGTCCGAGTTCGCCCAGGATGCCGGGCTTTTTCTGGTCGTACCTGGTGAACTCGAAACGGGCGTAGATCCCGCCGATAATCTCGGCGATCGCCATTCCGATGATCTCGTCTGAGAGGAGAAAGACCGGGTCGTCGGCGATCTCCGAGTTCTTCCTGCGGTCATAGAGTTCTTCTTCGAGGAGAACGGCGCCGAGGAGGAGTGACGAGATGTTCGGGTCCAGGTACGAGGCGGCGATCCGCTCCCACAGCCGTTCCCGCGCCGCTTCAGGGCTCATGCCGTGGGGCACGTACAGGGCCATCCCGGCTTCGACGATGGCGTCGGTCGTGATCCCTTTTTTTTCGAGCCGCTCCTCGATCTCAAACATAAGGAAATTTTTTGGGTCTATCCTCTATATACATTGATATGGCATTTCTCTCCGACAATCCCTCGTTCGAGTTCACGCGGCCGCTCTTTGCGGCCGTTCTCGGAAACACCGCCCTCTCGATGGTCCCGGGCATCTCAGGGGCCGGGTCCACGCCTGCGCGGACCGTCTTCACCCCGATCCTGGACGCCGAACTGATCACGAAGGGGGCGATCCACTCGATGGGCTACAAGCCCAACACCCCGACGAACTGCCCGACGCCGGCGGTGATCACCCGCTCGATGACGACCCTCTGCGGGATCGATCCGGTCTTCATCAACGCCGGGATGTACAACCGCCCGACTGTCCCCTGCCTGGACGTCTACGGCGAACCCGGCGCCGACCCCCGCGAGACTGATGCGGTGCCGAAGGCGCGGGCGCTCTTTGCCGCCGGCGAAGGGGTCGGCCGCCACCTCTCGCGGTGCGCCGACCTCCTGGTGCTCGCGGAGTGCGTCCCCGGCGGGACGACGACGGCCCTCTGCGTCCTGCGCGCCCTCGGCTACGACGCCCGGGTCTCGAGCAGCTTTGTGAACAACCCGGTTGCGCTGAAGGAAGAGGTCTGCCGGGCGGTGCAGGGCCGCGTGGATGATGCCGGGATCACCGATCCCCTCGACGTGGTGCGTATCGGCGGCGATCCGATGATGCCGGTCGCCGCCGGGATTGTAAGCGCCTTTTCCGGAGCGGTGGTGCTGGCGGGCGGCACGCAGATGCTCGCCGTCGATGCAATCTTAAAGGGGCTGGGAAAAGAGATGGCCCCGCTCGTCACCACGGCCTACGTGCGCGCCGACCCCTCGGCGAACTTCGAGGCGGTGGCGGCGGCTGTCGGGGCAAGGGCCTATTATGTGGACCCGGGCTTCGACACCATCGGCGATGCCGGGCTTGCGCGCTACTGCGAGGGCGAGGTGAAGGAAGGGATGGGTGCGGGCGGGGCCATGTTCCTTGCCCGCCTCATGGGCCGCACCGACGAGGAGATCAGGTCGGCGATCCTCTCGACGGTGCTCTCATTCCGCTGACAAAGGCTATTACCCTGATACTACCATACTTTTTTAATGCTTCCCATTTTTGTCGTGAACAACCATGGGCAATTCAACCACCTTATCCACCGCAAACTCCGGGATATGGAGATCGAGGTGAAGATGGTCCCGAACACCACCCCTCCGTCCGAGGTGGCGAGCGGGTGCCGCGGGATCATCCTGGGGGGCGGGCCATCCCTTGAGCGCGCCGGCAACTGCGCCGAATACCTTGACCTCGGGCTGCCGGTGCTCGGCATCTGCCTTGGTCTCCATATCATCGCTACGGCGCGGGGCGGTTCTGTCGGGCCGGGATCTCACGGGGGTTACGGTGGAGTCTGTGTCCGGATCGCACAGGAGAGCGAGATCCTTGCCGGTTACCCGGAACAGATCCGGGTCTGGGCTTCGCATGCCGACGAGGTGAAGGCGGTGCCGGCCGGCTTCTCGGTCTATGCCGCTTCCGATATCTGCCCGGTCGAGGCGATGGGGCGCCCGGAAGAGCGGCTGTACGGGGTGCAGTGGCATCCTGAGGTGAGCCATACCGAGAACGGCGACCTCGTCTTCCGCAACTTCGAGAGGATATGCGGACTCTAGACGCTCTCGCCGATGAGATCATGGCGACCGGTTTTCGTTGCACCGGGTGCGGCGCCTGTTGCAGGGAGGTATCGCCAGGCTCGAATCTCGTCATGGTCACCCCGGCCGAGGCCAGGGCTGTGGCCGATGCGGCCGGGCGTACCTTCGACGGCGTTGCCGAACCCTATCCCGATTTTATCGAGGGGGAAGACGGGGCCAGGTACACCTTCGACTGGTCTCTCAGGCGGGAAGACGGTCGCTGCCTCTTTCTCGAAGAGGGGCGGTGCACCGTCTACGGGGCGCGCCCCTGGATCTGCCGCACCTATCCCTTCATGCTCGACGGCGACCGTCTGGCCGTCTCCGAGTGCCCCGGGCTCGGTGCGGAGATGAGCCGGGAAGAGGCCCGCCTGCTCGCCGCCCTCCTCATCGGGCGGCAGGAGGCCGAAGAGGCCGAAGAAGAGGGGATACGATCGGTGCTGGCGTCGACGGCCGTGCCGGTTGAGACCTGTGCCGTTGTCGATTCCGAGGGGGTCTGGCCGGTCCATGGGTGAGATCAGACTTGTGGGGACGGCGCACGTCTCGGAGAAGAGCGTTGCCGAGGTCAGAGCCGCAATCGAGGAGTTCCAGCCCGGCATCGTCGGTGTCGAACTCGATCCCGGACGCTACAACGCCCTCAGGCATGAACAGGCCCCGCCGAAGGTCGAAGACGTCCTGAAGGCCGGCAACTTTTCGCAGCTTCTGTTTCAGTGGACCCTTGCCTATCTCCAGCGAAAGATCGGCATGGACGTCGGCGTCGAACCCGGCGCCGAGATGGTGGCGGCGATCGAGGAGGTCGAGGGGCGCGGTCTGCCCCTGGCCCTGATCGACCGGGACATCAGGATCACCCTTGCCCGTTTCTGGGAGGGGATGAGCCTCTGGGAGAAGGTGAAGATGGTCTATGCACTTGCCCTCTCGGTGGGCGGTGTCGAGGGCGATGAGATCGACATCGACGCCCTCACCAGGCAGGACGTCGTCTCGGCGGCCCTCGACGAGTTCAGGAAGTTCTCGCCGAACGGGGCGCGGGCACTCATCGACGAGCGGGATGCTTATCTTGCCCGCCGTATCCTCGACCTCTCCGGCCGCTACGACCGGGTGATGGCGGTGATCGGCGCCGGCCATGTCAGGGGCGTCGAACGCTATCTCAGTTCTCCCGAACTCCTCCCGCCCGAGGCCGACCTCGTCGCCCGGCCAAAAAGTTATCCCTGGGGTACGATCGTCGGCGGCGCCTTCATTGCAATGTTTGCGTTCCTCATCATATCCCTGGCGTTTTCCGGGGTCGGCTTTGAGGTGCTCGGCTGGGCGATCCTGTACTGGGTGCTGATCAACGGCGTTCTCGCGGCGGTCTTCACCCTTGCGGCAGGCGGCCACCCTCTCTCGGCGGCGACGGCCTTTGCGGTGGCCTGGCTCACCTCCCTCAACCCCCTGATGGCGGCCGGATGGTTTGCGGCCGCCGTGGAGGCGAAGGTCAGAAAGCCCTCGGCCTCGGACTTCCAGCGGATCATGGACGCCGAGGACTTCTCCCAGATGCGGAAGGTGCCGATCTTTCGGGTCGTGCTGGTGGCGGCGCTTGCGAATGTGGGTTCGACCCTGGGGACGATCGCGTACTTCGCCTTCATCTCGCCGATCCTCGGGATCGATCCGACGGTGATCATTCCAATGGGCTTCTCGAACTTTATCGGATGGCTTGGCGGCCTGTTCTCATTCTGATCTCTTTTTTCAGGCTTATTTTTCATCGTATGGACACAGGAATCCCGGTCCGGTCCGGGCCGGGGGATCTCGTCTCCTCCCCTTCGCAACTATTATCCTCTTTCCCTTCCCAGAGAGGAGCATGCATATTGGTCCGAATCTTGGGCTTACCATCATCAGGACGCGCCACTCGATCAGGAGCTACAAAGAGGACCCGATCGATGAGAAGATTGTCAGGAACGCCCTCGACTGCGCCCACCTCGCCCCGTCGGCAAGGAACGAGCAGCCGTGGCTTTTCGGTGTCGTCACGAAGAAGGAGACGCTCTCCCAGATCGCCGCTCTCGCCGATCACGGGCGGTTCATCTCCGGCGCACCGATCTGCTTTGCGGTCTTCGGGAAAAGAGACGCAAAATATTATCTTGAGGACTGTTCGGCCGCCACGACCCAGCTGATCCTGGGCCTCTGGGCCTACGGCGTCGGCTCCTGCTGGGTTGCCGGGGAGAAGAAAGAGTATGCTGACGCCGTCCGCACCCTCCTCGGCGTCCCTGAGGACTACACCCTCGTCTCCCTGGTGCCGGCAGGCTACCCGAAGGAGGTCACCCTGGCCGCGAAGAAAGACCTTGACGATATCGTTTTTTCAGAGAAATATTCCGGGGCGTGAGCCGGGGGCGAACGCCCGTGCCCTTTTTTACAGGCCCGCATCTTTCGGCCGGCAGAATATCAGGGAGAACTCCAGATAGTTGACGCTCATGACATCGAAGTGAGCGTCGAGCTCCCTGAGGAAATCGACCTGCCGCCAGATCTGCATCTCAGGGATGAAGGCGGCGATCTCTCTCAGGAGAAACCCGCCGATGAGGGATGTGTCGGTCATCTCCCTGGTGAGCGGCAGGAAGGTGACGAGCTGCGCTCCAGGGGCGAGGAGCCGCGCGATCTCGGGCAGGACTGCCGCAAGGTCGGCCCCGGCAAGGGCCGGGGCGATGACCAGATCGAAGGTCTGATCCCTGAAGGGGAGGCGCTCCTGCCTTGCGGCAACGGGAAGGAACCCTTCCTTTATCGTTCCTTCCCTGCTGACGAGCCAGCGCTCCGGGATATCGCCGGTCAGGTCGGCGGTCGCCGCCGCAAAGAGGGCCGCCTGCTCGCCTTTGAAGGGCTCGGTGAGGAGTGCGATCCGCTCGAGGGGGCGTTCGCTCTCGAACTCGGCCACCATCAGATCCTGAAAGGCGGCGGCGATGAAGCGGTAATAGTCTTCGATGATCAGCCCGATCCCGCTTTTGCGGGCGTCGAGCAGGGCCTGCCGCCCGGCATCCGTGACAGAGTAGACTTTTCTCTCCGGTCCGATCCCGCTTGGTTCCCTGACATAGGAGACAAGCCCCTTTCGTTCGAGGGAATTGATCATTTTGTAGAGATCGCTGTGACTTTTGTGGAGACCGCGCTCTTCGAGGCGGAACTTCAGCCCGTACACATGGGAGGGCGCGGTGTCGAGGGCGGCGAGGATCTCCAGCTCAGGGTCACGCATATACTATGGTGATGCAGGTGAGTAGTAATACCTTCTTAAACGCGTTTAGAAAAACAAGAGTTAATTAGCCGTGGCAGGTCACCTTTACCTACATGGAGAAGGGACTTTCTGGCGGCCCGACACAGGACGAGGTTGCGGCGGTGGCGCTCTGGCACCTCCGCCTGAGAGCCGGGTGCACCGTCGCCGACGTCGGCTGCGGGACCGGGAAGATCGCGGTGGCCGCCGCATGCACGGCCGGCCGGGTGATCGCCGTGGATCGCCGCCCTGAGGCGGCTGCATGCACGAAAGAGGCCGCGAGCGTGGCTCTTGCCCGGAACATCCAGGTCATCTGCGGCGAAGCGGCCGATGTCCTCAGGGGTGCGGGCCCGATCGATGCCGCCTTTGTCGGCGGGTCGCGGGACCTCGAGGCGGTGCTCGGTGTTCTCGCCGACGAGGTGAGCGGGCGGATCGTCGTCGACTGCGTCCTTCTCGGCACCCTCCACCGTGCGGTGGAGACGATGCAGCGCCTCGGGATCTTCAGGGAGGTCGTCTCGCTCCAGGTCGCCCGTTCCCGCACACTCGGGAGCGGGCTGATGATGGCCCCGGCAAACCCGGTCTGGCTCGTCATCGGGGAGGCGGCCTGAATGCTCGTCGGCGTTGGCATCGGCCCCGGCGATCCCGAACTCCTGACCGTGCGTGCGGTGCGGCTGATCAAGGAGGCCGATGCGGTCTTTGTCCCCGGGCGGGTGGCGGCGGCGATCATCGCCCCGTACCGCACCGACGTGCAGGTGCTCTCTTTTCCGATGACCGACGACGAGGACTATATTTCCAGGTGCATTGAGGAGAACGCCGAGACGATCGCCCCGCACGCCCGATCCGGCCTCTCTGTATTCTGCATCCTCGGCGACCCGAACTTCTACGGCACCTTCTCCCGCCTGACGGCCGTGCTCACCGATCGCCACCCCGACATCACCTGCACCACGGTGCCCGGGATATCGGCGATCACCGCCTTCGCCTCGGCCGCCGGCGTCTCTGTTGCCGGCGGCGTCGGGGTGAGCGACGGTTCCCCCGAGTCTTCGCGCCTTCTCCTGAAGGTGAAACGGCCGAAAGAGACGGCCGAGCGTCTCAGGGAGGAGGGTTTCGACGAGTTCGTCCTCGTCGAGCGGATGTACATGGAGGGGGAGCGGATCTGCCGCGGTGACGACCTTCCCGAGGAGAGCAGTTATTTCAGCGTGCTGTTTGCGAGGAAAAACGAATGAATACGATATATTTTGTCGGTGCAGGTCCGGGCGATCCCGACCTGATCACGGTGAAGGGAAACAATCTCCTGATGCGGGCCGACCTGCTCATCTACGCAGGGTCGCTCGTGAACCCCGATCTTGTCGCCCGCTCCCCGGCCCCGGAGAAGTACGATTCCTGGGGGATGAAGCTCCCTGAGATGGTGGCGCTCATGCGCGAGGCCGCACTGGCGGGAAAACGCGTGGTGCGCCTCCACTCCGGCGACCCCTCGCTGTACGGGGCGATCGTCGAGCAGATCGCCGAACTGGAGCGCGACGGGATCGCTGTCGAGGTGGTGCCCGGCGTCTCCTCGATGTTCGGCGCCGCCGCGGCGTTGAAGACGCAGTTCACCCTCAGGGGCGTATCTGAATCGGTGATCGTCACCCGTCCGGCCGGGGCGACCCTGGAGAAGGACATGATCGCCGAGTTCTCCCGCTCCGGCGCCACGATGGTCGTCTTCCTCGGCACCGAGCACCTCGAAGCGGTGGTGGCGAAGGCCGAGTGCCCGCCCGAGACGCCGGCCGCCGTCGTCTACCATGCCACCTGGCCCGACCAGAAGGTGGTCGTCGGCACGGTCGCCGATATCGCCGCAAAAGCGCGTGCCGCCGGGATCGAACGCTCGGCCCTGATCATCATCGGCGGGGTGGTGGACGCCGCCAGATCGGGCTACGTCAATTCGGATTTATACGGATGAAGACGGCGGTGATTTCTCTCCGGCGTTTTGCCGGGGATGCAGAGCGGCTTGCGGCGGTCGTCGGCGGGGAGTATCTCCCCTATGCCCCCGGCGTCTTTGAACGGGCGTTCGAGGGCTACGACCGGATCGTCGCCCTGATGTCCGCCGGGATCGCCGTGCGCGCCATCGCCCCCCTCCTCACCTCCAAGTGGCGCGATCCCCCGGTGGTCGTGGTGAGCCCCGGCCTCGGTTTCGCCGTCCCTCTTGTCGGCGGCCACCACGGCGCAAACGATCTCGCCCGCGAGATCGCCGCTGCCACCGGGGCGGTGGCCGTGATCTCGACGGCGACCGAGGCGCTCGGGCGCCCCTGCGTGGAGGGGATCGCCGCCGCTACGGGGACGCAGGTTGCAAACCCGGCCTCCACCCTCCCGGTGAACGCCGCGATGCTCGATACCGACGTGCCGGTCTATACCGTGGGCGGTCCGGCCGTGGTGGTGGCCGGACCGGCGGTCTCGGTGCTCGCCCGCGGCGGGGGCTATGTCGTCGGTGTGGGATGCCGGCGCGGCGCCTCTGCCGACAGTGTCGTCTCTGCGATCATGTCGGCGCTCGGTGAGGCCGGGATCGCGGCGGGCGACGTGCTCGTCTATGCGACGACGGAGAAGAAACGGGACGAGGTGGGTCTGACCCGGGCGGTCGCGGACCTCGGCGGGGTGCTGGTCTTCCTGCCCGACGCCGTCCTGAACCGGGAGACGCCGCCCTCGCCCTCGCGGGCCGGGTTGATCGGGCTCTCCGGCGTGGCCGAACCCGCGGTCCTCGCCCTTGCGCAGCGGCGCGAACTGGTGCTGAAAAAACGTGTCTATGGGGATGTTACAGTTGCAATCGGACGATAAATCAGGGAAACTCTATATTGTTGGCACCGGGCCTGGCGGGGCCGCCTGGATGACCGGACGGGCCGCCGAGGCGATCAGGGAGGCGGAGTATGTCATTGGAAACGCCTTTTATCTCGAACAGATAGAAGCCCTCCTCGAGGGGAAGACGGTGATCAGGAGCTCGATGGGTAAGGAGGTCGAGCGTGCGCGCCGGTGCATCGACCTCGCCCGTGAGCACCGCGTCGCCATGGTGAGCGGCGGCGATCCCGGCGTCTACGGGATGGCCGGGATTGTCCTTGAAGTGCTGGAGGGATCGGACGCTGCGGTGGAGGTCGAGGTGGTCCCCGGCGTCACCGCCGCCTGTGCCGGCGCTTCACTCCTCGGTTCGCCGCTCACCGGCGACCATGTGACCCTCTCCCTCTCTGACCTGCTCACGCCCTGGGAGGAGATCGAGCACCGTCTCGACTGCGCCTTCGCGATGGGCGTGCCCGTGGCGCTGTACAACCCGAAGAGCCGCGGCAGACCCGAGAACCTCTCCTGCGCCCTCGCGATCGCCCTCCGCCACGCCTCGCCCGAAACCCCGATCGGGCTCGTGCGGAATGCCTGCCGGGAGGGGGAGGCGACGTCGGTCACCACGCTCGGCGCCCTCGCCGCCGACACCTCGGCCGTCGATATGCACACGGTGGTCTTTGTCGGAGGAAAAGAGACGGTCCCGACGAAAAACGGCGGAATGCTCACGCCGAGAGGTTACAGGAGGAAATATGTATATTGATCCCGGCGCCGACACCCCTGAGGGGTATCAGATCTCGCGGACGAGCCGCGCCCTTGCCAGGCAGGTGATCGGCGATAGGACGGTCGAAGACCGGATCAGGCAGCGGTGCGCGATCGCCGTCGGGGATTTCGTGATGGCCGATCTGGTAAGGTTCAGGGGCGACGCCGTCGCCGCCGGGCTTGCGGCCCTCGAACGGGGGGCGCCGATCGTCACCGACATCCATATGGTGCAGATGGGGATCAGGAAAAAGGAGCACACCTCAGAGGTGCTCTGCGCCCTCGACTTCGGGGCCGAGATCTCGGCCGAGCGCGGGATCACCCGTTCATCTGCGGGTTTCCTCGCCCTGCGCGACAGCCTGGAGGGCTCGATCGTCGTGATCGGCAACGCCCCATCCTCACTCCTCTCCCTCTGCACGATGATCAGGGAAGGGGTGCGCCCGGCGCTCGTGATCGGGATGGCGGTCGGCTTCGTGAACGCCGCCGAGTCGAAGGAAGAACTCCGCGGCCTCGATATCCCCTCGATCACCACGCAGGGAACGCGCGGGGGGACGCCGCCCGCGGTGGCGGCGATGAACGAGATCGTCACGATATTCGTGGAGCAGCAGCGTGCGGCGTGAGGCGGTCGTCGATCCGGTCACCGGCTATGTCTATCCAGAGGAGTGGGCGGCGCGGTGCGCAAGCCCGGATGGGCTTGACCTCGCCGCCTCCGGGCTCGGGGTGCTCACCGCTTCGGGTGCGGTGCTTCGCCGCGGCTTTACCACCGGAACGACGGCCGCCGCGGCGGCAACGGCGGCAGTGCTCTCCCTGAGAGGGCCGGTCTCGGCGGTCGCCGTCACGCTCCCCTGCGGGCTTGTATTTACGGTCCCGGCAGAGGGGAGGGACGGCACCGGGTCGGCGAGAAAAGACGCCGGGGACTATCCCTCCGACGTCACGGCCGGCCTGCTCTTTGTGGCGACCGCAGAACGTGCCCCTGCCGGTCTCATTTTTGAGGCGGGCGAGGGGATCGGGCGTTTCGCCAGGGACACACCGCGGTTTCGCGCCGGTGCGGCGGCGATCAGCGAGACGGCGATGCGGTCGATCCTGGAAGGGATCAGGGACGCGATGGCAGCGATCGGGCTTCCGGGCGTGCGGGTCCGCCTCTCCATCCCTGAGGGGGCGGCGATCGCCGGGAAGACCCTCAACCCCCGCATCGGGATCGAGGGCGGGATCTCGGTCCTGGGCTCGACCGGGCTCGTCGAGCCCTGGGACGACCACCTCTCCGAGTCGGCCTTCGAGCGGATCAGGGGGGCAGAGCGGGTGGTGCTCACCACCGGGAGGATCGGGCTGCGTTACTCCCGTCTCCTCTTCCCTGACCACGAGGCCGTGCTCGTCGGGGTGAACCTCGGGCGGGCGCTCGACGAGGTCGGGGGGGAGGCGGTGATCTGCGCCCTGCCCGGTCTTGTGATGAAGTTCATCGACCCTGCAATCCTGGAAGGCACCGGGTGCGGTACCGTCGAGGAACTGACGGCGACGCCGGCGTGGCCCGGGATCATGGCGCGGGCGTTTACGCGTTTCAGGGCCGACCGTCCGGGCGTCAGGGTCGTGATCGTGGACAGGGACGGCGGCGTCATGGGGGACTCAGGGTGAAGATCGTCGGTGTGGGCTGCGGCCCCGGCATGATCACGGCGGCAGCGGCGGCGGCGATCGCCGGGGCGGCGGTCATCTACGGATCAGATCGCGCCATCGACCTCGCCCGCCCCTATATCCGCGAGGGGGCGGCGGTGCACGAGATCACCGACTACAAACGCCTCCGGTCGCTCCCTGACGATGCGGTCGTCCTCTCGACCGGCGACCCCATGCTCGCGGGGCTCGGTTATCTCGGGGGCGAGGTGATCCCGGGCATCTCCTCGATGCAGGTTGCCTTCGCCCGTCTGGGGATCTCGCTGGTGAAGAGCGCGGTCGTCACCGCCCACGGGAAGGATCACGCGGCGGCGATCGCCGACGCCGCCCTGGAGGTCTCCCGCGGGCGGGTGGTCTTTCTCATCGCCGACCCTGCCTTCTCGGTCCCCGACCTTGCGGCGGCCCTGCCTCCCGAGGTGCGGATCGCCGTCTGCGAGGACCTCGGCTACCCGCAGGAGCGGATCGCCCTCGGGACGGCGGGAGCGCCGCCGGTTCCTGAAAGCGGGCTCTTCGTCGTGGTGGCTGGTGATCTCTGAAAAACTGGCTCTGTAAAAACCTTCACATTTCTGGATGCCTCTGCCCGGGGGTTGCACCCCCGGACCCCCGCGCACGATTGCCCCTGGATGTGCGGGGAAAGGCAGGGCTGAGAGCCTTTCGATGAAAAATTCAGGATGGTCGTGCCGGAGGGTTTTGTGGGTTCCTGCCCCAATCGCATTCGGCGGGGGGGTAGGGGGGCAGCCAGCCCCCCGGGTGGTGTCTACCCTCGTTTCTGGAACCCTCATGTTCTCAGCGCGAGGATGTGGAAAGAGATCTGATGAGTGGAGCGGACACCGCCCGGGGGTTGCACCCCCGGACCCCCGCATGCGATTGCCCTGGATGTGCGGAGGACGGGCGGGCGTTGCGCCTCTCGATGAAAAATTCTGGATGGCCAGGGCGGGGCGGTTTTACGGGTTCCTGCCCCCAATCACACTCGGCGGGGGGGGTCGGGGGACAGCAGGCCCCCCCGGCAAGGGGCTGCTCGATTTCCCGTACCCGCACACAACACCCGCCTCGCGCCGGGGGTTGCACCCCGTTGGGGTGGATTGCCCTGGACATGCAGGGACGGACGGGAGGAACATCTAACGATGAAAAATGATGGGTGGGCGTGCCGGGGTATTTTGTCCATCCCCGCACCAATCGCAATTTTGCGGTGCACAGATCCCCCATGTGATCCCGAAAACTGCCGGGCGAATGGTTTCTTACAGGTCATCTCATCGCCCGGTTCCACGATAAAGGGACGACCTACGATACCCTCGCCAGTGCAGCGTCACGTGTTCTCGATCGGCGTTGGAGGTGAGCGCTTCAAGAGAGCGGGAAAACCCAATCTTCATCCATCCTGCCGATCAATACTCGACCGATGATCCCGGCAATCGTCATCGCAGGCACCCACTCGGGCTGCGGCAAGACCACCATCGCCAGCGGCGTCATGGCGGCGCTGCGGGCGCGGGGTCTTGTCGTCCAGCCCTTCAAGGTCGGCCCTGACTTCATCGACCCCTCCCACCACACCGCCATCTGCGGCCGCCCGTCGAGAAACCTCGATCCCTACATGATGGGTACAGACGGCGTGGTCAGGACCTTCATCTCGGCCTCGGCAGGTGCGGACATCGCCGTCGTCGAAGGCGTGATGGGAATGTACGACGGCCTTGAGGGCGAAGAGACCGGGAGCACGGCGCATGTGGCGAAGATCCTGGGCGCCCCGGTTGTCCTTGTCGCCGACATCAAGGGGATGTCGAGGAGCGCCCATGCGCTCGTCGGCGGTTACACCGCCTTCGATCCCGCCGTCCGCTTTGCCGGGGTGATCTTCAACCGCGTCGGGAGCCCGCGGCACCGGCAGATGATCGAAAAATACCTCTCCATTACTGCCCTCGGGTGGGTGCCGACCGAGCGGGAAAAGAGCGTCGGGAGCCGCCACCTCGGGCTTGCGATGGCCGGCGAGGCGAGCATGGCCGCCTTCGGGGAGGTGTGCGCCGAGCACTGCGACCTCGACGCCCTGATAGGATCGGCGTCGTCGTCGCCGCCTGCTGCCCCCGCGCCGGTGCGGCAGGGGCAGCAGCCTTCGGTCCGCCTGGGCGTCGCCCTCGACGCCGCCTTCTGCTTCTATTACCAGGACAACCTCGACCTCCTCAGTCAGGCCGGGGCAGAAATCGTCCCCTTCTCCCCCCTCACCGAGGCTCTCCCCGACGTCGACGGCCTCTATCTCGGCGGGGGCTATCCCGAACTCCATGCCGGGGCGCTCTCCCGCTCCCCCTGCACCCGCGAGATCAGGGCGGCCGCCGCGGACGGACTGCCGGTCTATGCCGAGTGCGGCGGCCTCCTCTACCTCTGCGAACGCCTCTCCTGCGGGGAGGGAGACTTCAGGATGGCCGGCGTCCTGCCAGGCGAGGCCGGTATGCACGGGCGTTTCCAGGCCCTCGGCTACGTGGACGCCCGGAGCACGGGGGCATCGCCGCTTCTTCCGGCCGGGCTCTCTTTCAGGGGGCACGAATTCCATTACTCCTCGGTCGAGACCGCCCCGGATGCCCGCTTCGCCCTGGACCTCGGGCGAGGGAAGGGGATCGTGGACGGGAAGGACGGTCTATCTGAGCACGCCGTCCTCGGGGGCTACAGCCACGCCTATCTGACCGGTAACTTCGCCGACGCCTTTGTGGCGGCGATGGGGCGCTACCGGCGGGGACGGTGAGATGACCGACGCCCTCTCGGCAACGGCGGCAGCAGGCTATCTTGTGAGAGCGGTCGGCCTGATCACCATCGGGGTCGTCCTTGCAAATGTCATCACCGAGACCGGGATCATCTCGCGGCTCCGGTTCCTCTCCTATCCGATCTCCCGGGTATCCGGGATCTCCTCCGGCTCGTCCCTCGCCCTCGTCGCCATGATCGCCGACGCCACCGCCGGAAAATCCATGCTCGCCGCCTTCTATCACGACGGCCGCGTCGGGCGGGACGAGGTGGTCCCGACGCTCCTGATGGGCACCTTTCCGGCCGTCCTTGGTGAATCGCTCTTCCGGGTCCAGCTCCCGACTGCAATCGTTCTTCTCGGTCCGGTGATCGGCGGGATCTATACGGGCCTGAACCTTCTTTCCACTCTCATCCAGACTGCCGGAGCGGTAATATGGCTCAAAGTGTTCAGGGGGAAAACTCCAGGCGCTCTTCGAGAAGAGGGAGAACCGTCCCGGATCAACTTCGACCGCCGGACCCTCAGGGCAGGGGGTTTAAAGGCCGTTTCCTCCCTCAAACGCATCGTCCCGATCACCGTCGTCGCCACGCTTCTGTTCTTCGCTCTCTATGCCCTGGGCGTGGTAGATCTGGTCGCCGCTCTGGTTGCGCCGGTCCTCGGGCTCATCGGTGTTCCCGGTGAGAGCATTGCGGCGATCGTTGCGCAGGCCCTCCATTTCTCGGCAGGCTATGCCGTGGTGGGATCGCTCATGGCGGCCGGTGTCCTTTCGACTGAGCAGGCGCTGATCACCCTGATCGCCGGCTCGATGGTGGTGATCACGATGATCTACCTCAAGTACTCTGTGCCCCTCTACCTCTCCCTCTTCGGCGAAGAGGGGCCCGGCATTGTTGCGAAGACCTATCTGGCGAGCATGGCGGCGAAGGTGATCACGATCCTGATCGTGATCGCCGTCTTCTGAGCGGTGCGATCATGATCCGACACCATTCCTCTGCACCGGTCTCCCTGCCCGTTCACACGGGAAAAATATATGGGATAATTTATATATTAGTAATAATACTGTTGGCACATCCTTCAAAGATGCAAAAAAAGACCATTCCATCACACGGAGATGATATGATGAACTATGTACATGGCCTCTGCGATCGCCTCTTTTTTCCGGTCATAGGTATTCTGCTGATCTTCCTCCTGGTCCCTGGCGTCGCTGCCGGATCCGGCGAGACGATTGGGGGCAACGTCTCCCCAGAACTACAGGCTTCCTCTGGCGGGGACAACTGGATAGCATCCCTGTGGTCGGGAATTTTCGGTATTTTCGGCGCTCAGGTCGAAGAGATGCCGGCAGAACCGGAAGAGGCGCTCCTGACGCCTGAAGACCCCCTGTCTCCCGAGGCCGATCCTGTCCAGACAGACGGTGAAGATGACTCATCCTCCAAAACCGCGGATCTGGCCGTTCTCTCAGAACCCTCTGGCGCCCTGATCTCCCTCGACGGTGAATACACCGGGAGGACGACACCCGCAACCTTTTCCGCTCTGTCTTCAGGTATCCACACCGTTTCTCTCTCTCCTGACGGATCGTCTGCCCGCTTTGATAAGCCCCTTTCCCTCTCAGGCGAACAGACCCTCACGGTCGATCTCTCGACCGGATCGCACACGCTCTCTGAGGGTCTTGTTGAGATCGAGACCTATGACGGCACCGGAAGTATCTTCGTCGACTCAAAGCCCGACGGTGCGACGATCGTGATCGACGGCAAGACGCTCCAGTGGAAGACGCCCCATGTCGTCTCCGGCATCAAACCCGGTGTCCATACGGTGAGCGTGAAGAACGGCTGGGTTGACTTTTCCGTTTCGACGAAAAAATGCCTTGTCGAATCTGGTCTTGTGACCGGCGTCGTGTTCAACCAGGAACAGTGCTATCCCCGTTCGGTGACTCTGAAGTCCGAAAGATTTGATAAGGCCGAGGTGTCGGTGAATGGGAAGCGCCTCGATCAGAAGATTCCGGCGACGGTCGAGATCTCGGGTGTCTCCTCGTTTGTCTCTGTCCGTGACGATGGCGGTTACTACTCCTTCCTGGTATCTGACTTTATCGACGGCGGGGCCGAATATGTGCTCGGCGATCCGGCCCCGGCTACCGCCTCGGTCAGGGTGACATCCAGCCCCGCAGGCGCCGGGATCTCTGTCGACGGTTTCGACACCGGGTATGCGACGCCCTACACGATTGAACACCTCTCGGACGGTCCGCATCTGATCTCCGTATCCTCTCCTGGTTACATCTCCACCGAGCAGCGGGTTCTCCTCACAGACGATCTCACCCCTCTCGAAGACGCCGCCCTCTCCTTTGTCCTGGAGAGTTACCCGTACGGATCCCTGACCATCACCAGCAAATCAGAAGGTGCGATGATCTATCTGCACGGGAAGGATACCGGCGAGGTGACCCCGCATACCTTCAGGTACATGCGGATCGGCACCTATGATCTGAAAGTAATCTTCGGGGGTACTTCGCAGACTCGCGATGACGTCACCGTCCTGCCTGACCGGGATACGGTGTGCCGGTTCGATCTATGAGGTGTCGGGTCATGGCCGCTCATATTTTTTCGAACCTGATCTGAGGGCGTTGTTGCCCCCCCTCTCGTCGTGTGATTTTCAAGCCCGGCCAGTAATACTTTTTTAAAATTGGTAACACATTTAACATATTGAACCATTTTTAGTATGATCCTGTGCCCATGCAGGCGGCGTCGCTGGTGCAGCGGATCTGCGTGAGATCAGATTATGACGAATAGTACGGTTGCGGTAATGGCATGGGGGAACGAACTCCCTCTCTTTCAGGAGGCAGCAGCTGAACTCGGACTGGAGCTGAGGGGATGGGCCGTTCATGATCTCAAGGGAGATGCGTCGTTGAGAGAGGAATGCCGGGGTGCACTTGGCCGTGCCGACCTCGTCCTCGTCCACCCTTCGAGCGAGCCCTGGTGGGACGAGGTGATGGAGGGGATCGCCGCCGGGACGCCTGTGGCGACCTTCGGCTACAACGACGCCTTCTGGGACGCCTCGACCGCACCGCTCGGCGTCGTCGCCACCCTGAACGCCTACTATCTCTTCGGCGGGCGGGAGAATATCAGGAACATGCTCGCATATGCCGTGCACGAGCTCCTCGGCATCGACTGTCCCTATTGCCTGCCACAACTGACTCTCTGGGAGGGGATCTACCACCCGGACGCCCCGGCCCCGTTCACGTCTGCAGGCGAGTACCGCGCCTGGCGGCCGCGCCGGCATCCCCGGTCGGTAGGCCTCCTCTTCTCAAGAACCGCATGGCTCACAGGGGATATGGCCGTGGTCGACGCCCTGATCCGGGAGTTCGAGCGGGACTGCGACGTCATACCGGTCTTATGCTTCGGCACCGGCGACCTGGAGACCGGCGCCCTCTCCTCGGCGGCGGTCATAGACCTGTATTTTGGCGACGGCATCGATGCCCTTGTCGAGTCCAGATCGTTCATCCATGCCTCTGATGCCGACGCCTACCGGGAGCAACTCTCCCGGCTCGACTGTCCGGTCGTCCACCCCCTGGTGCTGTACCACACCACCGAGGAAGAATGGCGTTCGTCCAGGGAGGGCATGGAAAGCGACGAGATCGGGTGGTGCGTCGCCCTCCCCGAGTTCCAGGGGATGATCGAGATGCTCCCGGTCGGGGTTGCCGTGGCCGGGGATACGGGCGTCCACCGCTCCATCCCTGAGCGGGTCAGGCGCGTGGCTGACCGCCTCAGGGCCTGGATGCGGCTCAGGAACACGCCGGCGTCTGAACGGAAGGTGGCGTTCATCCTCCACAACAAGCCCTGCGCATCGGTCGAAGGAGGGGTCGGGGCCGGCGCCCATCTCGATACCCTGGAGAGCGTGGCGCGCCTCCTCAGGGTGATGGCCGCCGCCGGGTATGCGGTCATTCCTCCTGCCGATGGAGAAGACCTGATCAGGACGATCCTCGACCGCAAGGCGATCGCCGAGTTCAGGTGGACGGCCGTCGGCGAGATCGTGGAGAAGGGGGGTGCGCTCGACCTGATCGAGGTGGAGCGGTACATGCGCTGGTTTTCCACCCTGCCGGACGACGTCAGGCAGGCGGTCAACGATGCGTGGGGCGAACCGCCCGGCGGGAAAGAGGGCGTGCCCCCCGCTATGGTCTACGAGGGGCGGATCGTGGTCACCGGCGTGCGTTTTGGAAACGCCGTCGTCTGCGTCCAGCCAAAGCGCGGCTGTGCCGGGAGCCGGTGCGACGGCACGGTCTGCCGCATCCTGCACGACCCCGAGATCCCGCCCACCCACCAGTATCTCGCCACCTACCGCTGGCTCGAAGACGAGTTCGGCGCCGACGCCATCGTCCACGTCGGCACCCATGGCAACCTCGAGTTCCTGCCTGGAAAGAGTGCCGCCCCCTCGGGCTCGTGCTATCCCGACATCGCCATCGGGCGGGTGCCGCACCTCTACATCTACAACGCCGATAACCCGCCCGAAGGTACGGCCGCGAAGAGGCGGGCCTGCGCCACCCTCGTCGATCATGCCCAGGCGGCGATGGTGGAGAGCGGGCTCTACGGGCCGTTGAAAGAACTGGAGATGCAGATCGCCGATTACCGCCGGGCTGAGGGGAGCGACGGCGCCCGCGCCCATGCCCTCACCCATACGATCAGGGACCTGATCGCCTCTTCAGGCCTGGCCGAAGAGATCGGGTGTTCTGGCGGGGAGATGGGAGACCGCCCCTTTGAGGATGTCGTCGCCGCAGCCGAAGACCTCCTGACGGTCACCTATGAGACCAGGATCCCGGACGGGATGCACATCTTCGGCGAGATGCCGGCAGGGAGGGAAAAGGCGTCGTACATCGCCGCGATCATGCGCCACAGCGGCGATCTCGTGAAGACGCTCTGCAGGATGGCCGGCGTCGATCCAGACACCGCCGATGCCGCTCTTCGCCGGGAGATGGAGGCATCTGCTGACGCCTTCGTCAATGCCCTCCTCGAGGGGTGCGCGCCCCTTGAGGCGGCGCATCGAGCGCTTGGCGAACGGTTGAACGATTCTGATATTTCTCTGGATGCGGTGGTGGAGACGGTCTGCGATCTCTCGGCGCGGATCGATGCGTCCGACGAGATCAGGAGCCTCCTCCACGGACTGGACGGCGGTTTCGTCAGCCCCGGACCCTCGGGTCTTGTCACGCGGGGAAAACCTGAGGTCCTGCCAACCGGCCGGAACTTCTACTCCCTCGACCCCTTCCGTGTTCCCACCCCGGCGGCATGGCGGGTGGGTTCGAGGCTTGCCGACCTTCTCCTCTCCCGCTACCTCGACGAGGAGGGGGCATACCCCGAGAACGTCGCCATGTACTGGATGGCCTCTGACATCATGTGGGCGGACGGTGAGCAGTGCGCCCAGGTGCTCGCCCTGATCGGGTGCGAACCGGTCTGGCTGGAGGGGAGGGTGCGGTCCTTCAGGATCGTCCCGGTCGAGGACCTGGGCCGGCCGCGCATCGACGTGACGATCAGGACGAGTGGGATCCTGCGGGACAACTTCTACTCCTGCATCGAATTGATCGACGACGCCGTCCGTGCGGTCGCCGCCCTCAACGAACCTGAGGAGGTGAACTACGTGCGCAAGCATACCCGTGCGTCAGGGAGCACCGACCGGATCTTCGGGAGCAGGCCCGGAACCTATGGCAACGGCGTCTCCCTTGCGGTCTACGCATCGGCGTGGAAGGACGAGGCCGAGATTGCAGACGTCTTCCTGCGGTGGAACGGCTATGCCTACGGCAGGGGGCGCTACGGCGCCTCTTCCGAGGATGGGCTCTCCAGCCAGCTCTCCTCTGTCGCCATGACCTTCAACAAGACCGCAACGGACGAATACGATCTCCTCGGCTGCTGCTGTTACTTCGGGACGCATGGGGGCCTGACCGCGGCGGCCCGAGCCATCGGCGGGAGGGACGTCCCGGCCTACTACGGCGATACCCGCGATGCCGATCGCGTGGCGATCCGGAGCCTGGCCGACGAGGTGAGGCGGGTCACCAGGACAAAACTCCTCAACCCGAAGTGGATCGAGGGAATGCAACGCCACGGCTACAAGGGTGCCGGCGATATCGCCCGCCGTGTCGGCACCGTCTATGGATGGGAGGCGACGACCGGCGAGGTCGATGACCGGATCTTCGACGAGATCACGCGCACGTTTGTCCTCGATCCCGGTATGAAACAGTTTTTTGAGGAAGAGAACCCCTGGGCATTCGAAGAGATCGGGCGGCGGCTTCTTGAGGCCTACGGGCGCGGCCTCTGGAAGCCTGACGACGACGTGATCGACGGGCTGAAAGAGGCATATCTGGAGGCGGAAGGCTGGATGGAGGACTCGATGGGAAGCGGCAGCGAGGTGCAGGGAGGGGCGATCCCTGCGATGTCCCTTGCCGATATTGACGAATGGAGAAAAAATGACCGAAAATAGCCATCTAAAACGGAAAATTCTCCCATTTTCTGCGATCATCGGGCAGGACGAGATGAAACTCGCTCTCCTCCTCAATGCCGTGAACCCTGCGATCGGCGGCGTGTTGATCAGAGGGGAGAAGGGAACTGCAAAGTCGACGGCGGCGCGGGCGCTTGCCGACCTGCTCCCGGAGATCGAGGTCGTTCCAGGCTGTCCCTTCGGCTGCAGCCCCGACGATCCCGAACAGCAGTGCGACCGCTGCCGGGAACAGTATGAACACGAGGGGATCGCCGGGCGCGAGCGACGGCGCGTCCGTGTCGTCACTCTGCCCCTCGGTTCGACGGAGGATCGCGTCGTCGGGACGGTGGATGTGGAGCGGGCGATCAGGGAAGGGATATGCGCCCTCGAACCAGGGGTTCTCGCCGCGGCAAACCGGGGGATCCTGTACATCGACGAGGTGAACCTCCTCGACGACCATGTGGTGGACATCCTCCTCGACGCCGCCGTGACCGGCATCAATATCGTCGAGCGGGAGGGCATATCCCTCGCCCACCCGGCGCGCTTCATCCTGATCGGGACGATGAACCCCGAAGAAGGAGAACTCCGCCCGCAACTTCTCGACCGGTTCGGCCTCCAGGTGACGGTCGGCGGCATCACCGATCTCGAGGAGAGGCTGCGGGTCGTCGAGGCGGTCGGTGCTTTCGAGGCCGATCCCGACGGATTCCTGAAGATGTGGGAGCCCGAGCAGGAGCGCCTCCGCCGGGCGATAGTCCGTGCGCGTGCCCTCCTCCCGGCCGTCACCATCGGCCGCGACCTGACCAGGCAGATCGTCGCGGCGTGCATCTCTCTCGGCGTCATGACCCATCGGGCCGAGCTGACGGTGATCAGAACGGCGCGAACGATCGCCGCCCTCGAAGGGCGGGAGGAGGTCTCGGCTGAGGACGTGAAGCGGGCGATGGCCCTCGCCCTCCCGCACCGGATGCGAAAACGCCCCTTCGAGGAGCCGAAACTCGAACCCGAAATGCTGGACTCTCTTATCGGTGGAGATAAAGCCCCTGAAGGGGAGGGCGAGGCCGGAGAACCGGACGAAGGTCCCTCTTCAGGCGGAGGTGACGGAGGCGGCGAGTCCGGCCGCACCGGGAAGGGGAGAGAGCAGGTCTTCTCGCCGGGAGATGCCATTGATCCCGGGGCGATCAGGCCGGCAGAGCCAGACTGTCTGATCCGGAAGGCCTCAGGCCGGCGCAAACCCGTGCTGACCCGGAAGGGCGGCCGGTCGGTATCGGCCCGTCCGGGAAAGTCGGACCTGGATCTTGTGGGGACGGTGCGGGCGGCGGCGCCGCACCAGCGCCGGCGAGATAAAGGGGCCCTGGCCCTTGCAGTAGAGAGCGGGGATCTGCGGCAGAAGGTCAGGCGCGGGAGCGCCCCGGTGGGTGCGCTCTTTGTCGTGGACGCAAGCGGATCGATGGGTGCCGAGCGGCGGATGGAGAGTGCGAAGGGTGCGGTCCTCTCTCTGATCTCTGAGTCGTACATCCGCCGGGATCGCGTCGGTCTGGTGGCCTTCAGGGGGAGCGGCGCTGATCTTCTTCTTCCTATGACCCATGCCGTCGATAGCGCCGTGCTGCGTCTTGACGGGATGCCGACCGGCGGAAAGACGCCGCTTGTGCCCGCCCTCCTGAAGGGCATGGAGGTGCTCCTTTCTGAACGGAAGAAATATCCCGATCTCGTCCCGCTGCTCGTGTTGATCAGCGACTGCCGCCCCAATGTGGGGCTTGGCGGATCGATCAGGGAGGAGGTGGTGCAGGCGTCCACGCTCCTGGGCGAGTGCGGGATCAGGGCGGTGGTGATCGACACGGAAGCATCTTCCTCGTCTCTTGTTCCGCTTTCATTGGGCTTCGGCCGCACGATCGCCGAGCATGCGGGTGGGAGTTATTATCGGCTTTCCGACCTGACAGCCGGGGGCATAGGTGCGATTGTCAGGCTGGAACAGGGATTATCCGTCGATCCGGAAACAGGGTATGCGGCTATGCCGAGCAATTTGCAGATCTGATGATACTTTATTTCTATTTAATGTGCTATTGTATTACGAATAGATAATTTTTTATTACCTGACGATGATGGATGATCAGGCATCGTATGGTGCCAGGGGGAAGTCATGACAGGTACAATCGAAATGCTCCATCCCGGGAGTAATGCGGGAATGAGGGCCCTGACCCTGAGGGAAACGGAATACGATCGCCTTACGGCTATCGTCATGGGAGGGGAGTCCTTCTCAGATGTGATCGGGCGTCTGCTCGATTTTTATGAGGCCTACGCTTCCGGCGTTCACTCCAGGGACCCGGCAGATCTGGAACGGGAACTCACTCTTCCTGAGTCGAAGGTCTACAGGAACGTGGCAACTACGTTCCTTAACCAGACGCTCGCGCTGGGAGAGACCGTCTCGTTCACCATCGGCTGCGATCCACTGACTCCGCCTCTTTCAAGAACCGGGAAAGGCCTTGTAACCTTCTACAAAGAAGGAAAACGGTTTTGTTTGTTCAGGATCGGAAAAGACCACATGTGGCTCTATTTCCCGACTGAACGGGAGGATACCGAACTGGAAGGATGGGAACTCGTGCAGAACGTACTGCTCGACAACTATCTTGAAGAAGGAGGGATGTGGCTCATTAAAAAGCAGTATGCGACCCTTTGAAAGCACGTCCATTCGAATCTGAATGAGAGCACCTATCGCCTCATCTTTATATCCTGTGCAAATAACACGTATGATAACCAAAAAATACCGTATTTTTTTATTTTACAAATATCGAAATGCATAACACCTTATGCTGCTTATTATGCCGCATGTGTTATGCAGGGTGCCGCCCCTTCATATTCTTCATGGTGTTCTGCGCCGTCATGGTCCCGACCGCCGCGGCCCACTATGATTTCGAGGGAATCCCTCTGGACAGTGTGGCAGAAGGAGAGATCTATGGCGACGTGTTCATGTACGGTTCGTATGGTCTCGCCAATCCTCCTGTCACGGTTACATTCCCCCTGAACTCCTCCCCGTCGTACGCGCGCGCCTTCTGCGGGGTCTGGGGAGGCAATGAGATGTACACCGGGTGGGCTGAGATCTCGGTGAACGGCCATACCCCGCAACGTATCCTCCTCGGAGGAAAAGGCGATTCGGGGGAGGAAGTCTATGCATCAGGGCACGGGGTCTACTGGGTCGCCGTCGAGGTCGCCGATCTCCTCGTTGCCGGCGAGAATACCATCACCATAACGACGTCCCGGGGGGAGGAAGGGAACAGGCTGGACGGTCGGGTCTATGCCGCCGGCGTGGTTGCGGCGGTGGAGGACCGGACGCGGCCCCTCACGCGCTACGTGATCGCCGAAGGAAATGAGAACCTCCACGGCGAAGGATGGGCCGGCACCCTCCAGACCAGAAAAGATTCGGCCTCTGTTGCGTTCGGCAGCGTCGGGGATCGCATAGACAGTGCGCTCCTCACGCTCCTTCTTCTGGCGACCCAGAGCGGCCAGCCCGATTATGTCGTCTTCAACGGCCACGACCTCGGCGTCGGCGACGATATCGGCGACGAACGCTCTTTCAACGCCGACGGCGGCGCAGGCACGCCGACCCGCTATACCGATGCCGAGACCTTCGATGTGACGTCGTATCTGGGCGGCGACAACCTGCTCACCTTCGAGCGTGGCCGGGACACCGACGGCGACGGCTCGATCTCGACGACCGGATCCGATCCAGAGGGCGAGGATTATATCCACCCGGTCTGTGCCGTCCTCGTGCTTCGCCCCCAAAGCAGCGTCGCCGCACCCGATATCTCCCTTCAGGATCTCACGGTGAGCGGTGCCTATGCCGGCGAGACCGCCCGTCTCTCGGTTCGGATCGATAACCGCGGCACCAGGCCGTCGGCGATGACCGTCACCTGGACCGTCGACGGCACGCCCGTGGCGACAGACCGCCTCGCCCCCGCAGGGAGCGGCATGCAGACCGCCACCGCCGAATGGCCCGCGGTCGAAGGTGCCCACGAGATCGGCGTCCGGGTGGACGCGCCCGGTGACCGGAATGCCGGAGACAATGCCCTGAGCCGGACGGTCACCGTGGGATCGCTCCCTGACATCGTCGTCTCTGTCGGGGCCCCGGTGCGGTCGGGTGATACGCCTGCCCCGACCGCATCGCCGCTCCCCCTGACCGCCGCCCTTGTGGCGATGGGCATCGGCGCCCTTGCCGCAGGTCGATCGAGACGTTCGGCTGCTGCCTTCATCATGGTCGCCCTGGTCCTTGCCGCCTGTGCCATCGCCCCGGCATGCGCTGCAGGCAGCCTTGCCGACTATACCCTCCCGGTGACCGTCAGCAACACCGGCGGCAGCGATGCCGCACCGTTCTCGGTTTCTGTCTTCATAGACGGGGAGAAGGCGACGGTGATCCCCTTTGACGGCGGACTGGGAGCAGGAGCGGTGAAGCGCCATGACGTCCCCATACAGGCAGCGGAGGGGACGCACACCCTCCGCGTCGTCGCATTGGTCCCCCAGGGCGAGAAGGACCAGAACCCGGCCGACAATATCCGGGAGGGAGAATATGCGTTCCTGTAGCCCGGCCCTCCTGGTGCTCCTTCTCCTGCTTGCGGCGCCGGCCGCCGCCACCTATGCGGGGGACCGACCTCTCACCCCTGTCTATGCGGGCACCCTGCATGGGGGCTATCTCTACTCCCAGGGGAACAGCACCTATTCAGGCACTCTTGAACCCGGAGAGACCTATGCCGTCAGGTTCGATGCCCTCCTCCCCGACGGCGCCGCGGTCGAGTTTGGCCGCCTCTATCTCTACTGGTCGTGGAGCAAACAGGGGCAAGAGGCCGTTTACCCCTCGATCGCCGTCTCGATCGATGGCGCACCCGTCGAATCTGCGGCCCGCTATGTCGATACCAAGGGCTTTGTCTCGAAAAACGACTTTTTCTCCGGTTTAGACGCCTTCGATGCCGGCGTGTCCGGCGCAGAGCCGTTCACGCTCACCGCGACGAACACCGCCGCCGGCAATGCCACCTTTGTGCTCCAGGGCGCCGCCCTCCTCCTCGTCTACACGGACGCAGGCGCGACCGAGACGATGTTCCAGGTGCTGGAGGGCGCCGATCTGCTCTATGCCGCCTATGGCATCACCCCGGAGATGGCGACCGGCAGAATGATCTTTGACAGACCCATCGACACGGCCCGCGTCGCCTCGGCCGAACTCTTCATCGCGGCCCCTTCGGGTGGGTATACCTCCACGGAAGTCCCGGAGAAAAACGCGCTTTCTTTCAATAGGGGTGGCGAGTCCGGCCTCCCGTCCTTTATCCAGGCGATCCTCGATATCATCTTTCCCACAGCCAACGGGAAGACCTGGACCGATGTGCTGGACGCCGACGAGGCGAGGCAGGTGGGGACCGACCGCCGGGATGTGACGGTATGGCTCCGCCCCGCGGGCAATCTCGCCGAACTCACCGACAACGGCGACTACCTGCTCCTCTCCAATGCGGTCCTGGAGGTGAGGTACTCATCATGATCCCGGCGATCGAGGTGCACGGTGTCTGGAGGCGCTATCCCCCGGCCGTGGAGGCGCTGCGCGGCGTGAACCTGACGGTCGACCGCGGGGAGTTCGTCGCTCTCGTCGGCAGGAGCGGGAGCGGGAAGAGCACGCTCCTCAACATCCTCGGGGGCCTGGACCGCCCGGACGAGGGCACGGTCGGGATCGCCGGGGTCGAGGTCGACTATGCCGACGGGAACGCCCTTGTTGCCCTCAGGAGGCAGACGCTCGGTTTCGTCTTCCAGGACTTCAACCTGCTCCCCTCGCTCACCGCAGAGGAGAACGTCGCTTTCCCCCTCCTCTTCAACTACCAGGGCGCGGGCGAGCGGGCCAGAAGGGCCAGTACCCTCCTCGAGGACGTCGGGCTCGCCGACCGGGCAGACCATTACCCGCGGGAGATGAGCGGCGGGGAACAGCAGCGGGTGGCGATCGCCCGGGCCCTCATCGCCGATCCCCCGGTGATCCTGGCAGACGAACCGACCGGGAACCTGGATACCAGGACGAGCACCGGGGTGATCGAACTCCTCCGCCAGATCAACCGGGAGCGCGGCACCACCTTCCTCATCGTCACCCATGACCCCGAGGTCGGGGCAGAGGCCGACCGGACGATCGAGATGCGCGACGGGGAGGTGGTGGCGTGAAACTCCTCGACTTCCTCTCCTATGCCGCCGGACAGGTGACCAGAAAGCGGATGCGGGCCGTCCTGACCATCATCGGGATCGCCGTCGGGATCGCCGCTGTCATCGGGACCGTCTCCCTCGGCGAGGGGATCAGGGCGCAGGCGATCGGGGCGATCGAGGCTCAGTCAGACCTCACCCTCGTCGAGGTCTCTGCAGGTGGAGGGGGCGGGGCGATGCACCTCGTCACCGGGGCCCGCGCCCAGGCGATCGCAGGGTTGCCGGGCGTCGACGCTGCCGCGCCCCTGGTGAGGGACAGTTTCGCCTCAGAGAGGCAGACCTACCTGGCGGTGACCGGCCTCGGTGCAGAGGGCTTCTCCGCCGTCCTTTCGCCCTCATATGCGCAGGGGCGGGGATTCTCTCCCGGGACGAATGAGGTCGTGCTGGGCGCCGATATCTGGGACACCCTCAGGCGTTACGAGGGGGTGCGCCTCGGCGAACCGGTGACGGTGCTGGTGCGGGCGTACGCCGACACCGGTTCTCCTGAGGACAGGAAGATCGTCCTGGTGCCGGTCGGGGTGCTGCGGGAGCGCGGCGACGCCTTTGACACGGCAGTCGTCGGCGATATCTCGTTCATCGGTGCGGTGCGGGAGCGTGAGGGGCACTATGACGGCCTCCTGGTCAGGGCGTCGATGCCTGCCGCCGTCTTCCCCCTCGTCGACCGGATCGAGAGCCTCGGCCTCTCGGCGACCGGTTCGTTCGAGGAGATCGAGTCGGTGAACCGCCTGATGGATATGGTCGTCGTCGTGCTCGCCTTTTTTGCGGCGGTCTCCCTGGTCGTCGGGGCCCTGATGATCATGACCACGATGGTCACCTCGGTCTACGAGCGGCGGCACGAGATCGGGATCGCCATGGCGGTCGGCGCCTCGCAGCGCGAGGTGCTCACCCTGATCCTCCTGGAGTGCGCGGTGATCGGGCTCATCGGCGGCATCCTGGGCGACGCCCTCGGGATCGCCTTTGCATGGTTGATCGACGCCGTCGGCAAACCCTTCATCGTCGCCGCCCTGGGCGAGGGTTTTGCCGGTATCTCGACGACCGGCATCACGCTGGTGACCCCTCTCCTCCTCGTCTTCGGGGTCGTGGCGGCGGTCGGACTCTCTGTGCTCTCCGGGCTCTACCCGGCGCGGATTGCCGCACGGCAGGACCCGGTGGAGGCGATCCGGTCGCGGAGGTGATGATTGATGCATGGAATGAATGTAAATACGGGTCGTATCTGGCTGGTCCTGCTTGCGCTTCTCCTGCTCCCCGCTGCGGTTTCTGCCGACGAATATATCGGCGGCATCCCGCTCTCGACGGTGGAGAGCGGGACGGTATCGGGCGGGGTGTTCATTGACGCCTATCCTGGTTTCGCCACCGATGCCACAAAGACCTTCACGCTCCCTGCGGGGGCGACGGTGCGGTGGGCGCAGCTCTACGTCGTGGTCTATTGCGGCAATATGCGGGAGAACTATGATGGGAAAGTGACGGTCGCGGTCGATGGCGGTGGCGCCGGGAAGCGGGAGTACACCGAGAACCTCAATCTCCCGTACTCGTTTCCTGGCGAGGGGGGCACCGGGCCGGTCGCCCTGAACGACCACTGCAACCGCGTGACCAGCGACTACCTGATGTGGTACGACGTCGCCTCCCTCCTCTCGTCAGGAACGCTGAAGGTGCATGCCAGGACTACAAAGGTATCGCCCTCGTTTGACGGCCGGATCAAGGCGATCGTCCTGGTCGCTGCATATGATGACGGCGACGGCGACACCGTCTGTTACCGGGTGAACGCGGGGCATGACACCGATTCATACGAAGCCGACGATGCCGGGAAATCGTATGTCGGGGAGACGGAGTTTTCAACGAGCGAACTGGAGGACGGCTTTGAGACGGCCAGCCTCTCGGTGCTTTATCTTGCATCGGCCGATGCCGAATACCGGTTCAATGGGGATTCTCTTGACGGGAGCAAACCTTCTGGAGCGTATTTCGGAAAGAACACCTGGGAGGTCGGCGACAGCCTGCAGCCCGGGCAGGATGCCGCCCTCACCTACGACCGTCTGGATACCGAGACCTTCTATAAGGTGTTCTGCGCCGTCTTCTCGGTCAGGTACCCGGAGGAGGAGGCCGGATCGATCGCCGTCTCGTCCTCTCCCGCCGGTGCAACGGTGTATATCGACGACGAGGAGTCGGGTGTGACGAACACCACGATCACGGGAGTTGCAGTCGGGGATCATCAGGTCCGCGTGGAAAAAGAGGGTTACAAAACTCAGGACGAGCGCACGGTGGCGGCCAAAAAAGGATCCACGACAGAAGTTTCGTTTGCCCTGGCACCCCTGACCGGTTCGATCAGCGTGGCGTCGGAGCCCCATGGTGCGGCGATCCTGCTCGACGGCAGTAATACCGGTAAGACCACCGATGTTGTCATCGAAAATGTTCCTGTCGGGAGCCATACCATCACTCTGACGCTCTCCGGGTATGGCGCCTATTCCGCCGAGGTTGTGGTCGAGGAGGGATCGGTTGCTGAAGTGCAGGCCGTCCTTGCCCCGGGCGGGTCCTCGTCTGATTCCTCTGACGGGAAGGAGGACGCCGGCGGCAGCGGCTATGCCGGCGGTTCTCTCAGTGTGGTCAGGCATGTTTCGATCAATGGAAACCTGAGCATCACTTCAGTGAGCAATTATAGCGGCCTGATGGCGGCCGGGGATACGTGCCGCGCCGTCATGGATCCCGGTCTCCCCGCGGGGGCGACGGTGCGGGAGGCGCGGCTCTATCTCTTCAGCACGTGGGGCCATGACGAGGGCCAGAGGATCGGCAGCGAGGCGCAGATCGCTCTCCTGGTCAACGGCACGCAGGTCCAGGCGGGCACCAGGTACGGCGATCGGAAAGGGGAGGGACCGTATGACTACCCGGTCGAGACACTTGTCTATGACGTGACATCCCGTGTCGGCAGGGGGAACCTGACGGTGACGGCGGCGAACGCCGGAACCGGACGCACCACCTTTGCCCTTTACGGTTCTTGCCTGGTGCTGGCATACGAGGCGCCGGACGCCCCGGCCAGGGAGTACTGGATCGCCGAGGGTTCAGACGTTGTGCTCGCTGAAGAATCCGAGGCGGCGACAACCGCTCTCTTCCCCGACATTCCAGACCCTGCCGGGATCTCCGGCGCCCTCTTCACGGTGATGGGCACGGCGGCGACCGGTGAGGAGGGTCAGGCGAATGCTGTCGGGTTCAACGGCGGAGAGTGGAGAAATGTGCTCAGGGGCGGATCGTCTGAGATCAGCGCGGCAGCCCTCGATGTCCTTCCCTACCTGATGGGCGGGGACAATACCGCCGCCATACGCAGTGTCCCTGAGGGCGGAAAAGGAGATTATATCGAGAACAGACTTGCCATTCTGGTTATCACCCATTCTGTCGACGCCGATCCGGTCTCTTCTGTCCGGGCCGGAGAAACGGTGGCGGCAGAGGCCGGTACCGCTAAAACCACCACCCTTCAGGAGTCCGTGAGAGAAGAAACTCCAGAAGCGAACACTATTTCGTCCGGCAGTTGGTTCTCCTCTCTCTGGTCCTGGATCCTCTCCCTGTTCGGTATACATTCGGCCGCGGATCCCGGAGTCCCGATCGCCGACGCTTTCTCCACCTCCGAAGAGAACCCGGGAGCCCCTGTTACGACTCCAACCCCTATTCAGCCGGGCGATCTCCTCGTCGTCTCTGAGCCGGATGGTGCGCTAATCTCCCTTGATGGTGTCTATACCGGACGGACGACGCCCTTTGTGTTCTCATCTCTTCAGCCTGGAGATTACGCGGTCGGGCTTGAGCATGAGAACCACGCACCCTTCGAGGCGACGGTCGTCATGAGAGAGGACACTACGATCTCCGTCGATCTTTCTGGAGGGACGCACACACTCTCACCCGGTCTTTTCGAGACTCCCGGTGATGAGACCGGGAGCATATACGTGACCTCGAAACCCGACGGCGCCACGATCGTCCTCGACGGCCGGACGCTCTCGTACACCACGCCGCAGGTGATCTGCGGTCTCAAACCCGGCCTCCACACGGTGAAGATCAAAAACGGCAACGGGAACTTCCCGATCGACAGCATGAAGTGTTATGTTACGGCCGGTGCCGTGACCCCGGTGTCTTTTGTTCAGGACCAGGTAATGGTGAGATCGGTGACCGTTACCTCTGAGTCTTTCAAGGATCTGGAGTTCTCGATGAATGGCATGAGGCTGAACACCAGGATCCCGAAGAGGGTGGATGTACCCGGAATTTCGTCGTTTGCCGCTATCAGGAATGCGACGGGCTACTATTCCTTTATGATCTCGGACTTTCTTGACGATGGCGAGGAATGCAACCTCGGCGAACCCGCCCCGGCAACGGCAGGCGTCCTGGTCAGATCGGATCCTGCTGGTGCGGCGATCTTTATCGACGGCTTCGATACCGGGTTTTCCACGCCGTATCTTATCGCGAATATCTCTCCCGGGCCCCACCTGGTTTCTGTCTCCCGTCCCGGATATATCCCGCGGGAAACGCGTATCCTGCTCGTCGAAGATTCCACAGTCCAGAAAGACGCCGAAATATCCTTTGTGCTCGAAGGTTATCCGTACGGCTCGCTGACCATCACCAGCGATCCGCCCGGCGGGAAGATCTACCTGTACGGAAAGGAAACCGGGGCGGTGACACCCTATACCTTCACGCATATGCGAATCGGGAGGTACGAGGTGAAGGTGACCGGACAGGATGGTTCTGTAACCCGGGACGACCTCGTTGTGCTGCCGTGCAGGGAGGCGGCCTATAACTTCACCTTTTCTTGAAGTGGGTGGAGGAATCGGGATCTCTTATTTGCCGGGAAAAATCTGGAGTTATGCAGGTCTCTGGAGGACCATTGAATACCGGATAATATTTTTATCCTATTGGGTGTTACAACACAAACTAATGATCATACAATGGGCGGTGTTTCTTTGAGGAAAAGCATTATTTTTCATTTGAATTCATGGAGAATATCCGAATCTCCGAGAGGTGCCGGTCGGCATCTCCAGATTTTTGCAGTTTTGCTGCTCTGCCTCGCCCTGATACCGGCGACGGTCAGCGCCGACGGGATCGATCTGGTCACGGTGGGATCGGGCACAGTCTCAGGCGGACTCTGGAGCGATCCCGGCGTCATGTGGAACACATCGTGGCCATCGACCGGCGGCGTCGAGGTGACGAAGGCGTATGCCATGCCGGCATACGACGATCTCGAATGGGCGCGCCTCTACCTGGCCGTGTATATCGGGAGCACTTCGGAGGCAAAGCAGACCACCATCGAGGTCTCCATCGACGGCGACGGGGACGGCACCTTCGACACGCTTGCCCTGGAGTCCCTGAACTCGACCGATATCGGCGTTACTCCGGGCAAACCGCACATCACGCGGGAAAGCAGCAACTACGTCCTCTGGTACGATGTGAAAGAGTCAATCTCTGCACAGAACCCCGCGGTGCTTGTCAACACGACCGGCTCGTTTGACGGGCGGGTGAAGGCCGCCTGCCTGGTGGCGGCGTACAATGACGGCGATGCCGACCGGGTCTATTACCGGGTGAACGCGGGCCATTTCACCGGTCAGGGCAGCACCGACTTCGACCTCTCTGATCTCCCGGCGGGCTTTGCGGACGCGGACCTGACCAACCTCTACCTGGCGAGCACCGAGGCCACGGAGTACACCTTCAACGGCGATACAATCGTCGCCTACGATTCTGACAAGGTCATCTACAGCGGATACAACAGTTTTGACGTGAACGCAAGCCTCGTATCGGGCGTTAACACCTTTGGGTGGCCCGGTGCCGGATCCTACTACCGCTCTGTCCTCGCCCTCCTCTCGGTGAAGGCGCAGCCGGCCGATATCGAGATCACCGCCATCACGCCGAACGCAAAGGAAATCTTTGCGAACGAGCCCAACACGATCGCGGCGACGGTGAAGAACAACGGGACCGCCGCCTCAGGCGCCTTTTCAGTCTCGTTCTCGATCAACGGCGCCGTGCAGAACGTGAGCGTTCCCGATCTCGCCGCCGGGAACACGACGACGGTCTCGGTCGTCGATCCGGCGATCCGCGCCCTCGGCGACGCTGTGACGATCGTCGTCACCACGGACGCCTCCCCTGCGAACAACCTCACGCTCACGAAGAGCGTGGTGTACAACGGTTACAAGGGCAAGCGTTACACCGGCGGCGACGACATCACCGGACTGACGAACTTCACGGTGACCGGCGGCCTCGTGTACTCCACCGGCGACTCGGCGTACCTCGGCGGTTCGTCGGGCTGGACGACCTACACGGCGAACTGGACCGCCGCCGACCTCTCCCTCCCGGCCAATGCGACGGTCGAGGCGGCGTACCTCTGTGCCTTCTACACCTATGACAAGAATCAGGTGATGCCCGAAAACGTCAGTCTCTCCTTCAACGGGGTAGGGGTGCCTTACCTCGCCTATTACACCGACCAGAAGCTCTATGGAACGTACAACTTCCCCTCGGGCATGGTCGTCTACAACGTCACCGATTCCTTCGATCTATCCGGTAACTCCGTTACCGTCACGAACCTCGGAACCGGCGCCTCCTCGTTCAACGGGATGACACTCTTCGTCGTCTACGAGGATCCCGCGGCGACCCAGAAGCAGATCCTCTTCAACGCCGGCTATGACATCCTCTCGGGCAAGGCCACGTATGCCGCCTCGCCCGAGGAGGCGACGGCCTATGCACCCTTCGCCTATCACCCGCTCCTGGGCGTGAACCTCTCTGCCGCCCGTCTGATCACGGTCGCCCCGGCGGCGAGTGCCGAAGGCACGCTCCTCTTCGGGAACCAGATCTGGACGCCGGCCTGGAATTATTCCGGCGTCTCGAACATCGGCATTGACGAACGCGACGTGACCGCATATCTCAATGCAACCCCGGTCGCCGCCTTCAGGAGCGACAACGACTACTTCGATGCGGCGTGCGCCGTCCTTGTCCTTGAGTACGGCGATCCAATCGTCCCGCCGACACCCACGCCGACCCCCGACAACACTGGAGGGGGCGACGACGCCGGGACGATCGCCGCGGCCGGCGCTCTCTCGACTGGCGCGACCGCCTCTTTCTCCTATTCAGGAACGGTCTCGAGGGTGATGGTCACCGTCTCCAGGCCGACTGCCGGGATCATGCTTGCAGTCACTGAAAACGGGGAGATCCCGGTCGACGGACCTTCGGGTGCGGTCTACCGCTACCTGGAGACAGACCTCTCCTATACGACCGACGACGGGATCGATGAGGCGGTCTTCGAGTTCTCGGTGCCCCTCTCATGGCTGGCCGATCAGGGCCTGACGGTCCGCGACATCGTGCTGATGCGCTATCATAACGGTGTCTGGACTGCCCTGCCGACCGAACTGATCGGCGAGAGCGGGAACGAGGCGCGTTATCGCGCCACCTCTCCTGGGTTCTCGTACTTTGCCATCGTGACCGAGAAGAACGGCGCCTCTGTTGCGGGTGAATCTTTGGGTGAGACCCCGGCCGTCACCGTCGCACCTGAGCAGACGCCTGCGGCGACGACGCCCTCGACCCTCGCCGCCACGACCGCTCCGGCCGCGACCGGCACAACCTCTGTCCAGGCCACCACCCCACAGGCGTCTCCTCTCCTCGGGATACTTCCGTTTGCCGCTCTGGGGGTCTTCCTGCTGATGAGGAGAAAATAATCTCTTTTTTGATGCGATCTGGGTCAGGATCTTCATGCCCGGGAAAACAGATGATTGTATTCCTCTCCAGACTGCACCGGTGAACCGGCGTTTGATCCCGGACCCTGGCGTCGAAGTCCCTCACCGTCTATGCAAAAATATCTAAAACCTTAGAACCTCATAAGACAAATGATGCTGACCGTATTAACCAGCCGGACGATCACACGACGAAGTGCGTTGCTGATCCTGTGCATTTCCCTCATCCTCTGCATGCCCGTTCTGGCTGCCGGGACCGTTACGCGCGAGGTGGGCCCTGCCGATGCCGGAGGGCTGATCACCGTCACCCTCTCGCTCGACGGTATGGGCGTCGGCGGCCTCATCGAAACGCTTCCCGAAGGCTTCACCTATGTGGACTCCTCCCTGCCTCCTTCACAGGTGCTGGTCCAGGACGATCAGGTCTGTTTCTGCATGATAAACGAATCGACCGTCACCTATCGAGTGCGCGCACCCGACCAGGGAATCGGCGAGATCGCCGGGAGATGGTGGGATTTTACGGCCAGGACAAACGGCACCATTCCATCGTCCGAGATGCCGGCTGGAGGGGCTGAGGCGCCCGCGGCGCCCGGACCGGGCATCGTTCTGGGCCTTCTCGCTCTCCTTGCCGTCCCGGCCCTGCGGAGGTGGCGCCGGTGAAGCAGATCGCCCTTCTCGCCTGCCTCATCCTCATGCTCATCGCCCCGGCCATGGCCGCCGAAACCGACGGGAACGTCCAGGTCGGCGAAGACGAGATCGTCGCCATGGTCCTCGCCTTCCTCTCGGGCGGCCCTGACGCCCCTGACCTTGCCGCCGTGCAGGACGCCGCCGCTGCGTTCAGTCCTGCCGCACGGATCGTCACCGACTCATCGGGCCGGACGCATACTATTGATGCGGCGCCCTCCCGCATCGTCGTCATGAACGGCGAGACCCTGGAGACCTTGCGCTCTCTTGGGGTCGATCCCTCGATAATAGTCGGGATCGACAAATATTCGGCTGACCGGCCCTCTTTCTTCCCGGAGTATGCCGATACGCCGGTCGTCGGGAGCATCTGGTCGCCCGACTACGAGGCGATCGTCTCCCTCAGTCCGGACGCCGTCTTCCTGTATGCGACAACGAGCAAGGACGCCTGTGATGAGATCCAGAATAAACTGGAGAGCACCATCCCCGGCGTCCGGATCTTCAGGTTCGACTGCTACCAGCCTGGGACCTATGCCAGGGAGATCCGCGCCCTTGGAGCAATCTTTGATAGAACGGCCGAAGCAGAAGCGTTTGCGGTCTTCTACACCGGCACCCTGGAGACGATCCCGGGGCGGCTCTCAGGGGTTGCGGAGGAAGACCGGGCCGTGGTGTACCTTGAGAACTGGAAAGATTACCGGACCGGCGCCTCATCCTCCGGATACGAAGAGAAGATCAGGATGGCCGGCGGCAGAAATGCCTTCTCCTCCCTGGCGGCCGAATACCCTGAACTCGACCCTGAAGCAGTGATCCAGGCCAACCCGGACGTGATCGTCAAACTCATCGGCGCCGGATCCTACGACGCCGGCGGCTACGACAACGAGGACGCGGAAGCGATCCCCGGGTATTATACCGGCCTGACCGAACGCCCGGGATGGAAGACGCTCGCGTCTGTGAAGAACGGGGACCTCCATCTCCTCCACAACGACATCTTCGGCGGTCCCCAGCACTTCATCGGTATCGCCTATATGGCAAAATGGTGCTACCCCGAGGTCTTCGCCGACATAGACCCGGCGGCGGTCCACCGGGTCTACCTGGAGGACTACCAGCACCTTCCCTTCGACCCTGCAGAGAAGATCTTCACCTATCCGTGATGCCATGCCCGACCCAGACCTGCGATCGGCGTTTGCCGCGGCACGAAGAAAGAGGGCCCTCTTCCTTGGCGGCACGACCCTGGTCATCGCCCTTCTGGCCGGGGTGGCGGTCACCCTCGGCAGCGCCGACCTCTCGGTGGCCGAGGTCTACCTGGCCGTCCTTGCCGGTCTCTTCCCCGACCATTTCACGGCGACCGATACGGCGATGACCATCGTCTGGGACTACCGCCTGCACCGCGTGCTGATGGCGATCGCCGCCGGGTTCGGGCTGGCGATTGCCGGGGCGGTGATGCAGGGGATCCTCAGAAACCCCCTGGCGAGTCCTTTTACCCTGGGCATCTCCTCTGCTGCGGCGACCGGCGCCTCGATCGCCATCGTGCTCGGCGTCGGCGTCGTCGGCGGGGATTACCTCGTCGTCGGCAACGCCTTTCTCTTCGCCCTCCTCGCCGCCGCTCTCATCTACGGCATGGCCAGGTTCAGGGGCATGGGGGCAGAATCGATGATCCTTGCAGGTATCGCCCTCATGTACCTCTTCTCGGCCGTGACCTCCCTCCTCCAGTACGTCGGCTCCTCCGAGCAGGTCCAGGAAGTCGTCTTCTGGATGTTCGGATCCCTCGGCCGTTCAGACTGGCCGAAGGTGGGGATCATCGCCGCCATCCTGGTGGTGTCCACCCTCTACCTGGTCTACCGCGCCTGGGACCTCAACGCCCTTGCCGAGGGGGACGATATCGCCGAGAGCCTGGGCATCCCGGTGCGGCGCTCGATGACGATCTTCATGCTCATCTCCTCCCTGGTCACCGCCTCGATCATCTGCTTCACCGGGACGATCGGGTTCATCGGGCTTGTTGCGCCCCATATCACGCGCATGGTCGTCGGCACCGATCACCGGTTTCTCCTGCCGGCCTCCGGGCTTGTCGGGGCACTCCTCCTCCTCGGCGCCGACAGCCTGGCCAGGACCGTCCTCGCCCCGACGATCCTGCCGGTCGGGATCATGACGGCGTTCCTTGGCGTGCCGTTCTTCATCGCCCTGTTCCTGCGCGGGAGGGGTGAGTGATGGCCGGGCTTGCGGTCAGGAACCTCTCCTATAGGATCAGGGACCGCCGGATTCTCTCCGACATCTCGTTTGACGCCGGGGCGCCGGCGCTGGTCGGGCTCGTGGGCCCGAACGGCTCGGGCAAGACCACCCTGATCCGGTGCATCGACGGCATCATCAGGCCGGAGGGGAGCATCCTCCTCGATGACGCCGATCTCTCCCATCTTACGCGGATGGAGGTGGCAAAGCGCGTGGCCTATGTCCCGCAGGGGATCAGGAACAACTCGTCCGCGACCGTCTTTGATGCGGTGCTGATGGGCCGCCGCCCCCATCTCTCGTGGAGCATCGGGAAAAAAGACGAGGAGGAGGTCGTCCGAGCGCTGGAGTTGCTCGGTGTCGAGGACCTGGCCTTCAGGCAACTGCGCACCCTCTCGGGCGGGGAGCGCCAGCGCGTGATGATCGCCCGGGCGCTGGCGCAGGAGTCCCCGCTCCTCCTCCTCGACGAACCCACGAGCGCCCTGGACCTCAGGAACGCCATGGAGGTGATGGAATTGATCCGCCGCCTGACCGTCGATGAGGGTCGGCTTGCGATCATGGCGATCCACGACCTCAGTCTGGCCGCCCGGTACTGCACCGGGATCATCGTGCTCTCCGGCGGGACGATCGCTGCGCAGGGCCCGCCGACCGACGTCCTCACCCCGGAAGTGATCGCGAAGGTCTACGGGGTGGACGCGGTGATCGAGCACCGCGGTGATATCCCTTATATCTTCCCCCTGGGGCCGGTGACGAAGGCCTGATCCGGTAAAAAAAATTATTTTTCCGCTTTTCCCTGCTTTTTCACGCCCTCGATCGCCGCCCGCACCGTCGCCTCGTCGGCAAGATAATAGTGGCGGATCGGGCTGAGGTCGTCGTCGAGTTCGTAGACGAGGGGGATGCCGGTCGGGATGTTCACCTCGGCGATGGCGTCGTCAGGGATATTGTCCAGGTGCTTGACGAGCGCCCTGATGCTGTTGCCGTGGGCGGCGATGAGCACCTGCTTCCCCTCTTTTAAGGCCGGGACGATCGCGCCCTCCCAGTAGGGCACGAACCGGGCGACGGTGTCCTTCAGGCACTCGGTCGCCGGGAGCTCCGCGGGGGAGAGGGCAGCGTAGCGCCGGTCCTTTCCCGGGTGGCGGGCGTCGTCGGCGTCGAGGGGCGGGGGCGGGACTGTATAACTCCGCCGCCAGACGAAGACCTGCTCGTCGCCGTACTTCTCGGCCATCTCGGCCTTGTTCAGGCCCTGCAGGGCGCCGTAGTGGCGCTCGTTCAGCCGCCACGACCGCTCCACCGGGATCCACATCAGGTCCATCTCGTCGAGGGTGATCCAGAGGGTGCGGATCGCCCGTTTCAGCACCGAGGTGAAGGCGCAGTCGAAGGTGTATCCCTCGCGCAGGAGGGTTTTTCCGGCTTCATGCGCCTCGGCGATCCCTTTCTCCGAGAGGTCGACGTCGGTCCATCCGGTGAACCGGTTCTCCTTGTTCCATACGCTCTCCCCGTGGCGTAAAAGGACGAGTCTGATCATGGTATCTGGAGAGCGTGTGCCCCCAGGGCTCTTATGCCTGACGCATGGAGGCAAGCCTTAACAGTATTCCAGCCCCATCTCGATCGCATGACGCATGCGACGCTCCAGGTTGCGCTTGATATTCTAGAACTGCACCGCGCCGTCAGGATCGCAGAGGAAGCGGTCGCCGGCGGCGCCGACTGGATCGAGGTGGGCACCCCGCTGATCAAGAGCGAGGGGATGGCGGCGGTGCGTCAGATCCGCGAGGCCTTTCCCGGCCGCGTGATCGTCGCCGACATGAAGATCGCCGATACCGGGACGGTCGAGGTGGAGATGGCGGCGAAGGCCGGGGCGAACGTCGTCTGCGTCCTTGCCGATGCCGACGATACGGTGATCGCCGAGTGCGTCAGGGCGGCCCATCTCTATGGCGTGCGGGTCATGGCCGACCTGATCAACGTCGCCGACCCGGTAGCGCGGGCGCGGGACCTGGCGTCTCTGGGCGTCGATATCGTCAACGCCCACGTGGGGATCGACCAGCAGATGATCGGGAAAAACTCGGTGGACCTCCTCCGCTCCATCGCGGGCGAGGTCTCGATCCCCCTCGCCGTCGCCGGGGGGCTCGATGCCTCGACGGCGGCGCAGGCCGTCGCGGCCGGGGCCGATATCGTCATCGTCGGGGGCTGGATCGTGAAGTCAGGCGACGTTGAGGGTTCGGCCCGGCGGATCAGGGAGGCGATCGACGCTCCGTCTATCGCCCCCCCTGCGAAGCGGAGCGTGGACGAGGAGATCAGGGGCCTGTTCATGCAGGTCTCGGCCCCGAACGTCACCGATGCGATGCACCGGAAGGGGGCGATGAACGGGCTCTTCCCCCTCACCTTCGGGGTGAAGGCGGTGGGCCCGGCGGTGACGGTCCAGTCCTTCCCGGGCGACTGGGCAAAACCGGTGGAGGCGATCGACGTCTGCCGACCCGGCGACGTCCTGGTGATCTACAACGCCGCCGCCACGCACGTCTCACCCTGGGGCGAACTCGCGACCAGGAGCGCGATCAACCGCGGGGTCGCCGGGGTGATCATCGACGGTTCTGCTCGGGACGTCGACGATATCAGGGCCCTGAAGTTCCCCCTCTTCGCCCGCGCCTGCGTCCCGAACGCCGGGGAGCCGAAGGGGTTCGGGGAGATCAACGCCGAGATCCCCTGCTGTGGCCAGACGGTCAGGCCCGGCGACTGGATCGTCGCAGACGAGAGCGGTGCCGTCGTTGTTCCCAAGGAGCGGGCCTACGAGGTCGCCCGCCGCGCCCTGGAGGTGAAGAAGAACGAAGAAAGGGTGCGGGCTGAGATCGCACGCGGCAGCACCCTCGCCGAGGTGCAGGAACTCTATAAATGGGAGAAGAAGTGACCTCTCCGTAACCTTTCTTTTATTTTTCCTGCCCGCAATACTCTGTTCATGAAGATCTGTGCAGTGCAGGGAAGCCCGCGGGGCATGGGGAGCAGGACGAGAAAACTGGCGCGCTGGGTGCTCGACGGCGCCGCAGACGCCGGGGCCGAGGTGGACCTCATCGACCTCGCCGACCTGCGGATCACCCCCTGCACCGCATGCGGGAGTTGCAGCCTGGACGGCGCCTGCGTCTTCAACGATGATTTCACCGCCGTGTACGCACGGATGATCGACGCCGACAGTCTGGTCATGGCCTCGCCGGTGTACATCGACGGCGTCACCGGCCAGATGAAGATCTTCATCGACCGCCTGGCCGATGCGATCCACTACCAGACCTGCGCCGGGAAGTACGGCTGCGCCGTCGCCACCACCTGGGGCTCGGGCGGCGACGCCGTCGTCGCCTACCTGAACCACGTGCTCAACTACCTGGGGGCGCTCGCCGTCGGCGGGATGGGCGTCGCCCTCGGCGACGATCCCGAAGCGATCTACGGGGCCGAGGAGGCGGCGCGGGACCTCGGGCGGCGGCTTGTTGAGGCGGTCCGCACGCGCCCGTCGTACCCTGAGCAGGAGGCGGAGATCGCGGAGAACCGCGCCTGCTTTGCCGCGATCGTGCGGGAGAACCGGGACTGGCGGCCTGAGGAGTATGAGCGCTGGGTCGGGATGGGGTGGATGGGGGAGGAGGAATAAAACTGTTTGGCGGTTCATGGGGGTAATCTCCCTGCCGCCTGATCGCCCCGGCCGCCCTGCAGACCGCCCCCATCGATCGCACGCGAGGAACGATCGCTTCCCTCTTTTTCTGCATCCCTATAGGTCGCGGTCCCGTACAGGAGAGTACCCGATCCGGGTGTACCGGGATGCACGATCAGAAGGTGGAACAGAAAAAACGTTCACATAGCGTCAGATCTGCATAATATCGAATATCCTCCGAGTTGATCCGCCTGTACCACCTGTACCGGGTAAAAACATGCTCGCACATTTTCGTGCAGACCTCTCCCTCGCGTGCGGTACACCGGCGCCCACCACCGGTCAAAAAAGAGTGTATATTATCCGAACAGTTCTGCACCGAGCAGTTTCCCGCCGGCGTCCAGCACCTTCCTGATCCCTTCCTCGACCTTATCCACCCTGAGGATCAGCACCGCCCCTTCCTTCCCCGAATAGGCGTATGAATACTCGATATTGATCCCGGCCTCGCCCAGGATCCGGGCGATATCGAAGAGGCCGCCGGGTTCGTCACGCATGGCGACGGCGATCACGTCGGTGAACGAGACCATGAAGCCGAGTTTGGTGAGCGTTTCATAGGCCCCGTCGGGTTTGTTCACGAGCGCCCGCACCACGCCGAACCCGTTCGCCTCCGCGATCGAGAAGGCGAGAATATTGATCCCGGCCTCTTCGAGGGCATGGGCGATCGCCGCAAGGCGTCCGGGCTTGTTCTCCGAAAAGATCGAGATCTGCTTGATGATATACTTCTTCTCTGCCATAATTCAGTACACTCTCCGGTCAATCACTCTCTTTGCTTTGCCCTCAAAGCGCGGGAGGGTCCCCGGCGCCACGAGTTCCACGTCCGCCGCCACGTTCAGGGAGTTCCTCAGGTCATGGGTGACCTTCGCCTTCACCCGCATGAGATCGGTGATCTTGTCGGAAAAGGCGTCGCGGCTCATCTCCACCCGCACGAGCATCGAGTCCAGCGCCCCCCGCCGGTCCACCTCGATCTGGAAGGCCGAGCCCAGCACCTCGGGGATGCCCATCAGGGTGTGCTCCACCTGCGACGGGAAGACATTGATCCCGCGCACGATGAGCATATCGTCGACCCGCCCCTGGATCCGCATGATCCGCGGCGAGGTCCGCCCGCAGGCGCAGACCGCATCGTCGAGCATGGTGACGTCCCCGATCCGGTAGCGGATCATCGGGAGCGCCTCCTTTTTCAGGACGGTCATCACCAGTTCGCCCTTCTCGCCCGGCGGCAGCTGCTCCCCGGTCTCCGGGTCGATGATCTCGGGGTAGGCGATGTCGCCCCAGATATGGATCCCCTGCTGCTCGGTGCACTCGGTGAACATCGGGCCCGAGAGCTCTGAGGTGCCGTAGATGTCGAAGACCCGGATCCCGAGCGAATCCTGGAGCCCGGTGCGCATCCGCTCAGACCAGGGTTCTGCCCCCAGGATCCCCACCCGCAGGTTCGTGTCGTTCTTGATCGAGACCCCCATCCGCTCGGCCGTCTCGCCCAGGTGGACGAGGTAGGACGGGGTGCAGGCGATCGCCGTCACGTGCAGGTCCTGCATCAGCTCGATCTGCCGCTCGGTGTTCCCCGTCCCGATCGGCAGCACCGTCGCCCCGATCCGTTCGGCGCCGTAGTGGAGGCCGAGCCCGCCGGTGAAGAGGCCGTAGCCGTAGCTCACCTGCATCACGTCGCCGCGGCCAAGCCCGCAGGCGGTGAGGGAGCGGGCGAGGGAGGTCGTCCAGATCTCCAGGTCGTTTGCCGTGTAGCCGACGACGGTGGGCTTGCCGGTCGTCCCCGAGGAGACGTGGTAGCGCACCAGTTCGTCCTGCGAGGCCGTGAAGATCCGGTCGGGGTAGTTGTCCCGCAGGTCGCTCTTGTACATGAACGGGAGTTTTGCGATATCGTCGAGTGTTTTCACATCGTCGGGGTGGACGCCCGCCGCCCGCATCCGCTCATGGTAAAAGTTCGAGAAACTGTACAGCCGGTAGACGAGCGTCTTGAGCAGGCGGTACTGGAGGCGCTTCAACTCCTCGGGCGGCATCTCCTCGACGCGCGGGTCCCACATCCTCACCAGATCGCCCCCCGCCGGTCGACCACGCGCTTTGCCTTGCCCTCGAAGCGCGGGAGGGTGCCAGGCTCCACGAACTTCACCGTCGTCCGCAGGTTCAGCGTCTCCCTGATCGCCCCTGATACCTTCTTCTGCAGCCGCTGGAGGTCGGCCAGTTCGCCGGAGAAGTAGCTCCTGTTGATCTCCACCTCGATTGTCATCTCATCAAGATGATTGATCCTGTCCACATAAACCATATACTGATCCCCGACCTCGGGAAGGGAGAGGAGAGTGTGCTCGATCTGCGAAGGGAAGACGTTGATGCCCCGGATCACGAGCATGTCGTCGGCCCGGCCTGAGAGGCGGGCGATACGCTTGCCGCGCCCGCACGGGCAGTCGTCGGTGAGGAAGCGGGTGATGTCCCCGGTCCGGTAGCGGATCAGGGGCATCGCCTCCTTGACCAGGGGGGTGATCACCAGTTCGCCGGTCTCGCCGTCGGGCAGGCGCTCCCCGGTCGCCGGGTCGATGATCTCGGCCAGGTAACAGTCGTGCCAGATATGGAGCCCGTCCTTCTCCTCGCACTCGAAGGCGACGCCGGGACCGTACATCTCGCTCATCCCGTAGCTGTCATAGGCATCCACGCCGAGGCGCCTCTCCAGCTCCGCCCGCATGCTCTCGGACCAGGGCTCGGCGCCGAAGGTGGCGATCCGCAGGGTCTCCAGGGACGCCCCCATCTGCTCGGCCACCTCGACGAGGTGCAGCCCGTATCCCGGCGTGCTGTTGATCGCCGTGACCCCGAAGTCCTGGATCATCTCGATCTGCCTTTTTGTGTTCCCGGTGGAACTCGGGATCACGGTCATCCCGACGCGCTCGGCCCCGTAGTGGAAGCCGAGCCCGCCGGTGAAGAGGCCGTAGCCGAGGATGTTCTGGAAGACGTCGTCCTCGGTCAGGCCGACCATCGTGAGGTTCCGCGCCATCAGTTCGGTCCAGGTATCGAGGTCCTGGCGGGTGTAGCCGACGACGGTGGGCTTGCCGGTCGTCCCCGAGGTCGTGTGGATCCTGACCACCTCGCGCTTTGGCACCGCAAAAAACCCGAACGGGTAGCCCTCTCTCAGGTCCTTCTTCGTCGTGAATGGGAGTTTCTCGAGGTCGTCGAGCGTCTGGATGTCGCCGGGCGAGACCCCGGCTTTCTGAAACGCCCTCCGGTAGAACTCGACATTCTGAACCTGGCGCACCGTCCATTTCAGCCGGGAGAGCTGCAGCGCCTCGAGGTTGTCCCCCGCGATCGTTTCTATTTCCCTGTTCCAGAACATATCAGCACAATCCTTTCTCTCCCGCGGCACTGCCGGCGCGGCCGCGGGCTCCTGTGCATACTCCTTCGTCGCCGCCTGCCAATAACCTTGTCATGCTCTGGCATGGCGCGCCCGCTCACCTTGCCAGGCGCGGATCGGCGGCGGCCTCTGCCCGGGCCAGGAGGGCGCTCTTCTCCTTGTCCTTGATCTCGAGCATGATGTCGATGTCGTGGGGCCTGGAGGCCGCAAGAAACGCCCTGAAATGCGCCAGGTCGATGGCATGTATATGAGCCCCTTTTCGTGCACCCGGTTCCTGCGACGAGTAGTCGACCATCGGTATGCCGTCGGATCGCCCCCATGTCTCTGCGCAGATCGCCAGCGCCTCAGGCATCTCCTCTCCCGAAGAGTTGCACTCGTGGTGAAAGGTGTCGAAGAGCACCGGGACGCCGCAGGATCGGCTCAACGCGCAGCAGTCTGCCGCGGTATAGAGGCGGTCGTCGTTCTCGACGACGAGACGCCGCCGGATCTCGGCTGGCAGATCGCGGTAGCGGTCGAGGAACCGGTCCATCGCCGATGCTTTGTCCCCGTAGACGCCGCCGGCGTGGACCTGGATCTTTGCCCTGGTGTCCAGGTTCATGGCGTCGAGGACGGCGGCATGGTACGCGAGTTCGGCGATGCTCCGCGCCGTCACGCCCCCGTCGGGGGAGTTGATCAGGGTGAACTGGTCAGGGTGCATCGAGATGCGCATCCCGCTCTCACGGATCAGATCGCCGATCTCGGTAAAACTCCCGGAAAACTCCCCCTCCCAGTCGATCTCGTTCACCGGGTGGGAGGCGAAGGGGATCAGGTCAGAGGTGATCCTGAAGAAGAGGAGCTCGTGGTCGATGTTGAACTGGAGGGTGCTGGAGAGGCAGGCGAGGTTCTCCCTGACGGTCGAGCGAAACCGCTCAGGGCTCCACGACCGCAGCCTGAAGGTCCGGGCCGAGGTGCACCCGATGCCGATGTTCACGCAGGGGTAGCCGATCCGCATCTCTACCTCACTTTTCCCTTCAGGCCCCTCTTTTTCTCAGTTCTTTCCCTGGAAAGAGCCGCGGGTCTTCGAAGGCGGCGATCATCGCGATCAGTGCGCTCTGCTCCCGGTCCTGAAAGTCGATGAGAATATCGGGATTGTCGGGCCTGGACGCCGCGAGCACCTCCGCGAAGCGGTCGGCGTCGATGGTGTGGGCCGGTCGTCCGTCCTTTCCGGGCGTGGCGAAGACGAGGATCGGCGCCCCGTCCCCCTCGTGCCAGGTCGCCGCGCACCGCCGCATCGCTTCGGCGGAGCTGCAGGGCGAAGGGGCGCTGTCGCGGTGAAGATGGTCGTACACGACCGGGACGCCGCACTCTTCTGCGACGGCGCAGCAGTCGGCAACCGACAGGGTGTCGTCGTTTCTGATCGCGATCCTCCGCCTGATCCCGCCGGGCAGCCTGTTCAGCCACTCGAAAGTTCTATCCTGTGCCGTTTCCCTGTCCGGGCCGCTCCCTGCCCACGCAATGACCTTTGCATCGGTCCCGAGTTCCATGGCGTCCAGGATCGCCGCAGCGTGTGTTGCCTCCCTCTCTCCCTTCCCTTCAGGAACGGCAAAACCGCACGAAGGCTGGACGGCGATCCGCATCCCTGCGTCCCTGATAAAGGCCCCGACGGCAGCGAAATCGGCGGCAAACTCCTCGGCCCAGTTGAGCGTGTTTGCCGGGTGGGCGGCATAGGGGATGAGCTCCGGCCCGATGACAAAAAAATACAGCCCTGCTTTCCTGTTGAACTCCAGAATCCTGGCAAGACAGGAGAGGTTCTCGGCAATCGTCAGGATCAGGTGATCCCTGGAAAATACCCTGAGGTCAAAGGTGCGGCTCGGCGAGCATCCGATGGATCGGTTTGCGCAGGGATAACCGATTTTCATGAGAATAGTCATGTCTTTTCAGCGGCCCGGATTATAAATGGTTTCTTTTGCATCAGAGCCTCCGGCATTGCGCCTCTGCCATTCTATCAGGACCTCTCTTTCCGGCCTGCACTCCGGTTCGGGGTGATACCCTTAATACCCCTGAGAAAAAATATATAAAGCACCATTTCACCCGTCTGGACCACATCGGGTGGATAACTCCGCATCCTGGATGGAAATACCATGAGTGATAGCAGCCAGATCACCTTTGACGAGGTAAAACTCACCAAATATCGCGAACTCACCGGCGACGGCAGACCGATCTACCCGGCCCACTATGAGCGAAAGCACACCCTTGCCGAGATCAGGGAGCGATATACAGAGATCGGTCACGACCCCTCAGAGGAGGAGGTCTGCACCGCCGGACGGATCTACATCATCCGCCACCACGGCAAAACGGTCTTCATCGATATCGGGGACGCCTCGGCCCGCATCCAGCTCTATATCAGGAAAAACGACGTTGGCGATGAGGCCTTTGAGTTCCTCAAGAAATATCTCGACGCCGGCGACATCATCGGGGTGACCGGCCGCGTCTTCAGGACGAAGATGGGCGAGATCACCGTCTGGGCGAGCGCTTACACGCTGCTTGCCAAGTCGGTCTGTGCCATGCCCGAGAAGTTCCACGGCCTGAAGAACACCGAAGCGCGCTACCGCCAGCGCTACCTCGACCTGATCATGAACGATGAGACGAGAGAAACCTTCCGTCTCAGGAGCCGGACGATCGCCGAACTGCGGAACTTCCTGAACAGCCGCGGCTTCATGGAGTTCGAGACCCCCACCCTCCAGCCGGTCTACGGCGGGGCGAATGCCCGTCCCTTCATCACCTATCACAACGCCCTCGAACAGCAGCTCTTCCTGCGCATCGCCCCCGAACTCTACTTAAAGCGTCTTGTCGTCGGCGGATTCGAGAAGGTCTACGAGTTCTCGAAGAACTTCAGGAACGAGGACATCGACACAAAGCACAACCCCGAGTTCTCGATGGTGGAGATCTATGCCGCCTATCACGACTACAGGGACATGATGGACCTCACCGAGGAGATCATCGCCGACCTCGTCGTCCACGCCCGCGGCACAACGACCGTCACCTTCGATGAAACCGAGATCTCCTTCGCCCGCCCCTGGCGCAGGCTTACGATGGAGGACGCCGTGAAGGAGTACGGCGGCATCGACGTCTATGCCACCCCGCTCGACGACCTTGCCAGGATCGCCGAGCAGGAGCGGATCGACAAGCGCGAGACCGCACAGACCCACGGCGACTACCTCCCGCTCTTCTTCGACCACTACTGCGAGGAGAAACTGGTCCAGCCCACCTTCATCTACGACTTCCCGGTCGAGAACTCGCCGCTCGCAAAACGCCACCGGACAAAACCCGGCTTTACCGAACGCTTCGAGCTCTTCGTCTACGGCATGGAGCTGGCAAACGGCTTCTCCGAGCTGAACGACCCCATCGACCAGAAGGAACGGTTCGAGGAGCAGGACAAAAAGCGCCGTCTCGGCGACCTTGAGGCGCAGATGATCGACTACGACTTCATCAACGCCCTCGGCTACGGCATGCCCCCGACCGGCGGTGTCGGGATCGGCATGGACCGTTTAATTATGATGATCACCGGGAACGATTCCATTAAAGAAGTGATCCTCTTCCCGTCGATGCGGGCCCCGGTCCGGAGCGACGAGAAGAAAGAAGAATAACTCTTTTTTTCTGCGAGGAGCCCGGCCTCCCGCAAGGCATAAGTGCCCCTGCATCCCCTCACGCATATACCCGCACGCGATCGGGGCCGGTTTATGCAGGCCCGAAGAGGCGGGGATGTGGTCTGAATGGAATGGTACAGCAACCTCGATCTCTCCATCCTCATCGTCGACTCAGAGATCCATGCCGAGACCGCGGGCGGGATCGCCCTCCGCCAGGTCATCGAGATCCTCGGCGACCTCGACTTCAGGGTCATCGAGGCGCTGACGGTGGAGGACGCCCTCTCCATCTACCGGTCGGTCTACCCGGACATCGCCTGCGTGCTCCTGGACTGGGACCTCCAGCCCGAATCGGCCGCTTCGGCCGGGCCCGTGGAGATGATCAGGACGATCAGGAAACGCAACAGGGACCTTCCGATATTTCTGTTCACCAGCAAACTCGCCGTCAACGAGATCCCGCTCGAGGTGATCAGGTCGATAGACGGCTATTTCTGGAAACTGGACAACACGCCGCGCTTCATCGCCGGGCGCATCGAGGACGTCACCGGCGACTACCTTGACAAACTCCTCCCGGCATTCTTCGGGGAACTGGTCCGCTACACGCAGGAGTACAAATACGCCTGGCACACGCCTGGCCACACCGGCGGCATCGCCTTCCTGAAGTCGCCGGTGGGAAAACTCTTTTTTCGGTTCTACGGGGAGAACACCCTCAGGTCAGACCTCTCGGTCTCGGTCCCCGAACTGGGATCGCTCCTCGAACACACCGGCGTGGTCGGCGCCGCCGAATCCGACGCCGCCCGGATCTTCGGGGCCGACCGGACCTACTTTCTCACGAACGGCACCTCGACCTCGAACAAGGTCGTCTTCTCCGGGTGCGTGCAGCCCGGCGATATCGTCCTTGTCGATCGCAACTGCCACAAGTCGGTGATGTACGCGATCATCATGACCGGGGCGGTCCCGGTCTACCTGATCCCGACCAGGAACCCCTACGGGATCATCGGCCCGATCCATGCGGCCGAGTTCGATCCCGCCGTAATACAGAAGAAATGTGCGGATCATCCCCTCATTGCCGATGCGGGCCGGACGCCCCGCCTCGCCGTGGTCACGAACTCCACCTATGACGGTCTCTGCTACGATGTGGAGGCGATCATCGAGAAACTCACCGGGACCGTCGGTGTCCTTCTCTTTGACGAGGCATGGTACGGTTACGCCCGGTTTCACCCGCTGTACCGCGGACGCTATGCGATGACCCCGGTGACGGCCGCACCGGATAGGCCGGCGATCTTTGCCACCCAGTCGACGCACAAGGTCCTCGCCGCCTTCTCGCAGGGCTCGATGATCCACCTCAGGGACTCGCACTGCCCCGAGGAAGCCAGGATCGATCCCGATGGGTTCAACGAGGCCTTTATGATGCACACCTCCACCTCGCCCCAGTACAGCATCATCGCCTCTCTCGACGTGGCGGCGAAGATGATGGAGGGCGACTCGGGCACCGTTCTCATCGCCGACACGCTTGAAGAGGCCCTGATTTTCCGCCAGAAGATGGTCCAGCTGATGGCGCAGGTGCTCGAGGACGAGGAGGCCGGGAGCAGGCGCTGGTGGTTTCCTGTCTGGCAGCCCGGCGTGGGGCAGGGTCAGTATGCGGAGCATTTTCTCACCCTCAGGCCGAGGATACAGGAGGGGGACGCCGCCGAACTCTGCCGTCACCTCGATTACTGGACCTTGAAGCCCGGTGACGCCTGGCACGGTTTCGACGGGATCGAGGAGAACTACTGCCTTCTCGATCCCCTGAAGGTCACCGTCCTCACGCCCGGGATCGATCCCGGCGGCCTGATGGAGGAGCGCGGCATCCCGGCCGCCATCGTCTCCAGGTTCCTTCAGGAACAGGGGATCGTCGTGGAGAAGACCGGGTTCTACTCCTTTTTCATCCTCTTCACGATGGGGATCTCGAAAGGAAAGTCGGGCACCCTGATCGCCCAGCTCTTCGAGTTCAAGGACCAGTACGACGCCAATACCCCGCTTGAACAGGTGTTCCCGGAGATCGTGAAGACCTACCCACGGATCTACGGGGGAATGGGGCTTGCCGACCTCTGCGACGCCATGCACGCATACCTGAAGGGGCACGGCATTGCAGATATCCAGAAGGACGTCTATGCCCGGATCCCGCGCCCTGCGATGACGCCTGCGGAGGCCTACAGGATGATGATCGCCGGAAAGGCGGAAAAAGTCAGGCTCCAGGACCTCGCCGGCCGGACCGCCGCGGTGATGGTCGTCCCTTACCCGCCGGGTATTCCGATCTGGATGCCCGGCGAGGTCCTTTCCGTCGATGACCGGGACATCATCGATTTCCTCCTGCTCTACGAGGACTTCGACGCTGCTTTCCCGGGTTTTGAGACCGAGATCCACGGCGTGATCAGGGACGCCGGCGACGACCGGAAGGTCTATTCGATTCTCTGTCTGAGAGAAGACCGATGAAGATCGTTGCGGCGCTCGGCGGGAACGCGATCGTCAGGTACCGGGAGAAAGGGACGGCCGAGGAGCAGCTCGGCCATATCGACGCGGCGGTTGCTCCCCTCGCCAGAATGGCGGCGGCCGGTCATGCGGTCATGATCACGCACGGCAACGGTCCGCAGGTCGGCGACATCCTCCTCCAGAACGAGTGTGCCAGGGACGCCGTCCCCAGGATGCCGCTCGACGTCTGCGGGGCCGAGAGCCAGGGGATGATCGGCTACATGATCCAGCAGTGCATGCAGAACCGTCTCGGGCCGGGGGCGCAGGTGGCGACGGTGCTCAGCCGTACGCTCGTCGATCCCGGCGACCCGGCATTTGCCACCCCTTCCAAGGCGATAGGGCCGTATTATTCAGACGCCGAGGCCCGGGCCCTTGCGGCGGCAGAGGGATGGGCGATGCGCGAGGAGGAGGGCCGCGGCTGGCGGCGGATCGTCCCGTCTCCCGACCCCCTGGAGGTCCTTGAGATCGAGACGATCGGAAGGCTCTTCGATGCAGGAACCGTCGTGGTCGCGGGCGGCGGGGGCGGCGTCCCGGTGGTCAGGCAGGGCGGCCTCCTGCGGGGGGTTGAGGCGGTCGTCGACAAGGATCTCGCCGCCGAACGCATCGCCGTCGGCATCGGCGCCGATCTCCTCCTGATGCTCACCGATGTCCAGGGCGTCTTCTCCGGCTTCGGCACACCGGCCCGGACCCTCCTCAACAGCCTGGACGCCGCCACGGCGCGCCGCCTCCTTGCAGAAGGCGAGTTCGGGGAGGGCTCGATGGCGCCGAAGGTGCTGGCGGCGATCCGCTTTGTCGGATCGGGCGCGAAAACAGCGATCATCGCCCACCTCGACGACGCCGAGGCCGCCCTTGACGGAGAGGCCGGGACGCTTTTCACCGCCTGAGCGGGCAGGTCATGCAGTGCGCCCCGCCATAGCCGCCGGTGGCGCATTTCAGGCTGACCGGCGTCATCTCAAGCCCCTCGGCATACACCTCCCTCTTGTACGGGAAAAACTCCGCCTCTGCCCTGAGACGCCGGTAATCGGCCTCGGCCTGTGCGAGCAGGGCGGCGTACATCCCCGGCCGCGCCGCCTCCTTTTCTTTGAGCCGTTCCAGCATCATGGGGGCGATCTGCCCGGTGTCCACGGCGACCGCTTCATGGTCCCTGACGCAGAGGAAATTTGAGGCATAACAGAGCTGTTCGAGGGTCGTGACCGGTATAATCGAATATCCTTTCTCCCCCAGATACCCGGCGAGGGTGGTCTGCGCTCCGTCTTCTGGACGGTATCCCTCGCCCTCGCGGACGAAGACCTCGACCCGGGCGCGGTCGAGGAGGACCGGGTTGCCCACGGCGACGCCGTCGCCTGCAATGTTAAAGTAGGTGTCGAGGTGCATGCTCACCATATAGTCCCGGCCCCTGATCAGGGGGTGCAGGGGTTCATGGACGACGGCGACTTCGTCGAACTCCATGCCCCTCATCAGTGCGGCAATGCCCTTCATATCGGTGCGGACACCACAACCGACGAGGGCGAAATCCCCTGCAGGGATAACGTCCCCGCCCTCCATCTTTCCCTCCAATACCTGTGCGACCGGGTCGGCGCCGAGTGCAGAGAGGGCGAGGTGCGTCATCTCGACCTCCATCCGACGCTCCCGCGTCGCCATCCGGCCTGTTACCATCCCCCTGTCGGTGCAGACCTGCTGATCGCGCATGAAATAGAGGTTGTGCATCGTTTCTGTGAGGGCGGTCCCCCCCTTCCTGCCCTGCGCCCCGAGTATGGCGATCGAGAGGAGATGGGCACTGTCCCGCGCCGCCGGACCGGGATCGGCCTCCGGGTTCAGGCGTTCGGCCGAGGCTTCGAGCGCCCTCCTGATCCCGGGCATCTCCTCTGCCCCGCCGAGGATGCTGTTGCAGAGACGGTGGACCCTGACCCCGAAATCCTCGTGCAGCACCTCACAGAGCCGCCTGTGCTCCCGCTGCGCTGCCCCGAGATCAAAAAAACGCTCGTAAAGATGGTTTTTAGGAGACAGGAGGGCGAAAAAAACCTCTAACCCGGGCTCATGAACGAGCACATCCCGCAACCGGTGCCATTCAGCCTTTGCCCCTGTCTGCATATCCAGAAGGGTGTGTTCTTGCATCTTCAAACTAACCCGGACGCCATCCGGCAGAAATATCGATCCTTTCATCTATGGGAAAATGCCAGATATGATATATCAACCGCCGAAACCCGGCGCTGACAGTGTAGTTTAATCATGACCGAACATCTGCGTGAATGGGTGACGGTCGCCGGTTCTGGTGGACACATCAGGGCGACCAGGAATACCCTCACGGTCCTGAAGGGAGCGGGTGAGGAGCGCTATGATATTGGCAGGGTCGGTCACCTCATCGTCGTCGGCGGGCATACCATCCACACCTCCGCTGTCGTCGCCCTCGTCAGGGCCGGGGCAACCATATCATTTTTTGACGCCGACGGCTTCCCGGCCGGCCAGATCAATCCGCCCCACCCGCAGGACGCTGAAACGATCAGGTTCGCCCAGCAGAAGGTATCGTGTCACTCCGTCGCCCTGATCTTTGCTCAGGCCGGGATCGACGCGCGTATCCTTGCGATCGAGCGTTATGGCAATGCTCACGGCTGGGATCTCCTGTACGAAGGAGAACTCGAGTTCCTCCACCGGTCGCGCGAGGAGTTGCCCTTTCTTATCAGAATGGAGGAGGTCCGCCGGCTTCACAAACTGGTCAGTGACATGTATTACGAGATCATGGCGCGCACCATCCCGGCAGAACTCGGGTTCAGGCGGCGGGGGAGGAGACCCCATATCGATCCCGTCAATGCCATGCTCTCGTTCGGCTACGCCGTCCTCTATGGTTCGGCAGACGTAACGCTCTCGGCCGCAGGGCTGGACCCGGACTCCGGCACCCTGCACGAAGGGGCCGGGGGCCTGATCTACGATATCATCGACGGGTTCAAACCGTTAATGATCGATGAAACGGTCTTCTCCCTTGCGCGGGGAGGGATCTCTGCCTGCGACTACGATACCGGCGATCGGCGCTGCTACCTTTCTGAAAATCTTATACAAAACCTGCTCGGCGGCATCCGCCGTACCCTTGACGACGGCCGGATCAATACCGTGGTGCGCGACTATGCCTGCGCCCTTCTCTCAGGGACAGAATTTTCGCCGGTCTACTGACCGGTCTCCCGGCAGATGCTGAACTCGGCGTACCTGGAAAGCGGAAGGTCCTCGATCTCCAGGTCCCGTATCACCACCCTTGGACAGGTATAGATCATCCCCAGGAACTTTTCCAGGACCGCATCATCGCCGGTGGCATCGATCTCGACGGTGCCGTTCTGGAGGTTCCGCACCGCCCCCCCGATCCCGAGGGTCGTGGCGATCTTTCTGGTGCAGGCCCGAAAACCGACGTGCTGGACCTTGCCGGTGACCCGCACCCTGATCGTCTTCATACCCTCCCTTCCTGCATCACCCGCATGACAACGTCAAGCTCGTTGAACACTTCGTCGCGCAGATCGTCCTGCCTGATATTTGTAGCGGCGTTCACCGCCATTCCGATGATGTCTCTGCTCTTTTTCTTTTCCCCGATGCTCTGGAGGGAGAGCGCCAGGCCGCAGAGGACATAGACTCTTCTGGAGAGGGGCCTGATGATGCTCGCCTCGTCGAGGCCGAGGAGGAGGATGTTGTCTGCCGCCCGCTCGCGTCCGGCATCCCTGAAATGCAGGAATAATTCAAAGCAGTAGCGCGCGCGCTGCGCCCGGTCGGAAACTCCTTCGATAAGATATTCGAGAGAGGAGATGTCGGGGTGGGCGGAACCTGCGGCGAGCACCTCCTCTGCCGCTTCCATGAGGCGCCTGAACGCCGGATCCTCGACCTCTTCAACGGTGCTGATCCCGATCTCCCCGAAGGTCCGTATTCTGAGGATCTCGTCCTCAATACTCCTGACGACCTCGATTCCCTTCTTTTTGTAGGCCTCGTTCTTTTCTGTGGCGGCCAGCATCAGGTACATCTGGCAGATGCCCTTCTTTACCAGGGCAGAGACGACCGGGATATGTATATCCGCCGTCAGGGCATCGGCCTCGACGAGAAGCCGTTCCGCGTCGCCCTTCTCGCCCGACCTCACCGCGATCGGGACAACCGAGAGGAGCATCGACGCCCGGTCGTAGGGGAGAGGAATGGCGTCGATACCGGCGTAGATACTTTCCATTACATTTTTTGCCCTGTCGCCCTGGGCAACAAGGGTGAAGGCGGAGATGAGAGAGTTCACGTAATCGGTCGGATCTTCGATCGCCTCTATCAGTCCGGTGACCGCCGCAATGTTCTCCTCTCGCGGCTCGATCGCGTGGAGGCTTACCAGGGAGAAGACCAGATGTTTCCGGACGATCCCTCCCATCTCCGGGTCAACCGCCGGCAGAAGGGCCATCGCTTCCTGGAAACAGTCATATGCCTCCTCCGGGTCAACCTTCGCCATCAGCCCTGCGATGTCGGAGAGGATCAGGGCTTTTTCGTGGGCTACCGTCAGTTCTCCGACACCCTCGTGGATCTCCCTGAGGACGCTCCAGCCCCGTTCGAGATCGTGTATCCTGAGGTAGCCCTCGGCGAGCGTGCACATCCCTGAATATCTGGTATAGGGGTTTGCGATCTGGAGGAGGAGCGACTTCGTCAGGTCCATGACCTCGGGCGAACCGCTCGCATATTCGAGGCGCTGGAGCAGAAACGCCATCATTTCGTACGGATCGGTGGAGGCGAGGTCGTCGATGTACGGCTCGAACTCGGCGGCGATCCGCGCCACCATGGCGTCCCGCTCGACCTGGCTCCTGATCTCCAGGACAAACATCACGAGGGGTATGGCGTAGTAGGGGTTCCTGGTGTCTGACAGATATTCTGTGATGATGTCGATGCCGCGGGCGATCCTGATGGAGTAGCGCCGTTCGGTCACGGTATCGCCGAGGATCTTGTTCGCCCGTCTGAACACCGCAATTCTGTTCTCCAGCAGGTTTCTACTCTCTGCCGTGAGCGGTTCCTGCATCATCAGGCACCCTACTCTGATCAGCCCCTCAATGATCAGTTCGTTGAGCTGCTGCCGGAGGGAGGGGTCGTCGATATCGCCGGCCACCTCATAGGCGTTTTCCAGGGCGTGGGGCGCTATCCTGTTGATGCCGTACTTCACCATCCCTTTGACGATGTTTCCGGTGGTGTAGAGGCCGAATTCTTTTTCGAGGAGAGGATCGGTCCAGCCCCGCATTCGTTTCAGGAGCGTGAGATCGCCCTGGGAGACGGCGAGATCGGCGGCACGGTCGATGACGCTGCAGAGCGCCTCCGACCTGATCTTCTGCACCCTGATCTCACACGTGAGACCGACGGCCCTCTGGAGGTAGTCCCGGTTCTGGTGAGAGACGCCGAAATCTGACATGTTTGCAACGATCCGGGAGACGGCCGCACCGCTGATCTCGCGGTTGCTGATCTGGCGGGCGATCTCCACCAGGTACGACGGGTCCAGCGAATCGATGAATTTTCGTTCGATCAGGTGATCGATCGCCAGGAGCAGTTGATCATCGCGGTGGCGGTGGAGGCCGGCGAGGGCGACGATGGAGGAGATGTGGTGGATGATCTCACCGAAACTGGTGTTTCTGGCGATCTCTGTAATGCTCCGCTGGATCAGGCTTTCTTTCGTCTCGGTATCCATCAGTGCGAAGACCCGGTCCCTGATCTGGTCGACCCGGTCCCTCAGCACCCCTGCGCTGACGAGCATGACCGAGGTGTCCCAGAACTGCGTTCCGGTCTGGATGATCTCTGAGAACGAGGTGATCTTCCCGAAGATATCGACGGCGTGCGAAAATGCCCCGCGGCCGAGCATAGTCTGGACAAGCTGGAGGTAGACGGCAAATGCACGCGGCCCTGAAACCGCCTCTTCGATCAGAGGGACGATATCGAGGAGGAACTTTGCCTCTCCCGTCCGCTCGACCACTGCCGTACCGGCCCTGACAATCTCTTTGATCTGGACCTCGTCCTCGGGTCTGAGGCGGGAGTTGAACCTCAGGGCCGCCTCAAGGAAGTAGGGGTCGCCGTTTCGCTCTGCAGCCTGGAGGAGTTCGCCGATGATCGCCTGCAGGGTGAAGGGGTAGGTCTTCTCCACGCCTTCGAGCATGGCGATCGCCGCCCCTTTGTCGCTGGCCCGGCTGATCATCTCGCCGGTGAGGGCGGCTGCAACCTCTGAGAGTTGCGTCTCGGGCAGGTGTTCGAGCGTTTTTAAGACTGCAGGGATGTCTGAGACCTGCGTGCTCAGCGGAGACTTCCATACCTGTGCCACGATGACGTTGATCGAGGCGATACGCCGGATCTTCTGTTTGATCTCCGCAGCGTTCTCCAGCGCCAGAATGATGGTGGGAAAATCCCGTTTTGCGACACCGATCCGCCCGATTGCCCTGGTGACCTCGCTCTGCAGCAGGGAGCGCTTTGAAATGTCTCCAATTCCCTCGATCATTTTGAGGGCCTCGGTGAGAAGGGATGTGTCCCTGATGGTGATGCTCCAGACGATATGGAGCGGGACGATGTCCATCAGTATGGCTGAGCGGTATTTTCGGAAACTGATCTGGTGGAAGACCTCCATCCCGGCATCGATCAGTTCGGCCTCTGCCCGGTCCACACCGGCCTCGATGATCTCTTTTGTAACTTCGGAGAGGATCATCGACTGCGAACTTTTCCGGTCGAGCGATCCGGAGAGGTCGTAGACCGCCTGGAGCCATGCCCGGTCTTTTGTATCGATAAAGATCCGCGAGGCGCGGCGTATGTGATCGTAGATCTCATCTTTCGGAAGGACTGCAGGCAGTTTTGTCAGTTCAGGGTGATTTTCCCGAAACGCCATCTCGATGACCGTGGAGTGGATTGCCTCCAGCAGTTCTTTCTTTTCCTTTCTCTTCGATATCTGAGAAATGTCGTTCAGAAGCAGCTCAATTTCGCTTTGCTCCCCCCGCGCCACCACTGTTTGTATTTTCTTTAAAATATCGGCTTCAGTTTCTGGCAAGGTTTTTCCTACCAGAATATAATATAGCAATAGTTAAAAAAGTTTCTCTATGGTGTCTCAGAATATTCTATAAGATAAAATGAATTGAGGGTATTTATATCAATTGAAGGGGTTTGGTCAGGGCAATAGGGGAGAGGCCCCTGAAGAGGGCTTTAATATCCAAAAGTGGAGATAAAAATAGTGGGGGGTTATTTTACTTCTAACGGGCGATATCCGGGGCCGATGCCCTGATCTCTGCCATGATGTCGGCAAAGAATGCGGTGCCGGTTTTTTCATCTTCCGCCTCGACGATGACTCGCATCATCGGTTCGGTTCCCGAGGGGCGGACGAGTGCCCAGGCTCCCTGCCGGTTGATCCTGATGCCGTCCCGGCAGTCGATGTCCTCGCCTGCATGCCGCATCTTTAAGGAGGCGATGACATCTGCGGCATGTTCTGTCCTGATCTTCTCTTTGATGATGTGGTAGGCCGGCATGGCGTCCAGGAGGGCGGCGAGAGGTGCGCCCGCCGCATGGAGCAGGCCGACCATCATTGCGGCGGTCATGCCGCCGTCGCGGCAGAACTGGTGCTCCGGGTAGATGAGCCCGCCGTTTCCTTCTCCTCCAAAGGCGACGGGTTTTCCGGCGGCGATGAGTTTGCGCATCTGCCTGGCGACATAGATGCTCCCGACCGGCGTGAACTCCACTTCACACCCGTTCTCTTCTGCCACCGCCCCGGCGATCAGCGAGGTGGATACCGGGGTGACGACGAGCCCTTTTGTCTGTTTGCAGATGAAGCCTTCCACAAGGCCGAACTCCCTGTTTTCTTCGACATACCTGCCGAGGTTGTCGATGAACACCGCCCTGTCGGCGTCGCCGTCGTGGGCAACGCCGAAGGCGGCGCCGGTTTCCCTGACCAGTTCGGCAAGGGGCGCGAGCCCTTCAGGGCTCGGTTCAGGGAGGCGGCCCGGGAACCGGCCGTCCATCTGACCGTTGATCGTGTGGACGGTGCAGCCCAGGCGCGCGAGGATCTGCGGGGTGGTCTGTGCCGCCGGGCCTGAACCGGGGTCGACAACGACGGTCATGCCCTGCCCGATGCCGGGAGGGAAATGGCCCACGATGGCATCGATGTAGGCTTCCCTCAGGTTCGGCTCGCTCTTCTTCCCGCCGACCTCGTCCCAGGGCACGGTTTTAAACGATCCCGAGAAGAGGATCTCTTCAAGGTGCAGCGTCTCTTCGTCTCCCATCTCGGTGCCGTCGGGCTCGATGATCTTGACGCCGTTGTACTCCGGAGGGTTGTGCGAGGCGGTGATCATTGCCCCCGCCTCGAACCCGCCCATCACGATATACTGCAGTGCCGGTGTTGGCAGGATGCCGCAGTCCACGACGTCGCACCCGGTCGCCATCAGCCCTGCCGAGACGGCGCATGCAAGGGCCTCTCCCGAGGTCCGTGTATCTCTCCCGATGGCGATCCGCCCTTTGCGCATTGTCCCGAGCGCTTTGCCGATCCGCATCGCAAGGTCCGGCGTCATGTCCTGACCGATGACGCCCCTGACCCCGTTTGTCCCGAACAATCTTTTTTGTACTCGTTCGTCGCCCATGGTCTTCCTCAGTGTTTATTGTGGGCTTCGCTCTTAAGCCGGTCGATTGCCCGGCTCATGGCCAGAAAAGCCTCCTGCCGGTGCTCTGCAAGGATTGCGAAGTAGGTGATGTCCTCGCCGGCGTACAGCCGCCCTTTGCGGTGGTGGAAACGCGCGCCGATGACGCCGGGCGTCTCTGCGGCCTCGGCCTCGATCTCCCTGATCAGGGGATCGATCGAGGGGGAGAAGTCCATGTACGCGGTCCTCTCCTCGCCGGTGATCTCCCTGACGAGGCCGTTGAACGAGAGGATGCACCCGGCCCGTTCTGCCGGGCAGGAGCGCCGCAGTTCCCTGACGACGCCCTGCATCGTCTGGAACTCCTCGAACCGGTCGAGGCGCTCGATCACTTCTGCCGGTGTGGCCGGGTTTCGCAGGACGACGTCCTCTGTTTCGAGGTCGCCGATGACGACCCGCGGGAACGGAATCGTCTTGAACCCCTCGATGATGCAGTACTCGGTGCCGGCATCGCAGAGTTCGGTCAGGACGGCGGTCAGTTCTGGCGCGCTGCTGATGGTCACCGCCTTTTCGTCGTCGATCCCGACCGATCGCCCTGCGCCCGCCTCTGCGTACCTGGTGGTGTCCTTCCCCTCTTCGATCGCATACCTGTCGTGACCGAGGTGCTTGACGGCGGCGACGCTTCCCTTCGCCTTCAGTTCCCTGATCAGATCCACGATGAATGTGGTCTTGCCGGTGTTGGACCGGCCGACGATCTGGATGATCTTCATTCCTTCTCACTTCCTGAATTTTTTATTCGCTCTTTGAGGATTTCGGCCGAAGAACGCGAGACGTTCTTCATGACGGCGGCGACCCGGTCTTCGAGGTCGATCTCCTCGTCGATCTCAAGGGCCGTCCCCTCGATTTCCATCAGGAACCGCGCCACCTCGCTCGACTCGAAGAGGATGTCGTCGAGCTCTTCGGGCGTGAAAAAACCGCAGAGGGCGCCGTAGAAGAATGTCGCCCCGGCCATCTTCACCTTGTTCCGAAAGGCGTTGCGGGCCTGGTTCACCGCCTGCGGCGTGTAGGGTTCGGTCATGAACGGGACGAGTTCTGGCAGGTGTGCGCCGATGAAGGTCATCTCGGCCCCGCTCGTGGTCTGGAAGTCGGCGCAGAGGCGGGCTATCGCCCACTCGCGCGCGGTGATGTAGGTGTGTTTGCGGAGAAACTGGTTGACGCGGTGGTAGGTCGAGCCTTCGACCTTCCTGAACTTCCGGTATTTGTTGATCTCGTCGGAGCGGTCTTCCGGCTGTCCCATTGTATGCTGACGCATTGGTTTTTGTGGGTATCAATATTACCGGTATGCTTCTGCCGGTCTCGCGCGCTTGCGATGATAGGTGCGGCAGGGATCTCTCGTCCGGGGGCTCTGAGGGTCGTCGGATCCCCCACAGTTACATATAGCATCATACGGTTTATGGTGCTCTCGACCTCCCGGTTGATCTGATCCTGTCCGTCCGGAAGTATGAACTCCCGGCGCGAAGATGGAAGAAAGCGAATGAATAATGCTTCGCACCGGGAAAAGTGAAGATTTCTGCAAAGCCGAAAAAACTACAAAAAATTACTCCGCGCGCACGATTGCTCCTGACATGCGGGGAAGGATCGGGCGGAGCATCTGTCGATGAAAAAATCCTGATGGTCCGGCTGGCGTGTTTGCCCGTTCCTGCTCCAATCGCAGTTTTAAGGGACGGCAGGCCCCGCGGCAGAGGGAGAATCTGATTCCGTACCCGCACACAACCTCCGCCCCGCGCCGGGGGTTGCACCCCCGGACCCCGCACACGATTGCCCTGGATATGCGAGGGCGGGAGGAGCGGGGCCTCTCTTGATGAGAAATGATGGGCGGTCATGCCGGCGTGGTTTGCCTGTCCCTGCCCCAATCGCAGTTTTACGGGGCGGCAGGCCCCGGCAGAGGCGTACCCTGAAATTTCATGCGGTCGCACAACGCCCGCACCGCGCTGGGGGTTTCACCTCCGGACTCCCAATTGCGATGGACTCCGAAAAGAGCGAACGGGACGTCCGGGGGGAGAGTTACTGTATTCCTGCCTATCATGAGCGGCGGTCCAGGGGCGTAGTCCTCCGGCGCAGGCACGCCCGAATGGGATTTCAACAGGGGCGTTTTTTTCTGATCTGGTTCGATTATATTTTTCTTCGGTGGGTGGCCGGTTCTTACCCTTCTGTCTTCCCGGTCCAATCGCGGGATGGATCTGTGGCGAGAATTCCGGTGGGCGGGTTCGGAAGTGCAGGGTTCATGAAAAAAAGGCCATCGGATGTCCGGTCGGGCGATGAAAGATGGGGCCGGTCGCGGTGATCCTTCTGTGCGGCAGCGTTCACTTTCTCCCCGCACGGCCCATCCTTATATGTCCTCATTCAGATGTTCTTTCACGGGGCTTCAATCCGCCATTGGATCCCCTGTCTCCTGAACCTTCTTGAATGTGGGTGAGCAGAACATCTGGTGCCCTCCTTTACCGGGGCTGCCTGTCTCTGCCGGTTCCCTCTGAATCGGCAGGTGGCCGCGCCCTTGTGTTCCGGGCTTCTTTTTTCTCTATCTTCGCGGCTTTCGCGTCTTCGCGTGAGGTGTGTTTCCTCCTTTTGGGCGTCTCGTGAATATCTCACGCGAAGGACGCGAAAAGATGCAACGGTGATTTCGGGGGCTTTTTGAACCTCCCATACCGAGTTTGAGGTCTCCCCTGTAATCACAGGGAGGGAGCGCGGATCCCTCTGCCTTCTCCATGCTGCCTGCCAGGGTTTTCACCCCCGGGCTCCTCATTGCGATGGGTCCCGGAAGAGCGACCAGGACGTCCGGAGCGGGAGCGTGCCGTATCCTCCTCTATCCTGGGCTGGGGTCCGGGGCAGCAGTCTCTCGCCATAAGTGCGCCAGAATGGGATTTCAACCGGGCCTATCCGGGCTTCTTTTGTCCCTGTCTTCGTAGCCTTCCTGTCTTCGCATGAGGTGGGGGACCAGGGCACGTCTCTGCCGGCGTGGCCTGCTGCCTCTTCAGGTCTCCTCCTCTGGCCGCGATGGTCGGTGGCATGTTCCTCCTGTGCGTTTCGGGGAATTTTCTGGCGCGAACTCCTCCGGGATCTTTTCCTCGTACAGGGGGGTGCGTTCCGGATCTCTGGTTTTGTGTGCTGCCCTCTGCCTGATGGGCATGCGGCGCCCCTCCCTATATAAATGACGCTCGTAGATGTGCCGGGGCGGATTCTTTTCCGCGATATGGTGGGAAACCATGGGGGTGTTCCCCCTGGCCCGCTGATGTGCTGTTAAATCGCTTGATATGTGGTTCTTTTGTGGGGATCCTTCGCGCAGGTATGTTGTTGTTCTGCTGGTGGCCGGCTGCCCCGGGCGGTGACATCCTGCGGGCGTCCTCGATATTTTTTGTCCTGCCGACTTCGTGTGTGGGTGGGGTGCCCGAACCATCTGTCGCCAAATGTATATTCTGCGACAAAGTTATATGCGTGGCCCGCTGATAAAATAAATGATGAAAACCGGTCATTTTTCAGAGTGCCTGGATCACTTCGAAATCTACCTCAAAATGCGAAATTACTCCCCCAGGACCATCAAAAGTTATGAAGAGACGGTCCGGCACTTTGCCCGCTATGTGTGGCTCTGCCGGCATGGCGATCCCGGTTCTTTTGACGAGGGCGCATTCGCGGCGGCCGGCCTCGACTCCCCGGCTGAGGTCCCCACGTCGGTGGTGAACAACTATCTCTCCTGGCTTGCCGAACGGCGCTCCTATAAACCCCGGACCCTGCACCGGATGATCTCCTCCCTCTCGTCGTTCTATTCGTACCTCTATGCGCAGGGGGCGATCTCTGCCGATCCCATGCCGGCCGTGGAGCGGCCGCGGGTCAAGAACCAGGAACTGAAATATCTCAAGCACAGTCAGGTGGTCCGCCTCCTGAAGTCCATCGATGACGATACCGACCGTTTGATCGTCAGGCTGATCTATGCGACCGGCGTCCGCGTCTCCGAGCTCTGCAGCATCGATATCGGGGACATCGATTTTGAAGAGCACACCATCAGGGTGAAGGGCAAGGGCGACAAAATCCGGACGGTCTTTGTCGATGAGGAGACGCTCGCCGAGATCGAGGGGCATATCGGGAACACGATCATAGGGCCGCTCTTTGTCGGTCAGCAGGGCAAGAATCTCTCTCCGCGGACCGTGCAGCGGATCTTTCAGCGGTATGCGCCGCCCGGCATCACGCCGCATAAGATCCGCCATTCCTATGCCTCAGAACTCTACCGGCGCTCGAAGAACCTCAGGGTCGTCCAGGAAAACCTCGGCCACTCTTCGATCAAGACGACCGAGGTCTACCTGCACACCGACCTCGACGAGCGGCAGGCGGTGTACCGGCAGTACTTCCCGCTCTCAAATGGGGGCGGGGAGGGGCGATAAACCGTATGTTGCTATATCGGTGCGCCCCCCCAGATCTCCCCTGTGTGAGTGCGGATGACCGGGACAGTCGTTTCTGCCTCCCGCGTTTATCGCCCCTGCGTTCCCGACCAGAGTTCCCGGCGTCCGGCCTCAAGCAGACGGTTCGGCCTCCGCATAAACCCTGCCGCGGAGACGACCGGCCGCCCGCTCACCTCTTCGAGGGACCGGATCCATGCCGGTCCGTTTTCCGACCTCATGAGGTGGTGGTCGAGGATGAGCGTCCCTGCAATCTCTGCACCATGGATCGCCCGCGAAAAAGCCGCTTCTTCTTCCGCCCGGTCGATCGACGGGAGGTAGAGCGGCGGGCCCGACGAAAAAACGACCGTCGGCCCCCATGCCTCGATGAGGCGCACCGCCTCGTCGGAGCGGAGCTGGGTGTCCGAGGCATGCACAAAACACTGCTCTCCTTCGCGCACCGCCACCATCATCACCGCACCCGCCCTGCCGCCGTGGGGGACCGGCAGGGAACAGGCGACGACGTTATCGTCGGTGCCCTCCGCGTTCTGGAGGGGGCCCCGGTTCGCCTTCTCGATATCGCTGCGCCGCCCTGATGAACGGCGGGAAAGCATGTCCGGTCCCTTCGCAAGGAGGCGGCAGCCTTCCGGGAGGGTGAACCCGGCGAGGGGGATCTGGTGGGGGTCGGGCTCACTCAGGGGCACATGGTCGCCGTGGTAATGGGTGAAGACGACGTCGGTCGCCCGCGGCAGCCATGCGAGGATCGCCCGGCGTATCTCTGCTGCCGCCCTGGTCTCGCAGGGGTGCGGCGGCAGCCCGAACCGCCGGGGGGCGAGGGCGACACCGGGATCGATGAGCACCGTCCGCCCCCCTGCCTCGACGACCGTCGCCATGGAGCGGGCGCCGAGAGACTCGGCGCCGAGGATCGTGATCTGCACAATGGTGCCGCTTTTCTCCCCCCATGCTTTATACTTCCCCTCGGGTGGCAACAGCTAAATTGATTGGGAATAGCGTTCAATAGTGTAAGGCACCAGATCTCTCGGACAGAGAGCAGACCTGGCGGTGCGTCCTTCAATTGCACCCCCGTAGTGTAGTGGTCAATCATGCAGGACTTTGGATCCGGCGACGGCGGTTCGAATCCGCCCGGGGGTATGCTGACCGAGGGTTCGATACCCTCCTTTTTTTTGTATCGGACGGGGCGGAAAGAAGAAGCTGCATCTCATCCCGGTCCGGCCGCGCAACTCTTCTGCAGTGCGGCAAGCAAATACTCGAAATCAAAAAGAGAATAAAGAGAAAATAATTAGTATCTCTGGAATTCCCTTCTCGGACGGGGGGGCTGCGCCTCGTCAATCCTGAGCGTGCGACCGACAAATACCGTCTCGTTCAGGGCCTCTTTTGCCTTCTCAGCCTCTTCGGGGCTGCCCATCTCTACGAATCCAAAACCCTTGTCTCCAATAATTTTGACGCTCTTGACATCGCCGTATTGGGAAAACAGTTCTTCCAATTGTTTTTCAGTAACGGAGTATGTCAGGTTCCCGACATACAATCTGCTGGTTTCCATTTCAGGTATCCTCCATATACTAATTATCTTTATATTGAAATAATTTTTTGATACCCGCACCCGGGACGAAGCACGACAGATCACCTGTCGGGTGAAGATATGCCTGATATTTTGCGTTATTTTAGGAAAAATACGCCGATAAACGCTTTTATTTTTTTATTATCTCCTGAATCTTTTTTCCCTGAAGATCGCGTGTGGGGAGGCGGGCGCAATGCCGCGCACCCCCCCTTCTGCCACCTCCCCGATCGTCGCTGACCCGGGGGAAGCGACGGTGCGGCCTCTCCCCGGGGGGTGCCGGTTCTTTGCAAACCGGCCGTTGCCGATGCAATGGGAATTCCCGAACGTACAGGCCCATAGCCGCATCAATTCCTGAAAAAAGCGGATATCCTCCTCTTCTGCAGCAGCCATTCATCCGGGGCGGTGTGCTGAGCACTATATATCTAAGTCTGGAAGGACAACCTCTGTGCAATGGAGGGCAACAGCACTATCTGGATCGAGAAGTACCGGCCGCAGACGCTCGAGGATATGGTCGGGCAGGAGGAGATCGTCGAGCGACTCAGGAGTTATGTGCGGAGCGGGAGCCTCCCGCACCTCCTCTTCACCGGACCGGCAGGCGTCGGCAAGACCACCGCGGCCGTTGCGCTCGCCCGCGAGTTCTTCGGCGAGACCTGGCAGATGAACTTCCGGGAACTCAACGCCTCGGACGAGCGCGGGATCGACGTCGTCCGCAACCAGATCAAGCAGTTCGCCCGGACCTCGCCCCTTGGCGGTGCGACCTTCAAAGTGCTCTTCCTCGACGAGGCCGACGCCCTCACCCCGGACGCGCAGGCGGCCCTCCGCAGGACGATGGAAAACTATGCCCAGACCTGCCGGTTCATCCTCTCCTGCAACTACTCCTCGAAGATCATCGATCCGATCCAGAGCAGGTGCGCCATCTACCGGTTCAAGGGCCTCGACGAAGCGGCGGTGGCCGAGCAGGTGCGCCGCGTCGCCGCCGCCGAAGAGATCTCCCTCACCGATGACGCCGTCCATGCGATCGCCTACATCGCCGAGGGCGATATGCGAAAGGCCCTCAACGCCCTGCAGGGTGCGGCGATCCTCTCCGACCGGATCGACGCCCGGATGATCTACGAGACCACCTCGACGGCAAAGCCCGAGGAGATCGCAGACCTGCTCGGCCTCTGCACGAAGGGCGACTTCACCGGTGCCCAGGGGGCGCTTCGCCACCTGCTCAGGAACCGCGGCATCGCCCCTGGCGAACTGATCAACCAGTGCTTCAGGGCCCTCACCTCCTACCAGATGGACACCGCCCTCAAGGTGGCGTACATCGACCACATCGGCGAGGCCGATTTCAGGATCTCCGAGGGTGCGGACGCCGAGATCCAGATGGACGCGCTGATCGCCCTCTTCGTCCTTTCGGCACAGAAGCAGGCGTGAACACTTTCACCCTGCACCAGAAGACTTCATAGACCCATGACCCGGAGGTACAGTACACAATGTCAGACCGTCAGCAGACTGAAGTGACCGACGTCGTCAGCGACTGGGAGACATTTCTCAAGCGCCAGTACAACAAACGGGAGCGGGTGGAGCTGGCAAAAGAGTTCCCCCACAAACGTTCCTTTTATATCGACTACCGGAACCTCGAAGCCTTCGGCAAACGCGGCCTCTCCCTCGCGGACCAGCTCATCGCAAAGCCCGAGAAGGTGATGGGCGACGTGAAGGACGCCCTGGTGCGCCTGGGTGTGATCGAGGAGAAGGACCGGTCGAGCATCCACATCAGGTTCACCAACCTCACCCGCAAGACGGCGATAAGGGACATCAGGTCGAACCAGATCAACACCTTCGTCTCGGTGGAGGGCATCCTCAGGAAGACGACCGAGGTGCGGCCCAGGGTCACCTCGGCGGTCTTCAAGTGCCTGGAGTGCGGGCAGATCACGCCCCCGTACCCGCAGAAGTACGGGAAGTTCCAGGAGCCCTTCCGCCTCTGCGCCACCTGCCAGAAGAAGACCCCGCTCGAACTGGTGCCGGAAAAATCCGATTTCGTGGACGCCCAGAAGCTGCGGATCCAGGAGTCGCCCGAGGGGCTTCGCGGCGGCGAACAACCGCAGACCCTCGACGTGGACGTCACCGACGACCTCACCGGCGATTCCGCCCCCGGCGACCGGGTGATCATCAACGGCATTCTCAGGTCGTTCCAGAGGGTGAACGCCGGAACCAAGTCCACGCTCTTTGACATTTACCTCGAATGCAACGCCATCGAGGTGGCCGAGAAGGAGTTTGAAGAGGTGAACATCTCTGATGAGGACGAGGCGGCGATCCTCGAACTCTCCAGGGACCCGAAGATCTACTCGAAGATCCCCCGCTCCATCGCCCCGACGATCTACGGCAACGACGATGTCAAGGAGGCGATCGCCCTCCAGCTCTTCGGCGGGATCCCAAAGGAGATGCCGGACGGGTCGCGCCTGCGCGGCGATATCCATGTCCTCCTGGTCGGCGACCCGGGTATCGCAAAGTCCCAGCTCCTCAGGTATATCGTGCAGCTCTCGCCGCGGGGGATCTACACCTCGGGCAAGTCCTCGACCTCGGCCGGCCTGACGGCAACGGCCGTCAAGGACGATTTCGGCGACGGCCGCTGGACGCTCGAGGCCGGCGCCCTGGTGCTCGCCGACATGGGCATGGCGGCGGTGGACGAACTGGACAAGATGGACAAGGAGGACCGGTCGTCCCTCCACGAGGCGATGGAGCAGCAGTCGATCTCGGTCGCAAAGGCCGGGATCACGGCGACCCTGCGGTCGCGCTGCTCCCTCCTCGGGGCGGCGAACCCGAAGATGGGGAGGTTCGATGAGTATGCTCCCATCGCCGAGCAGATCAACATGCCGCCGTCCCTGCTCTCCCGTTTCGACCTGATCTTCATCATGACCGACAAGCCCGACTCGGCCCGCGACATGGCGATCGCCGACCACATCCTCAAGGCCCACTCGGTCGGGGAACTGATCGAAAAGCGCAAGCGGATGCCGATGGAAGGGGTGACCGACGAGTACATCCAGCGCGAGCTCAAGCCCGTCACCCCTGACATCGAGCCTCTCCTGTTCCGGAAGTACATCGCCTATGCGAAGCGGAACTGCTTCCCGACGATCCAGCCCGAGGCGCGGGAGAAACTCCGCGACTACTATCTCAGCCTCAGAAACCTTGCAGACACCAACAAGCCGGTGCCGGTGACGGCCCGTCAGCTGGAGGCGCTGGTCCGCCTGGGCGAGGCCTCGGCCCGCGTCCGTCTCTCGCCGACGATCGAACTGGAGGACGCCGACCGCGTGATCAAGATCGTCGACACCTGCCTCCGTCAGGTGGCCTACGACGCCGAGTCGGGAAGTTTCGATATCGATAAATGGACCACCGGGGTCTCGAAACGGCAGCGGGACATCATCAGGACGGTGAAGGAGATCATCAGGGACGTCGGCGGCGACGACGGGTCCGCAAACCTCGAACAGGTGATCGAGGAGATGATCAGACAGGGCTTTACGAAAGACAAGGTCGAAGGCACCCTGAAGATGCTCAAAAACCAGGGCGAGGTCATCGAGCCGCGGCCCGGCATCATCAGGCTCTTTGAGCGGGAGTTCTAACGATGGGCGAGGTCACCGATGTGGTCGGGGAGTGGGTGGCCTTCCTCTCCCGCTACTGCCGGCGGGAACTCGCGGAGATCGAGCGCGAATTCCCATTCAAACGCTCACTCTATATCGACTACCAGACCCTGCAGGCATCGGGCCGGTCAGGGCTGCGCCTTGCCGACGAGATGATCGACCGGCCGGGAAAGGCGACAGGGGACATCAGGGACGCCCTTCGCCAGGTCTCGATCATCGGCGAAGATAAGATCGGCCGGATCAACATCCGCTTCCACCACATCGATCGGATCACCGGGATCCGGGACATCAGGGCCTACCACATCACCCGCTTCGTCTCGGTGAAAGGGATCATCAGGAAGACGACCGAGGTGAGGCCGAGGATCATCGAGGCGGTCTTCCAGTGCCCGGGGTGCGGCGCCACCGTGACGCTGGCGCAGGGCTACGGCACCTTTGAGGAGCCGGAGAACTGCCCGAACCCTGAGTGCAACCGCCGCAAACTCAAACTCATTCCGGGAAAATCCCGGTTCGTCGATTCGCAGAAGGTCAGGATACAGGAATCGCCTGAAGGGCTGCGGGGCGGCGAACGGCCGCAGACCCTGGACGTGGAGATGACCGACGACCTCACCGGCATGATCGCACCCGGCGACCGGGTGGTGCTCAATGGCGTTCTCCGCTCGAAGCAGCGCGTCAACTACGGAACAAAGTCCACGCTCTTCGATATTTATCTCGACTGCTCCTCGGCCGAGGCGCCTGAGCGCGAGTATGAGGAGGTGAACATTTCAGAGGAGGACGAGGCGGCGATCCGGGCGCTGTCCCGGGAGGCGGCTCTCTACCCGATGATCACCGGGTCGATCGCCCCGTCCATCTACGGCAACCTCGAGGTGAAGGAGGCGATCGCCCTCCAGCTCTTCGGCGGCGTAGCAAAGGATCTCCCGGACGGTTCGCGCCTGCGCGGCGACATCCACATGCTGCTCGTCGGCGACCCCGGCATCGCGAAGTCCCAGATGCTCCGCTACGTGGTGCAGCTCTCGCCGCGGGGCGTCTACACCTCGGGCAAGTCCTCGACCTCGGCCGGCCTGACAGCAACGGCCGTCAAGGATGATTTCGGCGACGGGAGCTGGACGCTCGAGGCCGGTGCCCTGGTGCTCGCCGATATGGGGGTCGCTGCCGTCGATGAGATGGACAAAATGGCGAAGGAGGACCGATCGGCCCTGCACGAGGCGATGGAGCAGCAGACAATCTCGATCGCAAAGGCCGGGATGACGGCGACCCTGCGGTCGCGCTGCGCCCTTCTCGGGGCGGCGAACCCGAAACTCGGCCGGTTCGACGCCTTCGTCCCGATCGCCGAGCAGATCAACATGCCTCCATCCCTGCTCTCCCGTTTCGACCTGATCTTTATCATGACCGACACGCCCGATAAGGCGCGGGACACGGCGATCGCCGAGCATATCGTCAAGGCCCACCGGGTCGGGGAACTGATCCTGCAGGCGTCGGCCGGTCCCCTCTCAGAGGGGCACGCCGAACTCCTTGCCGCGGAGAGCGTGGCCGTGGAACCGCCGATCGCCCCTGAGGTGCTGAGAAAGTACGTCGCCTATGCGAAGCGGAACATCAACCCCCTGATCACCGACGGGGCAAAGGAGATGCTCATCGCCTACTATCTCCGTCTCCGGGGCCTTGCCGACGACAACAAACCGGTGCCGGTGACGGCCCGCCAGCTGGAGGCATTGATCCGCCTGGGCGAGGCCTCGGCCCGTATCCGCCTCTCGCCGTTTGTGGAGGCGCGGGACGCCGAGCGGGTGATCAAGATCGTGGACACCTGTCTTCGGCAGGTGGCCTACGACGCCGAGACCGGGACCCTGGACATCGATAAATGGACCAGCGGGATCACGAAGAAGAAGCGCGATATCATCCGCACCATCAAGGAGACGATCAAGGATCTCGGCGGCGACGACGGCACGGCACGGATCGCCGAGGTCGTCGAGCGACTCGCCGGCGAGGGCTACGAGCGCGATGAGGTGCAGGAGCAGATCGAGCGGATGATGCGTTTCGGCGAGGCGATGCAGCCGCGGCGGGGGATCGTGCGGCTGATCTGAAAGAGACGGCGCGACAGGGCCCCTCTTTTTATAGTCTCCTGCGATGCTCCCTTCGAGATGTCGGTTCGAACCGTTTTCACCTTCTGCGTGCTGGCCTGTGCGGTCCTCTGTGCAGGGTGCACCGATGCCGGGGAACGCTACGGCAGCACCGGGACGTCATGCGCCGTGGCCGTACCTTCGAACTGGTCTGCCGGCGTCACGGTCTTCATGGACGGCGAAGAAACCGCATTTCTGATCACGGCGGCGGATGACGGGCGGTATCTGGCCGAATTCTCGAACGGGACGATCGTCTCCGACGACGGACGTCGGCATTGGACCTACTATCCGGCCGGGGGGCGCGCTGAGGTGGTCCCGTCCATGTACGCCGGTGCGGTCTGGAACGGCGCCGGCAGATCGGTCAGGGCGATGCTGTACGCCCTCGATCTTTTGCAAGAGAGCCTTCTGGACGGCAACGTCACCTGCACCCGGACGGACGGGAGGATCGAGATCGCCGGTGACGGGATTCTCGGTTTCGCCCCGACCCGGATGCACGATGCGGTCGAGCGGATCGCGCTCTCCGTCGACCCCAAGAGAGGGGAGATAGAGGGCCTCACCCTCCTGGACCCGGCAGGGAGAGGGGTGATGGCGGTAACCTTCGAAGATTTCACGGAGGTCGTCCTTCCTGCCGATGCCTTCTCTTTTGCCCCTCCGGAAGGGACCGCGATCACCCTGATGCGCACCTATGCGGTCACCCCGATCCATGCCGCGACCCTGGAGGCGGCAGAGCGGTGTTTCGACGTCCCCCTCCCCCATCTGCCCGGGGAATATGCCTTCATCGGTGGTTCCTGCCTCCCCGCCTTCTCCACCATAATGGTCTACCAGAAGAACGGGACGACGTTCAGCATCACCGTGCGCCCCGCCGATCTCCCTGATTCGAACCCGCCTGAGGGGCAGGCCCAGCGCCTTCTGGTGAATGGATTGGAGGGCGCCTATTATGGTGGGACCGACACAAACGCCCTCATCTGGACGGAAAACACGACGGCGTTCAGGATCGAGGGCCTGGCCGATAAAGAAGAGATGATGCTCGTGGCCGCCTCATTCGGCACCTCTGGGAGATGACCGCATATTCCTGAAGCGATGGAGAAAGCCAGGGCGCTTCATGAGGGAAGGTATTTCTAATAATTCTTTTTCAGACAATGGAGGCGTAGGGGGATAATGATCCCGTGCCGTCCTCACTGTCAAAAATTATAGGGATATCTAGGTGTCATTCAAAGGAGGAATCACACAAAATCTGGAAAGTGCGGCAACCCCATGACCGGTCGCGTCGTTGCGCAACGGATCGTTCTGGAGAGTTGGAAACAGGTTTTGAGAGGTGAGTTTCTCAGCTATGCCATTGTTAAGGAATCGGTTTAGCGAAAGGACGATATGTAGTACTCCATCGTTGAGGTAAATGCCCGAATGGCAACTTTCTGGGCAATTGTCTCTGAATTTCGCGTTTGTTTCCGCCACGAATCCTGACGACGGCATGAGAGATGCCACATGTACTGTACCATCTGGGCCGTATTTAATCGTTTATATTCTTGCATATAAATCCCTCATATTTCTTGCCGGATCTTAATTCGGGATTGGGGGATTAATATCAGATTAAATGGGATATATTTTATATTCGGTCGGATACGTTGCATGAAATATTTTTGATACTGCTCCTGCTCCCGCCGCAGATGCGCGGATACTTTTCACCAGATGATGGGGCGTCTCCAGTGTCTGACCGGGAGATGACCGCACATTTCTGGAACAATTTGCAAAAACCCGATGCCTGTGCTGCCGTAAAGATATTTCGGCTGGTATGAAATCTTATTCTGGCGTGCTTGCGCCGGGGGACTGCTGCCCCCGGACCCCCGTTCAGGATAGGTGTGGATGCGGCACGCCCTCTCCCTGGATGTCCTGGTTGCTCTTCCCGGGGCCCATCGCACGTGGGGTCCGGGGGTGCAACTCCCGGCAGGCAGGAGGGGGAAGGCGGGGGATCCGCGCTCCCTCCCTGCGATTACAGGGGAGACATCAAGCTCGGTATGGGAGTTTCAATAAAGCCGATATTTCTAATCATTATTTTGTAAACAATGGGGATGTGGGGTAGCGATAATCCCGTATCATCCCCACCGTGAAAAATTATAGGAGTGTGTTGATTTCATTGAAAGGAGGAATCACACAACATCTGGAAAGTGCGGCAACCCCATGACCGGTCGCGTCGTTGCGCAACGGATCGTTCTGGTGAATCGAAAGCACGTTTTGAGAGGTGTATTTCCATGCTATGCCATAGTTATGGGATCGATTTAGCGAGAGGGGGGCGTGCAGTGCTCCATCGTTGGTAAAATGCCTGAATGGCAACTTTTCAGGCAACTGTCGCTAAATTATGCGTTTTTCCCCGCCACGGATCCTGACAACGGCATGAGAGATGCCACATGTACTATGCTATTTCGGGCGTATTTAATAGTTTATATTATTGCATATAAATATCTCGTATTTGTTTCTGGGCTCCAATTCATTATCTGGATATTAATATCAGATTAAATTGGATATATCCCGTATTTGGCGGGGTGTGTTGCGTGAAATATTTTTGATGATGCTTCTGATCCGGCAACGGGTGCGCGGATACTTTTCACCAGATGGATGAGCGTCTCCCGCGCCTGACCGGTCTCCTCCTGATCTCATTCCTCGTGCTCTCCTGTTGTTGGTTCGCCCTCGGGACCTGGCCCGGCGAAAGCAAAAATGCACGATCTTTACGGGGGCCCGCCAATCTCCAGCTCCCCCGGCATTCCATGAAAGAGATCCAATCAAGTGCAGATAACAAAAAAGTGGGGTCTAATCTTCCTGCCCCATCACCTTATCGACGAAATCCTTGAAAAAGCCCTTTTTCCCCGGGCCCTTCTTATTCTCGATCTCAAGGAGTTTCTGGTAGAGTTCCCGCTCCTCGTCGGAGAGGCTCTTTGGCACGACGATCCGCACGCGGACCAGGAGATCGCCCGGGCGCCCGCGCCGCCGCACGCCCTCGCCGGGTATGCGCAGGGCGGTGCCGTGCTGGATCCCGGCCGGAATCTTTAAGTCCACCGTCCGGTCGTCGATCGTCTTCACCTCGACGCTGGACCCGACCGCTGCCTGTGCCGGCGAGATCTGGGCCTCGGTCTCGATGTTGTCTCCCGTTCGGGCGAACCTTGGGTGACCCTCTACAATCAGCTCGATATAGAGGTCGCCTACCGGGGCGCCGTAGTCTCCGGCCTCGCCATACCCCTCCATCCTGAGGCGCATCCCGGTATCGGCACCCGGCGGGATATGGACGTTCACCTTCCGCTTCACGCGGGTGTGGCCGCTGCCGCCGCAGGTTTTGCAGGGTTCTTCTGGCTTTTTGCCCCGGCCGCCGCATGCCGGACAGGTGGACATCCTGACGAACTGGCCGAAGAGGGACTGGCTCACCTGCCTGATCTGACCGCTCCCGCCGCAGGTCGGGCAGGTGTGGACTTTTTTGGTCTTGCTCCCGGTGCCGTCGCACTCAGGGCACGATTCCGTGTGGAAGACCTCGACTTCTCGATCGATTCCGAAGACGGCGTCTTTCAGGTTGATCGAGAGGCGAAGGAGGAGATCGGCACCCGGCCGCGGACCTCTCGCCCCTCCGCCGCCACCAAAGAAGGTGTCGAATATGTCTCCGAAGCCGCTGAAGTCGGACTGGAACCCGCCGCCGTAGCCGCCGCCACCGGTGTACGAGCCCTTCGAGGCGTTCTTGAAGGCGTCATGGCCGATGTTGTCGTACTGCGCCCGTTTGGTCGCGTCTGAGAGGACCGAATAGGCCTCGTTGATCTCTTTGAACTTCTCCTCCGCGTCAGGCTCCTTGCAGACATCGGGATGGTATTTGCGTGCAAGGTTGCGGTATGCCTTCTTGATCTCCTGGTCGCCGGCGTCCCGGGCGACGCCGAGGACATCATAGTAGCTTCCCGCACTCATCGAAACTCACTCTTTCTTCTCGTCCTTGACATCGAAGTCGGCGTCGACAACGTTGTCGTCTGTCTTCTCTGCACCGGCGGCCCCGGCTTCGGCCTGGGCCTTCTGCGCTTCCTGGTAGAGCTTTGCGGTCACGGCATAGACGGCTTCGGTGAGCTCTTCCATCTTCTTCTTGATCTCCTCGACGTCGTCGCCTTCAAGGGACGTCTTCAGGGCGGCGACCGCGTCCTCGATCTTCTTCTGGTCGTCGGCTGCAATCTTGTCCTTCGACTCCTTGAGGGTCTTTTCGGCGGTGTAGACCGCGGTGTCGGCGGTGTTCCTGACCTCGATCTCCTCCCGCTTCTTCCGGTCCTCTTCCTCGAATTTCTTCGAGTCGTCGACCATCCGGCTGACCTCGTCCTCGGAGAGGCCCTTGCCGCCCTTGATCGTGATCGTCTGCTCGTTGCCGGTCCCGAGGTCCTTGGCCGAGACATGGACGATGCCGTTTGCGTCGATGTTGAAGGTGACCTCGATCTGCGGGATGCCGCGGGGCGCCGGCGGGATGCCGGTGAGCTGGAATTTGCCCAGGGTGAAGTTGTCCTTTGCCAGGGCGCGCTCGCCCTGCATGACGTGGATCTCGACGCTCGTCTGGCCGTCTGCGGCAGTCGAGAAGATCTGGCTCTTTCTCGTCGGGATGGTGGTGTTCCGGTCGATCAGCTTCGTGGCGATGCCGCCCAGTGTCTCGATCCCGAGGGAGAGCGGGGTGACGTCGAGGAGGAGCACGTCCTTTGCTTCGCCGGTGAGGACGCCGCCCTGGATCGCCGCGCCGACCGCCACGCACTCGTCGGGGTTGATGCCCTTGTCGGGTTCCTTGCCCAGAAGTTTCCTGACCGTCTCGACGACCATGGGGACGCGGGTCGATCCACCGACCATAAGGATGTGGTCGATGTCCTTGGCGGTCATTTTGGCGTCGGAGAGGGCCTGCTTCACCGGCTCGACAGTCTTCTCGACGAGGTCGCCGACGAGCTGCTCGAACTTTGCACGGGTGAGGTCCATGTCCAGGAACTTGGGGCCGCTCGCATCGGTGGTGATGTACGGGAGGTTGATGTTCGTCTTCTGGACGCTGGAGAGTTCTTTCTTGGCGTTCTCTGCGGCGTCACGGATCCGCTGCAGGGCCATCGGGTCCTTCGAGAGGTCGATCCCCTCTTTTGCCCTGAACTCGGCGACGATCCAGTCCATGACGCGCTGGTCGAAGTCGTCGCCGCCGAGGCGGTTGTTCCCGGCCGTCGCCTTCACCTCAAAGACGCCGTCGCCGAGCTGGAGGATGGAGACATCGAAGGTGCCGCCGCCGAGATCGTAGACGAGGACGGTCGCCTCCTCTTCTTTGTCGATGCCGTAGGCAAGGGCGCTCGCCGTCGGTTCGTTGATGATCCGCAGCACTTCAAGCCCGGCGATCTTGCCGGCGTCCTTTGTCGCCTGCCGCTGGGCGTCGTTGAAGTAGGCCGGGACGGTGATGACTGCCTTCTCGATCTTCTCGCCGAGATAGGCCTCCGCGTCGACCTTCATCTTCTGCAGGATCATCGCCGAGATCTCCTGCGGGGTGTACTTCTTCTCGTCGATATCGACGGTCTCGTTCGTACCCATCTTCCGCTTGATCGAGATGATCGTGCGTTTCGGGTTGGTTACCGCCTGCCTCTTTGCGACGTTGCCGACCAGCCGCTCGCCGTCCTTGCTAAAGGCGACGACCGACGGCGTTGTTCTTCCACCTTCGGCATTGGCGATGACAACTGGCTGTCCGCCCTCCATGATCGCCATGCACGAGTTTGTCGTACCAAGGTCAATGCCAAGAACTTTTTCTGATGCCATTGTTATCCTCCGTTATTCTTTTCTCTGCGAGACCGCGACTTTTGCGTGCCTGATCACCCGATCGTGCATGCAGTAGCCGCGCATGAATTCTTCGACGATCGTGCCTTCCGGGTGGTCCGAGGGGATGCAGACGACTGCTTCGTGTTTTTCAGGGTCGAATTCGCCGTTCTTACACTCGAAGTGTCTGATCCCGTAGCGCTCCATGATCCCGGTGAACTGTTTCTGGATGCTCTCAAGCCCCTCGCGCAGGGATGCATCGTCCGCCTTCAGGGCGCGCTCGAAATTGTCGGCGACGTCGAGCAGGTCGGCAGCGAACTTTTCCAGGGCGAATTCCCTGATCTCGTCGATCTGCCGGTTCGTACGCCTCCTGAAGTTGTCGAAGTCTGCGGCGAGGCGGAGATGCCGTTCGTTCAACTCTTCGTAAGCCTTTTTCAGGGCTTCGTTCTCTTGTGTGAGTGCCTCCACATTTATCTCAGGCTGCGGAGGGCCGGCCTGATCCGACACCGGTTGCTCATCCGGTTTTTTTATCTCTCTATCCGCATCCATGAGTGTCCTCGTAATTGTGTTGCAATAACAATTGCAATGTAGTTCTATATATTATTTTCTACTGCCGTGATAGATATCTACTTAATTATGCTCCTGATTGGGATTTAGAGGACTATTTGTCGCCATTCAGGTTTTAAGCCTCGGTTTTGGGAGAGCGATCCCCTCCTGAGCGGCGAGTTCGCGCATCTTCGGCGGCAACTCTTTCCAGCGCCAGAGGCCGAGATCCACACAGCGCTGCGGGATCTTCTCCTTCTGTGCCCACGTGCGGAGGTACTCCTCCCACCGGGCGGCAAGGGCCGGATGGATCTCCTTTGTGCGCGCCGCCTCGCTCTGGAGCATGGCCGGGCAGTGCCAGCAGCCGACCCGCTCAAAGCCCATCTCATAGAGGGGGTTGTACGGCACCTTTCTCCACCAGAGGTAGAGGAACACCTCAAGCGCCCGCCAGTTCCTGATCGGGGAGATGTTCAACTGCAGTGGGTTGAACGGGTTTTCGACAACCGGGGGAAGGGTCGAGCGCATGAACGATTCGTACCACCGGTTCCCCTGCACGGTGACGCATGGGCCCTGCCGGCTGAGCCAGTCCTTTACCGGCTGGAGCTTGAGCCGCTCGCAGCACCAGCGGTCGTCCTTTCTTGGCAGGTCGTATTTTTTTATGTCTCTCCAGAAATCCCCGCCGCGAATGACCTTCTCGATCCCGGTCTCCTTCACGAACGCCACCGTTTCCGGGAACTCCATGCCGGTGTCCACATAGTAGGCGTCGGTGATCCCGGCCCGTCTGGCCAGTTCGAGGACCACGGTGCTGTCCTTGCCGCCGGAGAACGAGACGTTGGCGCGCGGCCGGTCGTCCATGTGCTGCCTGATGAAGCGGACCGCCGTCCGTTCGAGGTCCTTGAGGGCGCGGACATTCACCCGCACGGCCTCCCCCCAGGAGGGGTCGGGAAGGTCCTCGGTCTCGACCTTCCCGATCTGCTTCACTCTCACCTCGCCGTCCCTGAGGATCCCGGTGCCCCACCGCTCCCCGCTCCTGACGACGACCGGGCCGTTTGTGATCTCGGTCCTGACGGCGACTTTTTTGCCGCCGATGCGCCGGTTTTCCTGTCTCTGCTCGGCCGCCGCCCCGGTGACGTCCACGATGCCCTTCGTGATGAAGGGGAGGAGGGAGCGCAGGGCGTCCTGCGAGAGATCGAGGGTATAGGATCCGCTGACCGGATCGTAGGTTAGACGGCCGAAAACGACGCCGTTTGCGATGATCGCCTCCGTCCGGTCGACGCCGCCGATCTTGTTAAAAAGAATGATCTGCGGGATATGGTCGGTCCCGTAGCGCTCCTGGAGGAGGGACCTGAGCAGATCCATATCGTGGCCCAGGGCGGGCCTGAGGTCGTAGGGTTTCTGGAGAGGGATCTCCGCGCCTTCGGCCCCGCATCTGCAGGTCCTGCCGATAAGTGGGAGATTGCACTGCCTGCACCAGTACAGGGTCTTTTTGACCGAGGGTTCCCGCATAGGATCAGGTACGATCGAGGGGCGGATAATAGGTTGCATCCCCTCCCCTTGAAAGATATAAGATATTCCGGCTCCATACATTCATCATGAAATGGGCACTTCTCTCGGTCTGGGACAAGGCCGGCATTGTGGACCTTGCAGCGACCCTCAGTGAGAACGGCTACCGCATCATCAGCTCGGGAGGGACAGGACGGGCCCTGAAGGAAGCAGGGATCGATTTTGTCGAGGTCTCCGATTATACGGGTTCGCCTGAGATCATGGACGGCAGGGTGAAGACCCTCCACCCGCGCATCCACGGCGGCCTCCTGGGCCGGCCCGAGATCGACGCCGGGGTGATGAAGGACCTCGCCATCAACCCGATCGACCTTGTCGTCGTCAACCTCTATCCCTTCGAGAAGATGTCGGGCGAGCACCTCGACCTCGACCGTCTCATCGAGTTCATCGACATCGGCGGGCCGGCGATGATCCGGGCCTCGGCGAAGAACTTCAAGTACGTCTCGGTCGTCGTCGACCCGGCCGATTATCCGAAGGTGAAGGAGGCCGTCGCAAAGGGCGGGTTTACCTACGACGAGCGGCTCGCCCTTGCAAAGAAGGTCTTTGCACGGACCGCTGCGTACGACGCCGCCATCTCGAACTATCTCTCCAGCCTCGACGGCGGGTTCCCGGAGACCTACTCCTTCCAGTTCAGGAACGGCCGCTCACTCCGCTACGGCGAGAACCCGCACCAGCAGGCGGCCGTCTACGGCGAGACCGGGATTGCCGGCCAGACCCCGATGCAGGGCAAGGAGATGTCGTACAACAACTATCTCGACGTGCACGCCGCTGTCTCCCTTCTCAGGGAGTTTGACGCGCCCGCATCGGTGATCGTCAAGCACAACAACCCCTGCGGCGTCGCTCTCGGCGCCGACGTCCTCGAGGCCTACATCGCCGCCCGCGAGGTGGATCCCGTCTCGGCCTACGGCTCGATCGTCGTCGTCAACCGCGAGGTCGGGAAGGCGTTTGCCGAGGAGATCTGCGGCACCTTCGTCGAGGTGATCGTCGCCCCGTCGTACAGCCCCGAGGCGATCGAGACGATGAAGACCAAACCGAACATGCGCGTCCTCCTGCTGCCCGCGAAGATCGAGGCCGACGAGGTGCGGAGCATCGACGGCGGCATCCTGGTCCAGCGGACCCCCGAACCACAGGAGGAGTGGCAGGTCGTCTCCGAGCGCGAGCCGACCGAAGATGAGATCAGGGCGATGCGCTTTGCGATGAAGGTCTGCAAGCACACGAAGAGCAACGCGATCATCTATGCGACCGACCGTGCGGTGGTCGGGATCGGCGCCGGGCAGATGAACCGGGTCGACTCGGCCCGGATCGCCGTCGAAAAGGCCCGCTCCCCGGTCACCGGCACGGTCGTCGCCTCCGACGCCTTCCTGCCCTTCCCCGACACCCTGGAGGTCGCCGCAGCGGCCGGAGCGACGGCCCTCGTCCAGCCCGGCGGATCGATCAGGGACGCAGAGGTCATCGAGGCGGCGAACAGGTTGAACGTGGCGATGGTCTTTACCGGCGTGCGCTATTTCAGGCACTAACCCCGGCCTTGCTTTCTCTTTCGGGTTAATCCAATCTCATAACTCTCTCTTTTTTCGGTAGATTTATATCTCGAATGGTTGCATCGAGATATGCACCGCGGAGGTGCTCTTGATGGATTACGGTTCAATGCTTGGAAATGCCTTTGAATATGCAAAGGAAGCGGTCATGGGTAAATGGGTGAAATGGATCCTCCTGATCATCAGCTCGATCATCTTCCCCCTGATCATGGGCTATATGATGGAGATCTACCGGGGCAAGGACCCCGCGCCCGAACTGGAAAACTGGGGCAAACTCTTCATCGACGGGATCAAGCTCTTCATCGTCGAGCTGATCTATGCGATCCCCCTGATCCTTGTGGCCATGATCTTCTTTGGTGGCTCGATTGCCCTGATGGCAGGTGGACAGGGTTCTGACGCACTGATGGGTGCCGGTATCGGCATGATGCTCATCGGGTTGATCATCTTCATCATCCTTGCCATTGCCATCGGGCTGATCGCCATCTTCGGCGGAATCAGGTTTGCACGGACCGACAGCTTCGGCGAGGCGTTCAACATCCGCGCAATTATGGCGCACATCGGATCGATCGGCTGGCTGGACTACATCATCGCCCTGATCATCATCTATGTCGTCGTCGGCGTCATCAATATCGTGCTGGGAATGATCCCGCTCATCGGCTGGCTTATCTCACTCGTGATCATGCCGGTCCTCTCGATCTTCGCTGCCCGGTATATGACCCAGATCTATGAGAGCGCTTCGGCGCCCGCCTGATCTTTTTTTTCTTTTCTGGCCCTTCCATTTCGGTTAGAGGATGAAGTATCCGCAGATACTCCGATATCCATTTATACGCCGGCACAATACCATCACCCATCCAGACAAAAGGTGATTGTAATGGAATTCGGCAAAATGCTCGGTGACTCATACGAGTACACCAGAAACGGCCTCGTCGGCAACTGGGGAACATGGCTCCTGCTCTTCATCAGCATGATCATCTTCCCCCTCTGGGGAGGTTTTCAGTGGAAGATCTACAAGGGCGAATCTCAACTGCCCGCCCTCGAGGGCTGGGGGGAGATGTTCGTCAACGGGATCAAGCTGATCATCGTCGGCATCGTGTACTTCATCATACCCTTCATCATCTCCCTCGTCCTGGGCGGCGGCGGCGAGGCGGCGATGACTGTTGGCGCGATCATCAGCATGATCGTGTACTTCCTCTTCTCGCTCATCGCCATTATGGCCCTGATCAGGTTTGCACGCACCGACAGCTTCGGCGAGGCGTTCAACGTCTCGGCGGTCCTGGCCCACATCGGCAGGATCGGGTGGCTCAACTACATCCTTGCCCTGATCATCGTGTGGATCGTCCTCGTCGTTGCGGTCATGATCTTCATCATTGTCATGGGCATCGTCTCGTTCATCCTTGCGCTGATCCCGCTCGTCGGCTGGCTCCTTGCCTTCATCCTGATCGCCGCCGTTGCGATCCTCATCGGCCCGTTCATCGGCGTCTTTGAGGCGCGCTACCTGACCCTCATCTACGACAGCGCCGAGGCGTAAACCCTGCTTCCTTCTTTTTTGGCTCTTCACGTGAGTGTACGGGAATCAGGTTCTGCCTCTCTACCGGGGGGCCTGCCGCCCCCCGGACCCCCTGCCGGTTGCGATTGGGGCAGGGATGGACAACCACGCCGGCATGATCGTCCATTATTTTTCATCGAGAGATGCTCCGCCCTCCCGTCCCCGCATATCCAGGGCAATCGCATGCAGGGGTCCGGGGGTGCAACCCCCGGGCAGAGGCGGGCGTCGTGTGAGCGTACGGGAAATCAAGCAAAACCCTGCCGGGGGGCATGCCGCCCCATAAAACTGCGATTGGGGCGGGGACAGGCAAACCACGCCGGCACGTCCATCCATCATTTTTTATCGAGATATGCTCCGCCCTCCCGCTCCCTCAAGTCCAGGGCAATCGTATATGCGGGTCCGGGGGTGCAACCCCCGGCACGGGGTGGGCGTTGTGTGCGTGTACGGGATATCAGGGTACGCCGGTACCGGGGGGCCTCGCCCGCCCCCGGTCCCCCGCCGATTGCGATTGGGGCAGGGATGGACAAGACACGCCGGCACGCCCACCCATCAGTTTTCATCGCCAGATGCGCCGCCCGGCCCCTCCTCGCATGTCCTGGGGCAATTGTATGCGGGGGGCCGGGGGCGGCGTTGTGTGAGCGTACGGGAAATCAGGTTGAGCATGTATGGAAATCCGGGGGAACCGCCCGCTCCTCTTCACGAACCTTTTTATACCGCGCCCGGCGACATAATAGCCGGTGATTCCACTATGAGTGATTGCTTTATTTGTCGATAAAATCCGCTTTTTTGACACGACCTTACGGGACGGAGAACAGACGCCGGGCGTCTCGCTGAAACCCTCCCAGAAAGTTGAGATTGCAACCATGCTCGCCGAACTCGGCGTTTCTACGATCGAGGCAGGCTCTGCCGCCGCTTCAGAAGGCGAACGCGAAGCCCTCAGGCTGATCGCCGGTGCCGGACTCTCCGCAGAGATCGCAACCTTCGTGCGGGCCCTGCCCCTGGACATCGACTACGCCGCCGACTGCGGCGCCGACTGCGTCCACCTCGTCGTACCGGTGAGCGACCTCCATATCGGAGCGAAGCTCAGGAAGAGCCGCGAGCAGGTCTGCGAGATGGCGTGGAACGCCGTCGAGTACGCGAAGGAACGCGGGCTTGTCGTCGAACTCTCCGGGGAGGACGCCTCCCGCGCCGACCCCGACTACCTTGCCGGGCTCTTCCGCGGGGGCGTGGAGCGCGGGGCCGATCGGCTCTGCTTCTGCGACACCGTCGGGATCCTCACGCCCGAACAGGTGGCGTCGGTTATCCCCGGCCTCCTCTTTGCGCCCCTGAGCATCCACTGCCACGACGACCTCGGCATGGCGATGACCAACACCCTCGCCGCCCTGAAGGCCGGGGCGAGCGCGGCCCACGTGACCGTGAACGGCCTCGGCGAGCGGGCCGGCAACACGCCCATCGAGGAACTCGTGATGGCGCTCGAGGTGCTCTACGGGGTGCAGACCGGGATCAGGACCGACGGCCTCTACCACGTCGCCACTGCCGTCTCGAAGATGACCGGCGTCCCCCTCCCCTTAAACAAGGCGATCGTCGGGGAGATGGCCTTCACCCACGAGAGCGGGATCCACGCCCACGGCGTGCTGCGCAACGCCAGCACTTACGAACCGATCCGGCCCGAACAGGTGGGCAGGACGCGCCGGATCCTGCTCGGCAAGCACTCGGGTACCGCTTCGGTGCAGGCCGCCCTGCATGAGCTCGGCTACGTCTGCGACGAGGGCCAGATCGCCGAGATCGTCGCCCGGGTCAAGGCGATCGGCGACGAGGGGCGACGGGTCACCGACGCCGACCTCATGGCCGTCGCCGACAGCGTGCTCGACCTGGTGCGCGAGCCGGTGATCACATTAAAGCAGGTGACCGTCGTATCAGGAAGCAATGTCATTCCGACGGCTTCGGTCACGCTCACCGTCAACGGCGGCGAGGTCACCTGCGCAGCCACCGGCAACGGGCCGGTGGACGCCGCGATCGAGGCCCTGCGCCGTGCGGTCGCCGGCGCCGGGGACATACGCCTCGAAGACTACCAGGTCGACGCCATCACCGGCGGCACCGACGCCCTTGTCGATGTCACGGTCTGCCTGAGCAAGGATGGGCGGATGCTCACCTCCCGCGGGGCACGGACCGACATCATCATGGGGAGCGTCGAGGCGATGGTCTCGGGAATGAACAGATTGCTTGAGGAACGAGGATGAAAACAGGAGCCAGAATACTCTTAGAGGGCCTGCAGCGCGAGGGAGCGGAGACGATCTTCGGCTACCCCGGCGGCTCGGTCCTGCCGATCTACGACGAACTCTACGACTCAGAGATCCGGCATATTCTTGTACGGCATGAGCAGGCCGCTGCCCATGCCGCCGACGGGTATGCACGGGCATCCGGGCGCGTAGGGGTATGCCTCGCCACCTCAGGCCCTGGCGCCTGCAACCTGGTCACCGGCATCGCCACCGCCTATATGGACTCGGTCCCGATGGTGGCGATCACCGGGCAGGTGCCGACCTCCATGCTCGGCAACGACGCCTTCCAGGAGTCCGACATCACCGGGATCACGATGCCGATCACCAAGCACAACTACCTGGTCAAGCATGCGGCAGACCTCCCGCAGGTGGTGAGGGACGCCTTCTACATCGCCGGCACCGGCAGGCAGGGTCCGGTGCTCATCGACATCCCGAAGGACGTGATGACCACCCAGCTCGAGGAGGTCCCCCCGGTCGGCACTGCCCGGCTCCGGGGCTACCAGCCCACCTACGAGGGCCACACCCTCCAGATCGAAAAAGCGGTCGGCCTGATCGCCGAGGCCGCCCGCCCCGTCCTCTACGTCGGCGGCGGGGTGATCGCCGCCGGGGCGTCCGAGGAGGTGGCGAGGCTTGCAGAGCTGATGCTCATCCCGATCACCACCACCCTGATGGGGCTTGGCGCTATCCCATGCGACCACCCCTTAAGCCTCGGGATGATCGGGATGCACGGCACCGAGGCGGCGAACTACGCCGTCACCGAGTGCGACCTGCTCATCGCCGTCGGCGTCCGGTTCGACGACCGGGTGACCGGGAAGATCGAGGCCTTCGCCCCGAACGCCCGGGTGATCCACATCGACATCGACCCGGCCGAGATCGGTAAGAACAAGCCGGTCGACGTCCCGATCGTCGGGGACGCGAAGTCCGTTTTGCAGCGGATCCTCCACCGCCTTGCGAAAAAGGAGGGCCGGGACGGCTGGCTCGACCGCATCCACCGCTGGAAGGAGGCCGCGGCCGGGGGAGCAGAGTCCGATGCCCTCGGCCCGGCCTACATCCTTGCGGAGATGAGCGATCTCCTGGGCGAGAACGGGATCATCGTCACCGAGGTCGGCCAGAACCAGATGTGGGCGGCCCAGCACTACTGCTTCAGGCGGCCCCGCACCTGGATCTCCTCGGGCGGCCTCGGGACGATGGGCTACGGCTTCCCCGCGGCGATCGGCGCCCACTTCGCACGACCGGACGAGACGGTCGTCGATGTCGCCGGCGACGGGAGTTTCCAGATGAACATCCAGGAACTCGGCACCGTCGCCCAGTACCACATCCCGGTGAAGGTCGTCATCCTCAACAACATGTACCTCGGGATGGTGCGGCAGTGGCAGGAGCTCTTCTACGACCGCCGGTATTCCTACACCGAACTTCCGCCGGTTGACTTCGTGGGCATCGCCCGCGCCTACGGCGTCGACGGCATGCGGGTCGAGGAGAAGGCGGACGTCCGCGCCGCCCTGACGGCGGCGTTCGAGAGCGACGGCCCCTTCGTGCTCGACTTCAGGATCGAGCGTGAGGCAAATGTCTTCCCGATGGTGCCGGCGGGGGCTGCGATCAACGAGATGATCGGGAGGCGGCAGAGATGAAGGCGCACACCCTGCAGGTGCTCGTCGAGAACAAGGCCGGCGTCCTCTCGCGCGTGGCCGGCCTCTTCTCCAGGCGCGGCTTCAACATCGAGAGCCTGACCGTCGGCACCTGCGAGGAGCCCGGCATGAGCCGGATGACCATCGTCGTCCTCGGGGACGATGCCGAGGTGGAGCAGGTCAAAAAACAGCTGAACAAGCTCATCGACGTGATCAAGGTCTCCGACATCACCGAGCGGAGCACGGTGGACCGGGAACTCGCCCTCATCAAGGTCGCGGCCGATGCCGGCGACTCCCGCGCCGAGGTGATGCAGATCGCGAGCATCTTCCGCGCCCAGATCATCGACGTCGGGACGCGAAGCGTCATCCTCGAGGTGACCGGCGACACCGAGAAGATCGATGCCCTCGAGACGCTGCTGCGCCAGTACGGCATCAAGGAGTTTGTGCGGACGGGCAAGATCGCCCTCCTGCGCGGCTCGAAAGGTGCGAAGGCCCAGAAATAATCTCACACCTTTTTTTCTCCAGATATCCGGGCGTTATCTCACGCTTCACGGTGCGGCTTTTCACCGTCCGCTGCGGCGACCGATCATGTTATATGTTAGCGTGACACATATTGACACACTATGCTGATCGGACTTCCCTTTGAGACGTTCGCCATCGTCGGAACCGCTTTCCTTGGAGCTACTGCTGTCCTCTTTGCGTGGGCCATGACGTTTAAAGAGGACCGTGCATGATCGAGCCGGTAACCGCCGGCATTGTCGCCCTCTATCTTCTTGTGCTGGTCGTTGTGGGCGCCTGGGCGTCCCGCAAGATCCATAACACCGAGGACTACATCGTTGCCGGCCGCTCCCTTGGCTTCTGGGTCTTCACCATCCTGATGATCTCCTCGATCTGCTCGGGCATGACGCTTCTCGGGGTCAGCGGCCTTGGGTTCACGAGCGGGTGGCCGACGATCTGGGAGCAGCTCTTCGTGCCCCTTGCGGCCTCCTTCTGTATCATCGTCTTCGGCGTGAAGCTCCACCGGATCAGCAAGAAGAACGACTACATGACCGTCGAGGACTACCTTGCAAACCGCTTCGAGAGCCCCAGGACGATGCGCGGCCTCGCCGCCCTCGCCGGGATCATCGTCTCCCTGATCTACCTGATCGGGCAGTACACGGCGATCTCCATCGTCCTCGTCTGGCTCTTCGAGGTGCCCCACTGGCAGGCGCTCCTCCTGGCAGGGTTTATCATCACCGCCTACACCGTCGTCGGCGGGCTCTACGCCGTTTCATGGACCACCGTGATCCAGGGCGGTCTCCTGATCGTCGGCGTGATCGCCATCGCCCCGGTCCTCATCATGAAAGCCGGCGGCCTCTCGCATGTCAACGAGGTGATGGCCGGGGTCAACCCGACGCTGGTCCAGCCCTACCTCATATCAGGGAACGCCTACACCCCCTGGTTCCTCGTCTCGTTCGGGCTGATGCTCACCGTCGGGCTTGCCTGCGCCCCCCACGTGATCAACAACGTCCTTGCCGCAAAGGAGGAACGCTACTTCAAGTGGTCGCCGCTCATCGCCTTCGCCGCCTACGCCGTGATCATGCTCCTGGTGAAGTTCGCCGGGTTTGCCGGCCGCGCCCTTGTCGAGGAGGGGCAGATCGTCCTCCCGAGCGTCCCGAACGCCCAGGACTACATCTTCGTCTCCGGGATCCAGTATGCGATCCCGAACCTCTGGGTCTGGTCGTTCTTCGCGGTGATCGTGCTCGCCGCCGTGATGTCGACGACCGACCGCCTGATGCTCACCGTGGGAACGATGTTCTCCTGGGATATCTGGAAGAACATCTTCAGGCCGGAGGCGAGCGACCGGGAGATCCTGCTCGTGTCCCGGGTCTCGGTGGTGCTGGCGGCGGGCGGCACGCTCCTTCTGGCCCTCAACCCGCCCCAGATGCTCGCATGGCTGATGTGGTCGGCGATCGGGATCATGCTCTCCACCTTCGCCGTCCCCCTGATCGCCGGCCTCTACTGGCGTGGGGCGACGCGTCAGGGTGCCATCGCATCGATGGTCATCGGCCTTGTGGCGGGTGGGAGTCTTGGCTACTGGTATTACCTGGTCGAGAAGTTCCCGGTCCACTTCAGCCTGTATGCGGTCATTCTCTCGGCGGTTGCGATGGTGGTGGTCAGCCTCGCCACGCACAAGACCGATCACCGGGTGCTCGACGCCACCCTGACCGGCGGCTTTATCCAGCCCAGGTAAACTTTTTTCCCGTCTCCCTCTGTTCTGGCTGATGCTCTCAGCAGGGAGAGCGTTTATATTCCGGCCTTCCCACAGATGATCACAGTACGGAGATACGCGCATGGCTGATATGGGTAAACCACACTGTATCAAGAGGATCCCTGCCCGAACACTTGTCAAGGACATCCCGCCGGCAGAGGCGAACGAGTACATCCGCGCCCGTGCAAAGGAGAACTACGAGATGCCGCCGGACTATGCGATCCGCGACGTCGTCGTTCTCGGCAAACCGCCGATGGTGGTGGGTGTGATGAACCGGAAACAGAAGATCCTCTTTCCCTTCACAAGACCCTGTTTCGGGACGGCAGTTATGGAGATGGATGCCCTTCCCGGTGAGATCGAAAAGATAAGGGCCGACCTCGGTGAAGGATAAGCGCGTACCCGGTTTTTCCTCCCCTCTCCGACACCCGGACCCTATCCTTCAAGACTGGATCGATCCAATGGCTAAAGAAGGTGGAGGACCAATACTATAAGAATGGAATCTCCAGCACTATTTTCAGATTTTCCTATATCCCCGGAAATACTCCGGGCCATCGAGGACATGGGTTTTGAGGAGCCTACGCCCATCCAGGTACTTGCCATCCCACCGATCCTCAAGGGTCAGGACATCACCGGACAGGCCCAGACCGGCACCGGAAAGACGGCTGCATTCGGCATTCCGGCAATCGAAGTGGTGGACCCCAATTCTCACAGTACCCAGGTGATCGTGCTCTCGCCGACCCGGGAACTTGCCATCCAGACGGCAGAGGAGTTCGGCCGCCTGGGAAAATATCGGGGAAGAATCTCTGTCCTGCCGGTCTATGGCGGTCAGCCCATTGAGCGCCAGTTCAGGGCTCTCAGGCAGGGCGTCCAGATCGTCGTCGGCACGCCTGGGCGGGTGCTCGATCACCTCGACCGGGGCACGCTCTCGCTCTCAGATGTGCGGATGGTGATCCTGGACGAGGCCGATCAGATGCTGGACATGGGTTTTCTCGAGGACATCGAGAAGATCCTCAGCGATACGCCGGCCGGCCGCCAGACCGTCCTCTTCTCTGCAACTCTTCCAAAACCGATCCTCGAAATTTCCGGACGGTTCCAGAAGAATCCGGTCTTTATCAAGGTACCGCACAAGCAGCTGACCGTCCCGCAGATCGAACAGTCGTACCTCGAGGTGCGCAGGGGCGACAAACTCGAGATCCTCTCCAGGATTCTCGATATCTACGATCCTGCCCTCGCGCTGGTCTTCTGCAACACGAAGATGGCGGTCGATGAGGTGACCTCGCAGCTCCAGGCGCGCGGCTACTTTGCCGAGGGGCTGCACGGCGACATGAAACAGGTCCAGCGGGACCGCGTGATGGCGAAGTTCAGGAGCGGGAACATCGACGTCCTCATCGCCACCGACGTGGCGGCACGGGGGATCGATGTGGATGACGTGGACACGGTGATCAACTACGATGTCCCGCAGGACGTGGAATATTATGTCCACCGCATCGGCAGGACGGCGCGGGCCGGCAGGTCAGGCAGGGCCGTCACCTTTGTCGGGCCGAAAGAGATCTACAAACTCCGGACGATCCAGAAATACGCAAAGATCACCATCGGTCGCATTCCTCTCCCGACGGCGGACGACGTGGCCGAGACAAAGACGAAGAACCTTGCCAAGAAGGTGAAGCAGACCATCGAAGAGGGCGGGCTTGAACGCTATATCGAGGCTGCCGAGCGCCTGATGGTGGAGGAGTACACCTCCCTCGATATCGCCGCCGCACTCCTGAAGCTCCAACTCGATACCGGCGCCGAACCAGAACGCGTCCCGGCGATCCAGATGGGGGACACCGGCGCTGAGCCCGGCATGGTCAGGTTCTATATCGACATCGGCAGGAAACAGCAGATAAGGCCCAAAGACATTGTCGGAGCGGTCGCCGGCGAGACCGGGATACCGGGACGTGCGATCGGGGCGATCAACATCAGAGAGACCTGCTCCTTTGTCGATATCCCGGAGAATATGGCGGTGCAGGTGCTCGAAGGCATGAAGGGCAAGACGATCCGGGGCTTCCCGGTGGACATGACCCCGGCCCAGGGCAGAAGCGAGTGAGTTGTTCCGGGATATACCGATATCTTTTTTTGGATCTTTTAGAATCACCTCTTTTCTGGATGCGAGCGTGATTCATTCATCTTCGCGCTGAGGGCAATTGCCCGGGACATGAGGGAGCAGGAGGGCGGAGCATCTGTCGATGAAAATGATGGATATGCATTTCGTAGTGGCTTTCCCGTCCCTGCCCCTATCGCAGGCCTATGGGGCTGCAGGCCCCCCGGCAAGGGCTGCTCGGTTATCAAGAACTCTCACGTACTCAATGCGAAGAGACGATAGAACGAATAGCGAAGTTCGCCTCTGCCCGGGGGTTGCACCCCGGACCCCCGCATACGATTGCCCCTGGACATGCG